>NZ_JBDWAS010000011.1:0-56895 GCF_039978735.1 Maricaulis sp.
CAGGACGCCGGCGCTTTTCGTTTTCGGGTGCAATTTTGTGTGCCGTTGCGGGAATTCGCACAGGCGTGTGCAGCGTCTGCCTTGCACGCCGGAGCGAGCACCGCAATATTTGACCAATCCCGTCTGACGAGAATCGGCGCCGACCGGCTGCCGGAACCCCAAGGAGCGCGACATGCATGATCCCCAGGACAGGACGATGAATCTGGTTCCGATCGTCGTCGAGCAGACCAGCCGGGGCGAACGCTCCTTCGATATCTATTCGCGGCTTCTCAAGGAGCGCATCATCTTCGTCACCGGTCCGATCGAGGACCATATGGCGAGCCTGATCGTCGCCCAGCTGCTTTTCCTTGAATCGGAAAATCCGAAGAAGGAAATCTCGATGTACATCAACTCGCCCGGCGGCGTGGTCTCGGCCGGCCTGGCGATCTACGACACGATGCAGCACATCCGCTGCCCGGTCTCCACCATGTGTATCGGCATGGCCGCCTCGATGGGCTCGCTGCTGCTGACGGCAGGCGAGGACAAGAAACGCTACGCCACGCCGAATGCGCGGATCATGGTGCACCAGCCCTCCGGCGGTTTCCGCGGCCAGGCCTCGGACATCGAGCGGCATGCGGCGGACATCCAGAAGATCAAGCGCCGGCTGAACGAGATCTATGTGCACCACACCGGCCGCACCTATGACGAGATTGAACAGGCCCTCGACCGCGACAACTTCATGTCGGCGGACGAGGCCAAGGAATTCGGCCTCATTGACGAGGTCTTTACGCGTCGCAGCGAGGATGAAGGCGAAGGCAAGTCCGGCTAGGGCATGATTGCCGGGCGCGGTTGAAGCTTGATCCATGCCGCGCCCATGTGATCGAATGCACAGTGACGGAAACCTTTCGCTAAAGTTCGGCCCTGATTTTGCTCAGGACTGGATGCGAGGCGGGACAAATGCCGGTATGGTATCGTAATGATACCATTCAATTGCCGGGACCTGCGGGTTGAATTGGAGCGGTCATGAGTAAGACGACGGGCGGAGACGGCGAGTCGAAGAACACCCTCTACTGTTCTTTCTGCGGAAAGAGCCAGCATGAGGTGCGCAAGCTGATTGCCGGGCCCACCGTGTTCATCTGCGATGAATGCGTCGAGCTCTGCATGGACATCATCCGCGAGGAGAACAAGTCCTCGCTGGTGAAGTCCAAGGAAGGCGTGCCCACGCCGCAGGAAATCTTCAACGTCCTGAACGACTACGTGATCGGCCAGGCGCATGCCAAGCGCGTGCTCGCAGTGGCCGTGCACAATCACTACAAGCGTCTCAACCACGCCTCGGCCAATTCCGACGTGGAACTGGCCAAGTCGAACATCCTGCTGATCGGTCCGACCGGTTGCGGCAAGACGCTGCTGGCCCAGACGCTGGCGCGCATCCTCGATGTGCCCTTCACCATGGCCGATGCGACGACGCTGACCGAAGCCGGCTATGTCGGCGAGGATGTCGAGAACATCGTGCTGAAACTGCTGCAGTCGGCCGACTACAATGTCGAGCGGGCCCAGCGCGGCATCGTCTATATCGACGAGATCGACAAGATTTCCCGCAAGTCCGACAACCCGTCCATCACGCGCGACGTATCGGGCGAGGGCGTGCAGCAGGCGCTGCTGAAGATCATGGAAGGCACGGTCGCCTCCGTGCCGCCGCAGGGCGGCCGCAAGCATCCCCAGCAGGAATTCCTGCAGGTGGACACGACCAATATCCTCTTCGTCGTCGGCGGCGCCTTTGCCGGTCTCGACAAGGTGATCTCCCAGCGCGGCAAGGGCTCGGCCATCGGCTTCGGCGCCGATGTGCGTGAAAGCGACGACCGCCGCACGGGCGATATCCTGCGCGAGGTGGAGCCGGACGATCTGCTGCGTTTCGGCCTGATCCCGGAATTCGTCGGCCGTCTGCCGGTCATCGCGACCCTGGAAGACCTGGACGAGGACGCCCTGGTGCAGATTCTGACCGAGCCGAAGAATGCGCTCGTGAAGCAGTATCAGCGCCTGTTCGAGATGGAAGGCGTCGGCCTGACCTTCACCGAGGATGCACTCAAGGCGGTGGCGCACAAGGCGATCGCGCGCAAGACCGGGGCTCGCGGCCTGCGTTCGATCATGGAAGGCATCCTGCTGGAAACGATGTTCGACCTGCCGGGCCTGGAAGGCGTGGAAGAGATTGTCGTCAACGCGGAAGTCGTCGAGGGCAATGCCAAACCGCTCTTCATCTATGCCGAGCGCAAGGACGACAAGCGTACGGGTGCTTGAGGACGCTTGAAATCGGCGATCGCGATCGCCACTTCATGATCCAGGTGGGACGCGTCGGGCAAGACCGGGAGCGCTTGCCGGCCGTCCCGTATCGATAGAAAGATCCAACGAGATCTGCACGCGCCCCTGTACCGGGCGCGCATGGAGTAAGCATGTCCAATACGAAGACACTTCCGCTTCTGCCGCTGCGCGACATTGTGGTTTTCCCCCACATGATCGTTCCCCTTTTCGTGGGGCGCGAGAAGTCGGTGAAGGCGCTGGAAGAGGTGATGAAGGCGGACAAGCAGATCCTGCTTGCCACCCAGCGCAATGCCGCGGACGACGAACCGGCGCCGGATGCGATCCATCGCACCGGTGTGGTCGCCTCTGTCCTGCAATTGCTGAAACTGCCCGACGGCACGGTTAAGGTGCTGGTGGAAGGCGGCGTCCGCGTCGAGATCACCGGCTATACGCCGCGTGAGGATTATTACGAAGCCGTCTGCGAACCCGTGGCCGAGGATTCCGGCGACGAGTCCGAGCTGGAAGCGCTGATGCGCACCGTCGCGGCCAAGTTCGAAGACTATGTGAAGCTGAACAAGAAGGTGCCGCCGGAAGCGCTGGCTTCGCTGTCGCAGATCCAGGAGCCGGGCAAGCTGGCCGACTCCATCTCGGCCCATCTGGCCGTCAAGATCGACGAGAAGCAGTCGCTGCTGGAAGAACCCGATGTCGCCAACCGGCTGGAGCGTGTGCTCGGCCTGATGGAAGGCGAGATCGGCGTGCTGCAGGTCGAGAAGAAAATCCGTTCGCGCGTGAAGCGCCAGATGGAGAAGACCCAGCGCGAGTATTATCTCAACGAGCAGATGAAGGCGATCCAGCGCGAGCTGGGTGAGGGCGATGACGGCCGCGAGGAACTCGCCGAGCTGGAACAGCGCCTGACCGAGGCCAAGCTGCCCAAGGAAGCGCGCGCCAAGGCCGACGCCGAATTCAAGAAACTGCGTCAGATGAGCCCGATGTCCGCCGAGGCCGCGGTGGTGCGCAATTATCTCGACTGGATCCTGGCGCTGCCCTGGAACAAGCGCAAACGCCTGAAGAACGATCTGGAGCGCGCCGAGGGCGTGCTCGAGGACGATCATTACGGGCTGGAGAAGGTCAAGGAACGCATTCTCGAGCATCTCGCCGTGCAGTCGCGCACCCGCAAGCTGCGCGGTCCGATCCTGTGCCTCGTCGGCCCGCCCGGCGTCGGCAAGACCTCGCTGGGCCGTTCGATCGCCAAGGCGACGGGCCGCGACTTCGTGCGCATGTCGCTGGGCGGCGTGCGCGACGAGGCCGAGATCCGCGGCCACCGGCGCACCTATATCGGCTCCATGCCGGGCCGCATCATCCAGTCGATGAAGAAGGTGAAGTCCGCCAATCCGCTCTTCCTCCTGGACGAGATCGACAAGCTGGGCGCCGATTATCGCGGCGATCCGGCCTCGGCCCTCCTGGAAGTGCTCGATCCGGAACAGAACGCGACCTTCAACGACCATTATCTGGAAGTCGATTACGACCTGTCCGACATCATGTTCGTGACCACCGCGAACACGCTCAACCTGCCGCAGCCGCTTCTCGACCGGATGGAGATCATCCGGATCGCCGGCTACACCGAGGACGAGAAGGTCGAGATCGCCAAGCGTCACCTCCTGCCCAAGCAGAAGTCCAATCACGCCCTGCGCGACAAGGACTTCACGCTGGAAGAGGCGGCCCTGCGCGACCTGATCCGCTACTATACCCGCGAGGCGGGCGTGCGGAATCTCGAGCGCGAGATCGCCAACCTGGCCCGCAAGGCCGTGCGCCAGATCCAGAGCGGCAAGGCCGACAGCGTCACCGTGACGCCGGACAATCTGGGCGATTTCGCGGGCGTGCGGAAATTCCGCTTCGGCGAGACCGACAAGGAAGACCAGGTCGGTGTCGTCACCGGGCTGGCTTGGACCGAAGTCGGCGGCGACCTGCTGACCATCGAGGCCGTGCGCATGCCGGGCCGCGGCAAGTTCACCGTGACGGGCAATCTGCGCGACGTGATGAAGGAGTCGATCTCGGCTGCGAATTCCTTCGTGCAGTCGCGGGCACCTTCGCTCGGCATCAAGCCGACCGTGTTCCGCTCGTCCGACATCCACGTCCACGTCCCCGAGGGCGCCACGCCGAAGGACGGTCCTTCGGCCGGTATCGGCATGATGACGGGCATCGTCTCGGTGCTGACCGGTATTCCGGTACGCAAGGATATCGCCATGACCGGCGAGATCACCCTGCGCGGCCGGGTCCTGCCGATCGGCGGTCTGAAGGAGAAACTCCTCGCGGCGCTGCGCGGCGGTGTGAAGACGGTGCTCATCCCCACGGACAATGAAAAGGATCTCGCCGAGATCCCGGACAATGTGAAACAGGGGCTGGAGATCATCCCGGTGGAAACCGCCGACGAGGTGCTCAAGCTGGCGCTCACCGAACCGGTGCAGCCGGTCGAATGGACCGAGGCCGACGAAGCAGCCCTGGCGGCGATGGCCTCGCAGACCGGTACGGAAACCGGCGAGACACCCATGGCGCACTGATGTTGCCCTTACCGGGCACAAATGGTGCCTTTGCGTGACAGGAAAAGGGCGGCTTTGGCCGCCCTTTTTCGTGACCGCCGCCAGATTTTTGCACGCGCACGACGCAGATGCGGAAATTGAGCATTGACCTTGCGCAAAACCCCCGCCACTCTCGCTTCATGACTTTCGCGACGTTCTATTTCTTCGGCTACTTTACCAACGCAACCCGTGAGGGGGCGGTGGCCGGCTGACGTGTGTGAAAGCACCGGATTTGCAGGGCCTCCCCCCTCGGGGAGGCCCTTTTCTTTTGCGTGAAAAGGAAGGGTGAGACCGTGACCACGACAAAGAGCCGGGACGAGATCCGGGCGGAGATTACGCAGATCGACGGGCAGTTGATCGATGCCATTGCGCGCCGTCAGGAACTGGTCGACGAGATCCAGGCTGCCAAGGCCGCCAGCGGTCAGCCGGTGCGCGACCGCGAACGCGAGCAGGCCGTCCTGCGCGAGGCGCTCACGCGCGCAAAGGCGCACGGTTTGCCGCCCGAACTGGTCGAGAGCCTGTTCCACGCCCTGTTCGAGGTGTCGATCCGCCGCCAGCGCCAGCGCTTCGATTCCATGCGCAACGAGGATCTCAACGAGGCCACCGTCGCCTATCTCGGCGGGCCGGGCAGTTACAGCCATATCGCGGCCCAGAAAGTCTTCGAGCGCCGCAATGCCACCGTCGTGCCGTCACCCAAGCGCGACTTCGTCTCGATCTTCCGCTCGGTCGAGAATGCCGAGGTCGATTACGGCGTGGTGCCGATCGAGAACACCACGACGGGCTCGATCAACGAGGTCTATGACATCCTGATCAATTCGCGCACCCAGATCATCGGCGAATTCCTGCTGCGGGTCGATCACTGCCTGGTCGGCAAGGCCAGCGGGCAGGGGCGGATCAGCCGGGTCTTCGGCCACCCGCAGGCACTGGCCCAGTGCCGCCGCTATATCGCCTCCCACCCGGAGCTGGAGACGCATATGGCGGCCTCGACCACGCGGGCGCTGGAGCGTCTGCTGGAGGATGACGACACGGCGGCTGCGGTCGCCGGCGAGGACGCGGCACGCCTGTTCGGCATGGACATCCTGGCCCGCGGTATCGGCGATCACGAGCAGAACATCACCCGTTTCATCGTGATCGCCCGCAAGGCGACGCTGCCGACCCGCGAGGTGGAGTGCAAGACGTCGATGATGTTCACCACGCGCGACACGCCGGGCTGCCTGGTCGACGCGCTGACCGGTTTCCGCGACCAGGGCGTGAACATCGTCAAGCTGGAAAGCCGCCCGATTGCCGGCAATCCCTGGGAGGAGATGTTCATCATGGATGTCGAGGGCCATGTCGAGGACGAACGGGTCCGCCAGGCGATGAGCGTCATCGAGGAGCATACCCGCGAGATCAAGCTGCTCGGCTGCTATGCCGCCGATGCCATCGACCGCGTCACCGTTGCCGAATAGCGACACGGGCCGTGAATGCCGCCGCTGTGCATGATGCAGCGGCGGCAAAACCGGTTGAAATTTGCTACCAGTCTGAATTCAATGGTCTGTAGACGAATGACCTCCATCATGGACTGGATGATGTCGGCCCGCGCCACGCGCCTGCGCGGCGCGGCCGGCTGGCGCTGCGAGCGGGAAGTGCGTATGGATACACAACAGGCGACGCCGGCCCGGCCGCGTCCCCGGGGGCGGCCCGGCCTGACGCCGGAAGTCCGTGAGCAGGCGCTGCTGACGGCGGGAGAGCTGCTCGCCGAGCAGGGTCTCAAGGGCATGCAGGCGCGTACGATTGCGGCGCGGGCAGGCCTGTCCGTCGGCTCGATCTACAAGCTGTTCGGCGATATCGACGACCTGATCCGTGAACTCAATCTGCGCACCTATCGCGATATCGAGGTCCACCACAGCTCGGCACTCGAGGCGTCCGGACTGCCGCCCGAAGCGGTGTTCGAGCGCGCCCTCGTCCTGGCGCGCGCCTATATTGAGTTTGTCGTCACCCAGAATGCGCGCTGGATGGCTCTCCTGTCCTTCAATCGCCGCCAGTCCGGCGCTGCACCGAAAGCCTATACCGAGACCGAGGACGCCCTGTTCGGGATCGTGGAAGGTGTGCTGGAGGCGGGCAGGGGGTTCGAGGACCCGGACTTTCGCCGGCGTGCTGCGCGAACGCTGTGGGCGTCGGTGCACGGTATTGTCACCATGACATTGCCCAATGCTGCACTTGAGGACCCGGCAGCCGAAGCGCTGGAGCAGGCTTCGATGATGATCGGCGCGCTGATCCGCGATGCTGCGGCGCAGAAGTAGCGCACGCTTGCCTCGAAGGGCCGCGGCAGACTAAAAGCGCGGCTCATCTTGGATCGGGCGGTTAGCTCAGCTGGGAGAGCGACTGGTTTACACCCAGTAGGTCGGGGGTTCGAACCCCTCACCGCCCACCATACTTCGTCCTGCGGGCCTCGGGTGCCAAACTGCCCGCAACGCGCATTCGGGGCGAAGCGGCGTCGGTAAAACGGTCCATCCATCCTTGATCCACATGAACGCACAGCGCACCATCGTGTGCGAAGCGCATCCGGTCCGAACGGCCGGCGGACAAGCTTGAGTGAGCGATCGTGAAACTGGTTCTGGCCTTGTTCCTGGCGAATTCGATCTGCGGTGCGTCCGGGGACGAGCTCGCGCAGGCGCCTTCGCAGGCGGAGAGCGGGATCTGCCTTTCCTGCAACGCCTTCGAGCGCTTCTACGATGGGCGTGACAATGCGCCGGCCTGGACGGGGTGGCGCAGGCGCAAGCATTTTCAGGCCCTTCTGGAGGCCGTGCGCGATGCCGGCTCGCACGGTCTCGATCCGGCCAGCTATGGTCTCGATCTGCTCGAAGCGGCCAATCCGCGCCGGTCCGACCGGCGGCTCGATGAAATCGCCACCCGCGCCTATCTCGACCTTGCCCATGATTTGCTGCGCGGCCGGCTGGATCCGCAGACGGTCGAGCGGGGCAGGTCTGCGCCGCGGCGCGATCTGGACGTTGCCACCTATCTCGCCAGTGCGCTCGAGAATGATCGGGTGACAGAAAGCCTCGAAGCGCTGGCGCCGCGGGATGACGGCTATGCGCGGCTGCGTGCCGCGCTGGCAGATTATCGTGCGGTGAGCGCCAAGGGGGCCTGGCCGCGGATCGAGCCCGGCGCGGCGCTGCATCCCGGTGACCGGTCGCCCCGCGTGGCGCAATTGCGGGCGCGGCTGCAAGCAACGGGTGAGGTCTTCCGGCTGGTGCCCGAGACCGAGCGCGACCTGTTCGACGACGAGATGGCGGCGGCCGTGCTGCGGTTGCAGCAGCGCGCCCATCTCGATGGCGACGGTGTGGCCGGGGCCGAGACGATCGACTGGCTGAATGTGTCTTCGGAAGACCGGGTGCGGCAGATCGCCGCGAATCTCGAACGCCTGCGCTGGCAGGGCGGATCGTGGGAGGGGCGGCTCCTGCGCGTCAATATTCCCGACTTCTTGCTGGAAGCCAGGTCCGGGGGAGAGGTCGAGCAACGCCACAGACTGATTGTCGGCCGGCGCTCGCGGCCGACGCCGGTCTTCTCTGCCCAACTCGCCTATTTCATTCTCAACCCATGGTGGGAGACGCCGCACAGCCTGGCAGTCCGCGACGAATTGCCGGCCTTCCGCCGCGATCCGGACATGGTGCAGCGCCTGGGCTTTCAGGTGCTCGACAGCGAGGGCAATCTGGTCGACCCCGGCGAAATCGACTGGAATACCGTGCCCGCCAGCGCTTTTCCCTATCGGTTGCGCCAGGCGCCGGGGCCGCAGAACGCGCTGGGACAGGTCAAGTTCATCTTCCCCAATCCATACAATACCTACCTGCATGACACGCCGACCCGGCAATTGTTCGAGGAGGAGCGGCGGGCATTTTCCTCCGGCTGCATGCGCGTCGACCGGCCGGTCGACCTCGCACGCTGGGTCGCCGAAGGACTGCCTGACTGGCCGCCCGAGCGGATCGACCGGGTGCTGGCCGGCGGTGTGGAAACCCGCGTCGATCTTTCTGACAGGATACCGGTCGAAGTCGTCTATTGGACGGTGGTGCCCGAGGGCCCCCTTGGCGTCCGCTTTCTCGACGACCTATATAACAGGGACGGGATCATCATCGACGAACTTGAGGGAGCAGGTTCGAGAGTGTCGGAGTAGTGCGTGTTCACCACGTTCCTGTTAGCGGCAGCCGCCGCAATTCCCAGCGCGACCAGCCGTGAGGTTTCGACGGATCTCGCTGTCGCTTCCGCCCCGATCCGGGTCGAAAGACCCGATACGGGTTTCGATCCCGGCCGCACCGGTTTCACGGTGACCACGCCCGGCGGGGTCGGCATCGACTATCGCGAGTTCACGCTCTTTCTGCGTCCCGGCGAGACTTTGTCGCTGACGGCCAGCGAGCCTGTCGCCTGGCAGGACGAGCCGGCATCGATGACGCTCGAATGGTCTGCGCCGGACACCCCCGGTCATCACCACACGACGCTGACTGCCGAAGACGGCGCGCAGATGAGCCTGCATCTCGTCGTCATGCGTGCCCGTAACACCGGCGATTCCGCGATCAATGGCTATCGCCTCGGCCGCTATCCGGACGAACCCTATCTCGGCCTGGAAACCTACCGGGCGCCGGAATATTTCGTCGAGGTCTCTCCCGGCATCGAGGCGTTGCCCCTGTCGCCTCACTTCCGTCTCGGTCAGTTCCTGTGCAAGCAGGAGGGTGAGGACGGTCCGGCCTATCTTGTCGTTTCCGAACGCCTCGTGCTCAAGCTGGAACAGATCCTGGAAGCGGCCAATGCCCGCGGCTGGCGCACCGACAGCTTCGCCGTGATGAGCGGCTATCGCACGCCGGACTACAATGCCGGCCTGGGCAATGGCAGCTATTCCCGCCACATCTATGGCGGCGCCGCCGATATCTTCATCGACACCGATGGCGATGGCGTGATGGACGATCTCAATGGCGATGGGCGTCACGACCGCGCCGATGCGTCGGCGCTCTACGATCTCGTCGAGGAGATGGCGGCCGGGGGCCATGAAAGCTGGTTGGCCGGTGGCCTGGGCGAATACGGACCCAATGCCCGGCACGGCGCCTTCGTCCATGTCGACGAGCGCGGCTTCCGCGCGCGTTGGGGCCGCTGAGGATCAGCTTGCCGCCGGTTCCGGCAGGGCGAAAAGGTCGACGAGACCGCTGGCATCGCCGGAGAAGATGCGCACATCGGCGCGCGGCGCAAAGCGCTGGATGGTCCGGGCAACGTCGCGGGCCGGGACGGGTTCAGCGTTGAAATCATTGACGATCACGGTGCAGCGGGCGTCCAGGACACGCAACGCCGTCAGCGTGTGCGAGATCGCGCCGAGATAGGCTCCGGCGACGAGGATCGGCCGCGCGTCGAGGTCGCGGATCAGGTCGAGATTGAGCCCGTCTGTGGCCAGCGGAGACATCACGCCGCCGGCGCCTTCCACGATCGTCGGCATGCCGGGATCGATCTGGTCGAGGCACCAGTGCAGCACGGCGTCGATCGCGAGTTCGCGGTTTTCCTGCCGGGCGGCCATGTCGGGCGAGAGCGGGGCCTTGAAGCGCCAGGGTGATACGGACTGCACCCCTTCGCCCGTCAATTCGGCCCCATTGGCGCGCATCAGGCGTATCGTATCTGTGGCATTGAGTTGCGCCGGATCGAAGCCGGAGATCACCGGCTTGAGGACGCGCGCCTTTCCGCCGGCCCTGCGATGGGCTTCCAGCATGGCGCAGAGGATGTGGGTCTTGCCGACGTCGGTGCCGGTCCCCGTCACGAAAATGGGGCGCATTACTCGGCGGCCTCCGTCTGTTGCAGGATGGATTTCAGTGCGGCGGCGAGCCGGTCGATATCGGCGGCCTCGTGTGCGGCGGAGAAGGTGAAGCGCAGGCGCGCCGTTCCCGGCGGCACGGTCGGCGGCCGGATGGCGGTTACCAGAAAGCCCTCGGCTTCCAGGGCCGCGGAGGCGGCGAGGGCGGCGGTTTCGCTGCCCAGGATGACCGGCACGACCGGCGAGACGGGTCTGGAAAGGCCCAGCTTGCCGGCAAAGCGCTGTGCCAGGTCGAGCGGGCGTTCGCACAGCGCGGGATCGGCGGCGATGAGATCGAGCGCGGCGAGCGCTGCGGCGGCGCTGGCCGGGGGCAGGGCGGTGGTGAAGACCAGTGGCCGGGCGCGCGAGCGCAGGAGTTCGCACACACGTTCCGACGCACACAGATAGCCGCCATAGCTTCCCATCGCCTTGGACAGCGTGCCCATCTGCAAAGGTGCAGCGGCGGGCGGCGCGAAGGCATGGGCCGAACCGCGTCCGCCGCCGACCACGCCGATACCGTGCGCATCGTCGACCAGGGTCCAGGCGTCGAATTCCTCGCCCAGGGCCAGGATCTCCGGCAGGGGGGCGAAATCGCCATCCATGGAAAACACGCCATCGGTGAGGATCATGGCGTGGCGGGCCTCGCCGCGATGTTCGGCCAGCAGGCTGCGCAGCTGGCCCATGTCATTGTGGCGGAAGACCTCGACACGGGCCCGGGACAGGCGCGCGCCGGCGTGCAGACAGGCATGGGCGAGACTGTCGATCACGACGAGATCGTCAGGTCCCGCCAGCGCCGGCGTGATGGCCAGATTGGCCAGATAGCCCGAACCGAAGACGATACAGTCCTCGGTGCCCTTGAAAGCCGCCAGCCGCCGTTCCAGCTGGAATAGAAGCGGGTGACCGCCGGTGACCAGGCGGGATGCGCCGGAGCCGGCACCCCATTCGGCCGTCGCCGCGCGGGCGGCCTCGATCACCTTGGGGTGATGGGCCAGGCCCAGATAATCGTTCGAGCAGACATTGATCAGCGACCGCCCGTCGCGCTCGACATGGACCGCGTCGCGATGGCGCGTTTCCACCGTCCGGCGGCGGAGGGATTTGCGGTCCAGCGCGGAGAGCTTGTCGGCGGCAAAGCGCTCGAGTGAGGCGGCTGCGGAAGTCATATCAAGCCTGTCGTTCGGGTGAGAGGCCTGCTAAAGCCCGCCCGTCATGTCCAACACATTGAAAACTGCGTTGCCCGGCGGGTTCAAGCCCGAAGGGCGACATCTCTGGCGGCCCTACACCCAGATGAAGACCGCACAGCCGGCCCTGCCGGTCGTGTCGGCCGAGGGCGTGCGGCTGAAACTCGCCGACGGCCGCAGCCTGATCGACGGTGTCTCGTCCTGGTGGACCACCGTACACGGCTACAGCCACCCGCATATTGTCGGCGCGATTTGCGATCAGGTCGAGCGCCTGTCCCATGTCATGCTGGGCGGGCTGACGCACGAACCTGCCGAACGGCTGGCGGCGCGCCTGGCGGCGCTGGCGCCGGGCGATCTCGATCATGTCTTCTTCTGCGAGTCGGGCTCGGTCTCGGTCGAGATCGCGATGAAGATGGCGGTGCAATCCTGGATCAATCGCGGCGTCGACGGCCGCACGCGCTTTGTGTGCTTCCGCGGCGGCTATCATGGCGACACCATCGCCACCATGTCGGTGTGCGATCCGGAGGAGGGGATGCACAGCCTGTTTGCGGGTTCCCTGCCGCAGCAGATTGTCGCCGACCTGCCGCAAGACCCCGAAAGCACGGCGCGATTCGAGGCGCTGCTCGACGCGCATGCTGACGAGATTGCCGGCGTGGTGACCGAACCGCTGGTGCAGGGGGCGGGCGGGATGCGATTCTTTTCGCCGGACACCCTGCGCACGATCCGCACGGCCTGCGATGCGCGCGGCCTGCCGTTGATCGTCGACGAGATCATGACCGGTTTTGGCCGACTGGGCACGATGTTTGCCTGCGAGAAGGCGGGAATCGTCCCGGATGTGATGACAGTCTCCAAGGCGCTCACCGGCGGTACGCTGCCCCTGGCAGCGGCAATCGCCTCGCGCGGCATGTTCGAGCACTTCTGGCGCGACGAAGCCTCGGCCGCGCTGATGCACGGGCCGACCTATATGGGCAATCCGGCCGCCTGTGCGGCGGCGAATGCCTCGCTCGACCTGTTCGAGCGCGAACCGCGGCTGCAGCAGGTGGCACAGATCGAGGCTGCCTATGCCGCGCTCCTGCCGCAGGCGTGCGATATTCCCGGTGTCGTGGATGTGCGCTGGCAGGGCGCGATCGGAGTCATCGAAATGCCCGGACTGCCGGAGCCCGACGCGCTGAAATCGGCCTTTGTCGAGGCGGGTATCTGGGTGCGGCCGTTTGGAAATATCGTCTATCTCATGCCGCCTTACGTGATTTCACAGGGCGATCTGGAGCAGTTGATCCGCACGACCGTCGCGGTGACACGCACCTGGGCGGAACGTCATTTTGCGGCCGGCTGAACAAGGTGCTGCATTATGTGCAGATCGCTTGCATTGGCCGCTTGACCGGACCGCGGTCTGCTCATAAACAACGCACCTCGCTTCGGCGAGCCGCTCAAGCGGGTGTAGCTCAGTTGGTTAGAGCGCCGGCCTGTCACGCCGGAGGTCGCGGGTTCGAGTCCCGTCACTCGCGCCATTTCCCCCACTCAAGGGATGTGGTGCACGGATCGAAAAACGGCCGCTCCTGCCTGGAGCGGCCGTTTTCGTTTGCCAAACCGCCCGAAGCATGAAAAAGAGCGCCTACGTTCTGCGGTGAGTAGTCGGTCCCTTGAGGCTGCATTGCAGACGTTGGCGAGACTTTCCGCCCTTTAAAAGGCCCGGTTCCGGGCCGGGCGCGTATTGATCATTGCCACCCTGGCGCCAGGCCGGCGCCGACAAGACGGCGGCTGATCTACGCAGGCTTCCACACTGAAAACCCGTTCGTTCGTGCGCGCGGCCTTTGGCGGCGCTCCGGACCCATGAAAGATATATTTTGACACAGTTCAATGAACTCGGCCTGGCCGAGCCCATTCTCCGCGCGCTTGAAGATGCCGGCTATAACGAGCCGACCCCGATCCAGCGCGAAGCGATTCCCGCCCTCATCGAAGGGCGCGACGTGCTCGGTATTGCCCAGACGGGCACCGGCAAGACGGCCGCCTTCGTGCTGCCCATCCTCCATTCCATCAGTGCCAACAACAAGCGGCCGGCGCCCAAGACCTGCCGCGCGCTGATCCTGTCGCCGACGCGCGAACTGTCGGCACAGATCCTCGAAAACCTGCGCGGCTATGCCCAGCACATGCGCGTCTCCTCGACGCTGGTCGTGGGCGGGCTCAAAATCGGTCCGCAGGTGAAGATGCTGGCGCGCGGCGTCGATGTCGTCGTGGCCACGCCCGGCCGTCTGCTCGACCTCGTGCGCTCCGGCGCTCTGAGCCTGTCGCAGGTGCGCACCCTGGTGCTGGACGAGGCCGACCAGATGCTGGATCTCGGCTTCATCCCGGCGATCCGCGATATCGTGTCCCGCCTGCCCCAAGACCGCCAGACGGCGCTGCTGTCGGCGACGATGCCCAAGCCGATCAAGGCGCTGGCGCACGACCTCCTGACCGATCCCAAGCAGATCTCGGTCGCTCCGGCCTCACGCCCGATCGAGCGGATCGAACAGTCGGTGGTGCTGACACCGCGCGATTCCAAGCGCGACCTGCTGCTGGAATTGCTGTCCGATCGCTCCGTCGAGCGCTCGATCGTCTTCACCCGCACCAAGCGCGGTGCCGACCGGGTCAACAAGAGCCTCGTCCAGTACGGTCTCAAATCGGCCGCCATCCACGGCGACAAGACCCAGGGTCAGCGCGTGAAGGCGCTGGACGGGTTCAAGTCCGGCCATGTGAAAATCCTCGTCGCCACCGACATTGCCGCACGCGGCATCGATGTCGACGATGTCTCCCACGTCGTGAACTACGAGCTGCCGAATATTCCGGAGAGCTATGTTCACCGGATCGGCCGTACGGCCCGTGCCGGCAAGACCGGTATCGCGGTCTCGCTGTGCGATCCGTCCGAGTATGAATATCTGTGCGATATCGAAAAACTCACCGGTGTCGAGATCGAGCGGGCGATTGTCGGCGAGGAAGCCGATTTCTTCGCGGAAGCCCGCAACACCAAGCCGGTGAAGAAGAAGCGCTCGCGCAGCCGCAATAATCAGGGCCAAGGTCAGGGTCAGCGGGCCCAGGGCCAGAATGCCCAGGATCACAAGCCCCGCGGTCAAAAGCCGCGCGGTCCCAAGCCGCAGGGACAACGGGGCGAGGGGCAAGGTGGCCAGCGCCAGCAGGGCGAAGGTCAGAAGGCCGATGGCAAGCCGTTCCGCGGCGATCGTGCGGCGCGCGGCGAGCGTCCCGACCAGGCCTCGCGCGGTGAGCGCAAGCCGGGCCGGCCGCAGGAACGTTCCGGTGAGCGTCAGCAGGCGCGGGGCGAGGCCGGCGGCAAGCCGCGGCGTCCGCGCAAGCACCGCACCGGCAATGCGTCACAAGGATCGGGTGGAGCTCACGTCCCGGCGTGATCAGGGTGCACCTCGTTTCCAACTGACGAGGACGCATCATGTCACTTCTGACGAACAAGACTGCCATTATCACAGGTGCCAGCGCAGGGATCGGCCGTTCGGCCGCCCTGCGCTTTGCGCATGAGGGCGCCCGCCTGGTGATCAATGCCCGCGGGCCGGAGGCGCTGGACCGCGTCGCTGGCGAAATCCGAGAGGCCGGTGGCGAAGTGCTGGCAATTGCCGGCGACGCGGCTGACCCGGCGCTCGCCGAACGCCTGGTCGAGACGGCCACGCAGCATTTCGGCGGGCTGGATATCGCCTTCAACAATGCCGGCGGTCTGGGCGATCTCGCGCCGATCGAACAGCAGACCGCGCAGAACTGGCACGCCACCCTGGATGCCAATCTGACGAGCGCCTTCCATGCCGCCCGCTTCCAGCTGCCGGCGTTCTACGCCCGGGGCGGCGGTTCGCTGATCTTCACCGGCTCCTTTGTCGGCCATACGGCCGGAATGCCGGGCATGAGTGTTTATTCCGCAGGGAAGGCCGGTCTGATCGGGCTGGTACAGGCGCTGGCCGCCGAGGCCGGCCCGCGCGGTGTGCGGGTGAATGCGCTGCTGCCGGGCGGTACGGATACGGCGATGGCGGCCCAGTTCGCCACGACCGATGAAATCCGGACCTATGTCGAGGGTATTCACGCGCTCGGCCGGATCGCCGATCCCGACGAGATTGCCGGTGCAGCGCTATACCTGGCCAGCGATCTGTCGAGCTTTGTGACCGGCACTGCTCATCTCGTCGATGGCGGCGTTTCGATCACGAAATAATGCGTCACGGTGCGGGTGCCGGCCTGGAGCGGGATCGTTTCCTGCGGAATCGCTCCTGCTCCGGAAACCTGAGTGGTCGCGTGATCGAACCGGTGAACCGGTTTCCACTTCACCTGATCACGCCCGACTTGAGCGATCGCGTGATCGAACCGGTGAACCGGTTTCCACTTCACCTGATCACGCTCGACTTGAGCGGTCGCGTGATCGAACCGGTGAACCGGTACCCACTTCACCTGATCACGCTCTAGCCGGCCGCCTGTCTCCGCTCGCCGGTTTCAGGGGCGGCGTCCGTTCTGCGGTCCTCCGGCAGGAAGGCTTTGAGTATTTCGCTGTCGCGATAGAAGTCTTCCAGCCGGGGCTTGCTGAACAGATAGCCCTGGATGAGGTGGATCCCGGCATCCCGGGCGGCGGTCATTTCGCCAACGGTCTCGATCCCTTCGGCGATGACGGCAATCCCCAGTTCCTCGCACAGCCGCGTGGTCTGCCGCACAATGATCTGGCGGCGGCGGTCGCTGTCGAGGCCGCGGGTCAGGTCCATGTCCAGCTTGACGTAGTCGGGCTGCAGGCGGGCGAGCTTGTTGAGACCGGAATATCCGGCCCCGAAATCATCGATCGCCGTACGCAGGCCGTGGCGGGCATATTCCTCGATGATTTCGTTCAGCATCGTGTGGTCGGTCACATCCTCGTTCTCGGTGAATTCGAAGATGATGCGGTCCAGCGGCATTCCGGTCTTTTTGGCTGTGCGCAGCGTGGTGCAGATGCAATTGGCCGGTTCGTAGACCGCATTCGGCATGAAATTGATGCTGATGGCCGTGGGCACGCCGATCCGGCTCGCGGTCTCGATTGCCTGCACGCGGCAGGTCTGGTCGAAATTATAGCGGTTCTCGTCCGTGATCTGCGCCAGCACGTGACCGGCCCCTTCACCGTTCTCGCCGCGGACCAGGGCTTCGTGGGCGAAAACCCGGCCGGCGGCGATATCGACGATGGGCTGGTAGGCCATGCGGATTGCTTGGGGAAAGCGTGCTTTCCCGCGACTGTGGCACAGATTGCAGGCCGACTTTCCAGATGCCATTGCCCGGCTCTCCTGTCTCGATCCGACAGGAGAGCAGAGCCGTCTTAAGATACGGTGTCCCGGCCGCGGATGTACCGGGCGCTAGCCGGAGGCTCCGGCTGGGAGTTCGTAGAAGAACTCGGCCCCGCCCGGACCCAGCGGCAGACCCAGTATGAACCAGACCGCCATCATCAGGATCGACGTCACCAGAATGGCGATCGAATAGGGCAGCATGGTCGCGATCAGGCTGCCCAGGCCGAATTCCGGCACATAGCGCTGGGCGAACACCAGGACGAGCGGCAGGTAGGGCATCAGCGGCGTGATGATGTTCGTGGCCTGGTCGCCCATGCGGTAGGCCAGCGTCGAGCCTTCCGGCGAAATCCCCAGCAGCATCAGCATCGGCACGAAGATCGGCGCCAGCAGCGCCCATTTGGCCGAGGCCGATCCCATGAACAGGTTGAGCACGGCGACCAGCAGCACCATGCCGATGATCAGCATCGGTGCCGGCAGGTTCAGCGCCTGGAGCCCCTCAGCGCCCGAGATGGCGATGACGGTGTCGATCTCGGATGCCCCGAACAGCGCGATGAAGTGCGCCATGGCGAAGGCAAGGATGATGTATCCGCCCATATCGGCCATGGATTTCGTGCCGAGCTGGACCAGGTCACGGTCTGACTTCACGGTGCCGACGGCCACGCCGTAAAGCCCGCCGGCGACGAGAAAGACAATCATCAGGATGCCGACGATGGAGCGGAAGAAGGGACCGAGTCCGCCGTCAGCGCCGCGCAGGATGCCGTTCGACGGCACCGTCATCACGAGGATGAGGGCGATCATGACGAGGATGGAGATACCCGCCCAGGCCAGCCCCTTGCGCTCGTTCGGTGACAGGGTTCCGCTGTCTTCGGGCTCGGCGAAGTCGGCAGGGCGCTCCCAGGTGCCCAGGCGTGGCTCGACGATGTAGTTGTTCACGAGCGTGCCGACGACGACCAGCACCGGCGTGAGGGCGATGGTGAAGTAGTAATTGCCCAGATTGTTCAGCGTCCATCCGGTTTCGATTGACCGTGCGGCCGTCTGGGTGATGCCGAAGAGAAGCGGCTCGAGCGAGGTGACAACCAGATTGGCGGAGAAGCCGGCAGAGACGCCGGCGAAGACTGCAGCCAGTCCTGCGACGGGATGCCGGCCGACGGCCGCGAACACGACCGCGCCCAGCGGCACCATGACGATATAGCCGGAGTCGACGGCGAGATTGCCCATCACGCCCGCGAAAACGAGCGTCGGGGTCAGGAGCATGTTGGAGACGCCGGACACCATCCCGCGCATGCCCGCTGCCAGCAGGCCGGTCTTTTCCGCGACACCGGCGCCGATCATGACCACGAGGACCATGCCGAGCGGAGCGAAGCCGGTGAGTACGGCGGGCATGTTGACCAGGAGGTTCTGCAACTGGGCACCGGTGAGCAGGTTCACGACCTCGATCGTTTCACCGGTGACGGGGTGTTCGACGGACAAGCCCAGCATCGACAGGCCCAGCGAGGCCATCATCACCACGCCGATCAGGATGAAGAAGATCGTCACCGGATCGGGCAGGCGGTTGCCGGCACGCTCAACGGCGTTGAGTAGCGAATTCCCCAGGCTCATGTCATCTCCCCAGACTTGTTGTCGGGGCAAAATGGACGCGTTCGGGAACAAAGTGCAATGTTTTCCGGGCTCGCCGGGGCAGTCGCGGCGCGGTTTAGCCTTGGGCGGGCAGGTCGCCGGCCTTCAGCGCGGTAAGGGCGGGGCTGGCGAACTGCCGGTAGACCAGGATCGCCGCGACAGCCAGCGTCACCAGGATCTGTGCGGCCGGTCCGCCGATCCAGGCCAGATATCCGATCGACATGAAGAGCGTGCGCAGGCCGCGATTGAACTGGCGGCCGGCGACGACATTCATCGCGCCGGCGCGTCGGGCCGCCGCCAGGATTTCTTCGGACGCCGCTTCGTCACGGCCGGTGTCCGGCGTGGCGCCCAGCAGCATGGCGGAATAGTTCACCAGCCGGTAGGCCCAGCCGAACTTGAAGAAGGCATAGGCGTAGATCACCAGGAGGCCCAGCGACATGACCTCCCATTGCAGGCGCGAGGAGGCGTCGAGGAAGGGCACGTCCTGCACGGCGCTCATCACCGGATCCAGCGCGGTGATGAGTGTGAAGGCGGCGCCGATACCCAGCAGCGCGGTCGAGGCGAAGAAGGCGATGCCGTTCTGCAGGCCGGCGATGATCTGGCTGTCCATGATCCGCACCTGGCGGTTGGCCATGCCTTCCATCCAGCGGCGCCGGTGCACGTCCATCGCGCGCGACAGGGTGTGTTTGGAGAACGGGCTGTGATCGACCAGCCAGGAAAACCCGCCCGCAATCAGCAGGAAGCCGATAACCCCGAAATAATCCGACATGATCTGCCCGTTCGTCCGCCGCGAACGATCACTCTAGGCATATTCGCGCCGCGGGAAAGCCGCAGCGGCCGATGGTGCAGAGGCCGATGATGGGGGGCGCCCGTCAGGCGTTCGCAACCAGGAAAAGCAGGAGCGCAATCGCGGCTGCGGCGGTGGAGATCGCTAGGACCCAACGCACGCCATGTCCCTTTTCACCCTGGCGAGCCTCTTGGGAGTTCAGAATAAACATTCCGTACCTCTTTCGTGGCTATACACCTCAATATAGGGCGAATAGGGCGATTTGTCGGCCCCCGGCCAACAGTGTCCGGCTTTCAGGCCATCCTGGCCCGGCGTTGCGGGGTTGCGCGCCAGGCGAGACTGAGGGCGATCAGGGCGGCGCTCGCCAGGAGGCCGGCATTGATCACCCAGGCCACGGGATCGGCATAGTCCGCGCCATGCCGCAGCACATGTGCCAGGGGCAGGGCGGTTAGCAGGAGCGCGCTCGCGGCCCGCAGGCCGGTGGACAGGGCAACAGGTCCCAACGGCACAGTCAGGCCCAGGCTCAGCCCGGTCGCGATGGCCCAGACGAGCAGCGGATCGGGTCCGGGCCACACGAGCGCAGTCAGGGCGGAGAGCGCATAGGCGAAGGGCTGGCTCCACACGGTTGCGGCCCACAGACGTTCGGTGACGGGGGCGGGGTGGCCCTTGGAGCGGCGGCGGGCGGTCCAGATGGCAACGCCCGTACTGGTCACCCAGGTCAGTGCGGCGCCCAGAAGGATGTAGGCGAGCTTGGAAACCCAGCCGGCAAACCAGCCGAAATGATAGGGGCCGATCGTCTGCAGGATGCGGGTGCCCAGCGAGCTTTCGGACACCCGTTCGCTGTGGAACAGGGCGCCATTGCCGTCATAGATATAGCTGTCGCCAAAGGCGAGCTTGTCGGCATAACCCATTGTGACATGGACGGATTGGCCGGTTTCTCCCGGATGGTCCAGACGCAGCATGCGCAGCTCCGCGCCGGGCGCTCGGGCCGCGGCATCGGCCAGGATGGCCTCGAGATCGGGGACCGGCGCGGGCGTGGTGTCGTCCTCCAGCGCGGGCGGGAAGAAGAGCGCATAGGTCTGTTCCACATCGCCCTTGAAGAAGGCGAGCGCCAGCGTGCCGGCGATCAGCGTCGTCAGGCCCAGCAGCGCGCCGGTCAGCGCGATGACGATGTGGAAAGGCAGGGCCCAGATGCCGGCCCGGTTGTGCAGGTCGGCCTCCTGCAGGCGTTTCGTGCCGCCCAGCCTGATATGGAAGGCGTCGCGGAAGATGCGCGGATGCGACAGGAGGCCCGAGATCAGGAGGGAGAGCAGGGCCACCCCGGTCATGCCGACCACGAAGGAGCCGACAGCGTGCGGCAGGTGCAGGTCGATGTGCAGGCCGAGCATGAAGGCCGACCAGGGCGTCGGCGCGGGGCCGGACCAGGTGCCGTCCGTGCCGGCGAAGCCCTCCAGTATCTCCCCGTCGTGCAGTTCCGCATAGATGCGCGTGCGCGGCGAATTGATGTCGGGCAGCGAGATGAAGATGTGCTCGGTCGCCGGGTGTCCGGAAAGAAAGCTCCGGGCCGTTGCGATTACGGTGTCCGGCCCTGCCGCCTCGACAGGCGCGACCACCGGCGCTTCCCAGCGCTCGAAATCATGGACCAGGACGGCGACCGTGCCGGAAAAGCAGACCAGATAGATCAATGCCGCAAAGGCGAGACCCAGAGAGGAGTGGCCGGCGAGCACGGCCTGCACGAAGGGCGCGGACATGCGCGGCCAGATCGTCTTTGCCCGGGGCCGTTGTCGTTCAGCCATGTCAGAAGCCTTCGATTGCGATCAGCGCAGCGCCTGCCAGGGTCAGCGCGATCATCGTGAGAGCAGGGCGCAGGATGCGGTCATCGGTCAGGGCCCAGGCCATCGCGCCGGCCCACAGGACGGGGACGAGAACGCCGCCCAGCACAATCCGGGTCTGCGGGTCGGACGGAAACCAGACGGTCCAGGCGATGCCGAGGGTGAGCGAGACGGCACAGCCCAGCGGTGCCGCCACGAGGGTGCGCATGATGCCGCGCCAGATCTTCGCGCCGCGCAGGGACGGCTCCAGCGCCCGCGACCGGGCGACGCGGCCATTCGCCTCGCGCCGCTTCACGCCGGTTGCGACCAGTGCCAGGGCGCCGGCCGGTATCAGGGCCATGGCGAAGGCGGGGCCCCGGGCCGAGCCGAGGGCGATGGCGGCGATCACGACGAGCGCGGACACGGCTGCCCAGCCCGCCAGGATCAGGACCGGCCTGGCAGCGGAGGGATGCCGCCAAGCCTGCCGGAGCACAAAGGCTGCGGCGATCCCGGTCGCAACAAGCGCTGCGATGACGAGAGCGTCGATCACCAGTTCGCCTCGAGCGTGACGCCGACGACCCGCGGCTGGCCGAGGATGGCGTAAGGGACGTTGCTCCGCCGGTACTGGAAATAGTCCTCGTCGAACAGGTTGTTGACGAAGAGCGACACCGCCCAGCTGTCCTGTTCATAGCCGACAGATCCGTTGATGAGTGTCCGAGCGGCGACTTCCGATCCGGCCTGGTTGACGCCGGTGACCGTGTATTCCTCGCTGCGATAGCTGCCGTTGAGATTGGCGAAGAGGCCATTGCTCCAGGTCCAGTTCGCACCGGCGGCCAGCGTCCAGGCCGGGGCGTAGGCGAATTCGGAGCCGGACAGGTCGTCGGTGGAGCTGCCATTGACGATGACGAAATCGTCGAACTCGGTCTTCGTGTGCCCAAGCGAGGCATACCAGTCGAAGCCGCGGGATATCCGATGGGCCACTTCCAGCTCGAACCCGTAGAGATGCGAGCTGCCGGCATTTTCGGTCTGGGTATCGAAGTCGTTGAGGCCGAGATTGACCCACACCTGCTGGTCGGTCCAGTCGATGTAATAGGCGTTGGCGTTGACCGAGAGATCGCCGTCCAGCCACAGCGAGCGCAGGGAGAGCTCGTAGTTCCAGGTGTATTCGGGATCGTAGGGCACGACGATCGAGCGGGCGATATTGACGGTCGAGCCGCCGGACCGGTAGCCGCGCTGCACGATGGCGCTGGTCGAGAGGTCGTCGGTCCAGTTGTAGGTCAGGCCGAGCTTGGGCAGGAAGGCTTCGAAATCGCGCGAGTCCGTCGGCGCCGAGGCCCCGGCCTGGGCGACGAAGAGATCGACGACCTGGTTCAGGCCCGCAATGACCGGGGCGTAGGGACCGTACAGGGCCGGGTCCGGATAGGTGCCGGCGAACACCGCCGTCTGGTCCGAGGTGATGGTGTAGGTCTCGCGGTCATAGCGGAAGCCGCCGAGCAGGGTCAGTCGCGGTGTCAGCTCGAACCGGCCGTCGGCGAACAGGGCCGAGGTCTCGATCGAGGACGGGGCCTGCGATCCGTAGGAGACCGCAATTTGCGGCAATGCTGAAACATAGAGACTGGCGGCGAAGGCTGCGGTGGCGGCATCGAGGCCGAAGGGCGGGCCCTGCAGCACGCCGACCAGGGTGGTTTCCGGCGTATCCACGAGCGTCAGGCTGGAGCTCGCATTGTCGATGTCGCGGTCCGACAGGTAGAGGCCGACCAGGCCGGTCAGGCGGTCGCCGGAATAATCGAGACGAAACTCCTGGGTCAGGGTCTCGGTCTCGTTATCCGTGTCGCCATAGGCTGCGGGCTGGGGGCTCAGATCGTTGTCATACTGGAGATAGGTATCGACCAGGCTCCAGGCCGTCAGGCTGGTCAGCACGAACCGGTCGGTCAGCTCGTAGTCGATATTGAGCGTGACCATGTCGGTCGTTGAATCGTTGGAATTGGGGGCGTCGGACGTGTTGATCCGGTTGTCGAAGAAGTCCGGCGTATCCGTGCGGATATAGGTGTAGGGATAGCCCGACTCCTGTTCGTAATGCGTATAGCTGCCCAGGATCGACAGGCCGGGCACGGCGTCCGGTTCGATCAGCAAGCGCGCACGGGCGTGCAGGTTGGATACGCCGTCCACCGTGCCGCCGCGCGTCGGATTGTCGACAATGCCGTCAAACTCGCGGTTCTCCACCGCGATGCGGAACGCGACCTGGTCTTCCACGATCGGGCCGCCGCCGGCGAAGGAGAGGGTGACATCGTCCTGGTCCGTCGCGGAGAGGCGGGCGCGGGCATCCCAATCCCAGGTCGGTGCGCGCGACTGGACGACGATCGCACCGGCCAGCGAGTTGCGGCCCTGCAGGGTGGATTGCGGACCGCGCAGGATTTCCACCTGCTCGACATCCCACATGTTGAAGGGGCCGGCCGAGGTGCCGGTCACGCCGTCCGGCACGGCCACGCCATCGACATAGATGCTGGCCAGTCCGCCGGTGCCGCCGCCGGAGACATTGTTGCTGGAGATGCCGCGGATGGTGAATTCGGTCGGGCCGTACGTCTCACCGACATTGGCGGTGCGGTTCACGATGTCGAACAGGGTGCGGATATTCTCGTTCTCGATCCGCGCGGCCGTGGTGACTGCAACACTGGTGGGCGTGTCCTGCAGCGAGCGTTCGATCTTCTCGCCCAGGATGGTGATGACATCCTCGTTGCTGTCCGCCGCCTCCTGGGCCGTTGCAGGCTGAGCCAGGCCGAAGACCAGGATGCCGGCCGTTCCGGCCAGCAGGAATTGACGATTGAACACGGTGAGCCCCCTCGATGTTGATCGGATGCGGGTCTTGTCATTGTTATAAATGCGAGTCAATCTCATTCTCATCTAGACGCTGAAGCGGGAGGCGGGGCAAGAGGGGGGGGACAGGCGGGCGGGTGATCCCGCTGGCGGCTTGCTGCCGGACAGGCAGATTGCGTCATATGAACGCACGATCCGTCCGGCCCCTCCCGATTCTCCGCCTGATCGACCCGGTCTGGCCGCCCCTGCTGCTGGTGGCGTGCTGCCTCGTGCTCGCCTTCGCGGTTTCGCCCTTCTGGTGGCTCGACGCGCTGGCGATACTGGGATGCGGTGTGCTGGTGCTGGATACGGCGGCGCGCTACCGCCAATACCGTGTGCTGCGCATGGCGCTGCGCCAGGCCAATGGCGTGACCGGCCAGGCCCGGCGGCTCTTCCGGCGCGCCCGCAGCACCTGGTGTACCCGCCGGGCGGCTCTGGCGGCGGCGCATGCCGAGGGTTTCGGCCGCGAGGCCCGCGCGCTTGTCTGCCGGTGGGGCTACCGGCCCTGGCATATTTTTCCGGACGGGACCTTTACCCGCCGCTCGCCCTTCCTCCGGTTCGCCTTCTGGCGCTCGGTTGTCGGGCTGGAGCGGCGTGGGCAGGGCCATCCCGGCTGATTTCGATATTGCAAATCATTTGCATTTATTGTTCGCTCTGTATCGCGATATTCGCCAGAACTGACAGAGGGCGGCCTTTAGGCCTTGCCCGCAGCGCCGCTGCGCTCTAGCTTCCGCGCCAAATCGGGCAGGGGGTCCCGTTGCCGGTGGTTGATTCGTCCCGAGGCGGATCACACCCTGAAAACAACGGCCTCCCGCACCGCAAAACCGACGCTAGAAGGCGAGGCTTGGCGATGGACGCGCTGCTTCTCGATTACCTGCCCATCCTGATCTTTTTCGGACTGGCCACTGCGATTGGTCTCGGCTTCATGCTGGCCGCTTTCGTGATCGCCCCGTCGAAGCCGGATCCGGAAAAAGTCTCGACCTATGAATGCGGCTTCAACGCCTTCGACGACGCCCGCATGAAATTCGACGTGCGATTCTACCTCGTCGCCATCCTGTTCATCATCTTCGACCTGGAAGTCGCCTTCCTCTTCCCCTGGGCGGTGACGCTCCGGGATCATCTGGGCCCGTTCGAGTTCTGGTCGATGATGGTGTTTCTGGGAGTTCTCACCATCGGCTTCATTTACGAGCTGAAAAAAGGCGCGCTGGATTGGGAGTAGTCCACCATGGCATCTGATCTGACCCCTCATGCCGGCATGGCCGGACGCGCGACCGTTCCCGGCTATGACCCGAAGAAACACGACCCGTTCTTTGACGGCGTCAGCGATGCGCTGGCCGACAAGGGATTCGTGGTCGCCGCGGCCGACGATCTCGTCACCTGGGCCCGTACCGGCTCGCTGATGTGGATGACGTTCGGCCTGGCCTGCTGTGCCGTGGAAATGATGCAGGCCTCGATGCCGCGTTACGACGTCGAGCGCTTCGGCTTTGCGCCGCGGGCCTCCCCGCGCCAGTCGGACGTGATGATCGTCGCTGGCACGCTCACCAACAAGATGGCGCCGGCCCTGCGCAAGGTCTACGACCAGATGCCCGAGCCGCGCTACGTCATCTCGATGGGTTCGTGCGCCAATGGCGGCGGCTATTACCACTATTCCTATTCGGTCGTGCGCGGTTGTGACCGCATCGTACCGGTCGACATCTATGTGCCGGGCTGCCCGCCCACCGCAGAGGCGCTGGTCTACGGCATTCTTCAACTGCAGAAGAAGATCCGCCGTGAAGGCTCGATCGAACGGTGATGGCAGGCGCGAGGAGTGACAAGGCGATGAGCGAAGCTCTCAAGGTTCTCGGCGAGCACATCCAGGCGGGCCGGCCCACGGCCGTCACCGGCTGGACTGTGACCCAGGGCGAGCTGACCGTGACGATCCATCGCGACCAGGTCGAGGATGTGATCACCTGGCTGCGCGACGAGCCGGCCTGCAAGTTCACGACGCTGGTCGATATCTGCGGTGTCGACTATCCGCAGCGCGCCGAGCGGTTCGAGGTGGTCTACCACCTGCTCTCCATGCACCAGAACCACCGGGTGCGCGTGAAGCTGTCGACGGATGAGGAGAACCCGGTTCCCTCGATCCATCATGTCTATCCCGTTGCCGACTGGTTCGAGCGCGAGGCGTTCGACATGTACGGCATCGTCTTCTCCGGCCACCCGGATCTGCGCCGCCTGCTGACCGATTACGGTTTCGAGGGCTATCCGCTGCGCAAGGACTTCCCGCTCACCGGCTATGTCGAAGTGCGCTGGGACGAGGAGCAGAAACGCGTGGTCTACGAACCGGTCGAACTGGTCCAGGAATACCGCGACTTCGATTTCATGAGCCCGTGGGAAGGCGCCAAATACGTCATCCCGGGCGACGAGAAGGCGGAGGGTTAGCGATGAGCGTGACGACCCAAGGGCGTTGCCTGTGCGGCGCTTCGGCCTTCACGGCGAAGCTGAAGAGCGAGACGGTCGATGCCTGCCATTGCTCCATGTGCCAGACATGGGGATCCGGTCCGTTCATGGCGGTCGAGTGCAGCGAGGCACCGGTTTTCGATGATGACAGCGCACTGGGCGTTTTCAGCTCGTCGGACTGGGCTGAGCGCGTTTTCTGCAAGAGCTGCGGCACGCCGCTGATGTGGCGCATGAAGGACGGCGGGCACTGTTCTGTCTCGGCCGGCGCGCTGACATTGAGCGACAAGGCGCGGTTTGAGGTCGAGATCTTTATCGACGAGAAGCCGGCCTATTACGACTTCGCGAACGACACCCGGAAGATGACGGGTGCCGAAGTGATCGCGGCCTTCACTGCAGGGCAAGAGGGATAATCGGCATGGCTGACGACATGACGCAATCCGGCGAACGCAAGTTCACCCTCAATTTCGGTCCCCAGCACCCGGCCGCCCACGGCGTGCTGCGCCTCGTGCTGGAACTGGACGGTGAGGTGGTCGAACGCGTCGATCCGCATATCGGCCTTCTGCACCGCGGCACCGAGAAGCTGCTGGAGCACAAGACCTATCTCCAAGGCATCGGCTATTTCGACCGTCTCGACTATGTCGCGCCGATGAACCAGGAGCACGCCTTCTGCATGGCGGCCGAGCGCCTGGCCGGTATCACCGTGCCGAAGCGTGGCCAGTATGTGCGCGTGCTCTATTGCGAGATCGGCCGCATCCTGAACCACCTGCTCAACGTGACGACCCAGGCCATGGACGTCGGCGCCCTGACGCCGCCGCTCTGGGGCTTCGAGGAGCGCGAAAAGCTGATGGTGTTCTACGAGCGCGCTTCGGGCAGTCGGATGCACGCTCACTATTTCCGCCCCGGCGGTGTCCACCAGGATCTGCCGCCGAAACTGGTCGAGGACATCCGTGCCTGGTGCGACCAGTTCCCGGAAAAGCTGGACGATATCGACAGCCTTCTGACCGAGAACCGCATCTTCAAGCAGCGCAATGTCGATATCGGCGTGGTGACCAAGGAAGATGTGCTCGCTTGGGGCTTCTCCGGCGTGATGGTGCGCGGTTCGGGCCTGGCCTGGGATCTGCGCCGCGCGCAGCCCTACGAGGTCTATGACGAGCTGGAATTCAGCATTCCGGTCGGCAAGCATGGCGATTGCTATGATCGCTATCTGTGCCGCATGGAAGAGATGCGCGAGAGCGTGAAAATCATGATCCAGTGCTGCGACTGGCTCATGAAGGAGGAGAATGCGGGCGAGGTGCTGGCCACCGACTCGAAATTCTCGCCGCCGCGCCGCGCCGAGATGAAGCGCTCGATGGAAGCGCTCATCCAGCACTTCAAACTCTATACCGAAGGCGTGCATGTCGAGGCGGGCGAGGTCTATGCCACCGTCGAGGCGCCGAAGGGCGAGTTCGGCGTCTACCTGATCGCCGACGGTTCCAACAAGCCGTATCGCGTGAAGATCCGGGCGCCCGGATTCCCGCACCTGGCCGCCATGGACTTCATGAGTCGCGGCCACATGCTCGCCGATGTGTCGGCCATTATCGGCTCGCTCGACGTCGTGTTCGGGGAGATCGACCGGTAATGAGGCTTGGCCTTGCCATACTTGCGCTGTGCGGCGTGGCAGCCTGTTCGGGCGGCGAGGGCGGTATCGATGCGCTGACGCGGGCGCAGTATGATGTCGCTGTGCTCAATGCTGCACCGGACAGTGTTCCGGTCTTCACCGAGGTGGCGCTGATGGGGTGCCGTATGGCCGGCGGCGAGCCGCTGTGCGGCTCCTGCGTGACGACTGCGGCTACAGCCGCGGATGGGCATTCGGTTCACGCGACCCTGCAGGAGCACCGGCTGAACCGCACGAATGATGCTGGCGAGGCCCTGGTTGGCGTGACCAGCGAACTTGATTACGCGGATTTTCCGCACAATGGCACACGGGGTGGCATCGAGGCTTCGATCTCCGACGCCCACGCCTGGTGCGAAGCCTTTCATCCGGAACAGGTCGTGGTCCTGCGGGACGTTCGCGACGCCGAGATTTCGACAGGGGATGAGGAATGAGCGTTCGACGCTTGGCAAAGGACCAGCCCGAGAGCTTCGCCTTCAACAAGAAGAGCGAGGACGAGATCAAGTTCTGGCTGGCGAAATATCCCGAGGAGAAAAAAGCCTCGGCCGTCATCCCCATGCTGTGGATCGCGCAGAAGCAGGAAGGCTGGGTCTGCGAGCCCGCCATCCGCGAGATCGCCGACCGGCTGGGCATGCCCTATATCCGCGTCTACGAGGTCGCGACCTTCTACACCATGTTCAACCTGGCCCCGGTGGGTGAACACCTGATCCAGGTCTGCGGCACCACGCCGTGCATGCTGCGCGGGTCCGACGAGCTGATCTCGGTGTGCAAGAAGCGCATCGGCAAGCAGCACGAGATTTCGCAAGACGGCAAGTTCACCTGGGTCGAGGTGGAGTGCATGGGCGCCTGCGCCAATGCCCCGATGATCCAGCTCGCCAACACCGATGGCGACCATTACATCGAGGATCTGGACGCGGAGGCCTTCGAGAAACTGCTCGACGACCTCGCCGCCGGCAAGAAGGTCAAGTACGGCCCGCAATCCGAGCGGAATGCGTCCGAGCCGCACGGCACCAAGGTGCTGACCGATGAGAGCCTCTATGACGGCTCGCGCGCCAAGCCGGTCGCGCTTCCCAATACCGGCAAGTCCGAAAAGGCGGAGGGCTAAGTCATGACCCAGCTTCTCCAGGACAAGGACCGCATCTTCACCAACCTGTTCGGCCACCACGACCCCGGTCTGGACGGCGCCAAGCAACGGGGCGCATGGAACGGGACCAAGGAAATCCTTGAACAGGGCCGCGACTGGATCATCGACCAGATGAAGGCGTCCGGCCTGCGCGGCCGTGGCGGCGCGGGTTTCCCGACCGGTCTGAAATGGTCCTTCATGCCCAAGGAAGTGGGCGCACGTCCGCACTATCTCGTCGTCAATGCCGACGAGTCCGAGCCGGGCACGTGCAAGGACCGCGAGATCATGCGGCACGATCCGCACCTTCTCATCGAAGGCTGCCTGATCGCCTCCTTCTCGATGCAGGCGCACGCCTGCTACATCTATCTGCGCGGTGAGTATGTCACCGAGCGCCTGGCGATGGAGAAAGCCGTCAAGGAGGCCTATGAGGCCAAGCTGATCGGCGAGAAGAACGTCCATGGCTGGCCGTTCCACGTCTATATCCATCACGGCGCCGGCGCCTATATCTGCGGCGAGGAAACGGCCCTGCTGGAAAGCCTGGAAGGCAAGAAGGGCCAGCCGCGCCTGAAGCCGCCTTTCCCGGCCAATGCCGGTCTTTATGGCTGCCCGACCACGGTGAACAATGTCGAATCCATCGCGGTGGCGGGCACGATCCTGCGCCGCGGCGCGCAATGGTTCGCCTCTTTCGGCCGCGAGCGGAATGTCGGCACGAAGATCTTCTCGATCTCCGGCCATGTGAACAAGCCGTGCAATGTCGAAGAAGCCATGTCGATCCCGATGAAGACGCTCATCGAGACGCATGCCGGCGGCGTGCGCGGCGGCTGGGACAATCTGAAGGCCGTCATTCCGGGCGGCTCCTCGGTGTCGTTGCTGCCGAAGGATATCTGCGACGACGTGCTGATGGATTTCGACGCCCTGCAGGCGCACAAGTCCGGTCTGGGCACTGCCGCCGTCATCGTCATGGACAAGTCCACCGACGTGGTGAAGGCGATCGCGCGAATTTCCTACTTCTACCGCCATGAAAGCTGCGGCCAGTGCACGCCGTGCCGTGAAGGCACCGGCTGGATGTGGCGCGTGCTGGAGCGCATGGCGCGCGGCGAGAGCTCGATCGAGGAGATCGACATGCTGCTCGACGTCGCCGGTCAGGTGGAAGGCCACACGATCTGCGCGCTCGGCGACGCGGCCGCCTGGCCCGTCCAGGGCCTGATCCGCCACTTCCGGGGCGAGATCGAGGAACGCATCAACAATTATCGCGCCGGCAAACCCGTTTTTGTCAGCCAAGCCGTGGCGGCGGAGTAGTAGTCATGGAACAGCTGGCGACCCTGTTTTCAATAGCTGCTTCACTCGCAACTGTCGTGGCTACGATCCTTGCTGCTATCGGTGCGGTGTTTGCTTGGCATAAGTATCGTCAGGAGCGCCGTTTTCAGATGGAGTTGTCACTTCTTGATGCGTCTGAAAAGTACGCACGCGCTTATTCAGACATGTACACACTTCATGCTGAAATCATGAATGCTGACGTGAGTACGCTGAATTGGGTTTCGTTCAATCAAAAGCTCCACTCTTTTCTGAACTTATCTAAGTTTCAACGCGCCGTTATGGGGATGTTTTCTAACTATTTGAATTACAGGAAGCGAATAGGCCAAAAGGTCGATGAAAAAGATGAGTTTTCTGGCGCCATTTTGTCGATGATTCGAGACGGTAATCGCGCCAACACGATGCTGAACGAACTTCGCGAAGTGAATGAACGTTTTCGGCCCACTGGTGGAGCTATCGATGACTGAAGATCTCCGCAAAATCGTAGTCGACGGTGAAGAAGTCGAAGTACCGAATTCCTTCACGCTGTTGCAGGCTGCCGAGGCGGCGGGCCGGGAAATCCCGCGCTTTTGCTATCATGAGCGCCTGTCGGTGGCCGGTAATTGCCGGATGTGCCTGGTGGAACTCGTCGGCGCGCCGAAACCGGCCGCGTCCTGTGCGATGCAGGTGCGCGACATGCGCGGCGGGCCGAATGGCGAACCGCCGGCGATGAACACGCTGTCGCCGATGGTGAAGAAGGCGCGCGAAGGGGTGATGGAGTTCCTGCTCATCAACCACCCGCTGGACTGCCCGATCTGCGACCAGGGCGGTGAGTGCGACCTGCAGGACCAGTCGCTGGTCTATGGCCGCACCGGCTCGCGCTTCCCGGAAAACAAGCGTGCCGTCGAAGACAAGGAAATGGGTCCGATCATCAAGACGGAGATGACGCGCTGCATCCAGTGCACGCGCTGCGTCCGCTTCGTCACCGAGGTCGCAGGCGTGCCGGAGATCGGCATGATCGGCCGCGGCGAGGATGCCGAGATCACGACCTATCTGGAAAACGCGGTGACGTCGGAACTGTCCGGCAATGTCATCGATCTGTGCCCGGTCGGTGCGCTGACCTCCAAGCCCTACGCCTTCAACGCCCGTCCTTGGGAGCTGAAGAAGACCGAGACCGTCGATGTGATGGACGCGGTCGGCTCGAACATCCGCGTGGATGCCCGCGGCGGCGCCGTGCTGCGCATCCTGCCACGCGTCCATGAGGGCGTGAACGAGGAATGGATTTCCGACAAGACGCGCTACGCCTGGGAAGGTCTGGGCAAGCGCCGTCTGGACAAGCCCTATGTCCGCGAGAACGGCAAGCTGCGCGTCGCGAGCTGGAGCGAGGCGCTGGACGTGGCGGCCAAGCGCCTGTCGAGCGATGCCTCGAAGATCGGCATGATCGCCGGCGATCTGTGCTCGGCGGAAGAGATGAAGGCGGCCAAGGATCTGGCCGATGCCCTGGGCATCGCCTCGACCGACTGCCGCCAGGATGGCGCCAAGCTGGGCGCCGGTCCGCGCCAGGAATACCTGTTTAACGCAACGATTGCCGGCATCGAGGAAGCAGACGCCATCCTCATCGTCGGCGCCAATCCGCGCGTCGAGGCGGCCATCGTCAATGCGCGGATCCGCAAGACCTGGCTGCATAATGACACCAAGGTCGGCGTGATCGGCGAGCCGGTCGACCTGAGCTATGAGTACGAGCATGTCGGAACGGGCGCCAAGGATCTGGCCGGCCTGAAGAAGAAGCGCTCGGGCTTCATCAAGACGCTGAAGGACGCCAAGCGTCCGCTCATCCTGGTCGGTGCCGGTGCGCTGGCCCGCGAGGACGGCGCCCAGGTGCTGCGCGCGGCCGGCGATCTGGCCGCTGCCGTCGGCGCTGTCAGCGAAGACTGGAACGGTTTCTCGGTGCTGCACACGGCCGCCAGCCGCGTGGCCGGTCTCGATCTCGGCTTTGTGCCGGGTGAGGGCGGTCAGGACGTGGCCGGCATGCAGTCGGGCAATATGGAGACGATTGTCCTCATGGGCGCCGACGAGCTGGACATGTCGAAGTTCGGCGACGCCTTCGTGATCTACATCGGCAGCCATGGCGATGCCGGGGCTCACCGCGCCGATCTCGTGCTGCCGGGCGCGGCCTGGACGGAGCAGGACGGCCTCTTCGCCAATACCGAAGGCCGCGTGCAGCTGGCTTTCCGCTCGGTCTTCCCGAAGGGCGAGGCCAAGGAAAACTGGGCCATCTTCCGCGCGCTGTCCGAGCGTGTCGGCAAGACGCTGCCCTATGACAATCTCACCCAGCTGCGCCTGAAACTGTTCGAGGACGTTCCCGTGCTCGGCGGAATCGATCATGCCCCGGGAGCCGAAGGCGCGGCGGAGTTCGACGCCAAGTCGATCGGTGCCGACGGGGATGTCGCCGATGCGGCCTTCACGCCGGCGGTGCGCAATTTCTATTTCACCAACCCGGTTGCCCGGGCTTCCAGGACGCTGGCCGAATGCGCCGCGCTCAAGGACGCCCCGGCGGCAGTAGCGGCGGAGTAAGCGATGAGCGAGTTCGTCTCCCAATTCGGCCCGCTCTGGGGCACGCTTGCCGTGATCGGCCAGATTCTGGCCTTCATGATCGTGCTGCTGATCTCGCTGGCCTTCCTGCTGCTGATGGACCGCAAGGTCTGGGCGGCGGTGCAGATGCGCAAGGGCCCGAACGTGGTCGGCGCCTTCGGCCTGCTGCAATCCTTCGCGGACTTCTTCAAGTTCGTGTTCAAGGAAATCGTCGTGCCGGCCGGTGCGGACCGCTCGCTCTACCTGCTGGCGCCGCTGATCACGCTGATCCTCGCCTTCATCACCTGGGCCGTGGTGCCGGTGGCGCCGGGCTGGGTAATCGCCGACCTCAATGTCGGCATCCTCTATTTGTTCGCCATGTCGTCGCTGGGTGTCTATGGCATCATCATCGGCGGCTGGGCCTCGAACTCGAAATATCCCTTCCTGGGCGCGCTGCGCTCGGCGGCACAGATGGTGTCCTATGAAGTCTCGATCGGCTTCATCATCGTCACCGTGCTGCTGTTCGCCGGTTCGATGCGCCTGTCCGACATCGTCGACATCCAGGCCGGTGGCTTCTGGAACTGGAACCTGCTGGCCTTCCACGCCTTCCCGCTGCCGATGTTCCTAGTGATGGTGCCGATGGCGGCGATGTTCTTCATCTCGGCCCTGGCGGAAACCAACCGTCCGCCCTTCGACCTCCCCGAGGCCGAATCCGAACTCGTGGCCGGCTATCAGGTGGAATACTCCTCGACGCCCTACCTCCTCTTCATGGTGGGCGAGTATCTCAACATCGTGCTGATGTGCGCGATGACGGCCATCCTGTTCTTCGGCGGCTGGCACGCGCCTTTCCCGGACGGCTTCGTCAATGACTGGCCCTATCTGGCTTCGCACGCCTGGCACTTCTTCTGGTTCGCCGCCAAGGTCGTGTTCTTCTTCTTCATGTTTGCGATGGTGAAGGCCCTGGTCCCGCGTTACCGCTATGACCAGCTGATGCGCCTCGGCTGGAAGATCTTCCTGCCGACCTCGCTGGTTGCGGTGGCCCTGGTGGGTGCTGCCGTCGTCTACGGCCCGCAAGGATAACTCCCATGAGCCGACTGCAACAAACCATTCGCGGCGCCCTGCTGATGGACTTCTGGTCCGCCTTCGGCCTGGGCATGCGCTATTTCTTCAAGAAGAAGGCGACGCTGAACTATCCCTTCGAGAAGGGGCCGCTCAGCCCGCGCTTCCGCGGCCAGCATGCGCTGCGCCGCTATCCCAACGGGGAAGAGCGCTGCATCGCCTGCAAGCTGTGCGAGGCGATCTGTCCGGCGCTGGCGATCACGATCGAGGCGGAACCGCGCGCCGACGGCTCGCGCCGCACCACGCGCTACGACATCGACATGACCAAGTGCATCTATTGCGGTTACTGCCAGGAGGCATGCCCGGTGGATGCGATCGTGGAAGGCCCGAACTTCGAGTTCGCCGCCGAGACCCGCGAGGAACTTTTCTACGACAAGGCAAAACTGCTCGAGAACGGCGATCGCTGGGAACGGGAAATTGCCAGAAACCTGGAACTCGACGCGCCGTACCGCTGATTGGCGGCGCGTTGGCTGAACATTAGACGGAAGAGGGCATCATGCTCGCATCACTGGCCTTCTGGGCCTTTTCCGGAGTGGCGATCCTGTCGGCCCTGATGGTCGTCATCGCCCGCAACCCGGTCAGGTCCGTGCTGTTCCTGATCCTGGCCTTCATCTCGGCCGCGGGTCTGTTCGTGCTGCTGGGCGCCGAATTCCTGGCGATGCTGCTGATCGTTGTCTATGTCGGCGCGGTCGCGGTGCTCTTCCTCTTCGTCGTGATGATGCTGGACGTCGACTTCGCCGAGCTGAAGCAGGGCTTTCTGAGCTATCTGCCGCTGGGCGGGCTGATTGCCATCGTGCTGGCGATCGAGCTGGCAATGATCGGGATGAGCTGGGAAAGCGCGCCGCAGGCCGAAGCCCTGCGCGCGGCGGCCATGCCGGACGGCATGAGCAATGTCGAGGCGCTCGGCAATGTGATCTACGACCAGTACGTCTACTTCTTCCAGATCGCGGGCCTGGTGCTGCTGGTCGCCATGATCGGCGCCATCGTGCTGACGCTGCGTCACAAGGAAGGCGTCAAGCGCCAGAGCGTGACCGCCCAGGTCGGCCGCGACCGCAAGACTGCCGTTGAAATGCTGGATATCAAGCCGGGACAGGGGATTGGAGAATGATGGAGATCGGGCTGGGGCATTACCTCGCCGTCGCCGCGGTGCTCTTCACCATCGGTGTGTTCGGCATTTTCGTGAACCGCAAGAACGTCATCATCCTCCTGATGTCGATCGAGCTGATCCTCTTGTCGGTGAACATCAACCTCGTCGCCTTCTCGTCCTTCCTGGGCGATCTGGCCGGGCAGGTGTTCGCGCTGTTCGTACTGACCGTGGCCGCGGCGGAAGCCGCTGTGGGCCTGGCCATTCTCGTCGTCTTCTTCCGCAACCGGGGCGATATCTCGGTTGAGGGCGTCAACCTGATGAAGGGCTAGGGGATCATGGCACCTATTATCGTCTTCGGGCCGCTCCTCGCCTCGGCCTTTGCCGGTCTCTTCGGCAATTATGTCGGCCACCGCGCCGCGCAGATCGTCACCACCGGTGCGGTCCTGCTGTCGGCCATCCTGTCCTGGATCGTCTTCTTCGACGTGACGGTGGGCGGCAACACGACCACGATCCATCTCGCGACCTGGATGAGCGTCGGTGATTTCGACGTCTCCTGGGCGATCAAGCTGGACAGCCTGTCGGCCGTCATGCTGGTCGTGGTGAACTCGGTCTCCTCGCTGGTGCACATCTATTCCTGGGGCTACATGTCCCACGATCCGCACCGCGCGCGCTTCTTCTCCTACCTGTCGCTCTTCACCTTCGCGATGCTGGCCCTGGTGACCGCCGACAACTTCCTGCAGCTCTTCTTCGGCTGGGAAGGCGTGGGGCTGGCCTCCTACCTGCTGATCGGCTTCTGGTACAAGAAGAAGTCGGCCAATGACGCGGCCATCAAGGCTTTCGTGACCAACCGCGTCGGCGATTTCGGCTTTGCCCTGGGCATCATGGCGATCTTTCTCGTCTTCGGCTCGGTGGCGTTTGACGATGTCTTCGCCCAGGTCGGCGACCAGGCCGATGCGGTCCTGTCCTTCGCGGGCATGTCCTTCAACGCGATCGAGCTGATTGCCTTCCTCCTGTTCATCGGCGCGATGGGCAAGTCGGCACAGTTCTTCCTGCACGTCTGGCTGCCGGACGCGATGGAAGGTCCGACGCCGGTCTCCGCCCTGATCCACGCCGCGACGATGGTGACGGCCGGTGTCTTCCTCGTCTGCCGGGCTTTCCCGATCTACGAGATGGCACCGAACGCCTCGGCCATTGTCACCGTGATCGGTGCCGTGACGGCGCTGTTCGCCGCGACGGTCGGCATGGCGCAGAACGACATCAAGCGGGTCGTGGCCTATTCGACCTGTTCGCAGCTGGGCTACATGTTCTTCGCCGCGGGCCTGGGCCTTTACGGCGCGGCCATGTTCCACCTGTTCACGCACGCCTTCTTCAAGGCGCTCTTGTTCCTCGGCTCCGGCGCGGTGATCCACGGCGTCCATGACGAGCAGGACATGCGCAAGATGGGCGGCCTGTTCCGCATGATGCCGATGACCTGGCTGATGATGATCATCGGCACGCTGGCGCTGACCGGTGTCGGCTTCTCCTTCGGTGCGCTGGGCCTCTTCCTGCCGGATCTCGGCTTTGCCGGCTTCTTCTCGAAGGATGCCATCATCGAGGGCGCCTTCATGGCGGGCCGCGAAGGCGTGTTCTTCGGTATTCCGGCCTTCTGGATCGGCACGATCGCGGCGCTGCTGACGAGCTTCTACTCCTGGCGCCTGATCTTCATGACCTTCCACGGCACCTATCGCGGTCCCAAGGACGTCTACGACCACGTCCACGACCCGAAATGGCCGATGGCGCTGCCGCTGATCGTTCTGGCCGTCGGTGCCGTGCTGGCCGGCGGGCTCTACAAGTCGAGCTTCATCGGCGATAATTCCGGCCACTTCTGGGGCGAGGCCCTGCCGGCCGCGGCTCATGGCCCGGCGGTTGCCGGCGAGGATCACGGCGTGGCGGACGATGCTGGCGAAGACATGCATGCCGTGGCCGCCGACAGTCATGCCGAACCGGCGGCCGGCGATCACGCCGTCGCTGCGGCCGACGACCATGCGGTCGCGGCCGACGATCACGCGGCCGAGGGCGATCATGGCGGCGGTCACCACCCGCCGGTCTGGGTGCTGCTCTCGCCGTTCTTTGCAACGCTGATCGGCTTCCTGGGCGCGATCTGGTTCTACCTGATCAATGAAGGCATGGGCGCCCGCATCGCCGCCCGCGGCGGTCCGCTGCACAGCTTCCTCTACAACAAGTGGTATGTGGACGAGATCTACCATTTCGTCTTCGTGCGCGGCGCGAAGGGGCTGGGCGACCTGTTCTGGAAAATCGGCGATGTCCGCATCATTGACGGCTTCGGCCCGAACGGTGTGGCCGGCTCGACCCTCGCGGCGGCCAGGCGCCTCGCCAAGGCCCAGTCCGGTTATCTCTATCACTACGCATTCGTCATGCTGATCGGCGTGCTGGGGCTTCTGCTCTGGGCCCAGTTCGGCGCAGGAGGCCAATAGATGTTTGGCGAGTTCGAAGCCTTTCTTTCGATCCTGACCTTCGTCCCGGCCATCGGCGCGCTGGTCATCGCGCTCTTCCGCTTCACGGCGCGGCCCGAGGATCAGGCCCTGATCGACCGGAATTCGCGCCTGGTGGCATGGGTGGCGACCATGGTGACGCTGGTCCTGTCCATCATCCTGGTGGCCAATTTCGACCGTGAAACCGCGGGCTTCCAGTTCGTGCACGAGATCGAGTGGCTGGCCGAGATCGGCATGGGCTACCGGCTCGGTGTGGACGGGATCTCCGTGCTCTTCGTGCTGCTAACCGCCGGTCTGATGCCGCTGTGTATCATGGCGTCTGGCGCGATCGAGAAGCGCGTTGCCGACTACATGATCGCCTTCCTGCTGCTGGAAACCCTGGTGATCGGCGTGTTCTGTGCGCTCGACCTGGTGGTCTTCTACATCTTCTTCGAAGGCGGCCTGATCCCGATGTTCATCATCATCGGCGTGTGGGGCGGACAGAACCGGGTCTATGCGGCCTTCAAATTCTTCCTCTACACCCTGCTTGGCTCGGTGCTGATGCTGGTCGCGATGGTCTACATGTTCCTGCAGGCCGGAACGACCGACATCACGGCGCTGCTGGATTATGAGTTCGCGCGAAACGCGCAGATGTGGATGTGGCTGGCCTTCTTCGCCTCCTTCGCGGTGAAGATGCCGATGTGGCCGGTGCACACCTGGTTGCCGGATGCCCACGTGCAGGCGCCGACAGCGGGCTCGGTGATCCTGGCGGGCGTGCTGCTGAAGCTGGGCGGCTACGGCTTCCTGCGCTTCTCCATCCCGATGTTCCCGGAAGCGTCCGACTATTTCGCGCCGCTGGTCTTCGCGCTGTCGATCATCGCCATCATCTACACCTCGCTGGTGGCCTTCCGTCAGACCGACATCAAGAAGCTGATCGCCTATTCCTCGGTTGCCCATATGGGCTTCGTGACGATGGGCCTGTTCGCGATGAACGAGACGGGCGTGCAGGGCGCGATCTTCCAGATGATCTCGCACGGCGTGATCTCCGGTGCGCTCTTCCTGTGCGTCGGCGTGATCTATGACCGCATGCACACCCGCGAGATCGCCTTCTATGGCGGCCTTGTGCACCGCATGCCGGCCTATGCCGCGATCTTCGCGCTGTTCACCATGGCCAATGTCGGCCTGCCGGGCACGTCCGGCTTCATCGGCGAGATCATGACGATGGTCGGTGCCTTCCAGGTGAGCTGGTGGATCGCCACCGGTGCGGCTGCCGGCGTCATCCTGTCGGCCATGTACATGCTGACCATGTATCGCGATGTGGTGTTCGGCGAGATCACCAATCCGAAGCTCGAGACCATCACCGACCTGAACCGCATGGAATGGGCGATCTTCATCCCGCTCATCATCATGACGCTGTGGCTCGGCGTGTCCTCGACCGTGGTGACCGACATCACGGCGGCCTCGGTCGACAATCTGATCACCAACTACAATGCGGCACTGCCCGCACCGGCCCAGTAGGAGAGGCACGCCATGACTGCGGACATGCTTTCCCAGGATCTGACGCTCCTCATCCCGGAAATCCTCCTGGCCTGCGGCGCGATGGCGCTGCTCATGCTGGGCGTATTCCTGAAGGGCGAGGGCGCCAATCGTCTCGTGCAATGGCTGACGGTCGGCCTGCTCGCTGCCGCCGGTCTGGCGGCCCTGTTCGCCGTGACGGGCGAGGGGACAGCCTTCTCCGGCAGCTTCATCTTCGACAGCCTGGCCCGCTTCTCCAAAGTGGCCATCGGCATTGTCGCGGCGATCGCCATGCTGCTCGCCATGCCCTATCTGCAGGCGGAAAAGCTCGGCAAGATGGAATACGCCATCCTGGTCACGCTCGCCGCCGCCGGCATGATGATGATGGTGTCGGCCAACGACCTGATCTCCATGTACATGGCGATCGAACTGCAATCCCTGGCGCTCTACGTTCTGGCGGCCTTCAACCGCGACAGCCTGCGCGCCTCGGAAGCCGGTCTGAAATACTTCGTGCTCGGCGCGCTGTCGTCCGGCCTGCTGCTTTACGGCGCCTCGCTGGTCTACGGTTTTGCCGGTGCCACGGGCTTCAACGAGATCGCCATCGCCGTTGAAAGCGGTCCGACGGTCGGCCTCATCTTCGGCCTGGTCTTCGTGATCTGCGGTCTGGCCTTCAAGGTCTCCGCTGCGCCCTTCCACATGTGGACGCCAGACGTCTATGAAGGCGCACCGACGCCGGTGACGGCCTTCTTTGCGACGGCCCCCAAATTTGCCGCCATGATCCTGCTGGCCCGCGTGCTGGTCGAGCCCTTCGGCGGCATGGTCGAGCAATGGCGCGACGTGATCTGGATCCTGGCCGTGCTGTCCATGGGCATTGGCGCCTTCGGCGCGCTGACCCAGACCAATATCAAGCGCCTGATGGCCTATTCCTCGATCGCCAATATGGGCTACGCCCTGGTGGCCGTCGCGGCGGCGAGCCAGACCGGCATGTGGGCGCTTCTGGTCTACATGGTGCTCTACATGATCTCGGTGATCGGCTCCTTCGGCGCCATCCTGTCGATGCGCACGCGCGAAGGCATGGTGGAACAGATCTCCGATCTGGCCGGCGTCGCCCAGCGCAATCCGGGCCTGGGCTGGTCGATCACGGCGCTGATGTTCTCCATCGGCGGCCTGCCCTTCATGGTCGGCTTCTTCGGCAAGTTCTTCCTGATCTACGCCGCCGTCGAATCCGGCCTCCTGATCCTGGCGGTCCTGGCCGTTCTCTTCTCCGTGGTGGGCGCGGCCTACTATCTGCGGGTGGTGAAGACGGTCTGGTTCGATGAGGGCGAGGTGGAATTCGTTCCGGCGGCCCTGTCGATCTACTGGGTGACGCGCCTGGCTGGCCTGGCCACGGTGGCCCTGCTGCCGGTCGTGGGCTGGGTCGTCTACCGGGCCGTGTCCGTCGGGCTGACCGTCCTCTAGATCTTGTCGCTCCCTTCGCCTGCGATCGAGTGGCTCGACGAGACGCAATCGACCAATGCGGACGCGCGTGAGCGGGCTCTGGCCGGCGCGCGCGGTCCGCTGTGGATCGCCGCGCGCCGGCAACTCGCCGGCCGCGGCCGTCGCGGCCGGGCCTGGACGGGGCTTGAGGGGAATCTTTTCACAACGGGACTCTACGTCTTCCAGGCCGAACCCGGCCGGGTGGCGGAGCTCTCCTTTGCAGCGGCCCTGGCTGTCGCGGAAGTCTGCGACATGGCGCTGCGCGATCCGGCCGCCACGCGCGTGAAATGGCCCAATGACGTCCTTGTGAACCGGCGCAAGGTGTCCGGCATCCTGCTTGAATCGGGCCAGGCGCCCGGCGGCGGGCTGTGGCTGGCGCTCGGGATCGGGATCAATCTGGCCGCCGCGCCGGATGACAGCGAACGCCCGGCGACCTCGCTGGCCGCCGCGGGTGGTGCGATATCGCGTGAACAGGCCCTCGACACACTCGTCGATGCGTTCGAGCGCTGGCGCCGCCGCTGGCTGCAGGACGGGTTCGGCCCGCTGCGCGATGGCTGGCTCGCCCGGGCTCACGGGCTGGGCGAGCGCTGTGAGGCGCGCCTTCAGAACGAGACCGTGAGCGGCGTGTTTGCCGATCTGGGCCCTGACGGATCGCTGCGGCTGGACTTGGATGATGGCGGGCGGCGATATATCTCCGCTGGTGACGTCTTCTTCCCCGCCGGGGTGACGGCGCCGGCGCTGAGGAGAGACTAGCCATGCTGCTCGCCATCGATTGCGGCAATACCAATACGTTGTTCGCCGTTCATGACGGCAAGACGTGGGTCGCTCAGTGGCGATCCGGCACGGATTCGACCCGTACGGCTGACGAGCACGCCGTCTGGCTGTCGCAGCTGATGTCGCTGCAGGGGTTCAAGCTGAGCGATATTACCGGCTGTGTGATTTCCACCGTGGTGCCGCAGGCCCTGTTCAACCTGCGCAATCTCTCGCGCCGCTATTGCAGCACCGAGCCGGTGATTGTGGGCGAGCCGGGCGTGCTGATGGATATCGAGGTGCGTCTCGACCGGCCACAGGATGCCGGTGCCGACCGTCTGGTCAACGCGCTGGGCGCGCGCTCGGTCTATCAGGGGCCGCTGATCATCATCGACAGCGGGACCGCGACGACATTCGACGTGATCGGCGCCGACGGGGCCTTCGAGGGCGGCATCATCGCGCCGGGCATCAACCTGTCCATGCAGGCCCTGCACGCGGCCGCCGCGAAACTGCCGCGGGTCGCGATCGCCAAGCCGCAGCGCGTGATGGGCAAGGATACGGTCTCCGCCATGCAGTCCGGCGTGTTCTGGGGCTATATCGATCTCATCGATGGTCTGGTAAACCGTCTGAAGACCGAATGGGGCGCGCCGATGACGGTGGTCGCCACCGGGGGCGTGGTGTCCCTGTTCGAAGGGGCCTCCCGCACCATCGACCATTACGATGGCGATCTGACCATTCGCGGCCTCATGGAAGTCTGGAAACTCAATGGCGGAAGCCTTGACTGATAGTTTGTATTTTCTGCCGCTCGGCGGCTCTGACGAAATCGGGATGAACCTCAACCTCTATGGCTACGGCCCGGAGGACGACCAGAAATGGATCATCGTCGATTGCGGTGTCACCTTCGGTGACCTGTCGACTCCCGGGGTCGACATCATCATGCCCGATCCCGCCTTCATCGAGGAGCGGCGGGACGATCTGATCGGCATGGTCCTGACCCATGCACACGAGGATCATATGGGTGCCGTCGCGCACCTGTGGCGCCGCCTTAAGTGCCCGATATGGGCAACACCCTTTACCGCCTGGCTGGTGCGCGACCGCCTGCGCGAGTTCGGTCTCGAGGACGAGGTCGAACTGCACGAGATCGCGCTCGACAGCCGGTTCGATCTCGGCCCCTTCGATATCCAGCTGATCACGCTGACCCACTCCATTCCCGAACCCAACGGTCTGGCGATCCGCACGCCGGCCGGCCTGGTGCTGCACACGGGCGACTGGAAGATCGACCCCGATCCGCTGATCGGCGAGACGACCGACGTGTCCGCGCTGACGGCGCTGGGCGAGGAGGGCGTGCTGGCCATGGTCTGCGACAGCACGAATGTCTTCTCTCCGGGTGAGAGCGGCTCGGAAGCGGGCGTGAAGGAAGAGCTGATCAAGGTGGTCGGCGAGAACACGACCGGCAAGGTCGCCATCGCGGCCTTCGCCTCGAATGTGGCGCGCCTGCAATCGGCGATCGAGGCGGCCGAGGCCAATGGCCGGCGTGTGTGCCTTGTGGGCCGGTCCATGCACCGCATGACGGCGGCGGCCAAGTCCGTCGGTCTGCTGAGCCATGTGCAGGATTTCGTCGGCGAAGAGGAGGCGGGTTTCTTCCCGCCGGAGAAAATCCTCTATCTGTGCACCGGGTCCCAGGGTGAGCCGCGCGCCGCGCTGTCGCGGATTGCCGAGGGCAATCACCGCAATGTCACGCTGGGTACGGGCGATACGGTGATCTTCTCCAGCCGCGTCATTCCCGGAAACGATATCGGCATTTTCCAGCTGCAGAACCGGCTCGCCGAGCGTGGCGTGGAGATCATCACCGAGAAGAACCGTCCGATCCACGTCTCCGGCCATCCCTGCCGCGACGAGCTGGCCCAGATGTATCAATGGGCCCAGCCGAAAGTGGCGATCCCGGTGCATGGCGAGCGCCGTCACCTGATCGAGCACGCGGCCTTTGCCCGCCAGCTGCAGGTGCCGCACGCCGTCACCGTGCGCAATGGCGACATGGTGGAACTGCGTGCCGATGGCGGGGCGTCGATTGTCGACGAGGCAGCGGCGGGCCGTCTGCATCTGGACGGCAATTTCGTCACCGATGCCAATGCCCTGTCGATGCGCGAGCGCCGCAAGCTGGCCTATGCCGGCCAGGTCACGGTTGCGATGGCGGTGCATGGCAAGAAGGGCGAGCTGGTCTCCGGTCCCGATGTGCGGTCCATGGGTGTCGCCGAGGACCGGTCCTTCTCGCTGGACGAATTCCTCGACGCGCTGGCCGACGAGGCCGAACGGGCGTTCGACCGTCTGTCCAATCGCGACCGCCGTGACGTGGAAACGGCGGAAGAGGAAGTGCGCCGCGCGGTGCGCCGCGAAGCAAACCGGATCTGGGGCAAGAAGCCCTGGGTCGAGGTGATCATTCTGGAGGTTTGAGATGAAGATCGGACGTCTGAACCATGTCGGCGTGGCCGTGCCGGATATCGAGGCCGCCAAGGCGACCTATGCCGGGCTCTACGGCGCGGACGATGCGACGGAGACGAAGGACTTCCCGCATCTGGGCGTTCGCGTCGCCTTCGTGCATCTGGCCAATTCCGAGATCGAGCTGCTCGAGCCGCTGGGCGATGACAGCCCGGTCCACAAATTCCTCGAACGCAATCCCAGGGGCGGTCAGCACCATCTGTGCTTTGAAGTGCCCGACATCGTCGCCGCACGCGATGCGATGGTGGAGAAAGGTGCAACCGTTCTGGGGACGGGCGAGCCCTATATCGGCGCGCATGGCGTGCCCGTGATCTTCATTCATCCGAAGAACTCCCACGGACAACTCATTGAACTCATGCAGGAACCGGTCTGATGCCGCGCTGGGCTCAATACGTCCTGCCGGGGATTGCCGCGGTACTCTGGCTGTCGCGCTTCATCGTCCGCGATGACGGGGTAGGCGTGGTCAACGGGCTGGTGGTGTTTCTGATCGTGTGGTGGCTTGTCTTCTTCATGATGCTGCCGATCGGGGTGCGCTCGCAGGAAGAGGCCGGTGATATCGTGGCGGGATCCGAGCCGGGTGCGCCGATGGCGCCCAACCTGCTCAAGAAGGGCTGGTGGTGCACCATCGTCACCTCCGGCATCTGGATCATCTACTACATCATCAACGAATCCGGCCTGGTGGCGCGCTACATGCCCACCGGTGGCAGCTGGGGCTAGAATAACGGCCTTCGGAGACAGGCCGGCAGTGAGGGGACACGCATGAGTGACGGTCAGACGGAACGGGGCGCGCCGCGCCGCGGGGTTTTCACGCGGTTTCTCGACGGGGTGGAATGGCTGGGCAATCTGCTGCCGCACCCGGTCACCCTGTTCGCGATCCTGGCCGTCGGCATCGTACTGCTGTCCGGCGTGTTCGGCTGGCTCGGGATTGCGGTCGAGGATCCGCGTCCGGCCGGCGCCCGCGGTGTCGCCGAGGACGGCATGATCCGCGCTGTCAGCCTGCTCGATGGCGATGGCATTCGCCGGATCTGGACCAATCTCGTCACAAATTTCACCGGTTTCGCACCGCTCGGCGTGGTGCTGGTCGCCATGCTGGGGGTCGGTGTGGCCGAGAAGTCCGGCCTCTTGTCTGCCGCCGTCCGGGCGATGGTGCTGTCCGCGCCGCGTCACGTGGTGACGGTGGCCGTCGTGTTCGCCGGCATTCTCTCGAACACGGCCTCCGAGGTCGGCTATGTCGTGCTGATCCCGCTCGCCGGCGCGATCTTCTACGCTCTGGGCCGGCACCCGCTGGCCGGCATGGCCGCGGCCTTTGCCGGTGTCTCCGGCGGTTACAGCGCCAATCTGCTCATCGGCACGATCGACCCGCTGCTTGCCGGCATTACCCAGGAAGCGGCACGGCTGATTGATCCCGATTATGAAGTCCTGGCGACCGCGAACTGGTATTTCATGTTCGCCTCCACCTTCGTGATCACGGCTATCGGTTCGCTCGTGACCATTTTCATCGTCGAGCCCAAGCTGGGGAAATACGATCCGTCCCGGGCCGACGAGACCGTGCTCGACAAGCACATGATGCAGCCGCTGGAGGCCGTTGAGCGCAAGGGCCTGCTCTGGGCCGGCCTGGCCATTCTGGGCGTTTTCGCGCTGATGGCGCTGACCCTCGCACCGGAATGGGGCGTGCTGCGCAACCCCGATACCGGCGACCGCATTGCGTCGCCCTTCTTCCGCGGTTTCGTGGTCTGGATCCTGATCTTCTTCATTGCGGCGGGCTATGCCTATGGCCGGGCCACCGGCACGATGAAGACCGACCGGGACGTGATCGACGCCATGGCCGGTGCGATCAGCGCCCTGGGCCTCTACATCGTCCTGGTCTTCTTTGCCGCCCAGTTCGTCGCCTTCTTCGGCTGGACCAATCTGGGTGCGATCACGGCCGTCACCGGCGCGCAATTCCTGCAGGATACCGGCATGACCGGCCCGCTGGTCTTCTTCCTCTTCATCCTGATGTGTGCGGTGATCAATCTGTCACTGGGATCGGCCTCGGCGCAGTGGGCCGTCACCGCGCCGATCTTCGTGCCGATGCTGATGCTGATCGGCTATGCCCCGGAAGTGATCCAGGCGGCCTACCGGATCGGGGATTCATCGACCAATATCATCACCCCGATGATGAGCTATTTCGGCCTCATCCTCGCCTGGGCAACGCGTTATGACAAAAATCTGGGCGTCGGTACGCTGATCGCGATGATGCTGCCCTACAGCATCTTCTTCCTCCTGTTGTGGTCCAGCTTCTTCTTCCTGTGGACTTTCGGCCTCGACCTCCCGGTCGGCCCGGGATCGCCGACTTATTATCCGGTCGAGGCCGAGTAGGGGCTCAGGCGCGCTCGACCCGTGCGGCAAAGCAGCCGTGCGCGGCATTGTGGACGTCGATATAGGCGATCTCGCTGCGGGCGAGGGCGGCCTCGATGGCTGCGCGCGGATCGCCGGTGAGAGCCAGCTCGGCGCCGGCCAGCATGCCGTCCTTGTCGAACAGGCGCAGCGCCAGCGGGCGGCCACGCATGACGGGCGGGATCTCGTCAGTCAGCTGCGCGGCTTCGGCCGCATTCTCCCGGACATAGATCGCATAGGCCGAGCGATAGGGCGTGTCGGCGCTGTGGCTTTCATGATGAAGCAGCAGCACGCTTTCGCCCGGCTCGGCATCGTCCAGCGTGATGCGGCAGGGAAAGCCGGGCTTGGCGGTGACGGTCTTGCGGACAATGCCGCGGGCGGCGAGGTCGGCGTCCGGCAGGCCGAACAGGGGGCGGAAGGGTTCCGGCGACAGGCCGGTGATACGGAAGGTCATCTCGGGCACTCCTGGGTGTGATGATCACCTTGTGCCGCCGGCCAATGGCTGCGCCCACCCGATCCTTGCGATTGTATCCGGCCTTGCGATTGTATCCGGCACGCTCCGGCGCCATGTCTTGTACCATCTGATCCTCAACCGGAGCCTGAGCCATGCCGCACGTCATCCTGCACCATTCCGATCTCGACGCCCTGGGTCTGACCCCTGACCGGCTGGTCGATGCGGTCTTTCACGGCATGGAGGCGAGCGAGCTTTTCGATCCGAACGACATCAAGGTGCGCGTCGTGCCTGTCAGCCACTACCGCAATGGCCGCAACAACTATTCCTTCATCCATGCCGAGGCCCGGATCATGCCGGGGCGCACGCCGGCGCAGAAGGCGGCGATGTCGGACCTCGTCCTGTCGGCCGTGCAGGCGCTCGATACGCCGGTGGCGTCCATCACCGTCGAAGTCAGCGATATCGACCGGGCCTGCTATGCCAAGGCGGTGACGCAGGAAAGCGGTGTGACGCTGAAGGCCTGAGCCCCGCAGCAAAGGACTGACACAGGCGGGGAAGGTGCCTTGTCATCGCTTCCCAACGCGTTCTAATGGGGGCTGAACCTCTTATCGCGGAATTCCCCACCCATGCGCCTGTCCCGCTTCTTCCTGCCCGTCCTCAAGGAAACCCCCTCCGACGCCCAGATCGTCTCGCACCAGCTGATGTTGCGGGCCGGCATGATCCGGCAGCAATCCGCCGGCATCTATTCCTGGCTTCCGCTGGGTCTGAAGGTTCTCAAGAAGGTCGAGCAGATCGTCCGTGAGGAGCAGAACCGCGCCGGTGCGGTGGAGCTTCTGATGCCGACCATCCAGTCGGCCGATCTGTGGCGCGAAAGCGGCCGCTATGACGATTACGGTGCAGAGATGCTGCGCATCACGGATCGTCACGAGCGCGACATGCTGTTCGGGCCGACGAATGAGGAGATGATCACCGAGATCTTCCGCTCCTATTGCCGGTCCTACAAGGATCTGCCCAAGCTGCTTTACCATATCCAGTGGAAGTTCCGCGACGAGATCCGCCCGCGCTTCGGCGTGATGCGCGGCCGCGAATTCCTGATGAAGGACACCTATTCCTTCGATCTGGACGAGGAGGCGGCCCGCCGCTCCTACAACAAGATGTTCATCGCCTATCTGAACACCTTCTCGCGGATGGGCCTGAAGGCCGTGCCGATGAAGGCGGATACCGGGCCGATCGGCGGCGATCTGTCTCACGAGTTTATCGTGCTGGCGGAAACCGGCGAGAGCGAGGTGTTCTGCCATGCCGATCTCGTCGATATGGGCGCGCCGGGCACGGACGTCGATTTCGACGGCGATCTGCAGCCGCTGGTCGACCAGCGCACCGCGCTCTATGCCGCGACCGACGAGATGCACGAACCCGACGTGTTCGCCCGGGTGCCCGAGGATCGCCGTCTGACGGCGCGCGGTATCGAGGTGGGCCATATCTTCTATTTCGGCACCAAGTATTCCGATCCGATGAAAGCGCTGGTCACGCATCCCGACGGCAAGGAGCGGGCGGTGCATATGGGCTCCTATGGTGTGGGCGTGTCGCGCCTCCTCGGCGCGATCATCGAGGCCCATCACGACGAGAAGGGCTGTATCTGGCCCGAGGAAGTCGCGCCCTTCGGTGTCGGCATTCTCAATCTGCGCGCCGGCGATGGCGAGGCCGATGCGGCCTGTGAAGACGCCTATGCCAAGCTCACGGAAGCCGGTCTCGACCCGCTCTATGATGACACGTCGGAACGCCCGGGCGGCAAGTTTGCCACCGCCGACCTGATCGGCTTGCCCTACCAGCTCGTGATCGGGCCGCGCGGCCTGAAAGAGGGCAAGGTGGAGCTGAAAGTGCGCCGCACCGGCGAAACCCACGAGCTTTCGCCCGAGGACGCCGTCAACCGTCTCGCCGAAAGGGCTTTTGCCGATGGCTGATCCCGCGGTCCGTGCAGCCGGGGGCGCGCGTCCCTTCTCGCCCTATGAATTCATGCTGGCCTTCCGCTATCTGCGGGCCCGGCGGAAGCATGGCGGCGTGGCACTGATTGCCATGATCTCCTTTGGCGGGATCACCCTGGCCGTTCTCGGCCTGATCGCTGTCATGTCGATCATGAACGGTTTCCGGGCGGAACTCTTCAGCCAGCTGCTCGGCTTCCAGCCGCATGTCTATGTCGATACGCGCAATCTCGATGCCGAGCGCGTCGATGCGCTGGTGCGCGAGCTTGAGGCGATGCCGGGCGTGGTCAGCGCCGATCCGGTGGTGCAGGGCCAGGTCCTGGCGTCCTCCGAGCGCTATCAGAGCGTCATCGTCGTGCTGGGCACCCAGCCGGAGGATGTCGCCGCACTGGACGTGATTGCCAATCCGTCGCCGGATGGCCGCACCGGTCTTGTCGAGGGCAATCTCGACGGCTTCGGCGAGGGCCATAATGGCGGCGACACGATCATCCTGGGCTCGGGGATCGCCCGGCGTCTTGCCGTCGGTGTCGGCGACCGCGTGACCTTCACAACGGCCCGGGGCACGCCGACCGTGTTCGGCGCGCGGCCCAACCAGAAAGCCTATTATGTCGGGGCGGTCCTGGCTGCCGGCGTGTCGACCATCGACGAGAGTGCGGCCTTCATGCCGCTGGACCAGGGCCGGGTCTTCTTTGCCAAGGGCGAGGGGACCGACCAGATCCAGGTGCGGCTGACCGATCCGGACATGGCCGCCAGCATGGTGGGAAGCATCGGTGCGCTCGCCGGCCCCGATGCGGCGGCCTACGACTATACCCAGCTCAATCCGGCCTTCTACAACGCGCTGGAATTCGAGCGCACCGCGATGCGGCTCATCCTGTCGATCGTTGTCGCGATCGCCGCGATGAACATCATTTCCGGCCTTGTGATGCTGGTGAAGAACAAGGGACGCGACATCGCCATCCTGCGCACCATGGGCGCCACGCAGGCCTCGGTGATGCGGGTTTTCCTGATCGTCGGCGCCTCGATCGGCGTTCTGGGCACGCTGGCCGGCATACTCCTGGGCATTCTCTTCGTGGCGAATATCGGGCCGATCCAGGATTTCATCACCTGGACGACCGGCACCAATCCCTGGGATCCCAGCGTCTATTTCCTCTATCGCATTCCGGCCAAGCTGGACTGGGGCGAGGTGGCTTTCATTTCGGTGTTCGGCTTCATCGTCTCGCTTCTGGTGACCTTGCCGCCGGCCTGGCGGGCCGCCCGTCTCGATCCCGTGGAGGCGCTGCGCTATGAGTGATCCCGTCCTCGATCTGCGCGACATCGTGCGCACCTATGTGACCGAAGCCGACACGCTGGAAGTGCTGCGCGGGGTCAGCCTGACCCTGATGCCCGGCGAGATCGTCGGCCTGGTCGGACCTTCCGGTTCCGGCAAGTCCTCGCTGCTGCACGCGGCCGGGCTGCTGGAACGGCCCGATGGCGGGGAAGTGGTTGTCTGCGGCGCGGCGACAAGCGGCCTGTCCGACCGGCAGCGCACGGCGATCCGCCGCCGGGATATCGGCTTTGTCTACCAGTTCCACCACCTGCTGCCCGAATTCGATGCGCGCGAGAATATCGTCCTGCCGCAGCTGATTGGCGGCGTGCCGCGCAAGGCGGCCGTCGCGCGGGCCGATGCCCTGCTCGAGCGCCTGGGCCTGTCCGACCGCGCCACCCATCAGCCCTCGCAATTGTCCGGTGGCGAGCAGCAGCGTGTCGCCATCGCCCGCGCGCTGGCCAATGCACCGCATGTGCTGCTGGCCGACGAGCCAACCGGCAATCTCGATCCGACCACCTCGGCGACCGTGTTCGAGGCTTTCCGCGAGACAGTGCGCGATGCCGGGGCCGCCGCCCTGGTGGCGACCCATAATCACGACCTCGCGGCCAGGATGGACCGTGTCGTGACCTTCCAGGACGGGCATCTCACGCCCTACAGCCCGGAAACGGCCTAGATATTCCCGGAACATGTCTGACGGAACATTTGTGGAACTTTCTGCTTGACGCGATGCTTGTGCCGAAATAGAACAAAACCGGAACATGAATTCGGGAGGTTGTCATGCGCCGCGTTCTTCAAGATGTCTCTGCCGCCACGGCCGTACTGGGTTTCGCCTGGATGATCGCCATGTGGGGAAGCGTGCTCGGCGCAGCCTGAGGTGTTCGCGAGCGCGGGCGCGAGGGGTTTTGCAGCGTGCGCCGGAGGCCTTTGCGGCGGTCTTTACTGAGATCGGGCTCGCAAGCCCGATTTCGCCTGACGCGTTCCTGGCGTAGTTTGTTCGTCTCTCGACTCGCGCTGGCCGGTTTCTGTCCGGCCGCTCGGGCTTCGGCCCTGATGATGCGCGTGGCGGGGAGGTTCTGAAGCGCTGACGGAGCGGGCGATGACGGCGAAACAACCCTTTGTGCATCTACGGGTCCGTTCGCCCTATTCGCTGCTCGAAGGCGCGATCCGCATGCCGCAGATGGTGTCGGCCTGCCGCGAGCACGGCATGCCGGCCATTGCGCTGACCGACAGCAATAATCTCTTCGGTGCCCTGGAGTTTTCCGAGGTGATGGCCGGGGCAGGGATCCAGCCGATCGTCGGCTGCACGCTCGCGGTGCGCACGGTCGACCCGCATCCGGGAGAGCGCGCCGAACCGGAAGGCATGCTGGCGCTGCTGGTGCAGGACCGGACCGGCTATGAAAACCTCATGGCACTGTCCAGTGCCGCCTATCTCGACGTTGACGGGTCGGAAGAGCCGCATGTGCCGCTGGCCCTCGTGCTCGAACATGCGGAAGGCCTGATCTGTCTGACGGGCGGTCCGGACGGCGTGCTCAACCGCTTTGTGACCGGCGGGCGCCAGCCGGAAGCCACCCGGCTGCTGGAGCGTCTCTCGGCGGCTTTCGGTGACCGGCTCTATGTCGAGCTGCAGCGTCACGGTCTCGCCGAGGAGCTGGAGGCCGAGAACTGGCTGGTCGAGGAGGCGTACAGCCGCGGCCTGCCCCTGGTCGCCACCAATGAGGCCTATTTCCCGGACCCCTCGATGCACAAGGCGCATGACGCGCTCCTGTGCATCTCCGAAAGCTCCTACGTCTCGGTGCAGGACCGCCGCCGGGTGACGCCGGATCATTATCTCACCTCGCCGGACGACATGAATGCGCGCTTTCCGGATCTCCCCGAAGCGCTCGCCAACACGCTGGAGATCGCGCGGCGCTGTGCCTACCGGGTCCGCACGCACGCCCCCATCCTGCCCAGCTTCCCCACCAAGGGCGGGCGTGACGAGGCCGAGGAGCTTGTCGCCCGCGCCCATGAGGGGCTGACCGAACGCTTGGCCGCCGGCGCCGATGCCGCGCCGGAGGAAGCCTATCGCGAACGGCTCGACTTCGAACTCGGCATTATCCGCCAGATGGGTTTCCCGGGCTATTTCCTGATCGTTTCGGACTTCATCCAGTGGGCCAAGGCGCATGACATTCCGGTGGGGCCGGGCCGGGGTTCCGGCGCCGGTTCGCTTGTGGCCTATGCGCTGACCATCACCGATCTGGATCCGCTGCGCTTCGGTCTCCTGTTCGAGCGCTTCCTCAATCCGGAACGCGTCTCCATGCCGGACTTCGACGTCGACTTCTGCCAGGAGCGGCGCGGCGAGGTGATCCGCTATGTGCAGGAGCGCTACGGCCATGACCGCGTGGCGCAGATCATCACCTTCGGCACGCTGCAGGCGCGCGCCGTGGTGCGCGATACCGGCCGGGTGCTGCAATTGCCCTTCGGCCTGGTCGACAAGCTGGCCAAGCTGGTGCCGTCCAATCCGGCCAATCCGGTCACCCTGGCCGAGGCGCTCAAGATCGAGCCCAAGCTCGAGGAGATGCGCCGCGACGACGATGCCGTCGACAGCCTGCTGACGGTCGCGCTGCGGCTGGAGGGGTTCTTCCGCAACGCCTCCACCCACGCCGCCGGTGTCGTGATCGGCGACCGCAAACTGTCCGAGCTTGTCCCGCTCTACCGCGATCCGCGCTCCGATATTCCCGCCACCCAGTTCAACATGAAATGGGTCGAGCCGGCGGGCCTGGTGAAGTTCGACTTCCTGGGTCTGAAAACCCTCACCGTGATCGCCCGCGCGCTGGGCTATATCGCCTCGGCCGGCAAAGAGGTTCCCGATATCGAGGGGATCGACTTCGACGACAAGGCGACGTTCGATCTGCTCCAGTCGGGCCATGCGATCGGCGTGTTCCAGCTGGAAAGCTCGGGCATGCGCGACACGCTGAAGAAGATGAAGCCGGACGCGATCGAGGACTTGATCGCCCTGATCTCGCTCTACCGTCCCGGCCCGATGAAGAATATCGACGTCTATGTCGACCGGAAGTTCGGCCGGGCCGAGGTCGATTGCCTCCATCCCGATCTGGAAGGCGTGCTGCAGGAAACCTACGGCGTCATCATCTACCAGGAACAGGTGATGCAGATCGCGCAGATCCTGTCCGGCTACTCGCTCGGTGAAGCCGACCTTCTGCGCCGCGCCATGGGCAAGAAGAAGAAGGAGGAGATGGACAAGCAGAAAGTCCGTTTCCTCGAGGGCGCCGAAGCGAAGGGCGTGAGCCGCGAGAAGGCGTCGTATATCTTCGAACTCGTCGCCGAGTTCGCCGGCTACGGCTTCAACAAGTCCCACGCCGCCGCCTATGCCGCGATCGCCTATCGCACGGGCTATCTCAAGGCCAATTATCCGGTCGAGTTCATGGCGGCGCTGATGTCGCTCGACGCGGCCAATACCGACAAGCTGGCCGCCTTCTTCCAGGAAATCCGCCGCATGGGGATCGAGGTGCGGCCACCGGACGTCAACGCGTCCGAGGCCGATTTCTCGGTCGAGGAGGGCACGATCCGCTTCGCGCTCGGCGCGATCCGCAATGTCGGCTTCTCCGCCATGGAACATATCGTCGCCGAGCGTGCGGAGAACGGTCCTTTCAAGGATCTTTATGATTTCGCCGAGCGCGTCGATCCGCGGCATGTCAACAAGCGCACATTCGAGAACCTGGCGCGGGCCGGGGCGTTCGACAGTCTCGATCCCGACCGGGCCCGCGTGCTGGAAAGTGCGGAAACCCTGCTCTCCATGGCCCAGCACGCCGCGCAGCAGCGCGAGAGTGCCCAGGCCAGCCTGTTCGGCGGCGGCGGGGATGATGTCGCACTTGAGCGTCCGCGCCTGCCGCAGCCCGATCCCTGGACCGCGACCCAGCGGCTGGATGCGGAATTGTCCGCCATCGGCTTCTACCTGTCCGGTCACCCGCTGGATGACATGGCCGAGCATCTGGCCGGCCGCGGCGTGGTGTTTCATGCCGAAGCGCCGGCGCGTGTCGCCGACGGGGCCACGGCGCTGCGCCTGTCCGGCATGGTGCGCCGCCGCCAGGAGCGCGTCTCCAGCAAGTCCGGTGAGCGTTTCGCCTGGGTGACGCTGTCCGATCCTACGGGCGAGTTCGAGGTCTTCATCGCGCCGGAACTCCTGCGCACCTCGCGCGATCTGCTCGACAGCGGCCAGGCGGTGCTGGTGAATTGCCGCGTCGACGAGCGGGACGAGCAGATTTCCTTCTTCGCCGACCGGCTGGAAGTGCTGGACATGCAGATCTGCGCCGAGCGCCTGCGCGTGCGTCTGGACGATGCGGCGGCGCTGTCGCGCATCCATGCGCGCCTCGAGCGCGCCAATGGCCGGGCAGATGTATCCAAGGACGCCGTGATCGATCTTTTCGTGCCGATTGCGGGCGGCGGCGAGGTGGAATTGCGCCTGCCGGGCCGGCACAGCGCCGACAGCGCGCTGCAGGCCGCCCTGAAAGGCGTTGACGGTGTCGCGTCCGTGGAAGTGGCGTAGCATCGGCGCGATAGGGCCGGACATCGTGATATGCCCGCGTGGTGTGCTGCTCTGAAGCGCCTTGCCCCGCTTGCCAAACCGGCCGTCTTGGGCCTATAAGCCGCGCCATCACGCACACGGGGCATCGTCCGGCCGAAGGCCTGACGCTCCGGTGCCGTTCGCATGTGCGGGCGGCTCCGCTCCGTGGAGGCCAACCGGAAAAGGAAAAATCGATGGCTCTCCCTGAATTCAGCATGCGCCAGCTGCTCGAAGCCGGCTGTCACTTCGGTCACCAGACCCACCGCTGGAACCCGAAGATGAAGGACTTCATCTTTGGCGAACGGTCCAACATCCACATTATCGACCTGTCCCAGTCCGTCCCGCTGCTCCACCAGGCCCTGGTGAAGGTGCGCGAAACGGCTGCCAAGGGCGGTCGCGTCCTGTTCGTCGGCACGAAGCGTCAGGCCCAGGAACCGCTGGCCCAGGCTGCCTCGCGCTGCGCCCAGTACTACATGAACCAGCGCTGGCTCGGCGGTACGCTGACCAACTGGCGCACCATCTCCAACTCGATCGCCCGTCTGCGCGAGCTGGAAACCATGTTCGAAGGTGAGGGCGGTCTGGCCGGCCTGACCAAGAAGGAACAGCTGATGCTGACCCGCGAGCGCGAGAAGCTCGACCGGTCGCTCGGCGGTATCAAGGATATGGGCGGCACGCCGGACCTGATGTTCGTGATCGACACGAACAAGGAAGGCATCGCCATCCAGGAAGCCAAGAAGCTGGGCATTCCGGTCATCGCCGTGGTCGACACGAATTGCGATCCGGACCCGATCGATTTCCCGATCCCGGGCAATGACGACGCCTCGCGCGCGATCGCCCTGTATTGCGACCTGATCGCCGACGCTGTGCTGGACGGCATGGCCGACAGCCAGATGGCCATGGGCATGGATCTGGGCGAAGCCGAAGCGCCGGTCGAGGCGCTGGTCGAGGAAACCGCCGCCGAAGAGACCGCTGCCACGGAAGCCGAAGCCGCCAAGGCTGACGAGGCTGCCACGGAAACGTCGTCTGAATCTGACAAGACCGAAGCGTAAGCTTCGATTTCACGAGCGATAATCCAGGAGATACCGATGGCCGCGATTACTGCTGCTCTCGTCAAGGAACTGCGCGAAAAGACCGGCGTAGGCATGATGGACTGCAAGAAGGCGCTGAACGAGACCGATGGCGACTTCGAAGCCGCCGTTGACTGGCTGCGCAAGAAGGGTCTGTCCAAGGCTGCCAAGAAGGCTGACCGCGTTGCTGCCGAAGGCCTCGTTGCCGTGGCAACCGAAGGCGGCAAGGGTGCCGTCGTCGAAGTGAACTCGGAAACCGACTTCGTCGCCCGGAACGAGAAGTTCCAGTCGGCGGTGAAGGAAATTGCCGCGCTCGCGATCGGCACGTCCGGCGATGTGGACGCCCTGAAGTCGTCCAAGCTGGCGTCCGGCGACACCGTCGAGGACAAGCTGACCAACCTGATCGCCACGATCGGCGAGAACATGGCCCTGCGCCGCGCCGCCGTCGTGACGGCCGAGCCGGGCGTGGTCGCCAGCTATGTCCACAATCCGGCTGCGGACGACATGGGCGCCATCGGCGTTCTGGTCGGCCTGAAGTCGAGCGGCGATGCCGCCAAGCTGGCCGAGCTGGGTCGCAAGATCGCGATGCACGTCGCTGCCGGCTCGCCGGCCGTGGCCGTCTCCGTCGATGTCGACGGCGTCGACTCGGCGCTGGCGGACAAGGAACGCGAAGTGTTCGCCGACCAGGCCCGTCAGTCCGGCAAGCCGGAAAACATCGTCGAGAAGATGGTGGAAGGCCGCATGCGCAAGTTCTACGAGGAAGTCGTGCTCCTGAAGCAGGCTTTCGTCATGGACCCGGACCGCACCATCGAGCAGGTGCTGGCCGATACCTCCAAGGAACTGGGCACGCCGGTCGAGATCTCCGGCTTCGCGCGCATGGCGCTGGGCGAAGGCGTCGAGAAGAAGTCCGAGGACTTCGCGGCCGAGGTCGCTGCGGCGACCGGCCAGTCCTGATCGCATTGAGAGCGGCGGCGCTTTAAAGCGCC
>NZ_JBDWAS010000012.1:0-20648 GCF_039978735.1 Maricaulis sp.
TCGAACGTTTCTTCTGCAAACTCAAGCAGTTCAGGCGGATCGCAACGCGCTTCGACAAGCATGCCGCCAACTTCCTCGCCGCAATCGCTCTCGCTTCAGCAAGGATCTGGATGCGCGCAATTGAGTCCGCGGCCTAGGCGCGCTGTCGCGATCGGGACTTGAACAAAAAGGGGCGCCCGGCAGGAGCGCCCCTTCTTCTTTCCGGTGTCCCGCAAGCCTATTCGCGTGCGACGATGGTGTACGTCACCGTTTCGCCGGTTGCGGCATTCTCGCCTTCCCAGCTGGCGCCGAGTTCGAGATTTTCCTGGATCGGTGCACAGCCGTGTTCGCCGGTCGAGCGCTCGACGCAGACTTCATTGCCGCGGATTTCCCAGGTGCCTTCGATCCCGATATTCGTGGTGTAGGTCCCGTCAGCATTGAAATGGGTGACGTAGCTGCCCTGGGCGGTCGACACCTGAAGCGCGTTCTCGACCAGCATCTCGGCCGGTGCGGCTTGCAGGGCGAGGGCGGCAAGGGTTGTCAGAAGCATGGATGATCTCCCCGTTGACGGCGCGTCTGGCTGGATTGTCCGATTGTCGTGACGCGCCAGCCGCGACGTTAACCCTGCGGCTCGCCTCTCTCAATATGCCGGTTCGCGAAATTCGCGTGACAGGGGAAGTCTAGCCGCGCGCCTGGCAATCCGCGTCCAGCTCTGAAATCCATTGTCGGATCAGGGCAATGCCTTCCTCATGCCGGATTGCGCGCCCCAGTTCGGGCATCATCGCGCCGGGATCGTTCGTCTCCAATCGATAGAGGAGTATGGATTCCTCCGGCTCGCCCGGCATGATCCCGAAGCGCCGCCCGCCCGTGCCGCCACCCGCCGCGATCGGCAGTTTGCACAGGCCCAGATTGGGGCCGGTGGGGGCGTCGTGCTGCAGGTGCAGGCCCGACGTGTCGGCCGGACCGGACGGGTTGTGGCAATGCGCGCAATTGATGTCGAGATAGTCGCGCGCGCGGGTATCCAGCGGCTGCGCGGTGTCGAGATAGTTCGCTGCGCGCGGTGTCGCCTCCGCGCCCGGCCAGTCGCCCAGATAACCGGCCGCGTGGAGGCGTTCCAGCTGGTTCTGTGTACCGCCGGCATAGGCATAGTCGCGATTGATATGTCGCGGGGCGGGGCCGATCGGCTGGATCTGCCGCGTCGTATTGTTCACCGCGTGGCAGCCGGCGCACTGATTGGCGTTCGGCACGGCATAGGCAAAGTCCTGTTCGCGGCCGTCGGCATCGGTGGCGGTCAGGCGGATGATCTCACCCGCCCGGCGCAACTCGGCATCGGTCTGATCGGCATTCCACACATAGGGCAGGGCAAGCCAGCCGCTTTCGCGATGGACCAGGATACGCGTCTCCACCAGGCGTATCCCGGCAAGATCGAGACCGTCCGGCCGCCATCCGGGCGCGGTCTGCAGCGTGCTGCGAACCTCGTCCGGCGTACCGGCCCGCGGATAGTAGAAGGTCTTGGTGATGACGGTGCCGACCGGAAAGTCCAGCACGTCATTCTCGCGATAGGTCGCGCTGATGCCTTCGGGCATCCACACCGTGCGCTGCTTGTGGGCATAGTCGGAGAATAGCGGCGTGTTGAGATCGTAGGGCACGACCCCGTCACTCAGGACGAGCGATCGCCCGTCCGACGCCATCATGCCCCATTCGCTCAAGAGGGCCGGATTCCCGGTCTCGATGAATTGCGGCGTGGCGGCCTCCCGTCCGCCGCAGGCGGCGGTCAGGAGGGCCAGGGCCAGTACACTGAAACGCAGCATGGAGCGCCTATTCGGCCAGCGCCAGTTCGACCGCCGGCAGGGGCGGCAGGGAACAGCGGTGATCATCGGTCACGACAGCCGGATTCTCATACCCGTTCGGCCCGTCTGCATTGACGATCTCGGACTCGCCGTTGTCCAGGCAAATACGACGGTCGTCGGGCATCGCGCCATCGACCATCTTGTCTGCGTTGTAATACCCGTCCCACAGGACGTCCGGCAGGCGTCCCAGCGGTCCGGCAACAAGGATTTTCAGGCCCTGCAGGTCCAGCCCGTCGGGATTGTCGCCGCCGCCGGAGAAGGTGTTGCCGTGAATGTGGATGCCTTCGGGATAGGGGTCGAAGTCCTGCTGGACGGCATAATCCGAATACCCCGTCGAATGCAGCGACGACACGATGATGTTGGCTGTGCGGTTATCGGCGATCGTGTTGTTGAAGATCTCCACCTCGTCATTGGAATTGATGACGATGCCGGAGCCCGCCGGGATCGAGGCGACCGGCGTGCCTTCATGGCCGAAATTACCGGTATTGTTGGCGAAGACGTGATTGTCGTAGACGCGCGTGCGATAGCCCGGCTGCGGCAGGTTGGGCATGTTGAAGACGAGGATGCCGCCCGTGTTTTCCGTGGCGACATTGTCATAGACGTCGGCGCCGATCGTGTTCTCGATCTCGATACCGGCGACATTCCGCTCGGCGCGATTGCGGCGCACCACGACATTGCGCGACTGGCCGACATAGATGCCCGCATCGGCCGCACCGATGGCGATGGAATCCTCGACCAGCACATTCGTGGTCTGCACCGGGTAGATGCCATAGGCGCCATTGCGCGTGTCCGGACCATTGGTCCATTCCACCCGCAGGCCGCGGATGACGATGTTCTCGCCCTCATTCACCTTCAGCCCGTCGCCCACCGTGTCCTCGATGGCGAGGTTCTCGATGGTGAAGTCGCTGGCCGTCACGAGGAGGCCCTCGGCGCCCTGGGACTGGTTCTGGAAGGACAGGATGGTGCGGTCGGCGCCCTGACCGCGGATGGTGACCCCGTCGACTGTCAGGCTGAGCGACCGGTCGAAGGCGAACACGCCTTCGGGAATCTCGATCACATCGCCGGGCTGGGCATCGATCAGCTGTTCGATGAGCTGGTTCTGGTAATCGCGGTCAGCGGTCGTGATATCGCGTTCCGGCTGGCCGCCACAGGCGGCAAGCGTCAGCGCGGCCGTGCCGGCGATCGCGGCAAAGACGAGTCGATTCATGTCGTGTGTCCCCTCCCTGACATGATGGCAGTTTTGCCGTCAGACTAGGAGTGAACAATGTTCATGTCGATTCAAAACCGGAGGGGGATTATCCCGCTTCGCGCATCTTGCCGGACTTGTCGCGGGTAGCGACATCGCGATGGGTGACTTCCTCGCCGCGATGATTGGCCACCTGGATCGGTGCCAGCGGGTCGCCGGTGCGGGCGTCATACATTTCGACGGGCGCATCCGTTTCGCCGTAGATCCACTTGTCGCCCCACTGCTGCATCGCCATCAGGATCGGGAAAAGGGCCTCGCCGCGTTCGGTCAGTACGTATTCCTGACGCTGTCCGCGCACGCCGACTTCCTCGCGCACCATGATGCCGTTCTCGACCAGCTTGTTCAGCCGGTCGGTGAGGATGTTCTTGGCGATGCCGGTGCTTTCATGGAAATCGCTGAAGCGGCGCGCACCCTTCATCGCGTCGCGGACGATGAGAAGTGTCCACCAGTCGCCCACCTGATTCAGGGTTTGCGCAATCGCGCACGACATTTCGTCGAAACGTTTCCGGCCCATTTCCGGTCCCCCAAAACTCCGGACCGCTGCCCAAAGCGGTCCTCCCAAAAACGCAAAAATCGGAATGATGACTCTCGTTCCGGAGCCTCATTCCCGCCCGAAAACACGGCCGCCGGTTGCGTTCCCGGCTGGATTCGCGCCGTGTTTGGCGTCGGAGAATACAGATTTGGTGGAGTTTTGCGACCCTTTGCAGGCCAATGACAATTGGTCGCAACTGGCCTAGGCTGGCAATGTAAACGCCATTCAAAATTTAAGGCATTGTTTTTACGGAAGTAATCGTGACCGACGCTGAAATAGATTCTTTTCGAGTCATAGTTGATGACCAAACGCGGCTGGCGATGGCCTTCATCCTCATGGGGATGATGTTCACCGTCGCACTGGCGTTGAACATCGAGGATTTCCGGGCCGTCCGGCAGCAGCCTGTGCGCGTGATCGGCGGGGTCATCGCCCAGATCCTCGGACTGCCGCTGCTCACGCTCGGCCTCGTGCTGATTCTGGCGCCGCCGGCCAGTGTCGCGCTGGGCATGTTCGTCGTGGCGTCCTGCCCGGGCGGCAATGTCTCCAATCTGCTGACCCATTTTGCGCGGGGGAACACCGCCTATTCGGTCTCGCTGACGACCATTTCCAGCATTTCGGCCGCGCTGGCGACGCCGGTCTCGATCCTGTTCTGGTCGTCGGTCTACGGGCCCACCGCACAATTGGTGCAGCAGCTCGAGATCTCGCCCATGCCCTTCGTGACCCAGACCGTGACGCTGCTGGCCGTGCCGCTGGCGGCCGGCATGCTGGTCGCGGCGCGCTGGCCGCGGACTGCTGCGCGCATCCGCGCTGTCCTGATGCCGGCGTCGCTGGCCGGGATCGGCGTTCTGATCGTCGTCGGCGTGGTGCAGAACTGGACGATCATTCTCGCCATCGGAGCGATCATCATTCCCATCGCCGTGATCCACAACGCGTCGGCCTTCGGTCTCGGTGCGCTGAGCGGCCGTGTGCTGCGTCTGGACGCGCCCAGCCGGCGCTCCCTGACCTTCGAGGTCGGCATCCAGAATTCCGGTCTCGGCCTGATCATCCTGCTCAGCCAGTTCGACGGGCTGGGTGGCGCGGCGGCGATCACCGGCATGTGGAGCATCTGGCACCTCGTAGCGGGTAGCGGGCTGATCGGCTTGTACCGCGGCCTCGATTGGCTGAAACTCGCGCGAGAGACGAAAACGGCCCCGTAAGAGGGCGAAACCGGGAGGTCTGACATGTATGATCTGAAGATCACGGGCGGCACGATTCATGATGGTTCGGGCGGCGAGGGGCGTGTTGCCGAGATCGCCGTCAAGGACGGGCGCATCGCCGCCATCGGCACCGATCTGGGCGAGGCGAAGCGGACGCTGGATGCCAGCGGCCGGATCGTCACGCCGGGCTTTATCGACATCCACACCCATTATGACGGCCAGGCCAGCTGGGACGAGGAATTGCGTCCTTCTATCGATCATGGCGTGACGACGGCGGTGATGGGCAATTGCGGGGTCGGCTTCGCTCCGGTGCGCGAAGCCGATCACGACAAGCTGATCAAGCTGATGGAAGGTGTCGAGGATATTCCCGGTACGGCGCTCTACGAGGGGCTGACCTGGGATTGGGAAAGCTTCCCGGAATACATGGACGCGCTGGCGAAAATGCCGCGCACCATCGATATCGCCGCCATGGTGCCGCACGATCCGCTGCGGGTCTATGTCATGGGTGACCGGGCGGTGTTCTCCGAACCGGCCAATGACGACGACATCGCCACCATGCGCCGGCTCACCCGCGAGGCGCTGGAAGCCGGTGCGATCGGTTTCGCCACGGGGCGGTCGGATGTGCACAAGACCGCCGACGGCGACTGGACGCCGTCCTCGGAGTCCACGCGCGACGAGCTCACCGGCATTGCCCGCGCCTTCAAAGGGCTGGATTTCGGTGTGGTGCAGGCCGTGTCCGATTTCAATCTCGAACGCGGTGAGCAGGATTTCGACGAGGAATGGAACATCATCGCCGACTATGCCAAGGCATCGGGCCGGCCCTTTTCCTTCTCTCTCATGCAGCGCGATTTCGCGCCGGATCAGTGGAAGAAGCTGATTGCGCTGACCGAGAAGCTGAAGGCGGACGGTGTCGATGCCCGCATGCAAGTGGCGCCGCGTGCGATCGGTGTTTTCCTCGGCTTCAATTGCACCTTCCATCCCTTCATGGGCTATCCCAGCTACAAGACCATCGCGCACCTGCCGCTGGACCAGCGCGTCGCGAAGATGAAGGAACCGGCTTTCAAGGCGCAGATCCTGTCGGAGAAGACCGACAAGCTGTCAGGGCCGGGCTCCTCCGTGCCGCCGCTCGCCGATCTCCTGATGGAGCATATCGAGATGGTGGCCGAGAAATTCTTCCAGCTCGGCGATCCGCCGGACTACGAGCAACCGCCGGAGCGCTCGCTCGCCGCGCGGGCCCGCGAGAAGGGCGTGCCGCTGATGGAGATGGTCTATGACACGCTGCTCGAGCGCGACGGTCAGGAACTGATCTACCTGCCGCTCTACAATTACACCGAGCTCAACTACGACAATGTGCTGGAGATGATGGAGCATCCCCAGGCGCTCTACGGCCTGTCCGATGGCGGCGCCCATGTCGGCACGGTGTGCGATGCGTCCATGCCGACCTACATGCTCACCCACTGGACGCGCGACCGCAAACGCGGACGGCGCCTCACCCTGGAAAAGGTCGTACGCATGCTGACCGGTGCCCAGGCCGACTATCTGGGCATGACAGATCGCGGCTATCTGCGCGCGGGACTGAAGGCCGATATCAATATTATCGACCTCGACAATCTCCAGTCCGAACCGCCGCATATGGAGAAGGACCTGCCCGCCGGCGGCCAGCGCCTGCTGCAGGGTGCGCGCGGCTATGACGCGACGATCGTGTCCGGTGAGATCGTCATGGAGAAGGGGCAGCTGACCGGCGCACGTCCCGGCACGCTCTACCGTGCAGGTCGAACCGCCATCGCGGCAGAATAGGATCGATCCCCCCGGATGTGAGCGAAATGTAATCCGCTCGTTTGCATCCGGGGGGGCTTCCTTCCGCATCGTGGTCGCGATGACAGAGGGAGGGACCTTATGATCACCGATATTGCAGGCGTGCTGCTGGGGACAGCGCTCGCAGCCGCGACGCCACTTGACGATTTTCTCGATGCCATGGCCCAGGGCGGCCAGTTTGAAGGCGTGGTCCGGGTCGAGACCGCCAGCGCGCCGGTTTTCGAACGGGCCTTCGGCTATGCCGATGTAGAGGAAAGCCGGGCGAACACGCCGGACACCCGGTTTCATATCGCCTCGATCACCAAGACATTCACCGCGACATTGGTCCTGCATGCGGCTGAAACCGGCGATTTGTCGCTCGACGATCCGCTTGTGCACTGGGTGCCCGAGCTCGACGCCGCGGCCTATGGCGAGGTGACGCTGCGCAACCTGCTCGAACACACGGGCGGGCTGATGCGTGATCATACCGAGGCACTCGGGGCTGGCGAGGACGGTCCGGACGCCATGGTTCGGGCGCTCAACGCGGTGGGGCCGCAATCCGGGCCGGGCGCGCGCTACACCTATTCCAATACCGGCTACGCCCTGCTCGCACTGGTTCTCGAACGGGCCACCGGCCAGACCTATTCCGCGCTTCTGGAAAACTGGATCGTGGTTCCGGCCGGTCTTGAGGCAACGACCTATGGCGTGCCCGAAAACCCCGCACTGATCGCGACAGGGGTCGACATGCCGGACCTTGTGACGCGCGTTCCGGTCGACGTGACGGATTTCCGCGGCGGCCTGCCCGGCGCCAGCGGTATCTTCACGACGGCCCATGACCTCGTACGCTTCGGGCGGGCGCTGGAAGCCGGTGACCTGATCGCGCCGGCCAGCCTGGACATCATGCTCGCCGGGATCCCGGCGGAAGGGTCGGATGGCGATGATGCCATGGGCTGGATGCGGGTCGGTCTGGGCGAGGACGCCATGGCCTGGGTCGCATCGGGCGCTTCGGATGGCTATCTCTCCGTGCTGATGATCGACAATCGCCCGGACGATCTGGTCGCTGCAGCCGTGCAGAACAATTCCCGCGCCGGCCGTTCCGGCTCGCTCGCCCTCCTGCGCGGGCTGATCTATACGCGCATGCTCGACCGTCCCGGCGATGCGGCCGTGCCGCCGTCGCCATTGGCCGACGCGCTCGCGGTTCTCGAGGCCGACGGTGTCGAGGCGGCCAGCGCCTATCTCGACACGCTGGACTGGAGCGATATGCCGGTCGCAAGTGCCGCAGCTTCCCAGGCCGTGGGCACGCCCGATGGCGGGGTCGGTGAAACCGCCTACGCCTGGGCACCGGCGACAGCCGATGCCGGTGAGGAATGGCTCGAACTGGGCTTCGAGACTCCGGCCGATGCACGTTATCTGGACATCCACTTCACCCAGATCCCCGATGCGCTGCGTCAGGTCCGGATTGAGCCCGGCGATATCGTCCTCGGTACCGGCGATGCGCAGCGGACAACCTCGGAGGACGGCGCGCCGGTCGTGCGTTTTGCGCTTCCGGACGGTGTCCGTCCGGCCTCGGTGCGGATTGAGCTGGAGACGGCTCAGACACCCGGCTGGCCGCAGATCGATGCGGCTGGTCTGGTTGATGGTGATGGCAACACGCACTGGGCGGTCTGGGCGGAAGCCAGCACCAGCGCCTTCATGAGCGGCGCTGTGTCCATGCACGACCTGCCGACACCGGACATTCTGGCCAAACTGGCCCGGCGCCTGGACGAGAATGGCGAGGCCGTACGGGCGCGCGATGTCCGCACCCTGCGCGAGATGCGGATGCGATAGGCGGCCCTTGCGGTAAGGCTCGGCATGGATCGCGAAACAGGCTAGACCGGTCGCGTATCCATGCTGCAGCTGCCCATGACGGCCCATAAATGACGCTTCTCCTGGCCTATCTGGCCCTCGCGCTTGTCGTGTCCTTCCTGTGTTCGATCTCGGAAGCCGTTCTGCTGTCGGTCCGGCCGGCGCATGTCGAGGCGCTGCGCCGCAAGAAACATCCCGCCAGCGAGGCCCTGCAGACCCTGCAGGCCAATCTCGACCGGCCGCTGGCCGCCATTCTCACGCTGAACACTGTTGCCCACACGGTCGGCGCCGCCGGCGTCGGTGCCCAGGCGATCGTGGTGTTCGGCAATGAATTCGTCGGCCTGACCTCGGCGATCCTGACCCTGTTGATCCTGGTCCTGTCTGAAATCATCCCCAAGACGCTCGGTGCCGTGCACTGGCAGTCCCTGGCGCCGACCGTGGGCCGGATGGTGCTCTGGCTGACCCGGCTGATGACACCCTTTGTCTGGTTCTCCGAGAAGCTGACCGGCGTGATCGCGCGATCCGGCGAAAGCGCTTTCACCTTCTCGCGCGACGAGATGCGGGCGATGGCCGAGATCGGCGCCCGCGAAGGCGTGCTCGACGACAAGGAATTGGCGGTCGTCTCCAACCTGATGCGCCTGCACCGGCTGAAGGTGGAGGACATCATGACGCCGGCCTCCGTCATGGTCTCGGTCAATGGAGACGAGACGGTGCGCGCCTTCTTCGATGCCCACGCCCAGACGCCGTTCTCGCGCCTGCCGGTCTTCGACAGCACTGCGCATCATGTCAGCGGCTATGTTCTCAAGTCCGATCTGCTCCTCGCCCAGGCGCGCGATGAGTTCGATCGGACCATTGCCGAGTTCAGCCGCGAGGTCGTCACCCTGCGCGACGATATCAGCGCGTCCGCCGCTTTTGACCGGCTGACCCGGTCGAAAGGGCATCTGGCAATGGTGGTCGACGAGTTCGGCACGTTGCGAGGCCTGGTGACCATGGAAGATGTGGTCGAGACGCTGCTCGGCCTGGAAATCACCGACGAGGCCGACACGGTCGAGGACATGCAGATCCTCGCCCGCCAGCGCTGGCGCGACCGGATGACCGCCATGGGCCTCGACCCCGACTCCATGCCGGATGGTGGCCCCGGCTAGGCCGGGACCGGTGTTCCGATTGCTTCGGCTGCCGCGCTCTTGAGGGCATCCATCATCGCCAGATAGGGGAAGGGACCGTGACTGATACGGGCCACGCCCAGGGCCGCGAGGCGTTCGCGGTCCGGCATGCCGGGCATCATCATCGCATTCACGGGCAGAGGTGATGCGGCGCAGATCCGCTCGATCAGGTCCTCCCGGCCCAGCCCCGGCACGAAGAAACCGCTCGCCCCGGCCTCGGCATAGGCCGCAGCGCGGGTCCCGGCGTCACCGATCAGCGCCGCCTGGCGGTCCGCATCGCGTTCCTTCAGGAAGAGATCGGTCCGCGCATTGATGAAGAGCGGGATGCCGGCCTCGTCGGCCGCCTTGCGGATCGCCCGGATCCGGTCCGCCTGGACCTCGACGGGATGGATGCCGTCGCCGCCGACAATCTGGTCCTCGAAATTGACGCCCACCGCGCCGGTCTCGATCAGGCGGGACGTGTTGGCGGCCAGCGAGGCGGGCGCTTCGGCATAGCCGCCCTCGAAATCCACTGTCACCGGCAGTTCAGTTGTCTCGACGATGCGCCGGGCCGTGGCCAGCAGGGCCTCAAGCGGCAGGGCCTGGCCATCCTTGTAGCCCTGGGCCGCCGCGACGGACGCACTGCCCGTCGCCAGCGCCCTGGCGCCGGCCTTCGCCACAGCGGCCGCCGAGCCGGCATCCCAGATATTGTACAGCACCAGCGGCGCGCCCTTCACATGCAGTGCGGCAAAGCGGCGGGCGAGATCTCCCTGCGTCATGCGACAATCCTCCTCGAAATCGCAAATTCCGGGTGGACATGTAGGGAGCCGCAAGGCCCGCCGCTCGCGGAAACCGGACGTGAATGAGAGCCTACCTCACATAGCTCGCGCCGTTGATGTCGATGCAGCTGCCGGTGGCGCTGCGGCAGGCGCCGGAGGCGAGGAAGGCGCACATGGCGGCGATTTCCTCGGGCTGGGCGAGGTCGCCGATCGGGATTTCGGCCTTGGCGCGTTCGCGGTCGGCCGCGTGCTGCGGGCCCATGCGTGTATCGATCCAGCCGGGAGCGAGGGCATAGGCGTAGATGCCGTTGGCGCCCCATTGCCGGGCGATCGTCTTGGTGATGGCGAGAACGGCGCCCTTGGAGGCGGCATAGGCCATGTGATTGCGGTCTTCGCCGCGATAGCCCGCCCGGCTGGCGATATTGATGATGGATCCGCCGCCGCTGGCGGCCATCTCCGGAATGGCGGCGCGGCAGATATCGGCCATGGCCATCAGATTGACCTGCAGGATCAGCGCCCAGACCGCTTCCCAGTCGGCGTCGCTGGCGTCAAGCGGGCTGGCAGGGTGGATGCCGGCATTGTTGACGATGATGTCGAGCCGGCCCGAGGCGAGGTGCAGTGCGGCGTCGTAGAGGTCGCGTCCGCCGCCGGGGCGCGACAGGTCAGCCTGGACAGCACCGAGCGCGGCCGGTCCGATGTCCTGAACGGCCTTGTCGGCATCGGCCATATTGGCATTGCCGTGCAGCACGACTTCGGCGCCCTGGGCAGCAAACAGATGAGCAGCGGCGAGGCCGACCCCATGGCTGGAGCCGGTGATGAGCGCGCGTTTTCCGGTGAGGGGAAGTGACATGGGCGGGTGTCCTGATGCGTGTGATTCCCGGGCAATCTACACCGGCGAAGGGTTGGCTGTCCGGTATCGAAGTGCGCGCAGGATGCATGCTCAACCCCTTCTCCCTGGGGAGAAGGTGCCCGAAGGGCGGATGAGGGGGACAGCCCGGGGCCGGCGCTTCGATCACCAAAGGCGGTGTCTTCCCCCTCTCCCTCGATCCCTCTCCCGGGGGAGAGGGAGGCCGTGGCTTGCACTACTTCATCTGCCGTTTCGCCACGGTCTCGAACATCTTGCCGTAGGGCGGGGCGAGGAGGCGGGAGGGGTGCCATTTTCCGGTCGAGAAGACCGAGCGTTCATGGGTGAAGGTGAGGAAACCCGCCTCGCCATGATAGGCGCCCTGGCCCGAAGCGCCGACGCCGCCGAAGGGCAGGTCGGGCACTGACAGGTGCAGGAGGTTGATATTGACTGCTGCGCCGCCGGACATCGTCTCGTCCAGCACGCGCTGCGCCTGCGTCTTGTCGGTCGAATAGACATAGAGCGCCAGCGGGTGGTCGCGGTCGCCGACAAAATCGATCGCCGCATCGAGTTCGCTGTAGCCGACCATCGGCAGGACCGGTCCGAAGATTTCCTCGGTCATCACCGCGGCATCGGCCGGCGGGTTGAGCACCACGGTCGGCGGGATCTTGCGGGCGGCCTGTGCGGCCTGGGCGTCATGCTCGGGCTGCAGGATCTCGGCACCGCCCTGGCGGGCTTCCTCGATCATGGCGTTGAGGCGCTCATAATGCCGGTCGGAGACGATGGCCGTATAGGCATCATCGCTCGAAGCATCGGGGAACTGGTGCGCAGCGACATTGATGATCGCCTCGCCCAGGGCCCGTTCAGAGCCTTTCGGAGCCAGCACATAGTCGGGCGCCACACAGGTCTGGCCCGCATTGAACAGCTTGCCCCAGGCAATGGATTTGGCGGCCGCGTCCTGCGGGTAGTCCGGCGTGACGATGGCCGGCGACTTGCCGCCCAGTTCCAGCGTCACCGGCACCAGGTTCTCGGCTGCGGCCTTGGCGACCAGACGGCCGACCTGGGTCGAGCCCGTGTAGAAGAGATGGTCGAATTTCAGCTTGGTGAAAGCCTCGCCCACTGCCGGGCCGCCGGTGATCACGGCGACATGGTCTTCCTCGAAAGCATCGGCCAGCAGGCGCTTCATCAGCTCGGCCGTGGCGGGCGTGTATTCGGACGGCTTGATCATCGCCCGGCAGCCGGCTCCCAGAGCCGCGACCAGTGGCGCCATGGCCAGCTGGAAGGGATAATTCCAGGGCGAGACAATGCCGGCGACGCCCTTGGGCTCGCGGCGGATCTCCGCCTTGCCCGGCATCAGCGTCATCGGCACGCCGGCCTTGCGGGTCTTTGCCCATTTGGCGAGATGCTTCTTCGTGTGCTCGGCATCCTGGATGACAAAGGCGATCTCGGCGATCACGCTTTCCTCGCGCGCCCGGTTGCCGAAATCCTTCGAGATCGCCTCGGCGATCGCGTCGGCATTGGTGCGGCACAGGCCGGCGATCCGGTCGAGATCGGCCTTGCGCTTGTCCAGCGGCCGGTGCCGCTCGGTCCGGAAGGCCGCCTTCTGGGCTTCCAGGACCGCCTTCATGCGTTCGATCTGCTTGGCTTCGGCTTCGCTCATGTCAGCCTCCTTCGGCCGGTCGGTGAGTGTTGTCAGGCATTGTCTTCGGCGATCATCGCTGCAGCCCGGGTTGCGATCATGATGGTCGGTGCATTGGTATTGCCGCCAACGAGGCGGGGCATCACCGAGGCGTCCACCACCCGCAGACTATCGACGCCCTTCACGCGGCAGCGGCTGTCGGTGACGGCCAGCTCGCCCGATCCCATCGCGCAGGTCGATGTCGGATGGTAGAGCGTCTCGGCCCGCGCACGCACATCGTCCCGCAAATCCGCCATCGTGGCCACATGGGGACCCGGATAGCGTTCGGCCTTGCGATCATGGTCGAAGGCCGGCGCGTTGAGAATGTCGCGCACCTTGGCCAGCCCATCGGTCATCACATCGAGATCCCATTCCTCCTCCAGATAATTGGGCTGGATGGCCGGATGGTCGTGCGGATCGGTCGATTTCAGCGTGATCTCGCCGCGGCTCTTCGGATAGAGCTGGCAGACATGCAGGGTGATGCCGTGACCGCGTGTCTTCTCCATGCCGTGCGGATTGGAGATGGCCGGAATGAAGACCAGCTGCAGGTCCGGCAGGTCGCCGGCATAGGCCGACTTGATGAAGGCCCCGCCCTGGACCGGGTTCACCGTGAACGGTCCGTCGCCGCGCAGCGCCCAGCGCAGCACCATGTACATGTGCTGGGGCAGGGAGCGCAGGGAATTGCCGATCGAGGTCGCCGACTTCGTCCAGACCTGGGCGGTGACGTCGAGATGGTCCTGCAGATTCTTGCCGACGCCGGGCAGGTCGTGCTCGACCGAGACGCCCGCCTCGCGCAGCTCGTTGGCGGGGCCGATCCCCGAGAGCAGCAGGGTCTGGGGCGAATTGATCGCGCCGCCGGACAGGATCACTTCCTTGCGCGCCGTGATGACGGTGATTTCACCGTCCAGATCGACCTCCACGCCGGTGGCGCGGCCGTTTTCCAGCACGACCCGCCGCACCATCGCGCCGGTGCGCACCGAACAGTTCTCACGCTCCAGCGCCGGACGCAGGAAGGCGTCGGCGGCGGAACAGCGCTTACCGTTCTTCTGGGTGACCTGATAGGGGCCGAACCCTTCCTGGGCCGGGCCGTTGAAGTCGGCATTGCGCTTGTATTGCAGCTGGTCGGCAGCCTTGAGGAAATCCTCGGTCAGCGGGTTCAGCGGGGCAATGTCGGACACCCAGAGCGGGCCGCCCGTACCATGCAGCTCGCTTTCGCCGCGGGTCTGGTGCTGCACCTCCCTGAAGGCGGGCAGGGCGTTCTTCCAGCCCCAGCCCTCGGCGCCATAGACCTTTTCCCACTCGTCGTAATTCTCCTTCGCGCCGCGCATGTAGTGCATGGCGTTGATCGAGGAGGAGCCGCCCAGCGTCTTGCCGCGCGGCCAGAGCAGCTTGCGGTCGTTGAGGTGTTTTTGCGGCTCGGTCCAGTAGCCCCAGTTGAACTGCTCGCCGGTCACCGCGTATTGCAGCAGCATCGGCGTGCGGATGATCGGGCTGTTGTCGCTGCCGCCGGCCTCGAGCACGAGGACGCTGACACCGGGATCTCGCGACAGGCGTTCGGCGACCGTGCAGCCGGCCGAACCGGCGCCGCAGACGACATAGTCGAATTCCAGATCACTCATCGTCGGGCTCCCCGGTCTCGGATGCCGCGGCTTCTTCGGGAATGGCCGGTTCGGGAATGGCCGGTGTGTCCGGATCGTCGCCGTAGTGCGCGGCCAGGGCGCGCATCGCGGCGAGCGACTCGGCAGTGCGCCCGCCCCATTCCGTGTCGGCGGCGGTGCGGGCGATCACTATATTGCGGCGCTCATCGACCCAGACATACTGGCCATAGACGCCGGCCATGAAATATTCGCCGTCATAGCCCTCCGGTACCCAGAAATGCAGACCATAGCCGCGATGGGCGTAGACCGCGTCCGGACCGGGTTCCTGGAAATCGGCATTCGGACGGGTGGCCTGTTCCACCCAGCCTTCCGGCACGAGGCGCTCGTCGTTCCAGACGCCGTCCTGCAGGTAGAACTGGCCGAAGCGCGCATAGTCCTCGAGCGTCGCATTGAGGCAGCAATAACCGATCGCCATGCCGCGCTCACCGGGCACATTCTGGTTCCAATAGGCCTCGCCGGTCATGCCGATCGGGCCCCAGATCTCCGCCTCGACGATATCGGCGAGCGGGGCGTTCCAGACGCCGCGCGCGACGGCCGAGAGCACCTGGGTGTTGGCCGAGACATAGTGCAGGTCTTCCCCGGCCGGGCGGTCGCGCTCGACTTCGGCGACCATGGCATCGATATCGCGGCCGAAGATGTTGGCGCCGAAGAAGAGGCGGCGGATATCGGAATCCGGGGCGCCATAGTCTTCCTCGAAATCCACGCCGGCCGACATCATGAGAAGGTGGCGCAGCGTCGTCTGGCCATAGTCCGTGCCGCCATATTGCGGCGCGAACATCTCGGCGGTCTGGTCGAGACTGGCGATGCGGCCCTGGTGGATCGCCATGGCGATCAGCGTGGCGACATAGCTCTTGCCGACCGACCATGAGGTGTGACGGCTCTCCGGGGTCGAGCCCATGAGGTATTGCTCGTGCACCACGGCGCCATTGTGCAGCACCATCAGGCCGGTTGCGCGCGAGTCCGAAAGCCAGTCATCGACCGTCCGTTCGGTGCCGTTGAAGGTGTAGGCGACATTCACCTGGTCGGTTTCCCGCGGCAGCGGCGTCGCCGATTCGGACGGCTCTATCGTGCGATAGGGGAAAACTTCGTCCATGTGGCGAAACGTGTCCGGAAGACTTTCCGGCTGTGTCGCAGCCTGGATTTCAGCCGGTGAATATTCGGACCACGGGCGGAAGAACCAACCGGCGGCAGCGAGGGCGAGAACGCCAAGTATAGCGACCAACCCCATGATAAGTTTTTTCATTTTTCTCCCCAACGACAGCCTTATGAACGCTGTTCACTCGGCAGCCTAAGCACAGTTGGGCAGCTTGAAAAGAGGCCGCGGAAAGGCTGTGTTTGAAAAACACCGGTGAGGTTTGCGTGCATCAATTCCGACAAGAATTTTGTGCAAATCGGAGAAACCGGCTGACAGCCGCCATGAGCGGTGTTCATATAACAATTGTGAAACGCGGATCGGTTGGCACATACAAACCGCGTGAAGAGGGGAGTTAATTCCATGAAAAAGCTGAACAAGGCGGCCGTTCTGGGCACGACCGCCATCCTGTCGGGCCTGATCGGTGCGTCCGGCGCACTGGCACAGGTCGACGTCATCACCGTGACGGCACAAAAGCGCGAGCAGACACTGCAGGAAGCGCCCGTCTCGGTTGCGGCCGTCACCGGCGAGCAGATCGAGCAGTCGCAGATCCGCGACGCGGCCGACCTGCAGACCCTGGTTCCGTCCCTGCGCGTGGCCGAGTTTGCCACGTCCACCAACACCGAATTCAACCTGCGCGGCATCGGTACGTCGAGCTTCAACCCCGGTCTGGAACCGTCGGTCGGCGTCTTCATCGACGGCGTTTATCGCCCGCGCTCCGGCTCGGCCATCAACGACCTGATCTCGATCGAGCGTGTCGAGGTTATCCGCGGTCCGCAATCCACCCTGTTCGGCCGCAACACGCCGGCCGGCGTGGTGTCGATTATCACCCGGCAGCCGGAATACGAGTTCGGCTATGTCGGCGAAGCGACGATCGGCAATAACGGCATGCGCGTGCTGCGCGGCTCCGTGACCGGTCCGGTTAGCGACACGCTGGCCTTCCGTATTGATGGCTCGATCCATCAGAGCGACGGCTATATCGACGTGGTCGACGGTCGCGAAGCGAACAATCGCGATCGCCAGACCTGGCGTGGCCAGCTTCTGTGGAATCCCGGCGACAATACCGAAATCCGTATCATCGCGGATTACGGCAATATCGACGAGAATTGCTGCGCGGCTCCGTTCGCCTATTACGATCCGATCGACCAGGGCGCACTGGTCGGTCTGGGCGGCACAGCTGTTCCGGCAGACCCGGAAGGCGGCGACCGGATTGCCATTGACGGTGACCTGAACACCGACCTGGTGACCCAGGGCATCTCGATGGAGATCAATCATGATTTCGAGGCCTTCACGCTGACCTCGATCACGGCCTTCCGCAACTACGACGAAGACCAGCTGTTCGACGCCGATTTCTCGGATCTCGACCTGGTCAGCCTGCGTCATATCCAGAACGAGTATGACAGCTTCACTCAGGAGTTCCGGATCACCTCGACCGGTGACAACTTCATGGACTGGATGGCAGGCGCGTTCTACTACAATAACGAGCTGCGCTTCCGGAATTCGACGCCTTACGGAGCCGATGCGCGGAACTTCTTCGATGCGGCCTCGGCCGGTACGGTCCAGGACATCGCCGCCGCGCTGGGCTTCCCGGCGGGAACGGGGGCTGTGACGCTCCTGGAGACCCTGATTGCCGGCAACAATGCCCTGGGCGTCACGGGTGTGCCGACGGCGCCTGCGGAAGGCTATGTGTCGACCAGTCACGGTCTGATCCTGGAAGACTACCAGTATGACACGGAAGCCTGGTCGGCCTTCGGCCAGCTCGATTTCCACCTCACCGACCGGTTCACGCTGACCCTGGGCGGCCGCTATTCCGACGAAAGCAAGGAGATGGCGACCTTCATCGACCAGCCGGATCCGCTTTCGGCGATCGACTGGGCAGATCTCGGCGCCAGTCTGCGTATCCCGAATCCGGCGGCGTGCCCCACTTTCCCGAACGGCAATTCCTGCCCCTTCTTCCTGACGTCGGTGCTTGCCGGGCAGGCAGCGGCGGACCCGACGGTCTTCGCCCAGCTGGAGCCGATCGCCAATGCGTTGGGCACGTCCTTCACCGACCCGACGATCGTCTATAACAGCCTCGTGGCAGCGACGCTGGCCGGCATCGACCAGGTCAACTTCCTGAACGCCTTCTCGGCGTTGCAGAACTTCGAACCGGTGAGCGCGGCGAATTTCCCGACCTCGCGGACCGACACGAATTTCTCGGGCAATATCATCCTGTCCTATGACGTGTCCGACACGCTGAACGTCTATGGCAGCTATGCCACGGGCTTCAAGCCGGGCGGGTTCAACGTCTCGACCAATGCCGCCTTCACCGGCGTATTCGAGTTCGAGGAAGAGATCGCGCGGTCCTTCGAGGTCGGTGCCAAGGGCTCGCTGTTCGACAACCGCTTCGTCTATGCGATCGCCTATTTCAACCAGGAGATCGAGGACTTCCAGACGAACAACTTCGTCGGCAATGGCTTTGCGCTTGAAAACGCCGGCTCGATCGAAGTGTCGGGTATCGAATTCGAGGGCCAGTGGTCCCCGGTTGACAACCTGCTCTTCACGGGTGGTTTCACCTATCTGATCGACAGCAAGTACGGCGATTACGAGTTCGCGCCGTGCCCGGACACCTATGTTGACGGTTCCGGGGTGTGGGATGCCGGCGATCCGAACTTCGCCCTGTGCGAACCGGGCAATGAGCGGACCAACGACGCCGGCGTCACCGCGCTGTTCAACGACCTGACCGGCCGCGACCGCGGCAATTCGGAACTGGTCGGCTCGCTCACCGCGACGCTGACCACGCCGCTGGACAATGGCTGGGAAATCGACTGGCGCGGCGAGATGACCTACGTCTCGGAGTTCCAGCACACGACGTCGCAGGATCCGCGTCCCTTCGCGACCCAGGATGCGTTCACGCTGTACAACGCCTCGGTCACGATCGGGTCTGACAGCGACAGCTGGGCAGTCCAGTTCTGGGGCCGCAACATCTTCGACGAGGACTACACCAAGGGTGGCTTCCCGTCGGTGGGTTATCTGGGCGCCAGCTATAACGCCTATCCCGGTGATCCGCAGACCTATGGTGTGACGCTCCGCATCCGCGGCTAGTGAACATCGTTCAAAAATGACTTTGACGGCGGGCGAAGGCTGGTTAGCCTTCGCCCGTTATTTTTTGTCCGGGGCGCTTCATGCTGTTCATCGTCCTGATCGGATCCGTTCTGGCCATCACGGCCATGGTGGTGCTCAATGTCTGGCTCGGCCTGTCCGAGCCCGCCCGGCTGGCTTCCCTCGAGGAGGCTGCCGCGCGGCTCGATACCGATGCCGTGGGCTATGAGGCCGGCGAGGGTGGTTTACTGGCGCCGGACGGCCGCTTTGCACTCATCCCCGCACGGGACGGGCAGACGATTGGCCTGCTTGTCGCGCGCGGCAGCGATTTCGTGATCCGCTATCTCGGCACAGGCAGTGTGCGGTCGGCCGAGGCCGATGCGCAGGGCGACCTGCTGCTGCGGCTGAATGATTTCGGTTTTGCGCCGGCCCGTCTGAGTTTCGGTTCGGCCGAAACCGCACAGTCCTGGGCCGGCCGGCTCAATGCATTGAAGGGGTAAGACATGGAAGTCCCTGCCTTTGTCGAGACATTCGACCCGGTCTATGCCGGCGTGATCCTGTTTACCGTGCTTGTCGTGTCGGAAATGGTCTATGCCCGCATGACCGGCGGTGCCCGTTTCGAGGCGGCCGACAGCGCGGCAAGTCTCGCCATGGGGTTCGGCAATCTGGTGTCGAAACTCCTGTTCAGCGGCCTTCTGGCGGTGTGGTTCGTGTTCGTCTACGAGCACCGGCTCTTCGATATCGGTTTTGCCTGGTGGGCCTGGATACTGGCCTTTGTGCTGGACGATTTCGTCTATTACTGGTCCCACCGTTTTGCCCATACCGTACGCTGGTTCTGGGCCGACCATGTGGTTCACCACTCCTCCCAGCACTACAATCTGACAACCGCGCTGCGCCAGCCCTGGCTCAACCCGCTGACGCTGAAATTCCTCTGGCTGGGCTCGGCGCTCATCCTGCTGGGCTTCCATCCGGCGATGATCGCCTTCGTGGGCTCGCTCAACCTGATCTACCAGTTCTGGATCCACACCGAGGCAATCAGGAAATGCCCGGCCTGGTTCGAGGCGGTGATGAACACGCCCTCGCACCATCGGGTCCACCACGCCACCAACCCGATCTATCTCGACCGGAATTATGCCGGTGTCTTCATCGTCTGGGACAAGATGTTCGGCACGTTCCAGCCCGAGCTGGAGAATGAGAAGTGCCGCTACGGCATCGTGAAAAATCTGGGCACCTACAATCCGCTCAAGATCAGCCTGCATGAATGGTGGGGCATTATCGACGACATGCGCCACGCCCGCTCGCTGCGCGATGCCGCCCTGTATCTCCTTGCCCCGCCAGGCTGGTCGCCGGACGGTTCGCGCGCGACGTCGAAGCAATTGCTGGCGAAATGGCAGGCCCGCCAGGCCAGCCAGGCCGGCCAGCCGCCGGCCGAGGCTGCGGAGTAGGGGGGCGCAAACCTCAATCCCCACCCTAAACACACCCATTTTTCCCGGCTGCAAGCCCGGCGACGGCCGGGCGGAGTGCCGGGACCTGCGGGAAGCTCGTCGCTTGAAATGACGCACGGTCGGTCCCGGATCTGCAGCCTGCCTGCGCAGGCTGAAGCCTGCGCCCGCGAAAGCGGGTGTCCGGGAAAAATGGAGAGCCGAGGTCGCGATAGACACCGTCACCCTGACGAAAGTCAGGGCCCAGTTCGTAGGGTGCGGTGGTTGCGAACGCGCACTTATCCCGCACATCGCCACCGCTCTGATCGAGCCCGCCTCGCCCAAATCTGCCTTTACGAACTGGGTCCTGACTTTCGTCAGGATGACGGTGTGTGGGGGCGGTTTGGGAAACTTATCCCCGCCCGCTCAACTGCGCGTATGCTCGCAGACGGTTTCCGGGATGGGAGGCAT
>NZ_JBDWAS010000013.1:0-22955 GCF_039978735.1 Maricaulis sp.
CTAGTCGAACGTTTCTTCTGCAAACTCAAGCAGTTCAGGCGGATCGCAACGCGCTTCGACAAGCATGCCGCCAACTTCCTCGCCGCAATCGCTCTCGCTTCAGCAAGGATCTGGATGCGCACAATTGAGTCCGCGGCCTAGTGCAGAAGCGGCGTCCAGCCGGGCGCGTAGCGGGCCACCAGCCGGGCGGCGCGGCTGTCCTCGGCCGAGGGCGTTGCGATCAGCCAGGCGACCGCAGCGAGGGCAAGAACCAGTTCGCCGGCGGCCAGCGCCCCGGCGACCGGCAGGGACGGTGTCCACAGACCGGTCAGGATCGAGACGCTCACGGCCAGAAAGGCGCCCAGATTGAGCAGGGCGATCCATTCCGGCCCGGAAACAGCAGGGCTGGGTGCCGTGTATGTTGTGTGCAAATCCGTTCTGGCGATCGGTCCGGCCCTCCTTTGACACACTGCAACGCATGTCATGCGTTGCGGTTCCGCCGCCGGTGTCGAGCCGGCTCTGGTGCCGCGCGGCCGTCTCGTGCTAACTGTCTGACTTCGCCCGTTTTGCCAGACCGGATTGCTGGAGCCCCAATGCGCACTTCGCAGGATGATTCCGCTCTCGACGAACTCCTGCCGCTCGAAGCGATGCAGGGCCGGTTCGGCGAAATCCTGACCTGGCTCCAGGAAACCCTGCTGGACATCAATATCGCGATCCAGATCGGACTGGTGGCGGCGGCCTTCATCCCGGCGCTGATCTTCGGGCCGCGGCTGCGTCACCTGGTCGAGGCGCATACGCGCGAACTGATTCGCACGGGGCTCGCGCGGCGGCTGCTGACGGCGGCGATCGCACTGGCGACACCGCTGGCGCTGCTGGCGGTACTGGCGGTCGAACGCGTCGTGCTGGGGGCGGTCGACCGGCCCTTCCATCTGATCGATGCGGCGATGAGCCTGATGACCGCCTGGCTGGTGATCCGCGCCGTGACGCTGATCATCCGCTCGCGTTTCTGGTCGCAGGTCGCCTTCTACATCGCCTGGCCGGTTGCCGCGCTCGACGTGTTCGGCCTGCTCGACGATGTCGTGATGCAACTGCAGGCGCTGGCCATCCCGCTGGGCGAGACGGAGGAGGGCGATCCTGTCGATCTCTCCCTGTTCGACGTGCTGCGCACGCTGATCTATTTCGGCGTGCTGTTCTGGGCGGCCTCCTTTGCCGGCCGGGCGATCAATACCCAGCTGGAGCGCGCCGAAGAGATCTCGCCGGCCCTGCGCGCGCTGATTGCCAAGGTCCTGGGCTTTGTCCTGCCGATCGTGGCGCTGCTGATCGCGCTGCAGCTGACCGGCTTCAACCTGGCCACGCTGGCGATCTTCTCCGGTGCCGTCGGTATCGGTGTCGGCCTGGGCCTGCAAAAGACGGTGGCGAACTTCGCCGCCGGTTTCACGCTGCTGGCCGACAAGTCGATCAAGCCGGGCGATGCGCTGGAGGTCGACGGCCAGTTCGGCTGGGTGACGGGGATGCAGTCGCGCTATGTCTCGATGCGCACGCGCGACGGCACCGAACACCTCATCCCGAACGAGCACTTCATCGCCAATGGCGTGATCAACTGGTCCAAGTCCGACCGGGTGGTGCGCCAGCACGCCCCCTTCGGCGTGTCCTACGGGACTGTCGATATGGAGAAGGTGCAGCAGCTCGCCATCGCCGCCGCCCAGACCGTAGACCGCGTCGTGCCGGACAAGACGCCCGTCTGCAATCTGATGGAGTTCGGCGACAGCTCGGTCAATTTCGACCTGCGCTTCTGGATTTCCGACCCGCAGAACGGGCTCTCCAATGTGCGCAGCGAGGTCTACATGGCGATCTGGAAGAGCTTCCACGAAAACGGCATCGAATTCCCCTTCCCGCAGATGGATGTCCACGTGAAGGAAATGCCCAAACCGTCCGACACCTGACCGGCCTCAGCAGATGCAGGTGCAATAGCGGCCGGACGCGGAGTGCGCCTCTGCGATTTCGCGGACTTTGCCTGCATCGATCGCCTGCCAGAGCGCGGCCCAGGCGTCATTCTCGGCCTTGCTGCCATATTCGATCTGACAGCTGGGCCCGATATAGCGCAGGATGCCGACCGGCTTGTAGAGATTGTCCGATGCCGCATTGCCGGGCTCCGGCCAGGCTTCCGGCGCCATCTGCACCGCTTCGCCGCGCTCGTGACGCTCGGCGCTGGCGGCCAGCGTCAGGGCCGGCCACCAGGGCAGGTAGGGCACGATGTCGTACTCATTCTGGTAGCGTACGGTGAAGGGGCGCAGGCCCAGCGCGTCATAATTGCTCTGGAAGGTCGCATCGCAGGTCATCGGCGCGGCGAAGCAGCAATTCTGCACCAGCATGTGGGGGTGTTCGGACTTGACCAGCGACGTCGCCAGGAAGGTCATCGCGGCGCCCTTGGAGTGGCCGGTAACCAGAATGCCGCGCTTGCCGGTCAGGTCGATGGCGTCGATCGCGGCCTTGGCCATGGGCCAGATGCTGAGCATGCCGGTGGCAAAGCCGGTCTCCACGCGACCGAAGACGCGTCCGCCAATTGTCCAGTCCGTCGGGCCAGCTTCGAAATCCTGCAGCCAATCTCGGATCCACGCCCACAAATCCCCCTTGAAGGGCGGCAGCGTGCCGCGCAGGGCGAGGACGACCCAGTCGTCCGCCGTTTCCGCGACAAAGCCGGCATTGATGTGCTCGGGGCCGTTCACGAAGACGGTGGGCTTGGTGCCCGGCTTCAGGCCGAGCTTTGCGAGATTGGGATTGGCAGGATCGAGAGTCCCGCCCTTGATCGCATAACAGGCGATCGAGGCATTGATCAGCCGGCATTCGAGCGTGGCCATGACGTCCTCCCTGGCAGTCGAATGGGCGATCACTATCCACCGGGGGAGGGGCGGCGGAGCGTGCGCGCGATCACACTCTGCGAGTTCTGGCAAAAACTGGCAAAAAGAGGACGCGGACGGAAGGTCCGCGTCCTTCAGTTTGCTGAGTGGCGGCGGGCCGGGTCAGTCCGAAATGGCTCGCCGCCGGCGCAAAACCGGTCAGATCCGTTGCGTCTTGCCGCTGATCCCAGATTATGCCCGCCTGCGTGCGAAAGATAATCAATTGAAACTATGGAAATTATCGAGGCGAGTAATATCGCAAGCGCGAAGTCACACGCTGTTCTCGTTTCTGATCAACGGGTTGGTTGAAAGTTAGGCGAATGCATAAGTTTTAGGTTGACGACACGGCTCGGTGCTGAATACCTAGGTGCATGCCTAACTATCAGACGCATCTCGATTCCACCTTTCACGCCCTGGCGGACCCGACCCGCCGGGCCGTTATCGCCCGTCTTATCGAGGGGCCGGCCTCGGTGTCCGAGCTTGCCGAACCCTTCGACATGGCTCTGCCGTCCCTGATGCAGCACCTCAAAGTGCTGGAGACGGGCGGGCTGATCCGCACGCAGAAGACCGGACGGGTGAGGACATGCCGGCTGGAGACCGCGCGTCTGACCGAGGCACAGGACTGGCTGTCGAAGCAGAAAGCGCTTTGGGAGACCCGGCTCGACCGGCTCGACGCCTATCTCAGGGACATGGCTGCAAAGGAAAACCCCGATGACCCGCAAACGTGACTGGGCCCGCTTCAATCCCGAAACCGATCTGGCCATCGATCGCCGTATCGATGCGCCCGTGGATCTGGTCTGGTCGGCCTGGACCGATCCGGAACGCCTGAAACAATGGTGGGTGCCGCGTCCCTGGACGACGCCGGAAATCGAGATGGACCTGCGTCCGGGCGGCATGTTCCGCACCGTGATGCAATCGCCCGAAGGCGAACGCTTCGACAATGCCGGCATCTTTGTCGCGGTCGAACCGAAAGCCTGGATTGCCTGGACCAGCGCGCTGCTGCCGGGCTACCGGCCGGCCGGCGATGCCGAGCATTGCGGCGGCATTCACATGACCGCCGGGATCGAATTCAGGCCGGACGGTGCGGGAACGCATTATATCGCCACGGTGTTGCACCCGGACAGGGCGTCCCGCGAACGCCATGAAGCCATGGGCTTCCATGATGGCTGGGGCACCGTGATCGAACAGCTCGTCGAGACCGTGACGGCGATGAAGGCAGATGCCAGATGACCGGCCGGATCACCCATGAACGCTTCACCCTGGAGCGGCGCTACGACGCCACACCGGCGCAGATATTCGCGGCCTGGAAGGACGTGGAAGGGCGGACACAGTGGCAAAAGCCGGCGGATCATCTTCACCTCGTCTATGACGCGGACGATTTCCGGGTCGGCGGTTGCGATATCAGCCGCTGCTGGGCTGATGGCGATGCCAACGCCTATGAGGCGGTGGTCGTCTACCAGGACATTGTGCCGGACCGCCGCATCATCATGTCCGAGACCGTCAGCCTTGCAGGCCGCAACCTGTCCTCCGCGCTGGCAACGGTCGAGATCGACCCCGACGGGGCCGGTGCCCGCATGCGGCTGACGCTGCAGATCGCGGCGGAGACCGGTTCGGACATCTTCGCGGGCTATCGCGAAGGATGGGGCGCCTTGCTGGAAAATCTTGTTTCGCACCTGACGCGGGAGACCATCCCATGACAGACCAACTCACCGTGACCGCAGAGCGCCATCTGGAAGCCGATCCGGATGATGTCTTTGCTGCCTGGCTGGACCCGGACCATGCCCGCCACTGGCTGTTCACCCTGTCCGACTCAACCGTCGTGCGCTGTGACATCGATGCCCGGCCTGGCGGACGCTTTGTAATCGTCGACCGTCGCGAAGGTGGCGATACCTATCATATCGGCGAATATATCGAGATCGATCGGCCACACCGGCTCATCTTCCGCTTCATTGCAGGTGAAAGCGCCGATCTTGATCCGGCGGATGGCGGGCGGGTGACTGTCACCATTCTGCCGGAAAACACGGGCTGCCGGATCACGCTGGTCCAGGAACTGCCCGAACAATGGGCGGCCTACGAAGAAACCACGCGCGAGGGCTGGAAAACCCTGCTCGCCGCTCTGGCCTCGCATCTGGGCGTGTGGGTGGAGAAACCCGACACCAAACCCTTCAGGGGAGATATTGCATGACCGACCGCCGCGTCGACCACGACACGTTCACGCTCAGCCGGCGCTATGAGTTTCCACCGCGCACGGTCTTTGCCGCCTGGGCGGAGCCGGCTGCCAAACGCCGCTGGTTCGCCGAGACCGAAGGCTTCACTGACATCGAGCACGCGCTCGACTTCCGCGTCGGCGGCCTGGAAAGCGCCTCCGGGCGGGCGCCGGACGGCGGACGTTTCACCTATGATGCCGTGATCCACGACATCGAAGAGGGTGCGCGGATCATCCTGGCCTATCGCATGACGATGGATGGCACACCGATCTCGGTCTCGCTGGCGACGGTCACGTTCGAGGCGGACAAGGACGGCACCATGCTGACCTATGTCGAGCAGGACGCCTTCCTCGACGGTCTCGACAATGCCGGTCCGCGCCGCGAGGGTGTCGCCTGGCAGCTGGAACAACTGGCGCTGGAACTTCAGCCGACAGACGAGAAGGTTCATTGAGTATGAGACGTGCTATCCCAGCTATTGCCGGGGCCATGCTGGCCCTGTCGCCGGTGGCTCCGGCCATCTCCCAGGATTCCGTGCCGCCGTCCGAGAGCCCGCCGCCTGCGGGGACGTACCGGCTGGATACGCTCCATGCCAGCATCATCGTGCATGTGAACCATATGGGCTTTTCCAGATATCCCGTCCGCTTCACCGAATTCGATATCCAGATGGAGTTCGATCCGGCGGCCCCCGAGGACATGTCCGTGACGGCCGAGATCGATCCGGCTTCGCTGGAAACCCATTATCCGCGCGACGATGTGGACTTCGACGCCCAACTGACCGGTGCGCAATGGCTCGATGTCGAGAACCATCCGGTTATCCGCTTCGTATCGAGCGATGTGACGTTGACCGGGGAGAACACGGCACAGGTGGCCGGCACGCTCTCGCTGATGGGCATCGAGCAGCCGCTGACACTCGATGTCACCTATAATGGCGGTTATGCCGGCATGGTGCCCTACGACCCGCAGGCCCGCATCGGGTTTTCCGCCACAGCCGCATTCGACCGTTCCGCGTTCGGCCTTGTCTACGGCATCCCGGCCGAAGGCTCCTCGTTCGGCGTGGCCGACCGGGTGACGGTGAACATCGAGGCCGAACTGCTCGGTCCGGCGCTTGCCGGAGCGGCGGAGGAATGACAAAGTGCGATCCGGTACAAAACAGGAACGGAGCGCATCATGTCGATCACGGGAAGCTGCCATTGCGGGAGTATCCGCTATACGCTGGACGAGGATCCGGCCGGGGCGATGGCGTGCAATTGCTCGATCTGCCGCCGCAAGGGCTATCTGCTGGCCTTCTCCACGCCCGACCGGTTCGCGCTCGAGGGCTCGCGTGACGATATCGCGGTCTACACCTTCGGCAGCCACAATATCCGTCACCAGTTCTGCAAGACATGCGGCTGCGCCCCCTTCGGCGAGGGCACCGGGCCGGGTGGCGAGGCGATGGTCGCGGTGAATCTGCGCTGTGCCGATATCGACCTCGATGCGATCAAGATCGAAGCGTTCGACGGGGCGAGCCTCTAGGCCTGCCCCGTCGCTGCAGGTCGCTATTTCAAAAGACCGATCTCGCGCAGGCGCTGGTTGAGATAATCGTTGGCGCGGATCGGTTCGGGATACTTGTCCGGATTGTCCGGCCCGGAACAGCCGGGCAGGGTCTCGATCATGTAGTCCGGCCGGTAGTGCAGGAAGAAGGGCAGGGAATAGCGCGAGAATTCCGTGCGCGCGCCGGCCGGATTGATCACCCGGTGCTGGGTCGAGGGCAGGATGTCATTCGTCGAACGGGCCAGCATGTCGCCCATATTCACCACCAGGCAGCCCGGCGGCGGGTTCATGTCGACCCATTCGCCCGAGCGCGTCTTGACCTGCAGGCCCGGCTCTTCGGCGCCCAGGAGCAGGGTGATGGTGTTGATATCGCCATGGGCTTCCGCGCGGATCGAGCCGCCCGGATCGCCGGTCACCGGCGGATAGTGAAGCAGGCGCATCACCGAATTGCCGTCCTTCACCGTGTCGTCGAAGAAGGTTTCTTCCAGGCCCAGATCGAGCGCGATGGCGCGCAGCACTTTCACACCCATCGCGTCGAAGGCGGCGTAGAGGCCGTGCACCGTCTCCTGCCAGCCGGCAATCTCGCCTGGGACGAGGTTCGGCGCCATGTCGGCTTCATAGGGGTGACCGGCGGGCAGGTCGCGGCCGACATGCCAGAATTCCTTCAGGTCGACATGCTTGGCGTCCTTGGCGATTTCCTTGCCGAAGGGCGTATAGCCGCGCGCACCGCCACCGCCCTCGACGAAGTATTTCATCTTGGTGGCTTCCGGCAGGGCGAAGAATTCGGCGGCCTTGGCATAGGCGCCGGCGATCAGGGCCTCGTCCAGGCCGTGGTCGGAAATGGCGGCGAAACCGTATTCCCGGAAGCTGCGGCCCAGTTCGCGGGCAAAGCGTGCCTTGTCGGTCTCCAGCAGGGTCATCGAGACCGGCGGGAAGCGGGACAGAAGATCTTGATCGGGCATGGTTCGGCCTGTTGTCTGTTCGCGCCGACAGATACGGCTTTGGCCGTGTCCTGCCAAGCGCCCGAAGGTCGCACACGCGGCCGTGATTGCAGCATCCCCTTGAACGGGATGAGACGGGGGCCAATCTGGCAAGGACCGGATTTTCTGAGGAGAGCGCCATGACGGCCCCGATCGAACTCTATTACTGGCCCACGCCGAACGGGTGGAAAGTGTCCATCGCGCTTGAGGAGATGGGACTGCCCTACGAGCTCAAACCGGTGAATATCGGTGTGGGCGAGCAGTTCGAGCCGGCCTTCCTGAAGATCAGCCCCAATAACCGCATGCCGGCGATCGTCGATCCGGACGGACCGGGCGGCCAGCCGATCTCCGTTTTCGAGAGTGCGGCCATCCTGCAGTATCTCGGCCGCAAGACCGGCCAGTTCTATCCCGCTGACGAGCGTGCCCGTGTCGAGGTCGAGCAATGGCTGTTCTGGCAGATGGGCGGTCTCGGTCCGATGGCCGGACAGGCTCATCATTTCCGCTCCTATGCCCAGAAGATCGAGCCGGACGAGAGCAAGCTGGAATACGGCAAGCAGCGCTATACCAATGAGGTGAACCGGCTTTACGGCGTTCTGGAGCGGGCCCTGTCGGACGGGCGCGACTATGTCGCCGGCGAGTACTCGATTGCCGACATGGCGATCTGGCCGTGGATTCTGCCGGAAGGCCAGGGCCAGAATCTCGACGACTTCCCGAAGCTGAAAGCCTGGGTCGAGCGCGTCGGTGCGCGTCCGGCCGTGAAGGCGGGCCGGGCCGTCGGCAATGATCTGCGCAGCAATCTGGCCGATGACAGCGAACAGATGAAGAAGGCGCGTGCCGTCCTGTTCGGCCAGACCGCGAAGCCCTGATCGCATCCTGCACCGCCAGCCTGGCGATTTCTCGCGTCTGACGTGCAAGGCCTTGCCAGGCTCGCCCTGAACCGGAAGATTGCAGCCGGGATCAAGGGGGCGTCATGGCGGAGACCGTCCATGCGGATACGGATCGTGCGGAGCCGCGCAGGCGGCCGGACGCTGAAGCCTATTGGCGCAGCGGCTTGACGCATGCCGAGGCGACCCGGCGCGAACGCGCGGAGACCTGGCGCGAGGAGACCCAGTCGCCCTGGGAAGCCTCGCCGCCGGGACTGGTCGTGTGGCTGCTCTGGCGGGCCCTCTACAAGGGTTTCCAGCCGGTCTGGCTGATCCTCTCCCTTCTGGCAGCGGGCTGGTTTGGCGGACAGTGGCTGATCGGCCGCGGCGATCTCGATCCGCCAGTGCCGGCGGAAAGCGCCTCAGGCCGTCTGTCCGTCATGATCGCGTCTGCGGTGCCGGCCGGCCTGGATCCGCGGGCATTCTGGGAAGACCGGCTCGATGCCGCCCTCGATGGAGACCGGCGCCGGCGGGCGGATATCGACCGCTTCCGCGCCTGGGCGGCGCTGGGCCCCGATCTGATCGGCCGTGACCGTCTGGCGCTGGAGCATCTTGCCGGCGATGGCGACGCCGCTGCATTGGATGCGCAATTGCGCGCCGGCCCGCCCTGGGAACGCCAGACCCTGATGGACCGCGCTCTTGCCGAGCGGATGGTTGCGGGGCGGTCGGCCGGGCTGGAGCCGCCGGAGCTTGTCCTGGCGCCCGAGCGCCTGCGCCAGCGCTATGACCGGGCGCTTTTTCTCTGGTCGATCGCCGATACCAGCGCTGAGGCCTTCTTCCGGGGGCGCGCCCGGGGCGAGTTCGAAATGCGCAGCCTGCCGGGCCTGGTTGCGGAGAATGCGGCCGGAGATACGCGGCTCTATGGCGGCGTGCGGCACTTTGTCATCCAGGCTTGTGCGCACCGTGCGGCGGCCTTCGAGGGTTGTGATGCGGCCATCATTCCGGATGCGCCGGCCGATACGCTTTCATTCGCACTGGCGGCGATCGAGGCCGGACTGGTCCAGCTGCAGGTCTCGCCGAGTGTTGCGATGTCGGGAGCGGAAATCCTGCAGGCGGCCGGCCGGGCAGGGCGGCTGAGGGAAGATTTCCGGACTGCCCTTGCAGCCGATCTTGCTAGAATGCTTTCGTCCGACGAGGCGCTCACGGCGCTGGGCGCGACGGGCCTGCGGGCGGATATCGCCTTTGCTGCGCCGGACCAGACAGCCCTGCTGCTGCGCGGCCAGATCGACACGCGCACCCTGGACGGGGCCGTAGCGCTTTCGCAAATGCTGAGCGATATCGCGGCGATCCGGGCGCAGACCTCGCCGGCTGTTGCGGTCCGGCTGCTGGACGGTCTGGCAGGACCGGATGATGTGCGGCGCCTGCGCGGGCTGGTGGACATGGCGGCGGACCGGGCGCTGGCTGTGCGGGAATTGCTGGGCGAGGCGGCTCTGACCGCGGCGGAGCCGGTGATGCTTGAACCGGTTGTCGAGAGTGCGGACCAGGACCGTCTGAAACGCAACGCCATGCTTGCCCTGATCTCCGCAGCTGTCGTGGTGCTGTTAACCCTGGTGCGGCTGTGGACCCCTCGCAGAATCCGCCTGGGGGCGCGTACAAACCTTGCCGATGCGTGGATGTCGCGTTTAACGCTTGGTAGGAAAACCTAACGCGCGTAAGTATTTAAGGCGTATTTTTCCTGATTTCCCTTAACCTTAAAGCAATCCTCTTTGCGCAAAGTCGCCTCATGTTCGAAGGCATTCGGACAGGATGGTGAAGCGGGTGACACGCCAAGAAAGGCCGCGCCCGCGTGTTGTAAAAAGGGAAGAAGACCCATGGCTTTCACGGACGTAGAAACGGCCCAGGCCCACCAGGCAGCTTTCGCCGACCCGACCGGCGAGGATCTCTGCAAGCTCGGCATCCTGTATTCCACGGGACAGGGCGGCGAGATCGATTATGTCGAAGCTCACAAATGGTTCAATCTGGCGGCCCTGATGGGCTCGGAGCCGGCGAAGTATTATCGTCAGGAAATCTCCGACCAGATGTCGACCATCGAAGTCGCCGCGGCCCAGCGTGCTGCGCGCGAGTGGCTCTCGACCCGCCACTAGGCCGGCAATCCGCACCAGACTGTCCACGCCGCCGGCGGGTATGATATACTCGCCGGCAGGGTGATCGCAGTCCTGCGCCCGGCGGAGCGTGTGTTTCCGTCTAGCGTGCTGCGAAAGCGGTGCGTAGCGGTGACTTTGCTGACCCGTAACGGCCTCATAAGCGCGACATTGGTGCGACATTCGTGCGACACTGAGTGACATCTGCCACCTTGGCCGGTGCTCGCCGGACGTCTGGCCGTTTGTGATCGCTCGAGACGCAATAGCGGCGCCGCTATGGCTCCGCTCTCCCGACATTCAGGCGGCGTGAAAGCCGCGGATCAGTTGTTTGTGATCGCGTCGGCGATCGCGAAGCTCATCGCCTGGTCGAGCGGGACGATCCCCATCACATACTGTTCCACGAAGAGATTGACCTCGGCGACGGTCGAGCGCGGCACGAAGATGATGTCGTGACGCCGGATCTGGATATTGTCGGCGCCCTGGCGCGCCCGCAGCGCGTCGTGCAGGTTCACCGTGCGCATCATCATGTCGCCGCCGGGCGCACGCCGCAGCACGACGACATCTCCGCGCGCGGCCGTATTCTGGAAACCGCCCGCCAGCATCACCGCTTCCAGCGCCCCGATCGGACCGGTCATCTCGACGAGGCCCGGCGCATTCACTTCGCCGCCGACAATGATGTTCTGCGGACCCAGGCCGGCGCGGCGCACTTCCACCATCGGATTGACCAGCACGTTCTGCGCATAGGCGCGGGCGATCGTGTCGCCGATCTCGCGATCGGTGCGGCCGGCGACCATCAGGTCGGAAATCAGGGGCAGGGCGACGCGCCCGTCCGGGCCGATCTCGACCGTGCGCGAGAGTTCCGGTGCGGAATGCACGATCACTTCGAAACTGTCGCCGGGATAGAAACGGTAGGCCGGATCGGTCTCCTGCCAGGCCGCAAAGCGCGGTTCGCCCCAGGCTGCGGCCGGCGCGGTATCGGCGCCATGGCTGGCGCAGCCGGCAAGCCCGGGCAGGGTCATCAGGGCCGCCAGGCAGAGGCCGGTCTTGATCGCGCGCATGAAATACTCTCCGCAAGCGTGTCCGGAGCGGATATTCGGCCGCGTTGGATAACAAATTTTTAAGCGCAATCCGTCTCATATGCACGCATGACTCGCGCGTCCCACTTTTCCGGTCCCCAGCCGGCCCCGGCCGGCGGTTCCGCGGCTTCCGGCCGCCGGGAGCTGGACCTGTTCGACGTGGTGGCCCTGGCCTGGGCCGAGCGCGGCTTCATCGCCATCGTTTTCGCGGTGATCTTCGCCCTGGGCGTCGCGGGTGCGATGCTGACGCTGAAGACCAGCTATACCGCCGAATCGCGCTTCCTGGTTCTGCTGAACGAAGACCCGACGCCCGCCGCGGCCGGCTGGGGCGACGGTTTCATGCTGAACCAGGTCATGCAGTCGGAAAGCGAGCTGTTGAGTTCCGAAGCGGTGCGCCGGATCGCGCTGGACACACTGGGCGCGGAAACCGTGCTGGGCGAGGCGGTCGATGGCGATGCCACCGGCGCGGCGATGAAAGTGCTGCGCGGCGGTTTCGGTGTGTCGCGCGAACCGAACTCCTCGGCCCTCAATGCCAGTTTCGAAAGCGATGATCCGGAACGCGCCGCGCTGATCCTCAATGCGATCGTCGATGCCTATCTGGCCTATCGCGAGGAAGTGCTGATCGAGACCGGTGTGACCGGTCTGGGCGTGCGCCGCCAGCAAGCCAATGTGGCGGTGCTGGAAACGCGCGCCGCGCTGGATGCTTTCCTGGACGAGCACGGCCTGTCGAATTTCGACACCGAACAACAGACCTCGCAGACGCTCGTCGGCAATCTCGCCGAACGTTTGAACGGTGCCCGGGCCGACCGCGACGCGGCCCAGGCCGGTGCCGCGGCGCTGCGCCAGCGTCTCGACCAGATCCCCGAGCAGATCGAGCTTTATGTCGAGAACGGTGTTTCCGGACGCCTGCTCGACCTGCGCGCCGAACGCGCCAGCCTTCTGTCGCGTTATCAGCCGGGCGCGCCGGCGGTGACGGCGGTGGAGCGCGAGATTGCGGCCCTGGAAGCCTTTGTCGCCAGCGGTGCGGCTGCCAGCGACGGCCAGCGCCGCTCCGGTGCCAATCCGGTGCGCCAGGAACTGGAATCGGAACTGGCCCGCCGCGAGGCGGATGCCCGCTCCCAGGCCGTTCTGGCCTCGTCGCTGGAAACGCAATTGCGCGATGTGCGCAGCGATGTCGAACGCCTGCGCGGCCTGGAAACCGAGTACACGCGCCTGGCCCAGAATGTCGCCGCCGCCGAAGAGGCGGCTGCCGCCATTGCCGCGCTGGAAGCCACCGCCGAATCGCGCCGGGCCCCGGCCGTTGGTGCGGCCGATGCGGTACGCGTGATCGACCGCGCCTCGCCGCCGCTGGAAGGCTCGTCGATGAAGAAGCTGGCGCTGGTTGCCTCGGCCGTTCTGGCGATGGGCGTGGCGATGTTCCTCGGCCTGCTGCGCGGCTATTGGCGCACCTATGTCGCCGCCGGTGCCCTGCGCCGTCCGCGCGAAACAGGCCGGCCGCAGGATGTGCCCGAGCCGGCGAACGACCCCTATGGCGGTCTGCCCGTGCTGGCGCGCATCGCCGATCGCTCGGCGTAAGCGGGACGTTAACCACGCGGCGGGCAAATTCGGTCCGACACGAATGATTCCGGGCCCGTCATGAATCTCACCCAGGACCTCTCCACCCTGATCGACCAGCTCGAGCCGATTGCCCGGCCCGGCGGTGAAGGGCGTGTGCTGATGGTGATGGGCGCCAGCCGCGGCGCCGGGGCCTCGACGGTGGCACGCGAACTGGCGCGCCTGGCCGCCCGCCGCTCGCACCGCGGTGTCTGGCTCTATGATCTCGATTTTGCCGGCAACACCCAGGCCGAGGCCGCGCGGGTGCAGGGACCGGTCTTCGATGCCCGTTTCGGCCGCGACCCGTTCTGGCGGATCGAGCCCGGTGACGCGCCGGCCCGGATCGTCGCCCGCGAGTCGGTGGCGCCCAATCTATTTGTCACCCAGATGCAGGCCCGCCGCGACACGGTGAAACAGGTCATTCTCGGCCCCGCGCCGGAGTACTGGAAAGCCGTGCGCCGCTCGATCGATCTGGCGATCATCGACGCGCCGGGCAACAGCCGCGCGCCGCTGTCGCTGGTGGGCGATCTGGACGGGGTGATCCTGGTGGCCGATGCGCGCCTGTCGCGCACCGATGGCATCATGGCCCGGCGCCAGGCGATCGAGGCTCGCGGCGGCGTGGTTGCCGGCATCATCGTCAACCGCGCGGACGGGCAGGCCCGGAGCGCGGCATGAGCCTGGCACCGGCCCGCGATATCGCACCGGAACCGGCGCTGATCTCGGCCTGGCGCCATGCGCCGGGCTTTTCCTTTTTCCGGGCCCTTGAAGGCTCGGCGACGGTTCTCTGCCTCTATCTTTTCTCGACCGCGCTGATCGGGCCGGTCTTTGCCGATCCGGCCGATCCGGAAAGCTCGGCCATCCTGCGGCTGATCTGGCTGCCGGTCTATGCGCTCACCCTGGCGCTGTGCGCCCTGCGGCCCGGCGCCGTGCTGGGCACGCTGGCCAATAATGTCCTGCTTCTGGGCCTGGTCTCGCTGACGGCCGTCTCGGTGATCTGGTCGATCGACCCGGACACGACGCTGCGCCGCTCCTTCGCCCTGATCATGTCGACCCTGTTCGGCTTCTGGATGGCCTCGCGCTGGAGCTGGCGCGAGATGATCCTGCTGATCGCCTCGGCCTTCGGCCTGATTGCCGTGTCGAGTGCGGTGATGGCCATCGCCGTGCCCTCGATCGGTATCGACCATGCGGTCCATGCCGGCGCCTGGAAGGGCGTGTTCTGGGAGAAGAACACGCTGGGCGGCATGATGGCGCTGGGCGCGGTGAGTGCCTATGCGGCGCTGCGCGCCGATCCCGGCCGCCGCTGGATCTGGGCCGGCATGGCCTTGCTGTGCACGGCGCTGGTCCTGCTTTCAACCTCGAAGACGGCGCTTCTTTCCTGGACGCTGGGCACGGGCGGGGCGATCGGCATCATGGCCTGCCGCCAGGGTTTCGGCTTTGCCACCCTGGTGCTCTTCCTGGGACTGACGGGCGGCATCATGCTGGGCATGATCTTGCTGATCGCGCCGGTGGAATTCCTGGAAATGCTCGGCCGCGACGCCACGCTGACCGGCCGGACCGATATCTGGGCCATCCTGATCGAGGAAGTCTGGCGCCGTCCCTGGACCGGCTATGGCTATCGCGCCTTCTGGACGGTGGAGAACGGGCCGGTCTACTGGGTCCGCGCCGGCACGAGCTGGCCGGTGCCGACGGCCCATAACGGCCTTTTGGAAATCGCGCTGGCGCTGGGCATTCCCGGCGTCGTGCTGATGCTGACCGTCTATCTGCGCTCGCTGATCCGCGCCGCCGGCACGATCTTTTCGGAACGCCCCGAGACCTACTGGGTCCTCGCCCAGTTCGCCATCATGGGCCTCGCCTCGATCTCGGAAAGCAATCTGATGAACCAGAACTCGCTCAGCTGGATCCTGTTCACGGCGGGCGCCGCGAAACTCGCGCAGGGCTCGCGGTAGGGGGGCAGTTCAAGACGATTTGTCATCCCGGCCGGACGGCCTGCAAAGGCAGGCCGCAGGGCCGGGACCTATACGCTCGCTGTTAGACAGTAGCAGGCTTGGTGTTTGCGATAGCTGGATATTCACCGTGGCTATAGGTCCCGGACTTGCGCCCCGCCTGCGCGGGGCATCCATCCGGGATGACAGGGATACGCTCAACCGGACCCCGGAATTCGCTTCGCTCCTCCGGGGGAAGCGAGAGAGGGCTCCTCCGGGGGAAGTGGCAGGGCACGGAAAGCAAACCGGAAGAAATGCTCGCCAAGCAAGTGATATTATGATATCAGATATGCCGGAATTACCTCAGTAATCGATACTATAATGTCATTTAAGCTCTCAACGCCTCAGGAAGTGTCGGCAACGCTTGGGCAGCGGCTTCGGGCGCGGCGGCTTGATGCGGACCTGACGCAGGACGGTCTGGCGGCGCGCAGCGGGGTTCCGGTGGCCACGCTGCGCAAGTTCGAACGCACGGGCGAGATCGCCTTCGTCTCCTTCATCCGGCTCGCCATGGCGCTGGGCGATGAAGCCGCGCTGGACGGGTTGCTGGCCGAACGCCAGCGCTATGGATCATTGCGCGATGTGCTGGAGCCGCCGCGGCGGCCGCAGCGGGGACGGCGCACGTGAAGATCGCGCCGGGAACGCCGCTTGAGGTCACGCTGCAATGGGATGACCGCACAGCCATGCGGGTCGGGCGGCTGGCCTATCGCGACGGTCAGGCCTGGCTGGAATATGCGCCGGATTTTCTCGCGTCGGACCTGCAATTGTCGCCGCTGCATCACCAGGCCGGCCCCGGGTTGGAAACCGCCTGGAAGCGGGACGTCTTTGAAGGGCTGCATGGCATGTTTGCCGACAGCCTGCCGGACGGGTGGGGACGGCTGCTGGTCGACCGGCGCGCACGGCAGCTGGGTTTCGAGCCGTCGCAGCTGACACCGCTGGATCGACTGGCCTGTGTCGGGCGCCGCGGGATCGGCGCGCTGACCTATACGCCGGCCATGGATGTCTGGGATGGCGCCGAAGGGGCGCTCGATCTCGATCGCCTGGCGGCGGATGCAGCGCGGGTTCTGGCGGGCGAGGCGGGGGCGGTGATTGCCGCGCTCGGCCAGGTCGGCGGTTCACCGGCGGGCGCGCGGCCCAAGGCGCTGATTGCGCTGAATGCGGCAGGCGAGGCCCGGCACGGGTCCGATGCGATCCCCGAAGGGTATGACGGCTATCTGGTGAAATTTCCCGGCCGGGACGATCCGGCCGATATCGCGGCCATCGAATACGCCTATGCGCTCATGGCCCGGGCGGCTGGTGTGATCATGCCCGATGTGCGCCTGATCGAAGGCCCGGGCGAGGCCCGCTATTTCGCCACGCGGCGTTTCGACCGGGAGGGCGATGCGCGTCTGCACGTGCACTCGGCGTGCGGCCTTCTGTATTCCGATTTCCGCCTGCCGGCGCTGGATTATCGCGAGCTGATCCGCCTGGCGCGCGCCGTCACCCGCGACCGGCGCGAGGCAATCGCCATGTACCGGCTGGCCGTGTTCAATGTGCTGGCCCGCAATCGTGACGATCACGCCAAACAGTTCAGCTTCCTGATGGACCGCGACGGGCGCTGGAGCCTCGCCCCGGCGTATGACCTGGTGTTCACGGACGGGCCGGGCGGGGAGCATTCGACCAGTGTTCTGGGACATGGCCGCGATATCGGCCGGGAGACGCTTGTCCGCCTCGGCGCCGAAGCCGATCTGGATGCGGCCGGCGCGCGCGGCGTGATCGATGAAGTCAGCGCAGCAGCTGCAGACTGGGCGCGGTTTGCGGCGGATGCCGGTGTCTCCCGGGCATCACGCACACGGATTACAGACGGGCTGGCGGCCGTGCGGGTCTAGGCGGGAAAGTTGGTTGCGTGTGCCGGGTTCCCCCAACAACACACACCATTTTCCCCGGCCTTGTGCCGGGGCCCGGCATCAGGAGACGGGCTTGCTCCGGGTTTCAGCGCTTCTGCGGAAACTCAACCGGGCCCCGGAATAAATCCGGGGAAAGCGGGAGAGTGTGGGGGAAGTGGGGAGAGTGGGGGACGCGGCCCAGCGCCTACCCCTCGACCTGGCCGTAAAAGCGCGGTTCGAAGGCTTCGATCCAGAGGAATTTGCCGGCGCCCTGGACGCAGCGGTCGAGGAATTCGGCGGCGCGGCGGGGCATGGCGAGGCTGGTGAGGCCGGCGAGCGAGCCGTAGACCAGCGTCTGGGCAAGGCCCACACCCATCCAGAACACGATGCCCGGCCAGTTCATGCGCCCGCCGCGGCTGCAGGATTGGGTCGCGCCCTGTCCGAAGGCGAAGGAGCGCGCCAGCAAATAGCGCCAGCCGGTGCGGGTGGCATCGACGGTTTCGGTGCCGACAGCCCTGGCCGACCAGGCGAAGCGGGCGCCCTGGCGGGCCAGGAGTGCGAAGAAGACATCATCCTCGCCGCCCGAGGCATTCATGCGCGGATCGAAGGGCCGGTCGGCAATCTCGAACGCGTCACGGTCGATCAGGGAATTGCCGCAGCCGAACGGCTTGTCCAGGCGGCAGTCCTGCGCCGGGCCGATGCGCGAATAGAGCCGGTGTGCCAGGTCGGCGCGGATGCCGGAGACGTCGAGCGCCTCGCCGCGCAGCGGGCCGAACACGACGCTGGCGTCGAGCGTGCGGGCGGTGTCGAGCAGGGCTTCCAGCCAGCCGACCGAGGCGATCTCGTCATCGTCGAGGAAGGCGATATAGCGGCCGGTCGCGGCGGCAAAGCCGGCATTGCGGGCATTCGACACACCCGGCTGCGGCTCGTGGATATAGACCACGTCACAGCGTGCGATGGCTTTCGCGGTCGCGGCGACCCGCGCGGCGCTCCCGGCCGGATCATTGTCGACGATGACCAGCTGGTCGGGCTGGCGCGACTGGGCCAGAACGCTTTCCACGGCGTGCCGCAGGCCTTCGGGCCGGCGGAAGGTCGGGATGATGACGGACACACTCATGATTTTCTCCCCATCTGACGCGCGGCTTCGGCCATGGTCATGACCTGGGCGCCGGACGCCTCGACCGCCTCGCACACCCGTTCGAACTGGGCCGGGGTGCAGCCCCATTGCGTCGGCGCGTCCTGGATGTCGTGGGCGTAGTAGATCAGCCAGCCGGGATGATCCGGCAGCGTGCCGGCGGCCTCGATGGCGCGGGCAATGCCGGCCTCGCCGCCGTCCAGCGGGACGGAGGCGAGCAGGCCGCGATCCACCGTGCCGCGATTGATGCCGGCGCGGATGCCGCGCAGCGTGGTGAAACGGTCGCCAAGAGCCAGCTTGGCGGCCGGCGTCGCCTCGCCATAGGCGAAGGCAAAGGATGTGATCTCGGCTTCGTGGCCCATCGCCGCCAGGGCGCGGGCATTGCGCTCGACATCGGCGACAAGGGCGCGGTCGGAAACGGCGGACGCGTCGAGATGGCCATAGGTGTGGCAGGCGATCTCGTGACCGTCGGCGGTCAGCCGGGCGAGATCGCCGGCATCGAACATGGCGCCGTGATGGGTCTCGCCGCCGGCATAGCCGGCCGAGGCGTAATAGGTGCCGCGCCAGCCATGGCGTTCCAGCAGGGCGGCGCCCGTGGTGGCGGCCGATTTGGGGAAATCGTCGAAGGTGAAGGTGACGATGGCGTGGTCGAGATCGATCCGCATCGGCTGGCGGGCCGCAAGGCGGACCCAGCGGCGGTTCAGGGCGGCGCCGAGGCCGGAGCCGGGCGTGTAGGGGGCGTTCATGACAGGGCCTCCGCGGTCCAGCTGGCGCGCCACAGTTTCAGCGCCGTGGTGCGCAGCTTCATCGGCAGGACAGGGCTGCGGGTGATCGTCGACCAGATGCCGCGCAGGGCGGCCTGGCCGGGAATGCGGGCCAGGGCGCGTGCGGCACGGGCGCCGGGCAGTCCGGCCAGTTCGGGATGACGGTCGAGCAGGCGGCGGTAATTGACCGCGCCGGCCCGGAATTTCGCCAGCAGCGCCGCCGGCGATTGCAGGCCGCCATGCCAGGCCGGATTGTCGACATGCACGAGGGTGAACTCGCGCGCCGCCATGACCGCCCAGTCGACATCCTCGAACCCCCAGCCGGTGAAACCGGTATCGAAGGGCACGGCGCGCATCACATCGGCGCGCACCAGGATGTTGGACGAGCAGAAGGCGGTCGGGCCGGTGGCATTGCGTTCCTCGGCACCATGCTCCTCGCTGGCGCGGGTGAGGGCGGCGTGCAGTTCCAGTTCTCGCTCGGACGGCCAGTCGGTGGCGTGACCGCCATAGGCGGCGTCGAACCCGCCGCGGGCGGCCAGGGTGCGATAGGTCTGCAGGAAGGCCGGCCCGCCGGGACGCATGTCGGCATCGAGAAAGACCAGCCAGTCGCCGCGGGCCTGTGCCGCCAGCAGGTTGCGGCCTTCCGAGCGGCCGCGATTGCGGGTCGAGGTCAAAAGGCGCGCCGGGGTTTCCAGGCTGGCGAGCAGCAGGGACAGCGCGGCATTGAGCTCGCGGTCGGGCTCGCCGTCATCATAGAGCACGATCTCGACATCGCCGGCGGCCTGCTCTTCCAGCGCCCGCACCAGCCCGCCCGGATTGTCGCCATAGAAGGGCACCAGCACGGACATGGAGATCCGTTCGGCGTCCTGGCTCGCCGCATTGGCATATTCGCGCAGGGAAGTGTCGGCCATCATGGTCATGTCGTCGCCCCCGCCGGCTTGATCAGCGCGCGGGCATCGCGCAGCCATTGCCGGCATCCGGCAATATCGAACACATAAGCTGAAATCGCGTAAACGACTGCGCCGGTTAGGGCTTTTGCCGCCAGCGTCTGCCAGGCTTCGGGCAGTCCGGGCACGGCCAGCACGGCGGCTGCCATGATCGCGGTGGCGCTGCCGGCCTTGATCCATTCGGCCCAGGGCAGGGGCAGGGCGAAATGCCTGCGGCCCGTCACCACGCACACCACCAGCGCCAGCGCATAGACCAGTACCGTCGCCAGCGCGGCGCCGGTCAGGCCGAAAGCCGGGATGAAGACGAGGTTGAGACCCAGATTGAGGATCGCCGAAGCGCTCATGATCGCCGCCATCACGCCGGTGCGGCGGGTGAGGGTGAAGGCCTCGTGGAAATAATAGGTCATCATGCCGTTCATCAGGCCCGACAGGGCGATCCAGGGCAGGATGCGGGCGGCTTCCTCGCGCAGTGCCTCGCCGACCAGAACGCTGGTCAGCGGCTGGGCGACCAGGGCGAGCCCGGCAGCGGCGGGGAAGGCGATCAGGCCCATCAGTCCGGCGGCCTGTCCCGCGACGGCCTGGGCGGCGGCCTTGCCGTCCTGCTCCAGGGCGCGGATCGTCATCGGCCACACGGCGGCGCCGAACCAGATGAAGATGATGTCCAGCAGCCGGTCGGCGAGACCGTAGCCGGCGGCATACATGCCCACCGCGCCCTGGCCGAGAAAGCCGGCGATCAGGAAACGGTCGCCCACCGAGAGCAGGTGTTCGAAGATCAGCGACAGCGTCACCGGCAGGCCGTAGGCGGCATAGGCCGCAACGCGCACGCTCTGGCGCTTGCCGCCGCGGGAACGGTTCAGCATCACCGGCAGGTCGAAGACCAGCATCACGCCGGCGGCGACGGCCAGGCCGATGAAAATGCCGGCCGCACCGAGATCCGTCGTCAGGATCAGGCCGACACCGATCATGAAGCCGAGCATGAGATAGCTCGCTTCCAGGGCGGAGAAACGGCGCACATCGCCCTGGGCGCGGTGGGTCTCCATACCGATCTGCATCGCGGCGCGCAGGAGGAGCGCGACGACCGCGAAGCTGAGTGCCGTTTTGAGCCGTTCGTCCAGCGGCAGGATCTGGACCAGGCCGATCAGCGCCGTGCCCGCGACCAGCGCGATCAGGGCATAGACGGCATAGGCCGTCATCAGGTGTTCGCGCATCCGGCCGCGGCGCTCTGCGCGCGCATGAAATCGCGCGACAGCGGCTTCCAGCCAGGTGAAAATCAGGATGTGGGTCAAGGACATGGCGGCCAGCGCCAGGGCGTAGCTGCCATAATCTTCCGGCGCCATCAGCCGCGTGAAGACGGCGACGCTGCCAAAGCCCACAAGACCCTGTGCGGCCTGTACCGGCAGATAACCCAGAAGATACCGTCCAAGCATGAAACGCTCCACTCGCCCTTGAGGCGAACCATGCAAGCGCGATGCCGCGCAGGAGGCGACCGGCATCAGGAATCTTCATGTCCTGATAAGGGGTTCGACCTAGTGTTGCAGCGGGGACAATGACGCAGGCTCATCACCATGGATGTGGCACTGAAAAAACCCAGTGATCTCGCCGCCGACGAGCGCGAGGCCTGGGCCGAATTCGTTGCAAATGACGCGGCGCTGGCCAGCCCGTATTTCGCGCTCGACTTTGCCGAATGCTGCGAGGAAGTGCGCGACGATACGCGGGTGGTCACGGTGCGCGAGAACGGCGTGCCGGTGGGCTTCCTGCCGCTGCACACGGGCAAGTTCGGCTTTGCGCGGCCGCTGGCCGGACCGCTGGGCGATGTGCATGGCGTGATCGGCGAGCCGGGCCGCCCGGTCGACCTGATGGCCTGGCTGAAGGGCGCGGGCATCCCGATCTTCCTGTTCCACAGCGCGCTTGCCAGCCAGCCGGCCTTCCGGCCGCACACGCTGGGCTATGATGGCGGCTGGATCATCGATGTCTCGGACGGGTTCGACGCCTGGCACGAGAACCGCCGCTCGATCAATTCCAAGATCGTGCGCAATATCCGCACGCGGTTCCGCCGTCTGGAAGAGGCCGAGGGCGGCCATCGCTTCACCATGCACGACACGCGTCCCGAAGCCATGGCGCAGATGCTGGCCTGGAAGCGCGCGCAATACTCCGAGAGCGGCGTGTTCGACGTCTTCTCGGTCGCCTGGACCCGCAGACTGCTCGAAGCGGTGCTGCGCCGGCGCAGCGATACGTTTTGGGGCGTGTGCTCAAGCCTGGAAATCGACGGCAGGTTCGCCGCCGTCCATGTCGGCATGGCAAGCGAGCGGCTGGTGCAATACTGGTTCCCCGCCTATGACCGCGATCTCGGTGCGATCAGCCCGGGCCTCGTGCTGATGGTGGAAAGCGCCCGCCGCGCCGCAGAAGCCGGCCAGTCGGGCGTCGATCTCGGCCCCGGCCAGTTCGCCTTCAAGAAGGATCTGGCCACCTACCAGGTCGGCCTCGCCGGCGGCTATTGCGCGCCGGCCGGCTGGGCCCGCGCCGCCCGCAAGGCCGTGCTGGACACCTCCGACTGGGCCCATCCGGAACGCACCGGAACGGTTTCGCGCCTGACGGGGAAAGCCATGCGCAAGCTGAACCGGCTGACGGGTTTTTACGGGGTGTAATCACCACATTTCCCCAACAACACCACTTCCCCCGGCCTTGTGCCGGGGCCTGGCATGAAGAGGCATGCCTGGCCACCCAGTCTCGCATTCGGAGCTCGCCTGGCAACCTCAACCGGGCCCCGAAATTCGCTTCGCTCCTCCGGGGAAAGCGGGGAGGTGGCGTCTCCGGGGAAACTCGAGTGTGCGGCAAAACCATCCACAACTTTCCCCGGCCCTGTTGTTCAGCCCGGGGACATGGCTGACACCTGTTCGGGGACATGGCTAACACATTTTCGGTGTGTTGAGGTTGATGGTTTTGATGGTTATGGCTCCGAAGCAGAGGGCGTATTGGCCGTCTGTATCGAGCGGGCGCAG
>NZ_JBDWAS010000014.1:0-211188 GCF_039978735.1 Maricaulis sp.
CTCAACGGATAAAAGGTACGCCGGGGATAACAGGCTGATGATGCCCAAGAGTCCATATCGACGGCATTGTTTGGCACCTCGATGTCGGCTCATCGCATCCTGGGGCTGGAGCAGGTCCCAAGGGTTTGGCTGTTCGCCAATTAAAGCGGTACGTGAGCTGGGTTTAGAACGTCGTGAGACAGTTCGGTCCCTATCTGCCGTGGGTGTCGGAAAATTGAGAGGAGCTGCCCCTAGTACGAGAGGACCGGGGTGGACGTATCTCTGGTGGACCTGTTGTTGCGCCAGCAGCATAGCAGGGTAGCTATATACGGAACGGATAACCGCTGAAGGCATCTAAGCGGGAAGCCCCCCTCAAAACCAGTTTTCCCTTGAGAGTCGAGGAAGACTACCTCGTTGATAGGCCAGGTGTGGAAGTGTGGCGACACATGAAGCTGACTGGTACTAATTACTCGATAGGCTTGATCTTATGATGCTCATGCCCGGCGATCGCTTCGTCGGACAAAGCAAAGCAACACCTCAAAATACATCAGACATGTCTCTTCTTTTGGATCTAACGCGCTGACCGGGTGGTTATTGCAGGGGGACCGCACCCGTTCCCATCCCGAACACGGCCGTTAAGACCCCTAGCGCCGATGGTACTGCGTCTCAAGGCGTGGGAGAGTAGGTCGCTGCCCGGTCTGCCCGTTAGATCCCCCTCCATAACAATTCACAAATCAACCGTCGCTTTCGCGGCGGTTTTTTTGTGCCCGGATTCCGGTGATTTGCGCCTGCGGATCCCGCGCCGGCCGGAGCCATTTCACCGCATTTTCAGCAAAACCGGTGCCCACTTTTCCTGAAAATGCTCCGGGCCCGCCGCTAACCGACCGCCTTCCGGAAATACCGCGACGTAGCGGTCACCGCATAGCCCTGCCGGATGTAGAAGGCGTGGGCGCCCTCCCGTTCCACACGCGAGGCCAGGCCGACGGACGCCAGGCCCAGCGCGCGTGCCATGGCTTCCGCTTCGCCCAGGAGAATCCGGCCCAGGCCGCGGCCGCGAATGGTCTCGTCGACGACGAGCGACTGCACCACCAGGCCGGAGCCGGTCTCGATCGACGGGCGCTCGTAGAAATGGATGAAGCCGGCCAGCGTTTTCGCGATCTGCGCGCCCCGCAGCCAGTGGCCACCGGTTTTACCAAGCCGGTCCATGCGCTGTTTCATCTCCGGCACAGTGGCTTCATAGCCCAGCTGCCGGTTCAGCTCGCACATGCGGGCGGCATCGTCTTCGTTCAGTGAACGGATGCGTATGTCTGTCGTGTTCATGAGCGAGCTATAGCATCGCCGGCGGCGCTCAGCGGGCGCAAATGGCAGACATCGGCGTATCCCGTTCCAACCACGCTGCATGCCGCGCGCATCCGGGAAGGGGGACGCGCAGCGACACCGTCCCGGCTTGCCGCAACATCCAAAACCGGCACCGCCCGCATCCAAGGGGCATAGATCCAGCCGATGCGAGACCGACATGCCTTTGACGACCTTCGCCCACGCAATCGCCGCCGCGGCGGCCCTGGCGTTCACCGCCCAGACCGGCGCGCAGACCGATGCCCCCGACCCTTACGCCGATGCCCGGGCCGTCATGGCCGGCGTCAACGAGATCGTCACGCCGAACGGCATCCAGGAGCTGATGACCGTCGAGCTCGGCGGCATGGAGCAGTGGATCTCGATCCGTGGCAGCGATCGCGACAATCCCGTCCTGCTTTTCCTGCATGGTGGTCCCGGTGCGCCGGAGATGGGGGTGGGCTGGGCCTTCCAGCGGCCCTGGGAAGACTATTTCACCGTCGTGCAATGGGATCAGCGCGGCGGCGGCAAGACCTTCCGCCATAATGGCGAGGCGGCCAGCCGCGAGGGCCCGACGCGCGAGCGCATCGTGGCCGACACGGTCGAGCTGATGGCCTGGCTGCGCGAGCATCTCGGCCAGGAGCGCATCATCGTGGTCGGCCATTCCTGGGGCACGGTCGCCGGCTTCCAGGCCGCGATGGCCCGGCCGGACTGGGTGCATGCCTATGTCGGCATCGGCCAGATCGTCGATATGGACGAGAATGAACGCCGCAGCCATGAACTGACACTCGCGGCCGCCCGGGCCGACGGCAATGCCGAGGCGATCGCCGATCTCACCGCCATCGCGCCCTATCCGGGCGACACGCCGGTGACCTTCGAACGGATCGGTGCCGAGCGGGAATGGGCGGTTCACTATGGCGGGCTGGCCGCCTATCGCGACAATGCCGGCTTCTATTATCGCGCCCGCCGCCTGGCACCGGAATACGAACAGGCCGACCGCGAGGCGGTCAATCCGGGCGGTATTCTGAGCGTGACGGCGCTGCTCGACGATCTGATGGCGGTGCGCCAGGGCGATGTGGAGCAGGTGGACTTCCCGGTCGTCTTCTTCGCCGGCCGGCACGATCTCACCACGCCGTCAGATCTGGTCGAGGCCTGGTATCAACGTTTGGAGGCGCCGTCCAAGGAACTGGTCTGGTTCGAGCACTCCGCCCATCTCTCGCCGATCGAGGAACCGGGCCGCACGCTCGTCGCCCTGGTCGAACACGTGCTGCCGCTGACGCAGGAACAGCCCCAGCCTTGAGCCCGGTCCCCCCGGCCAGTCTACGGGCGCTCCCTCAGCCACAGACTGGCCAGCACCTTCATGCCGGCGACCACCGGCTCGCCGGCATGAAGCGTGCGCTTGTCGCCGCGGCCTTCTGCATCGACATTGTCGAAACTCAGCGCATCGCCGCGCCCGCCGCTCCAGGCGATGTCGAGGCGCGCAAAGCGCGTCGCGCCGCCTTCATATTCCGCATTCAGCTTGACGAGACTGGTGGCGATCCGTTGGCCGCGCCGGGCCAGATCCGCGCTCGCCAGAGCGCCGTCCTCGGTCAGAAAGTCGAAATGCGACCGGTATTCCTCGCCCGGCCGGTAGACCAGCAGCGAGAGGGGCTCGCCCTGCTCGAAACCGGCCCCGGACAGGCGCGCCATGCGCAGCTTGATCGCCCAGAGCACCAGATCCATGGCGGCATCGGGCAGGGTGGCCGTCAGCGAGCGCCGGTAGGGATCGGGCCGCGACTGGCCGGTTCCGGGATCGAAGATCCGCGCCGGCTGCAGGAAGGGCGCACCGCCGGCCGCGAGATAGTCGCACACCGCCGCCGGCAGGAAGCCGGCCTGCCGTACGATCCGCGGCGCCTCGCTCAGCGTCTCGCCGCCGGCTGGGGCCTGATCCAGGGCCGTCATCAGATCGTCCGGAAGCACAGCGGGCGCATCGGCATCCGCGGCCTCCGAGACGGGCAGGGCGTGCGTCGCCTGGATCAGGGCCGCCGCCAGCGGGTGGCCGGATTGAGCCAGGGCCGGGGCCAGCTGCCGGGCAATCGGAGCGACCCTGCCGCTCTCCTCGCCCAGGCGCAGAAGCGCCGCGATTGCGTGCCCCGAACCGGCCCGGGCGGCCTCTGCCAGCAGTGCTTCGGCAGGCTCCCTGTGCCCGGCGATCAGCGCCAGCAGGGCCAGCTCTGTCGTCGCGCCGGCATCGCCGGCCTCCCTGTCCTGGCGCCGCAACGCCAGCGCAGCCTCCGGAGCGGCCTCACAGCCGCGCCCGGCGGCGATCAGGAAGGCCAGGTGCCGGTTGCGCGCCGGGCTCGCCGGTGCCGCCTCCACAGCCCTGTACACCGCCTGTTCGATCCCCTCGGGTGCATCGGGCTGGCCGGACAGCTGCAGCAGGGCTCCCAGGGCGCGCGCATCGCCGTTCCGCACCGCCGCCGCCAGCGTGTCGATCGCGGCCGCAGGCTCGCCCCGGCGCCAGGCATCGAGGGCGCCGGCAACGGCATCGCCGGCCGGAGGGGAGGTCGCAGTCATGGCAGGATGTTAGGCCATGATCGCGGACGCAGGTAAAGCGCAGCTGGCTGGTTGACGACACATCAGTGTCATCCTACATACGCGCCTCCCCACGGCACTCCGGTTCCGCGGGCCATCCTGATGCGGGGTGGAGCAGTCCGGTAGCTCGTCAGGCTCATAACCTGAAGGTCGTAGGTTCAAATCCTACCCCCGCACCCAAAAAGAAAGCCCCGGTCTTGCGACCGGGGCTTTTTGTTTCGTCAAACCGCAGGGGTGAACTGGGAGGCCCACCCGGCTCTCGATCTGGTTAGTCGATCGTGTCCGGCGGCGGAGTCTCGCCACCCCGGGGAACAAAATAGACCTGGATCAACAGGTACTGGCCGAGGAGCGGATCGTATTCGTAGACGTAGCAGATGTCCTGAATCGAATTGTGCGCTTCACACTCGGTGAAGGTGTCCGGGACCTGGGCCTGAGCCACACCGGGCAGTGTTGAAAACGCAAGCGCGGCGGCCGCGCCCAGTGTGACCGACTTCAGGAAAGGTATCTTTTTCATGCATGTACCCCGATTGTAAGGGCGCGTTTGTATGCGCCACGATGCTTGTAATTTAAAATGGCGACTGAGTCGCATTGCGATCATAGGTGGCGACTTTGCTTCCACGCAAGTCCGACGTCGGCGAAGTTGGCTGCAATGCGGGTGTCGCGCCGTTGACGGCACGCGTGCAGCTGGGGCGTCAACGCCGCCCCGCCTACAACTCCGCCAGGCTCAATTCCACCTGTTCCATGATCCGCTGGCGGACGCGGGTGCGCAGGTCGGGGTCCTTGGCGAGGTCGCCCCACATGGTGCGGTTCATGATGTGACCGACGATGAGGGCGCCGAGCATGCGGGCGCGCAGCTCCGTGTGGGGCCCGGTCAGCGCGGCGGCGACGGGGCGGTCGCAGCGCTCGAAAATCACGGCGCGGACCATGTCGGCCGCGGTCGCCGAGGCGATCGAGTTGAGCATGATCAGGAAGTCCTCGACGGTGTTCTCGTCGTCCGGTTCCTCCACGATCATGTCGGCAATGCGCGTTGAAAGCGTTGCGATATCGCCGGTGAAGAGATCGCCGATGCGCTCGATCTTCTCCGGCCGGTTCAGTACGGCGGCGAACAGGTCTTCCTTCGAACCGAAATAACGCGAGACCAGGGCAGGGTCGACGCCGGCATCCGATGCGATCTCCCGGATTCCCACCGTGTCGTAGCTGGCCCGGGCAAAGCGGCCGCGTGCGGCGGCCAGGATTGCGGCCTTGGTGGCTTCGGCATTGCGAGGCCGGGGTGGATAAATAGCTACCATGCGAATTTTTCTCACACTGCCGGGTTGTCATCACCTGTTGACTTACTACATTCCGGCCAGATTTTACACTTGGAGGACGTGGCACCGCCGGCCCGGCGGCATGCGCGTCCGTTTTCGTCTGCAGGATTGATCCATGGCGCGCCTATTTTCCAACACCACCGGTGTCCTCCTTGTTTCGGCCATTCTCCTGACGGCCTGCGGCGGCGGGCAGCAGCAGGGCCAGATGCCGGCGCCCCAGGTCGATGTCGCAACACCGCTCGTCGAACGGGTCGCCGACTGGGACGAGTTTACCGGCCGTTTCGAGTCGCCGGAGCATGTCGATGTGCGGGCCCGTGTCAGCGGCTATCTTGAAGCCGTCCATTTTGAAGATGGGGCCGAGGTGGAGGCAGGGCAACGCCTGTTCACCATCGACGCACGTCCCTTCCAGGCGGAACTGGCTGCTGCACAAGGCCGTCTGACCCAGGCGCGCGCCGAATTGTCCCAGGTGCGCACCGATCTGGAACGCGCCGAACGCCTGATCGAATCGCGCACCATCTCCCAGGAGGCGGTGGAGCAGCGCCGCACGGCCGTCAGCACGGCGGAAGCCGCGGTGGCCTCTGCCCGGGCCCAGGTCGAGGTGCAGCAGCTGAACCTGGAATTCACCGAGGTTACCGCGCCGATCTCCGGTCATGCCTCGGCCCGCCAGGTCGATCCGGGCAATCTGGTTTCCGGCGGCAATTCAGCCGGCGATGTGCTGACCACGATCGTCAGCTCCGACCCGATCCATTTCGAGTTCGATGCCTCCGAAGCCGTCTATCTGCGTTATCAGCGCCTTCCGGCGACGGATGAGGGGGCGCCGGTCGAGGTGCGCCTGCAGGACGAGACCGGCTTCGAACGCCGCGGCGTGATCGTCTTTGCCGACAATGCCATCAACCCCAATACCGGCACGATCCACATGCGCGCCAGCGTGCCCAATCCGGACGGTCTCATCCGTCCGGGCATGCTGGGCACGGCCCGGGTGCGCGGCAGCGCGCCCTATGAGGCGATGCTGTTGCCGCAGACGGCGATCCTGTCCGACGGCTCGCGCCGGATCGTCTATGTCGTGAACGACCAGAATATCGTGGAGACCCGCAATATCGTCCAGGGGCCGCTGAGCGGCAGTCTGCGCGTCATCCGCGACGGTCTGGAACCGGGCGACCGGGTGATCGTGAACGGTCTCCTGCGGGCCCGTCCGGGCGCCGAAGTCGTGCCCCAGGACACCGAGATTTCCCGTGCCGCTCCGGCCCGGGGCGGTGCCGCCTTCATTGAATCCCAGCCGGCCACGAGCGCCCAGCCCGTCGACTGATCCCGTCCACAGCTGCGCGGAAGAAAGCCTCCCTCATGCGCCTGTCCCATTTCTTTATCGACCGACCGATCTTCGCCCTGGTGATCTCGGTCATCGTCACGCTGCTGGGTATTTTCGCCTATCCGCAGCTGCCGCTTTCGCAATATCCCGAGATCGCCCCGCCGACGGTGGCGATCACGGCTGCCTATCCCGGCGCCACCGCCGAGGACGTCGCCGAACAGGTCGCTGCACCGCTGGAGCAGGAGATCAACGGCGTCGAGGGCATGCTCTACATGACCTCCTCCTCGACGGCGGACGGCATGGTGCAGATCTCCGTCACCTTCCAGCCGGGCACCGATATCGATACCGCCCAGGTGAAGGTGCAGAACCGGGTCAACCGGGCCGAGCCGCGTCTGCCTGAAATCGTCCGCCAGACCGGTGTGTCGGTGGAGGCCCAGTCCACCGGCTTCCTGCTGATCCTGTCGCTGCGCTCGACGGACGGCACGCTGGATACCGATTATATCGGCAATTACGCCAATACCCGGGTGCGCGACCGCCTGCTGCGCCTGGACGGTGTCGGCGATGTGCAGGTTTTCGGTGCCGGCAATTATTCCATGCGGGTCTGGATCGATCCCGACCGCGCCGCTGCCCACGGCCTGACGGCCAGCGATGTCGTCGCCGCCCTGCGCGAGCAGAACATCCAGGCGACCGGCGGCATTCTCGGCCAGCCGCCCTATGGCGCCGGCGATGCGCCCTCCTTCCAGGTGCCTGTGCAGGTGCGTGGCCGCCTGATCGAGGCCGAGGAGTTCGGCAATGTCGTGGTGCGCCGGAACGAAGACGGCGCCGTCACGCGGCTGGAGGATGTCGCGCGGGTCGAACTGGGCACCGAGACCTATCTCGTGCGCGGTTATTTCGACCAGCGGCCCGGCGTCGCCATGGCGATCATCCAGCAGCCCGGCGCCAATGCGCTGAACACGGCCTCGGCCGTGCTCCGGGAAATCGAGGCCGCCGAGGCCGAATTCCCCGAGGGCATGGACTACATCATCCCCTACAACCCGACCGAATTCGTCGAGGCCTCGGTGCACGCCGTGCAGCGCACGCTGATCGAGGCGGTCTTCCTGGTCGTGCTGGTGATCATCGTCTTCCTGCAGACCTGGCGGGCGGCCCTGATCCCGATCATCGCCATCCCGGTCTCCATTGTCGGCGTCTTCGCCGTGCAGCTGGCGCTGGGCTTCTCGATCAACTCGCTCTCCCTCTTCGCCATGGTGCTGGCCGTCGGCATCGTCGTCGACGACGCGATCGTGGTGGTGGAAAACGTCGAACGTCTGATCCGCGAGGGGAATTCGCCGCGTATCGCAGCCCGCAAGTCGATGACGGAGGTCGGCGGCGCGCTGATCGCCATGTCGCTGGTGCTGATCTCGGTCTTCATTCCGACCGCTTTCATGGGCGGCATTCCGGGGATTTTCTATCGCCAGTTCGCCGTTGCCATCGCGACCGCCGCGATCATCTCGCTGGTCGTGTCGCTGACACTCAGCCCGGCGCTCTGCGCCCTGCTGCTGAAGCCGCACAAGTCCGACGCCCATGACGCCCGGCCGGGTCCGCTGGCCCCGCTGCGCTTTGCGGCGCGACAGTTCAATAACGGTTTTGCATGGCTATCGGACAGTTATGGGGCCGTTGTGTCACGCCTTGTGCGCATGATTGTCATCGTCCTGATTGCCTATGCGGGCCTTCTGGCGCTCACCGGCTGGCGCCTGTCGGAGACCCCGACCGGCTTCATCCCGGACCAGGACCAGGGCTTCCTGATCGGTATTGTGCAATTGCCGCCCGGCGCATCCCTGGAACGCACCGACGAAGTCATGGCCCGTGTCCAGAGCGCGGTCGCCGAGACCGAGGGCGTGGACGGCATGGCGGCGATTGTCGGCCTCGACGGGGCAACCTTCTCGCTCAACTCGTCCGGCTCGACCATGTTCATCCGGCTCGATCCGATCGAGGAACGCCAGGGGCATCCGGGCATGTCGGCGCAGGAATTGTCCATGCAGCTGACCGGCATGCTGGCCCAGATCGTGCCGGAAGGCCGGGCCTTCATCATCGCACCGCCTCCGGTACAGGGGCTGGGCAATGGCGGCGGTTTCAAGGTGATCGTCCAGGACCGCACGGGCCAGGGGCTGAACACGCTGGGCCAGGTGGCCTGGCAGATCATCGGCGCCGCCAACCAGGACCCGCGCCTGACCCAGGTCTTCACCGACTTCTCGACCGACTCGCCGCGCGTCCGCGTCGATGTCGATCGCGACCGGGCCCAGCGCCTGGGTGTCGATCCGGCGTCGGTCTATTCCGCACTCGGCACCTATCTCGGCTCGACCTATGTGAACGACTTCAACTATCAGGGCCGCACCTATCGCGTGACCGCCCAGGCCGAAGCCGAAGCCCGGGACGATATCGCCGATATCGGCCGGCTGCGGGTCAGCGGCCGGGATGGCGAACTGGTACCGATCGCCTCGGTGGCATCGATCACCACCGAATCCGGACCGGTCCGTGTCGTGCGGCACAACAACTTCACGGCCGTGGAAATCCAGGGCCAGGCCATGCCGGGCGTAGCCTCGGGCACGGCGCTGGACGCGATGGAGGACATCCTCGAAGCCAACCTGCCGCCGGGCTTCGGCTATGAGTGGACCGAGATCGCCTATCAGGAAAAGGCGGCCGGCGACTCCGGCCTGATGATCTTCGCCTTCGCGGTGGTGTTCGTCTTCCTGGTGCTGGCCGCTCAGTACGAGGCCTTCACCTTGCCCTGGGCGGTGATCTTCATCGTGCCGATGTGTATCCTGGCAGCGATGGTCGGCATCAACCTGACGGGTCTGGACAACAATATCCTCACCCAGGTCGGGCTGATCGTGCTGATCGCCCTGGCGGCCAAGAACGCGATCCTGCTGGTCGAGTTCGCCCGCCAGGCCGAGGACGAGGCCGGCAGCGACCGCTTCAAGGCTGCGGCCCAGGCCGCCCGGATCCGCCTGCGGCCGATCCTGATGACGTCCTTTGCCTTCATTCTCGGCGTGACGCCTCTGGCTTTCGCTCACGGTCCCGGTGCGGAAATGCGCCAGGCCCTGGGGATTGCGGTGTTCGCCGGGATGATCGGGGTGACCTTCTTCGGCCTGATCTTCACGCCGGTCTTCTACGTGGTCGGCCGCTGGATCTCGCGTTTCCTGCCCAGGCGCGACCATGCGGCCATGGACGCGGAGAGCACGGACCAGGCGTGACCGGGGCGACAGGAAGGTGACACGGGAAAGGCCCGCCGGTTCGACCGGCGGGCCTTTCTTTCGTGCGGTGCTCCGATAGAGCCGGTCAGGCGTCGAGCGCTGCCGCGATCCGCTCGCGGATATAGCGGCGATGCGCCCGTGTCTCGGCATCCAGCCAGACATCCCAGCCGTGATTCATGCCGGCGATCCGGCGCAGCGTGTCACGCACGGCAACCGCCGGAACATGCTGCAGCGAGGACGCCTCTTCGACGGCGATCAGCCGGTCGATATACTGGATCTGCAGATTGCGCCGGTAGACATTGGGGCGGCCCCAGGGATCGCCCTTGAATATCTCCCGTGTGAGATCGTTCAGCATGGCGTGGGTGGAATAGTCGCCGCCATAGGCCAGGCTGTCGGTCAGCCGGTTCAGCACGCGCGGATGCAGAAGGTGCGCGAGCACCGAATTCTGGGCATCGCGGACATAGGCCTGGACACGCGGCTCCTCGGCCCGGCGCAGGGCGTCGAACCCCCGCCGTTCCGGCTGCAGCCGGGCAATCAGTTCCGGCGGAAAGTCGAAGGCATCCGGTCCGAACACGGTCTCGCCCAGCGTGCGCAGGGCGCGGCGTTGTTCTGCTGCTGAGACCGGGACGAAGGGCGCCTCGGCGGCGCCGGGCTGGCCGACGACCGAGCGGTCGACATAGACCCCGCCGACATAGCGCGACACGATCCCGCCGGCCTGTTTCCACATCCCCATCAGCACACCGAAGGCCGCGCGGGTCTCGGCCCAGCTTTCACCGTCCTGCGGGACGGTCTCGACCAGTCCGGCCATGGTGGTCCGGGCGACATCGACCTGCCGCGCGGCGAAGCCGATCGGGTCGTTGGACAGGGAGTAGGTGTTCACCCGGGGATCGATACCGCGGCCCGGCACCCGCACGGCGTCGGCATCATTGCCGAAGACGTGCTCGGGCAGGCTCGACAGGGCTAGCAGGGCATTGCGCGCCCCGGTCTCACCGATCTCAGGCGCATAGCCGAAACGGATCGCCCAGCTGTCATAGGGTCCCGGCAGGCCCGGGAAGAACGGGCCCTGGCTCTCGCCGGCCGCGGCCAGATTGACGCCGGGATAGTCCATCACCGACGCCGACAGGCGGCGCTCGGCGCGCGGATCGCCGCTGGCCAGGGTCTCCAGATCGCCGAAATAGGAGGCCATCATGTTGTGGGTCAGGCCCAGCGTATGGCCGACCTCGTGCGCCACCATCCAGCTCAGCCCCTGTTCGATGATCGTATTGGGGTCGATATCCGGGCGATGGCCGGCGCGAGCGGCGGCGACGGCGGCCAGGCGTGCAAAGGCGGTCGAGCGGGCCATGTGCATGCCGGCCTCGCAGGCCTCGTCGATATCGGCGGCGCTGATCGCGGCCAGCGCGTCGCTGTCGAGGGCGGCTTCGGACGCTGCGGCGGCACTGCCGTCGCCGACTGGCGGAAAGAGATCGGCCGTCTGCACCCAGCGCTGGACCGCGGCGTGCTCGATGACGATGTCCGCGCCCAGGATCTCGCCGGTCAGAGGATTGGTGAAGCGGGGGCCATAGCCACCGAAGATCGGGTGGGGCGATGCGATCCAGCGGATCACATTGTAGCGCACATCGCCTGCATCCCAGGCCGCGTCGTCCGGCTGGATATCGACCTGGATCGCATTGCGGAAGCCGGCGGCTTCGAAGACCGGATTCCAGGCCAGGACGGCATCGCGGATCACGTCGCGGTATTCCAGCGGTGTGGTGTTCTCGATCCAGAATGTAATCGGCTGGACGACATCGGAAACCTCGGCGTCCGGATCGGTTTTCTCCAGCCGCCAGCGCTGGATCAGATCGTCGACCGGGCTGCCATCGACCCGCGTCAGATTGGTGCGGCGTTCCGTGAAGAAGCCGACGCGCGGATCGGCGCGGCGGGGCGTGAAGCCATCGTCTGGCATACGCACAAATGTGTGCTGCACCACGGTCGTGTCCGACGAGCTTTCCGGCGTGCTCGCCCCGCTCCAGTCGAACACGAACTCGGTGACGATCTCGGTATTGTCCTCGTAATTGCGGATCGAGCGGATATTGGTCTTGCGGGCGTTCAGCGTGCCCGGCCGTACGCCGAGGGCGCGGCCCATGGCCGAGGCCTGGCCGATGCGGACCAGGGAGTTTGTCATGAAGAGGTCGTTGGCGCGGACGATGACCCGGTTGGAGCGGCGGCTTTCGGAGACGACTTCCAGACTGGCCAGCACGGTGAAGGGCACATTGGTGCCTTCCGCGCGGGTGAGGGGCGAATCCGGATCCATGACATAGTCGGTATTGCGGCGAACAACATCGACATGGCGGAACCGCCGGCGGAAGGAGACCACCGCGTTCTCGCCCATCAGGCCGGCCATGCGCATGCCGTCCCGGCGCGAACCGTCATGGACATAGCTGAAATAGATGTACTCTTCGCCGAGCTCGTCTTCGGTCAGCTCCAGGAAGAGCTCGCCGGTCTGGATGTCGCGGTAGAATTTCAGGAGGCCGGGGAAGGGGCGTTTGCGCTCGAGGAAGTCGTTCCATTCCTCGACGTCTTCCACGATCTGGGTCTCGCCGACGCACTGGGTCCGGTCTTCCAGCGTACAAGCGAGGGATTCAACGACCTGGACCGCGGGGCGGGCATCGGACCGTCCATCCGGGTCCTCGGTCTGGATCAATGCGGCTGCGGGGCCGCCGGTCAGTCCCAGAATGATGGCCGCAACTGCCAGGCCGGCCATCCGTATCGTGTTCGCCATCCGGGGTGCTCCTCTCTCCGGGTCACATATCGCCGGACGCACGACTCCCGTGCGCTTCCGGCCCGTCTCCTGTCCGCGAAAAAACCGCCATCCACTCCGCCGGTGCCCACAAGCGGCCGCGGCAAGGCTCTGCCTTGCTGATACCCGTACGGGACACATTCTGGCGGGAAACACACTCCGGTCCGGCTGGCTTTTCCGCCTCCTCGCACGCTTGCATGCGGAGCCGTACGCCAGCTTGTCGGTTTCATGACCCTTTCAGGGCCGCTGGACCGGGCATTTACCCTGGTTGATTGGAGGCATAACGCGACCGGGCGCCGCGAGGCCAGTCATTTCGCATGAAAAGCGTCAGAATCCGGTTGTGCTTCAGGGGGTTGTGTCAGGAAACGTGCAATCCGGGATCGGCGGCCCAGAGATGTTGGGCGGCATAGGCCCGCCAGGGACGCCAGCGTTCGGCGCGCCGGGCCATGGCCTCGGCAGAGGGGCGCGTCCCGTCCGGTGCCGCGAGCGCTCGCATCAGTCCGATATCCGCCGCCGGAAAGGCGTCAGGCTCGCGCAATTGCCGCAGGGCGATGTATTGCGCCGTCCATTCGCCGACGCCGCGGATCTTCCGCAGATCGTGAATGGCCTCGTCGAGCCCGCGATGGGCATCGAACAGGTTGGGGTTCGCCAGGCTGGCCGCGGCCACCGCGCTCAGCGTTGCAGACCGGCTGCGGGGCATGCCCAGGCTCGCAAGGTCTGCATCGGCAAGGGCCGAGGCCTGCGGAAAAGTGTGGGTCAAGGGGCCGGCAGGCTCCACCAGCGGCGTTCCGTGACGGGCGACCAGCTGTCCGGCGAGGCGCGCCGCTGCAGTGACCGTGATCTGCTGGCCGAGCACGGCCCGGATCGCCAGCTCGAACCCGTCCCAGGCTCCGGGAACCCGCAGGCCGGGCCGGCGCGCGACACGGCGGGCCAGATCCGGGTCTTCGCTCAGATGGGCGGCGATGGCGGCGGGGTCTGCGGCAAGGTCGAAGACCCGGCGGATGCGTCCGATGATACCGGGCAGGGCGGAGAGGACCGGGAAGACGATGGTCGCCCGCAGGGCATCGCCGCTGGCGGGCTCGATGCGCACATGGCCCTGGGCCCCGTCGATCTCGATCGTGCGCGCGTACGCGTTCCCGCCGACATGCTCGATACCGGCGATGGCACGCAGACGCAGGAAGTCCAGCATGGCGTCCCAGTCATAGGGCGGCTGATAGCGCAGCAGCAGGCTCAACCCGCCGGCCGTGTCGGCCGGTACAGCTTTGGCGCTCGCCCGGCGCAATTCGCCCGGCGGCCGCCCGAACATGTCGCGGAAAGTCTCGTTGAAACGCCGTATGCTCGAGAAGCCCGAGGCAAAGGCGATCTCGGCCATCGGCATGTGCGTCTCGTGGATCAGCTGTTTGGCCAGATGGATCCGCCGGGTCTGGGCGACGGCGACGGGCGAGGCGCCCAGATGCTGGTGAAACAGGCGGCGCAATTGCCGTTCGCCGACGCCGAGGCGTCCCGCGAGCTCATCCACCGAGGCCGTGTCCAGCGCGCCCTGCTCGATCAGGCGCAGGGCGCGGGAGACCGTGTTTGATGTGCCGCGCCAGGCTCCCATATCCGGCGCCGTCTCCGGCCGGCAGCGCAGGCAGGGCCGGAAGCCGGCCTCGCGCGCAGCTGCGGCAGACGGGTAGAAGACGACGTTTTGCGATTTCGGCGTTGTCGCCGGGCAGACGGGACGGCAATAGATGCCCGTCGTCTTCACCCCGGTGAAGATGCGGCCGTCGAAACGGACATCGCGCTGGGAAATGGCGCGGTAGCAGGCGTCGTGGTCGAGATCCATGCCTCAAGGCTTGCCCGGGCCGGCCGGACTGTCTAGCGGTTTTCGGACATGGATGTGCAGGTCTGGCGGACGCCGGGCATCATGTCCGGAAACCGCCAGTCGAGAACGCCGGTCTGGTACAATGTACGCTGCGAGCCCTATCGGAGAACAGCATGCCAGCATCGGACATTCTGCCGGATTTTCTGATCGAGCAGATCGACACGCCGATCGGCCTGACCTTTCTGGTGTCAGACCGGTCGGGCACTTTGCACGCCGTTGACTGGGACGATCACGTCGAACGGCTGCACCGGCAGCTGGAGCGGCGTTATGGCGCGGATCTGTCACTGAGCGAGGCGGATACGCCTAGCGCAGCGCGCCGGGCGCTCGAGGCCTATTTCGCGGGCGACCTCACAGCCCTGGACGGGATTTCTGTCGAAGGAGCGGGCACCGATTTCCAGCGGGATGTCTGGCGGGCCCTGCGTGACATACCGGTCGGGCAGACGATCAGCTATGGCGAGCTGGCCCGGCGTATCGACCGGCCGAAGGCGGTGCGGGCCGTCGGCCTGGCCAATGGCGCCAATCCCATTCCGATTGTCGTGCCCTGTCACCGGGTCATCGGCGCCAATGCCTCATTGACCGGGTTCGGGGGCGGTCTGGATCGCAAGCGCTGGCTGCTGGCGCATGAAGGTGTGGATGCGGCCCGCTGGGGCGAACCCCGGCAGGCCGCACTGTTTTAGAATCTTGAGTGGTCGCGTGATCGAAGCGGTGAACCGGTCCTCACTTCACCTGATCACGCTCGATTTGAGCGGTCGCGCGATCGAACCGCTGAACCGGTTCCCACTTCACCTGATCGCGCTCGATTTGAGCGGTCGCGTGATCGAACCGGTGAACCGGTCCCCACTTCACCTGATCACGCTCTACCGGGAACGCGGGTAGTTGCGGCTGCCCGAACCGGCGATCTGCATTTCCAGCTGGCCGACATTTCCGGCCTCGTCCGGCGTGAAGACGAAGCGATAGCTGTTATTGCCGGGGATGGCGAAGCGATGGTTCCCGACGGGCAGCAATTCCACCGGCGAGCCGCCTTCACGCGTATAGACGAGCGTGCCGTCAGCGGTGTCGAAGTGGCGATTGCCGTAAGTGCCCGCATAGCGGCGCAGCTGGCGCGACGCGACGGCAACGGGTTCGCGCTGAGCGGCCAGCAGTTCGCGCGCCCATTCCACGTCCTGATGCCCCGCACTGTCGGCGTCATGGGAGGCCAGCAGCGTCTCATAGAGACGGTCGAGCGCTGTCTCCAGTGCGTCACCGGCCGGAACGGCTATGTCCGGCGTGACGCCGGTGCCTTCCCAATTGGTCCCGGTGATCGGGTTTCGGGCCGAGCCGGTGGAGATGAAAACCGCATAGCCTTCCGGCGTGAAGAAGGTCGAACCCGGATTGCCGGCGCCGTGGGTGGTCTCACCGATAATGGTGGCGCGCTCCATGGCTTTCAGGTGGTAGGGGAAGGCCTCGCCGGCCGATCCGGTATTGCCCGAGGTCAGGACGATCAGGGGCACGTCGGGGCGGTTGCCGGCCGGATGGACCGGCAGCGACCACAACTGGTCGGGATAGGGCAGGTCGCGCGCGACGAAGGTGTTGATCACCACCGGCTCCTCGGGGTCGAGGAAGTGGCTGATCAGGTATTGCACCATCGAGGGCGCGCCGCCGACATTCTGGCGCAGGTCGAAGATCACGGCATCGGTATTGGCGATGAATTCGAGTGCGGCGCGGGCCGTGCTTTCCGCCGGCTGGATCGGCGCAAACTGGCGCAGGTCGATATAGCCGATATTGCCCGGCAGGATGTCGATATCGGCAAAGCCGAAATTCTCGCGCCGCAGGCCGGCCCAGGGGTCGGCAGGACGTTCCGGGGCCTCACCGGCCTCGGCAGCTTCGCGGCGTGCGATGATTTCCGCAGCCCGTTCCGGACCGATATAGCGGACGGAGAAGTGCCGGTCCTCGGCGTGCAGCCGGCCGGTAAGCGCAGACGCGAGCGCGTCAGGGGATGTATCTTCACCGAAGGCGCCTGCAGCCGCTTCGCTGCGCAGGGCTTCGGCGATCTCGCGGGCGCGGGCCTCGTCGTAATAATTCGCTTCGATAACATCCGCGAGCGCGTTGATCGCGTCCTCGTCACGCGCCTCGGCCAGCCCGTTGCCGAGACTGGCCAGCATCAGAGCCGTGCCGGCAAGCGCAAATGTCTTCATGAAATCCCTCCCTGTTTGTTGCGGCCAAATAGGGGGCGCCGATCCTTCCCGGACAACTTAATTCGGGGTCACACGAGGGTAAGCCCGGTGTCACGCAGGGTGACTTTGAGATGAACCATCGCCTCAGACTGCGCTCAGCCTCGGCTTGCTAGACCGGTGTGCATGAAAGGCCGCCGCATGGAGCCGGCCCCCGACAGGGAGACAGGATGATGACCTTCTCGAAGATGATGCTCGCCGGGGCCGCTCTGGCCTCGATCGCTTTCGCCGCAGGCGAGGTCGATGCCCAATCGCGCTCGCGCGTCAGCGTGGAACAGTCCGGCTATGGGAATATGGTGGAGGGCCGCTTCGACGGCTGGCGCAACCGGGCCCGGATCGCCCAGCGTGGCGACCAGAACGCGGCCGCAGCCCGCCAGGACGGCTATCGCAACCGGCTCGATATCCGCCAGCAGGGTTATGACAACTGGCAGGATGTGCTGCAGGCGGGCCTCGCCAATCGCGCGCTGACCCGCCAGTTCGGCGACAACCTGACCGGGTCGGTCTATCAGTCCGGCAATGGCAATCTGGTCGGTGTCGCACAGGTGGGCGAAGGTCACACCGCGCACACCGTGCAAGAGGGCAATGGCAATATCCTCGGCGTGCTTCAGATCGGCAGCGGCCAGCACACGACCTATCACCAGATCGGTGACGGAAATGCCGACATCGTCGTGCAGTTCGGCTGGGACTGACCGGATCAGCGGCCCGAGGGCTCGCCCGGCTTGTTGAGGGTGAGCCCCATCCGGGTCGCGTGCCAGGACGCCTCGGCGCGTGAAGAGATGCCCAGCTTGCGATAGATCGACTTGATGTGGCTGGCCACCGTGCTCTCGGCGAGATCGAGACTGGCCGCCACATCGACATTGCGATGACCGCGTCCGATCAGTCCGAGCACTTCCTTTTCCCGCGCCGTGAGCTCTTCCTCCGGATCGGCCGCCGGGCCGGTATAGCGGAAATGTTCCATGATGCGCCGGGCGATCGAGGGCGACAGCGCCGGCGTCCCGTCGGCCAGGCGTTTCAGCTGCGCGGTGAGCAGATCGGCCGGATTTTCCTTGAGCAGATAGCCTTCCGCGCCGGCCGACAGCGCAGCGACGATATGCGCGTCATCGCCCATCACGGTCGTGACGATGGGCACGGCGTCGGGGCAGACAAGTTTCAGGCTGCGCAGCACCTCCAGTCCCGAACCGTCGGGCAGGCCGAGATCGATCAGGGCGAGGTCGAAATCCGCACTGGCAGCCGCTGCGGCCAGGCCGCCGCGCATGCTGGCCGCCTCCTCGATGGAGCAGCCGGGAAAGGCGTTCTCGGCTATCTCGCACAGCCAGCGCCGGGTCTGGGCGACATCCTCGACGATCAGGATACGTTTCATGCCGGCACTCCGGGCTGTTTCAGCGGAAAGCGGATCTCGATCCGTGTCCCGTCGGGCGAGCTGTCGCATGTCATTCGTCCTCCCAGAGTCTCGCTCCGGCTTTCAATGTTGGAGAGACCATTGCCGGCGCGGACGCTCTTGCGGTCAAAGCCGTGGCCATTGTCGGCAATAACGAGGTGCGCCCTGCCGGTTTCGCGGCCCAGTTGAACCGACAGGCGCGAGGCGCCTGAATGGCGGATCGTGTTGCTGACGGCCTCGCGGATGATGGACCGCAGCGCATGGGTGGCCGAGGTCGACAGATCCGGCGTTTCGCCGATGTCGTTTTCCCAGATGAGCTCGATCCCGACGGCGCCGAGGCGTTCGGCTGTTTCAACACGCAGGTCTGCGAGGGTTTCGTCGAGGTCGAGCCCAGGAGTGGCGGCATTGTTGATGATGTCGCGCAGGTCGGTCAGCGTTTCGCGGATCATCAGATCCTTGCGGTCATGATCGCTGGAGTGCAACGCGCCGAGCAGCTGGGCGCCGATATTGTCGTGCATGTCGCGCGCAATGCGGCTGCGCTCCTCGGCGACGCCCCGGTCGTATGACCGGCGGCTTTCTTCGGCATAGGCCATCAGCTCGATCAGCTGGCGTGCGGTGGCGAGATGCGCGGGCGAGAACAGGGCGCGGCCCCGCCAGGGATGGCGCAGGATGAGGGCGGGATGTCCCGGCGTTGACGGCAGCCGCATTTCAACGCCGTCCTCGCGGATTTCGGGCTGGTCGACCCCGCTGTCGGCCTCGGCGATCTCCAGCGGGGCAAACAGCCGGTCGAGCAGGCTGCGCCAGCGGTGGTGCCGGCTGCGTCCCGATGCGCCGAAGGCCGTGTCGACCACGGCGAGGAAAAGCTCGTCCTGCTTCAGGCCGGGCCGGGGCAGGATGCGGCGGCCGATCACATCGCGCAGCGGCAGGTAGATCAGTGCTGTCGCCAGTAGCGACACGCCGAAGGCCGGGCCGGGGTCGATCGCGATCAGCGAGACCAGAACGGCGTCGATGGCGACCAGCACAATGGCACCGGCCGCGTAGAACAGGATGCGATAGGCCCAGTCGCCCAGTTCGAACAGGCGGAAGCGCTGCAGCCCCGCGGCGACGCCGATATAGATCAGAAGAAAGAAGGCGAAGGAGTAGTGTGAATCCATGGGCGCCGGGATCCCCAGCACGCCGGGGATTGCGGTCAACGTGATGAAGCCGCCGGCACCGAACAGCACGGCGAGACCGAACCAGATTGCCACGGCGCGCGCCTTGGGATCGCGGCCGGTCACGGCGATCTGGGCCGCGACGGCGAGGCAGATCGTCAGCATCTCGACCGTTGTGAGAAGATGGATGTTGTAGATCGGCTCCGTCCGGCCCTGCAGCGCGCCAGCTATGCCGATCACGGTCCACAGACCGAAGAATGACGCACTGCCGACGGCGAGAACGCGCCGGTAGGGCAGGCGGCCGGGATAGCAGATGAACAGTGCCGTCATGGCGATGCCGAACATCGAGGCGCCAACGCCGTTCAGGCCGATCAGCGCCAGGAAAACCGTGTCGGGCACGGGCGCCATCGACTCGCGCAACGGCGCCGGTGCGTATGTGAAACACATGGTCGCGATGCCGCTGAGCACGAAGAGCCGCGTTGCGGTGTCCCGGGGTCTCAGGGCCCAGACCCAGCCCGACACGGCGAGCGATCCGAATCCGATCACGATCTGGATCCAGAACACATGGGAAAGATCGGTCACCGGCCGGAGCGGATCGCCGGGAATCGCCGGTCTCATGGCGGCCCAGATCACAACGAGGCTCGCCGCGAGCCCGGCCACAAGCAATGCGGCCAGTCGCGTATTCGGTGTCAGGCGAGTGCGGCTCGTAGGCATGCGTCTAACGTCTTCCCCCGGCTTCCTCCGGCGTGTCGTCTCACGCTTATAACGGCAGGCCGCCCCTTGGCCGCTCCCCCGATCAGGGGATGGCCGCTGCCGATTACACTTCGATAACTTCGTGAAATCCACCGGCAAACGCTCTGCCAGGTCTGGCGGCGGGGCACAGGAGGGGACATGAAACGCATTCTGCAAATCATTGCGACCATCGGTGTCGCCGCGAGCCTGACCGCTTGCGCCTCGCTCGTTACCGGCGGTCCGCTGGTGCGTCCGGGCGAGCCGACCGGCGTTCTGGAGATCGTCAACGGGTCGAGCCGGACCTTTACCGCAATCCTCATCTCCAACTGTTCGGCCGCAAGCTATGGCCTCAACCGTCTGCCGTCCGGTGTAACGGTGCCGCCGGGACGCTCCTACCGCTTCACGGTTTCGGCCGGTTGCTGGGATGTGGATGCGGGGCTGGCCTATAATGAAGCCCGCTTCCGCACGCGGGTTCCTGCCGGCCGGCTGGTCCGCCACACCGTTGTCGACGGGCGCTAGCCGACGACAATCAGCTTCCGGCGTCCAGACTTGCGGTGAGAGCCGCCAGTTCCGGTACGATATCGCTGACCCGCACCTCGCGCTCGAGAACCCCGGACAGGGCCGGCGGCAGGTCGACCTTCCGGCCGATGACCGGTTCGACGATATCGGCGAATTTTCCGGGGTGGGCGGTTGCGGCGACAATCCAGGGCCGGGCCTTGCGCTCGGCTTCGGGCAGGCGTGCATGGGCTTCCAGACCGGTCGCCGTGTGCGGGCAGGCAATATAGCCGCTGTCCTTGAACGTCGTCCGCAGGCGGGCACGGATCGTGTCGTCGCCGATGCATTCCACGCCGGCGATCTGGCCACCGTCGAACCCGTCCAGGCGCTCGAAATTGCTCGGCGCGCCGACGTCCATCGCATTGGCAATGGTCGCAATCGATGCGCGCGCTGAATAGCGGCCCGAGGAGAACCAGTCGGACAGGGTGGTGTTGGCGTTGGTGGCCAGCACGATCGGACCGATCGGCAGGCCGCAGGCCCGTGCCAGGATGGCAGCAAAGGCATTGCCCAGATTGCCTGTGGGGATGACGAGGCCGGGCTTCATCCCGGTCTCGGCTTCCATGTCGAGCGCGGCGCGGGACCAGTAGACCATTTGCGGCAGCAGGCGGCCGATGCTGATCGAGTTGGCCGAGGTCAGGGCATGCTTTGCGGTCAGGCCGGCATCGGCAAAGGCCGCCTTGACCAGGGCCTGGCAGGCGTCGAAATCGCCGGCCGCGCGGAGTGCCGATACGGGCGGCTTCCAGCAGCACAGCTGGTGTTCCTGGAAGGCCGAGATGCGGCCTTTTGGAAACAGGATGACGGCACGCACGCCGGGCACGCCTTCGGCCGCACAGCCGACGGCCCCGCCTGTATCGCCCGAGGTGGCGACCAGAACCGTGACCGGAGCGTCGGTATTCTGGCCCAGGGCGCTGAAACTGCGGAACAGAAAACGGGCACCGAAATCCTTGAAGGCGCCGGTCGGGCCATGAAACAGTTCGAGCACGGCCGGCCCATTATCGCTCGATTGCGGGGTGACGCAGGGCGCCGGAAAGTCGAACGCATCGCGGCAGATGTCCGGTATGGCGCCCGCCAGCGGCGAGCCCTCGAAGAAGGGGGCGAGCAGGCGTGCGCCCAGATCGCCGAGCCCCGGCGTGTCGGCGAAGTCGCCGGTGGCGAAGGCAGGCAGGCTTTCAGGCAGGTAGAGGCCGCCATCGGGTGCCGCGCCGGCCTTGAGCGCGATGTCGGCGGTGACGGCAGGCGCGTTGCCGCGGGTGGAGTGAAACAGCATGAGCGGCACTATCCCTTTTGGGGTTCGATCCGGAGCCCGGGGGAATTCAGCGGGGCATCATAGGCGGTTGCCGGACATCCGGCTGCAGCAAAGGCTGCGGCCATGGCTGTACGCGTGGCGTCGAGGTCGGCCACCCGGGTCCAGGCGAAGACGGACGGGCCGGAGCCGGAGAAGGAGCAGCCCAGCGCGCCGGCTTCAAGCGCGGCGGCCTGGACCGGTGCCAGTTCGGGCAGCAGGCTGGCCCGTTGCGGTTCGATGAAGATATCGCGCAGGCCGCTGGCCACGAGGTCGAGATCGCCGCTGGCGCAACCGGCCACGAAGCTGGCCATGTTGCGCGAATGCTCGACGGCAATGTCCTTGGAGATCTGCGGCGAGAGGAGTTCGCGTGCAGCCTGGGTCTCGATCTTGCGCTGGGGGTGGAAGACCACGCAGGCGATCCCCTCGGGCAGGGGCAGGCGCCGGATCAGGGGCGGGTCGAGACGGGCCGCCAGGACGAGGCCGCCCAGCAGCGCCGCCATGACATTGTCCCAGGGCGGCGGGTCGGCGGAGACCTTCTCGCCTTCCATGGCCAGGGGCAGGAGTTCGATGTCGGAAAAGGGCTTGTCGAGCAGTGCATTGGCGGCGCCGGCAGCCGCGACGGCCGAGGCGGCGGAACCGCCCATGCCGGCACTCAGCGGCACGCCCTTGTGCACATCGATCCGCAGGCCGAAATCGGCCTTCGCGGCATCAAGCACGGCCGCGGCTGCGGCGAGGGCACAATTGCGCTCCGGTTCGGCCGGCAGGCTGTCGACCAGGCCCGAAACCGAGCCGAGCCGCACACCGGGCTGGTCTTCCCGTGTCGCGCAGACTTCGTCACGCACGGCGTCGAAGGCGAGGCCGAGCACGTCGAAGCCGACCCCGACATTCCCCACACTGGCGGGCGCGCTGGCGCGGGCCGCCGGATTTGCTGTCGTCATGCCACCTGTCCCGTCGACATTCGGCGGATATGGCTAAGCGGATTCTCCGGTACGGGCGACGCCTCGGCCTCGCCGGTGAGATAGGAGCGCTGGATGTCCATGATATCGGCAAAGACCGCTTCCGCCGTCGGCCAGCGGCCGGCGCCCTTGCCGCGCAGGGAAACCGTCTTCTGCGGCAGCTTCACGAGGAAGCCATTGCCTTCATTGACCAGTCCGGCCAGCGGGTGATCCGGCTCCAGGGCGACGATTTCGACGCGTGCCTCGACGCGTCCGTCCGGGGTCGCTTCGCAGCGGGCGATCTGTTTGAACACCATGCCCTTCTCGTTGACGGCGCGGATCCGGTTGCCGTCGAGATCGTTCAGGCTTTCCTTCTCGATCTGGCTGGGGTGCAGCGTGACGCCGAAGGCGTGGTGGGCCAGCAGGACCAGCTTGTCGGCGGCATCATGACCGTCGAGATCGGTGCTGGGGTCGGCCTCGGCAAAGCCCAGTCGCTGGGCTTCGCTGACGGCGTCGGCGAGACGTGTGCCCTGTTTGAGCTGGTCGAAGATGAAATTGCACGTGCCGTTCATCACGCCTTCCACGGCGAGGATTTCGCCATTGCGGCCGAGCAGGTCGACCAGTTCCAGGATCGGAACGCCGCCGCCGATAGCCGCCGAATAGCGCAGCTGCCGTCCCTGCTGGCGGGCGAGGTCGTTGAGGCGGTCGATATCGAGGGCCACCACGGCCTTGTTGGCGGTGACAAGATGGCTGCCGTCGCGCAGCACGGTCTGGCTCAGCGCGCGGGCCGTATCCGTACCGCCCAGCGTTTCCACCACAATGTCCGGCGTTCCGGCGAGGGCGACGGCCGGGTCGTCGGTGAATTCGAGCGGCCGATCGCAGGCGGCTGCATGCTTGGCCGGGTCGCGTACGAGAACCGGAGCGAGCTCGAACCGGCCGGGATGGGCAAGCAGATGGGAGCACACGCCGGCACCGACGGCGCCATGGCCCAGCACGGCGACTTTCAGCTTGCGCGCGGCCGGAACCGGGCCCGGGCGTTGCTGCACGCGTCCGGCAATGCGCGTCGCATAGGGACGCCCCAGAGCGGCGACCTCGATCACGACCTGGTTGTCGCGCGCCCGGAAGATCGCCTTTTCCTGAACGAGACCCCGGCTCACGCGGACCGCCTCGTCATAGTCCAGCTGGTCGAGGCGTTCGGCATCGGCAACCCTGGCCGGATCATCCGTGTAGACCCCGTCGACATCCTTGATCAGCCGGACCCGGTCGGCATCGAGCCAGTGCGCGAACTCGACCGCCGTCAGATCCGTCCCGCCACGACCCAGCGTGACCGGCCCTGCAACACCTTCCCCGAAGAAGCCCGGCGCGACGATCACGTCGGCGCTTTCGAAATGCGCCAGGACGCGGTCGGAATCGAGACCCGTGAGATTCGCGTCGAGCGGTTCGCCATCGGCCATCAGACCCATTTCATGCGGATCGAGCACGGCAGAGGGAATGCCGGTTCGCTCCAGCGCCAGACCCATCAGCGCTGCAGACTTCAGCTCGCCGCACCGGACCAGCCGGGCCATCAGGCCGTCGCTGGACCCCTGACCGACATCGCCACCGACGGCAAACAGGGCGTCGGTTTCACCTTCCAGGGCCGACACGACCGCGACAACCTTCTCGCCGGCACGCGTGTGGCGATAGATTTCGTGAGCGGCGCGGACATAGTCGTCGGGCTTCTGGAGGACGGAGCTTCCGAATTTGAGAACGCAAAGCTTCAGCGGTTTTCGGGCATCGAGGTCGAGGGGCATGGGTCTGGGTCCTTTGGGTCTTTTCGGGTCTGGCTGATGGGTGAAGAGTGAATTTCGGGCACAAAAAAACCCGCTCGCCGGGGCCGGGGAGCGGGGTCGGTGTGTTGCGGTTTTCTGGTCCGCTAACGCACGCCGGCCGCCCCCCGTGTCCAGGAGGTGGTCATAATGGTGGTCGTGGTGGTACCGAGGCCGCCGGGCATGGCGCCGCCGCGACCGGACAGACCGGTGACGGTCTGGGTCTGAAGGCCGGCGATGTTCATGGCGTCGAGCGTCATGACGGGTCCATCCCTGCGGCAGCGGCGTGCTGCGCTTGCGAAGTCACCCTAGGAAGGCTCATTTGCTCCGGCGGGTCAAACAAATTTTGCTCTGGAGGTGCTTTTTCACCGAACTGACGCAATTTTTTGGCTGAAACCTGGTGCGCCAGCCCTGGTGAAATCCGGAATAAAATTTCTGCACCGACAGCTTTGCCGAAGATTGTCCTGAAAAATCCCGTTCTGGGTATCGGAATGTGAACGTCATCAATCGGCAGGCCTGTGCCGGTTCTTCCGGGGGGCAGACACAAAAAGACCCCGGCTGATGGCAGCCGGGGTCCTTCAATCCGGAAGGCGGAAGACCTATTCGGCCGCGGTTTCCAGCGTCTTTTCACGCGCCGGCAGCTTGGGCGCGGCGGCGCGGACATAGGCCGCCACATTGTCCTCGAACTTGGTGAAGTTCTCGACGAACATGGTCACCAGCTTGGCGGCCTGGGCGTCATAGGCGGCCGGGTCGGACCAGGTCGCGCGTGGGTCAAGGATGGCCTCATCGACACCGGGAACCGCGATCGGCACCATGAAGCCGAACAGCTTGTCCTCACGGAAGGCGGCATTGTTCAGCGAGCCGTCCAGTGCGGCATTGAGCAGGCCGCGCGTCGCCCTGATAGGCATGCGGTGGCCGGTGCCATAGGCGCCGCCGGTCCAGCCGGTATTGACCAGCCAGCAATCGACATCGTGTTCGGCGATCAGCTCGCGCAGCAGGGCGCCGTAATCGGCCGGGTGGCGCGGCATGAAGGGCGCGCCGAAACAGGCCGAGAAGGTCGCGGTCGGCTCGGTGACGCCCTTTTCCGTGCCGGCCACCTTGGCGGTATAGCCGGACAGGAAGTGATACATCGCCTGGGCCGGGGTCAGCTTGGCGATCGGCGGCAGCACGCCGAACGCGTCGCAGGTCAGCATGACCAGGTTTTTCGGATGTCCGCAGCGGCCGGTCGCCGACGCGTTCGGAATGGCGTGCATCGGATAGGCGCCGCGGCTGTTCTCGGCCAGGCTGTCATCGTCCAGATCGAGCTGGCGCGTTTCCGGATCCATCACGACGTTTTCCAGCACCGTGCCCCACATCTTCGTGGTGGCATGGATCTCCGGCTCGGCTTCGGCCGACAGGCGGATCATCTTGGCGTAGCAGCCGCCCTCGAAATTGAAGAGGCCGTTCTCCGACCAGCCGTGCTCGTCATCGCCGATCAGCGTGCGGCTGGCATCGGCCGACAGCGTGGTCTTGCCGGTGCCGGACAGGCCGAAGAAGATCGCGGCATCGTCCTGGCTGCCGACATTCACCGAGCAGTGCATCGGCATGATCTTCTTCTTGGGCAGCAGGTAGTTGAGGATGGTGAAGACCGATTTCTTCGTCTCGCCGGCATAGGACGTGCCGCCGATCAGGACCAGCTTGCGCGCGAAATCGACCGCGATCACCGTTTCCGAGCGGCAGCCATGGCGCGCGGGGTCGGCCTGGAAGCTGGGCAGGTTGACGATGGTGAACTCGGCTTCGAACCCGTCCAGCTCGGCCGGTTCCGGACGGCGCAGCAGGTGGCGGATGAAGAGGGAGTGCCAGGCCAGCTCGTTGACGACGCGCACCGGCAGGCGGTGATCGAGATCGGCGCCGCCGAACAATTGCTGGACGAAGACTTCCTTGCCGTCCATGTGCGCCTTGAAGTCCTGCCACAGCGTGTCGAACTGTTCGGGCGTGATGGACGCATTGGTATCCCACCAGACCTGGTTCTCGGTCTCCGCATCGCGGACGGTGAACTTGTCCTTGGCGGAGCGGCCGGTATGGGTGCCGGTCTTCACGACCAGCGGGCCGCCCTCGGCGACTTCACCCTCGCCACGGCGCACAGCCTCCTCATAGAGACGGGCCTCGTTCCAGTTCAGATTTACGCGGCCGGCATTGACGCCAAGGGCTTTGAGCCCGCCATCACGCGTATCGGAGTTCGACATGTTTCCTGCTTCCCCAGTGTGGTCAGTCTGCTCGCTCTTCATGGTTCCGGTCCGGACCGTGTCGGGCCGGGCGCCGGTGAGCCACTCACCTGTTTGCGGGCGCTTGTGTGAAACGGGACTGTTCGCGCACCCTGTTATCGCCGATCCCGGGAGCAAGACGCTTGCCACACGGGTCGAACGGTTTTGGTATTCCGGCGGTAGCAGATCGTCCGGGGGCAGAAAAGCCCTTCGGTCACGCCGGAAATTGAAAGTGAAGGATGGGGAACGAAATGGTATCGCAAAAACTCCTGGCATGTGCCGCAATTGCTTCGGTTTTTTCTGCCTCGTCTGCTTTTGCACAGGAAACGCCTGCGTCGTCTGAGCGCAATGTCCGCTTCATGCAACTGGCGCTGGATTGCGTGCAGCGCGAATATCCCAACAAGATCTCGCATGTGCTGCAATCCGGCGAGGACGCGCTGACCCCGCGGCAACTCTATCCGGCTTTCTATGGTTGCTATGACTGGCATTCGGCAGTCCACGGCCACTGGCTGCTGGTCCGGCTGTTGCGCGAGGCCGGAGACGGTGAGCTGGCCGACCGCGCGACAGCGGCACTCGATGCCAATCTGACGCCGGGGAATATTGCCGGCGAAGTGGCCTATTTCGGCGGCGAGGGGCGCGGCTCGTTCGAGCGGCCCTATGGTCTGGCCTGGCTGCTGCAGCTTGGTCTGGAACTGCGCGAATGGGACGATCCGCGGGCCGAACGCTGGCTGGCGGCGCTGGCGCCGCTCGAGACGGCGGTGGCCGACCGGTACAAGGCCTGGCTGCCCAATCTGCTCTATCCGATCCGGATCGGCACGCACAACCAGTCGGCCTTCGGCTTCGCGCTGGCGCTGGACTGGGCGCGGGCGACCGGTGATGTCGCGCTGGAAAGGCTGATCGTCGACAAGGCGCGCGAATTCCATATCGAGGACCGCGACTGTCCGATCGCCTATGAACCGTCCGGCGAGGACTTCCTGTCTCCCTGCCTGATGGAGGCGGATCTCATGCGGCGCGTGATGCCGCAGGCCGAGTTCGCGAACTGGCTGGGCAGTTTCCTGCCGGGCATCCCGGAGGACGGGTCCGCCGACTGGCTGGAACCCGGACGGGTCGTCGATCCGACCGATGGCAAGCTGGTCCACCTGGACGGCGTGAACCTGTCGCGCGCCTGGAATCTCGATGCGATCGCCCATGCCCTGCCGCCGGGCGATCCGCGTATCGCAGCCCTGCGGGCCAGCGCGCAGCGCCATGGCGAGGCGGGTATCGCCTCGGTGACGGGTGAGGATTATGCCGGCGGACACTGGCTCGCGAGCTTTGCGACCTACTACGTGACGGGCCGCGCGCTCGACGCACCGGGATGGCGCGCCGTGCCGTCCGCCGGCGAGGATGGCTGAGATCAGCTGGTCGGGCAGTCCGGGGTCGGTTTGACCGGCTCTTCGCGCTTGATGTCGTCGGGCAGGGGGATGTGTTCCTGTTCGTCCGGCGGCAGGATGAAGCGTCCCCCGGCCGGGAAACCGGCTTCGGCCGCCGCGACCCAGTCACGCTTGGCCGCGTCGATATCGGCTTCGTCGCTGGCAACGAAATTCCAGTAGATGTGCCGGCCGCCCAGGGGGGCGCCGCCACAGATCATGATGCGGCTGGGCGATTGCGCGCCCAGCTCCGGCGCCGTGCCCGGTTCGATCACGGCCATTTCACCCGGTTCGAGCGCCTGGCCGTCGACGGTCACAGCGCCTTCCACGAGATAGACTGCCACGTCGTCATGCTCGAGATTGAGCTTGGTCGAGGCGCCCGCCCGCAATTCGCCGTGCAGGTAGACGATGGGCGAGAACACCTCGACGGGAGACCGGTGCCCCCACGCCGTGCCGAGGATCAGCCGGAAATCGCCGCCGTCGCGCTCGAAGCGCGGCAGGGTCTCGGCCTTGTGGTGATGGAAGGCCGGCTCGATCCCTTCCTTGTCCGAGGGCAGGGCGACCCAGGTCTGGATGCCGTAGAGGCGGTGCCCGGCAGCCCGTTCCTCGTCCGGTGTGCGTTCGGAATGCACCACGCCGCGGCCGGCCGTCATCCAGTTCACATCGCCGGGGCGGATCGTCAGGTCGACGCCGAGACTGTCCTTGTGCTGCATGGCGCCGTCGAACAGATAGGTCACGGTGGCCAGGGCGATGTGGGGGTGAGGGCGCACATCGATGCCCTGGCCCGGCGCGAAGTCGGCCGGGCCCATCTGGTCGAAAAAGATGAAGGGCCCCACCATGCGGCGGCGCGCATAGGGCAGGACACGGCGGACTTCAAACCCGCCCAGGTCGCGCGTGCGGCCCTGAATGGTTCGTTCGATCTTGTTGTCCATCGTTTCGCTCCCATCTGTTGGTGACGGCTTTCACAGCCCCGGCCCTTGCGCCGGGGGCAAAGCGTTTCATAGTGACGCACCGAATGTGTGGGGAGGTAAGGATGAAAGCAATTGTCGCCCTTGGAATGACCATGTTTCTCACAGCGGAAACAATCGGTCAGGAGCGCCAGGACATTTCACCGGAAGCGGCCGCCACGGCGCGCACGCTGATGGAGACCGCGCTCGAAAGCGATCTGGCCTATGACATTGTCGAGTCGCTGACGACGGAAATCGGGCCGCGCCTTGCGGGCTCCGAAGCCGAGGAGCGTGCACGTGCCTGGGGCGCGGCGCTGGGGCAGGAACTGGGTTTCGACCGCGTCGAGGTCGAAGGCTTCACCATGCCCTTCTGGGATCGCGACAGCCTGTCCATCACCATGACCGCGCCCTACGAGATGGAGCTGCACGGTACGGCGCTGGGTGGTTCGGGGGCTGGCTCCGTTCAGTCCGAGATCGTGTATTTCCGCACCGTCGACGACCTGGTGGCCGCCGAAGACGGTTCGCTGGAAGGCCGCATTGCCTTCATCGATGGCGACATCATGGTCCGCAGCCAGGTCGGGGCCGGCTATGGCCCGGCCAATCAGCGCCGCCGCATCGGCTGGCAGCATGCCGAGCGCGCCGGCGCCTCGGCCCTGGTCGTCCGCTCGGTCGGCTCGGACAGCCACCGCTTCCCGCACACCGGCATGATGAGCGATCTGGACGGCAGCTGGGCCGACATCCCGGTGATCGCGGTCTCCAATCCCGATGCCGACCATCTGCGCCGCCTCCACAATAATGGCGAGGCCATCAGCCTGACGGTGAATTCCGTTGCCGGCTGGCACGGTGAAGTGACCAGCGGCAATGTGGTGCTGGACATTGTCGGGCGCGAAAACCCGGAAGAGATCGTGCTGATCGGCGGTCACCTCGACAGCTGGGATCTGGGCACGGGGGCTGTCGACGACGGGGCCGGTGTCGCGATCACTGTCGCGGCCGCCAAGCTGATCGCCGACCTGCCGCAACGGCCGCGCCGCACGATCCGCGTGGTGATGTTCGGGGCCGAGGAAGTCGGTCTGCTGGGCGCGCGTGCTTATGCCGAACAGCATGCCGATGAGGTGGCCAACCACGTGCTGGCAACCGAGTCGGATTTCGGTGCCCGGACCATCTGGCGCCTGTCCTCGAACGTCTCGGACGCCGGCACGCCGGTGATCGACGAGGTGGGCCGGGTTATCGCACCGCTGGGGATTATCCGCGGCGGCTCGAACGAGCCCGGCGGCGGCCCGGACATCATCCCGCTGGCCATGCAAGGCGTGCCGACCGTGCGCCTTGAGCAGAATGGCGAGGATTATTTCGACCTGCACCACACGCCGGACGACACGCTGGACAAGATCGATCCGGACGAGCTGGCCCAGAATGTCGCCGCCTATGCCGCTCTGGTTTACCTGGCGGCGGAGACGGATGTCGATTTTCGCGAAACGCCGGACGAAACGGCAAGCCAGTAGGCTCTGACCGCAAGCAGTCTGACAGGGAAAAGGCGGGAGCGTGGCTCCCGCCTTTTCATGACATCAGCGCCCGACGATCCCGTATTCGCCGCCGCGTTCCAGAGCGCGCACATAGGCGGGGCGATTGTGGATGCGTTCCAGCCAGGCCTGGATGGCTGGATAGGCCTTGCCGATACCGCCACGGGCTGCCGCCGCTTCCAGCGGGAAACTCATCTGGATGTCGGCGGCCGAGAAAATGTCGCCGGCGAACCAGTCACGCCCGGACAGTTCGGTCTCGATATAGCCGAAGATATTGTCGATCTCGGGCTGGACGAAACCGTCATTGAGCCGGGTCACGATCGAGCGCGCGATCAGTTTGGCGAAGAAGGGCATTTTCGCCTTGGCGATCTGGTCGACCACGAGTTTCACCAGCAGGGGCGGCATGGCCGAGCCTTCGGCGAAGTGCAGCCAGTAGACATAGCGCCGGTGATCGTCGCTGCCGGCTTCCGGCTTGAGGGCGGCACCGTATGTATCGACCAGATACTCCGTGATCGCACCGGACTCGGCGATGACGCGGTCGCCATCGGAAATCACCGGCGACTTGCCCAGCGGGTGAACCTCCTTGAGGGGCGCCGGCGCGCGCATGGTCTGCGCGTCGCGCTCATACTTGCGGATTTCATAGGTCTGCCCGATTTCCTCCAGCAGCCAGAGAATGCGCTGCGAGCGCGAATTGTTGAGGTGGTGCACCGTGATCATGGCTATCGTCCCGCGGGTTTCGTCACTTCCCGCGAAGATAGAGCGCCTGTGCGGTGCGGCAATGCAAAACCTTAATCGAGCATCGGTTCGATCACATCGCCCGTCGGCGGCTGCCAGTCGGGCAGGGAAAGACCGGTATCGAGACCGGCATGGCGAAGCCGGTGCTGCAATTCTTCAGCCAGCGCACGGTCGCCGCCGGCAAGATCGAGAATTGTGAAGAAGGTCAGGCTGGCCACATGGCCGACATGGGTGTGACCATGGTCGGCGAGTGTGAAGGCCAGCTCCGCAAGCTGCGGCTGGCGGGCGCAGAAGGTGAGCATGTCGCGATCGAGCAGGCGGCGCGCCTCACGGTCCAGAGCGCGTGTTCCGGTCGCGTTGCGGGCGGGCTGAATGGACATGGTGAGCCCCATCTCTAGCGCATCGTGTCATTTTCGATACCAGATATTGTGGTGCGCGTCGCGAGTCAGGGAAATGCATATCCTATGCATCCCGGTTCGGGGATGTGGAAAACTGCGGTCAGGGAGAGGATGGGCGGCGCTAGATGTCCAGCCAGTAGGCGCGAACGCCGAGCTGTCGGAAAATCTCGCTCCAATAGGCCTGCAGCTCGCCGCGCTGTTCGGCTTCCCACGTCTCGCGCGGGATCAGGCGGATTTCCAGCTCGGTGCCGCGCAGGCTGTCGCCATAGGTCTCGCGGATGATATCCGCGACGGCGCGGGCCGGCGGAACGCGCTGTTCGAAACTGCCCCGGCGCCGGCCATAGACCGAGAAAACGTCCGAATTCTGCAGCATGTCGGAGACGAGCACGATGCGCCGCTGGGGCACGGTCCGGTCGAAGGCCGGATCCTGGCCGAGGCGGGCGAGTGCTTCGATGATCGGGCTTGAGGGGGCGTCCTTGGGCAGGACGAGATCGGCCAGCGCTCGCTGCAGCGGTTCGGCGAACAGCGCATTGTAGCGGGCCTGCACGCGTTCGGGATTGCGATAGAGCGGATTGACCTGCTCGCCGGCGCCCGGATTGCACAGGGAGAAGCGGTTGGTGTTGCGAAGCTCGCCGCTTTCGTTGAGCTCGTAGAGCGAGAAGCGTTCGCCGACCGCCAGCGCATTGCGCTCGCCCAGGATCACAGCGCCGATCGCGTCCGCCTGGGCGGTTGAATAAAGATCGGTCTTGTCGATCACGACAACGCGGTGAGGCGGCGTCTCGTCGACCAGGCACAGTGTCTGGCTGTCATACTCCGCCGGCTTCAGAACGAAGGCGGCATAGCTGATGGCGCCGACAACGCCGGCGATGATGATCAGGTTGAAAAGCCCGATGAGATCGCGTCCGGACATGCCCCCTCCCGTCGCAGGTCGAACCGGTGCAGCCCCGCACCGGCCCGTCTGTCTTAACGCTGGTGGCCCGGTCCGGCCAGATCCTGGCAGATTTCATCCAGGAGGGCCTTGGCCTCGACAAGCTCTTCCAGCTCGGGAGCCGACAGCTTCTTCGCGTCCTTCCAGCCTGTTTCCAGTGCCTTTTCCAGATCGCGCGACGCTGCATCCAGCCGGCGGGAAACCCCGCCATAGCCGGGGATGGCATCGTCGAAGGTGCGGCCCTTGTAGGCCGCGATGGCGGCGAAGGTGGAGCCGAGAATGAACAGCAGCAGGGCTTCCAGGGTCTGCAGGTTGAACGGGTTGGCCCGCGCATCCAGAACCGGCGTCAGCACCGTGCCCGTGGTTTCGGCACCGCCCAGCGCAAGCGTGGCCGCATTCAGTTCCAGCAGGTCGCGGAAATGGGCTGCGGTGAGGTTCAAAAGGCCCAGCGCGGCAACCGTGACACCGACACCGACCGCGGCGAGCGCGGCGATAATCGGCTTGTTGCGGTTCGACATGTGACGCAGGCCGATGAAGCCGATCAGGAAGAAGGCCGCGATCACATTGGTGAAGGAGACGGTGATGGCCTGCAGCCAGCCGCCCAGCAGACCGAGGTCCGAGCCCTTCGAGAAGAAATAGGCATTCGCCAGGCCTTCAAACAGCACCAGGGTTGCCAGCACGGAGAAGTGCAGGATGTGGGATTTGGGATAGACCGCCGCCCGGTCGATCGGCTTCACCGCCGGACGGGCCTCGTCAGCCTTGCCGTCCTCGGCCGGGTCGTTGATCGCGCCGCCCCAGGTGCGGCGGAATTTCAACAGGTCGGCATGACGGGCGCGGGCGATGGCCCGGGCACGCGACAACTGGATCATCGCGGCCGGTGCGCGGGTCTCGCGCATCTCGGTCGCTTCGGTTGAATAGTCCTGGCTACTGCCGAAATCGCTTCGGTCGAGCACGGTGTTTTCCATCTGGTCTAAGGGCATGGCCTCCCCCCGGTTGGCGCGCGCCGCATTGGCGTTTCAACCATGGTTAACGGCCAATTGTGAACCGAAATGGGGCGGAATGCGGCGATTTGTGGGTCGTCCGGTCTTTCTCTGCCGCTTGTGTATTGAATTCCGGTGGGTTGGCGCCCACGCTCTTCGTCAGAAAATCCGGGGAGGGAGCAATGTCCGACAAGGTTTCGACGCGGCGCGAGCTGCTCAAGGGAGGGGCGGTCGCCGTCGTTGCCGCCGGGGCCGCCGGTCCGGCACTGGCGCGCCAGGACGCGGCCTCCGCCGCAGCAGATGCTGCCGCGCCGGCCGTCTCGACCGATACGCTGCACTGCGCCGAGGCGTTGTTCGATATCCGCTATACGGACGCCGAGCGTGAGCAGGTTGTGGCCGGTCTCGACGACTGGATCGCGAGAACCTCGCAGCAGCGGGCTGTCGAAAAACCGAACACGCTGGCGCCGTCCTGCATGTTCGATCCGCGTCTGCCGGGTGTTGCCTACCGTTCCCAGTCAAACGCGGTCAGCCTGTCCGGGCATGGGGCCGGGCCATTGCCGGCCAATGATGCCGATATCGCCTTCGCACCGGTCTGGCAGCAGGCCGGGTGGATACGCTCCGGGGCGCTGTCCGCGCGCCGGCTGACCGAGATCTATCTCGACCGGATCGCCCGCTATAACGGCACGCTGCACTGTTTCGTCACCGTGACGCCGGAGATCGCGCGCGCCGAGGCCGATCAGTGCGATCGCGCACTTGCGGACGGGCGTCTTCTGGGGCCGTTGCACGGCATCCCCTACGGCATGAAGGATATCATCGATGTGGCCGGTGTGGCGGCGACCTGGGGCGCCACGCCCTATCGCGAGCGTGTCGCCGAACAGGATGCCCGTATCGCCGTAATGCTGCGCGAGGCGGGGGCCGTCCTGCTGGGCAAGACGACCAATGGTGCGCTGGCCTATGGCGACCGCTGGTTCGGCGGGCAGACCCGCAATCCGTGGAACCCGCAGGAAGGGTCTTCCGGCTCCAGTGCCGGATCGGCCTCGGCGACGGCGGCGGGACTGGTGGCTTTCGGTATCGGCACGGAAACGCTCGGCTCGATCGTTTCGCCCTCGCATCGATGCGGCACGACGGGACTGCGCCCGTCCTTCGGCCGGGTATCGCGTTCCGGCGCCATGGCGCTGTGCTGGTCGCTCGACAAGATCGGACCGATTGCGCGCTCCGTGGAAGACACCGCGCTGATCCTGTCGGTGATCAACGGCGCCGACCCGCTGGACCCCGGCTCGCTGGAGGCGGGGTTCGAGGCGGACGCTGCCCGCGATGTGCGCGGCATGCGGGTCGGCTGGAACCCGGCCTGGTTCGAAAACGGCACCGATGCCGACCGGGCGGCGCTGCAGGCCGCCCGCGATGCGGGTGTCGAGCTTGTCGAATTCGCGCTGCCGGACCGGCCCTATGATGCGCTGCTGGCGAGTGTCGAGGTGGAGTCGGCTGCGGCCTTCGAACATCTCACCCTGGACAACAGCGATGACAGCCTCGTCTGGCAGGCGCCGCAGGCCTGGCCGAATACCTGGCGGCGGGCCCGTTTCATCTCGGCCGTCGACTATGTGAATATCGACCGCTTCCGGCGTCAGGTGATGCAGGACGTCCATGCGGCCTTCGACGGGCTGGACGCGGTGATCGGTCCGAACTTTGCCGGCGGAATGCTGCTGATCACCAATTATACCGGCCATCCGCAGCTGGCTTTCCGCTCCGGTTATTCCCAGCAGCGCACCCGGACGATTTTCGGCGGCGCGCAGGAGGATGCCGGCGCGGCCGAGTTCCGTGTGCCCCAGACCACCAGCCTGTGGGCGCCCCTCTTCGAGGAAGGCAATATCATTGCGCTGGGGCGTGCGATCGAGGCGCGGCTGGGTGTCGCCAGCGAACGCCCGTCCGGGTTTGCATAGCGAGCAGGCAGTCAGGATAAACCGATGAAATTCTATGATTATCGCGCGGCGCCCAGTCCGCGCCGCGCCCGCATCTTCATGGCTGAAAAGGGCGTCGAGATCGAAACCGAGCAGGTCGATCTGGGTGTGAAGGCCCAGTTCGAACCCGCCTACCGGGCCGTCAATCCACGCTGCACGGTACCGGCCCTGGTCCTCGATGACGGCACGGTGCTCAGCGATAACACCTCGATCGCGCGCTATCTGGAAGAAGTCTTTCCCGATCCGCCGCTTATGGGCACGACACCGGTCGAGAAGGCTCTGGTGGCCGAATGGATGTCGCGGGCCGAGGGCGAGGGGCTGCTCGGCGTTGCCGAGGCCCTGCGCAACCGCTCGGAATTCTTCAAGGATTCCTCGATCACCGGCCCGGACCGCTATGCCCAGGTGCCCGAACTGGTCGAGCGCGGCAGGGCCCGCGCCGAAGCCTTCTTCCAGGTGCTGGACGCGCGTCTGGCGGAGGTGCCCTATCTCGCCGGCGAGCGTTTCAGTGCGGCGGATATCGCGGCCTTTGTGTTCGTGGACTTTGCCGGCTGGATCAAGCTGAAGCCGGCCGACACGCTCACCCATCTCGCCCAGTGGCGTGCCATCGTCGGCGCCCGGCCAAGCGCGGAGGCTTAGCTTTCGTCATCCAGCACTGTCATCCCGGCCGAATGCCCCGCGCAGGCGGGGCGCAGAGCCGGGACCCATACGCACCGATGTCGGCCGAAAGCAGGCTCGCTGTTCGTGCCAACCGGATGAAGACCGTGACTATGGGTCCCGGACTTCCGCCCGGCCCAAGGCCGGGCATCCATCCGGGATGACAAATGCCGGAAGCCTATTCTCCGGCGGCTTCCGGCTGTGCACCGCCAGACTGTGTCGCCGGATCGTACTCCTCGAACCAGCGCAGGATTTCCGCGACCTTGGTGAGCAGGCGGCTGGGGCGCGAGTTCGAGATGCCGTGATAGCTGTCCGGGATCACCACCAGCCGGGTCGGCACGCCGTTGAGGTGGAGGGCGGAATAGTATTGTTCCGTCTCGGCCCGCGGTGTGCGCAGATCGGCACCGCCGACCATCATCAGCGTCGGCGTCTCGACATTGCCGACGAGCGAGAGCGGCGAGCGGCGCCAGTATTCCTCCGGATCCTCCCACGGCGCGCTGGCGAACCAGTAGCGGTAGAAGAATTGCGGCAGGTCGGAATAGAGCACGAAGCTGGTCCAGTTGATCACCGGCTTCACGACGGCGGCCGCAGCGAAGCGGTCGGTATTGCCGATGATCCAGGCCGTCAGCACGCCGCCGCCGGAACCGCCGGTCACGAACAGCCGGTCCTCGTCGATGAAGCCGCGGCCGATCATGTGGTCCACCGCGCCCATCAGGTCGTCATAATCATGACCGGGATAGTCGTGGTGGATCAGGTTGGCGAAGTCGTAGCCATAGCTCGTTGAGCCGCGCGGATTTGTGTAGACCACGACATAGCCCGCCGCCGCCATCAGCCGCAATTCTGCCGAGAAGGTGGGGCCGTAGGCGGAGAAGGGGCCGCCATGGATTTCCAGGATCATCGGCCATTCGCGTGCCGGGTCGAAACCGGGCGGGTAGAGCACCCATCCCTCGATATCGAGACCGTTATGCGGCGAGGCCCAGTGGATTTCCTCGGCCGGGGCGAGATCGATTTCCGCAAGGACATCTTCGTTGAGTGAAGTGAGCACGCTCGTATCACCTAGCGGTGACATAAGGATGACGTCCGGGGGACGTATGGATGACCCAACGGTCGCGGCCACACGCCCATTCGCCGACACAGTGAAACTGCCGCCGGTGTAGGGGCGGCCGAAGGTCGGCGGGGTGAGGTCGTCGAGCCCGACCTCGATATGGCCCTCCAGATTGGTCCGCGCAAGGCGAGTCTGGCCGGAATCATCGTACAGGAAATAGATCATGCGGCCGTCGGCGCTCCATTGCGGCGCCGAGACCGACCGGTCGAGCTCTGCAGTCACTGAACGCGGCCCGGTTCCGTCCGGACCGGCGACGTATAGCTCGACATTGTGATAGCCCATCCGGTGATCGTCATAGCCCAGCCAGGCCAGCTGCGTGCCGTCGGGCGAGGGGCGCGGCGTGGTGTCCGGACCGGTGCGTCCGGTCAGCGTCTCGATCTCGCCGGTGGCCAGGTCGATCCGGTGCAGTTCGCTGTCCGGGGCGAGGGCGCCATTGTCGGGGCGGCGGTCGGCGGAGAAATAGAGCGCGCGGCCATCGGCCGACCAGGCGAAATCGCCGCCGGCGCCGGCTTCGTCATCGGTCAGCTGCCGCGGCTCGCCGCCGGCCAGATCGATGACGAAGAGCTGCTGACGGCCCATGGGCAGTTCGCCGGCCCCGTCGAAGCGGAAGGAGAGGCGTTCCTCGACCTGCGCGCCGGCTGCCCAGTCCATGTCTTCGGTGCGTTCGGGCAGGTCTGCGGCGGCAGGGCCTGCAGCGGGCCGGAAGGCGGCCCAGGCCAGCTGTGTGCCGTCCGGCGACCAGGCCAGGCCGGACTGACCGGCAGGGAGTGTCGTCAGGGTGCGCGAGGCGCCGTCAGCGAGTGTCAGGACTTCCAGCGTCGTGGTCTCGTCGTGCGTGCGGACATAGGCCAGCTGCGCGCCGTCCGGCGACCAGCGCGGACTGCCGGTCTCGCCTTCGCCGGGCAGGAGCTGGCGGTGACCACTGCCATCGGCGTTGACGACCCAGATCGCGCTGCGGGTGCGGTCGGTGGCGATGTCATTGCTGCGGCGGACATAGGCGACCATACCGCCATCCGGAGCGATCTGCGGGTCGGCGGCGGCTTCCAGGCGGAACACGTCTTCCTGGGACAGGGGCCGGATGGCCTGGGCTGAGGCGGGAAGGGAAATGGCCATGAGGGCCAGAACACAGCTTGTCGTTTTGATCACACGCAGTCTCCTCGGATACCCGGCCATCTAAACCCGCCTTCGAGGCGCCAGCAATGGCGCCGCTGCGGGTTGTGATGTGACAGTCCTGCAACATGGCGGTGGAAAACCGACACGCAAAGCGTCCTGCCGGTCAGCAGGCGGCCTTCGCGCCTTTTCAGCCCGGGCCGACCCGGTATATCGAAAAGTGTTCGGAGAAGAACCGGATGGCGTCGGCTCGTCCGCGTTCAAAACAAAACGGCGGCAATGACCGCCGATACGGGAGGTAGTTAAAGCATGTCACTCACCAAGCGCACGATTCTGTTCGCCGCCGCCTCGGCGGCTGCGCTGACGGCCGGTCACGCCGCGGCCCAGAATGAAGGCCGCACGGTCGACGTCATCACCGTCACGGCCCAGAAACGCGAAGAAGGCATCCAGGACGTTCCGGTCGCCGTTACGGCGTACAGCGAGGAACTCCTTTCCAATGCCGGCGTTCGCGACCTGAAAGACCTCGCCGTAATCGCGCCGGGCCTGAACGTCACCTCGACCTCGAACGAGTTCCAGACGACCGCCCGTATCCGCGGCATCGGTACCGTGGGTGACAACCCCGGTCTGGAATCCTCCGTCGGTGTCGTCATCAACGGCGTACCGCGCGCCCGTAACGGTGTCGGCTTCGGTGATCTCGGCGAAATCGAGCGGATCGAAGTGCTGCGCGGCCCGCAGGGCACGCTGTTCGGCGCCAACACCTCCGCCGGTATCATCAACGTCGTCACCAAGCGTCCGGAATACGAGTTCGGTGCTCATGCCGAAGCCACCCTGTCCGGCGGCGAAGCCGATGGCTGGGGCATTGCCGGCGGCATGACCGGCGGCCTCTCCGAGAATGTGGCCGGCCGCATCTATGTCGCCCGCCGCGCGCGCGACGGCTTCCAGTCGGTCCAGACCTTCAACGGTCCGCGCAGCGAGACCGAGGATGCCAACCAGGATTTCTACACGATCAACGGCCAGCTCCTGTTCGACATCTCCGACGATGTGAACCTGCTGCTCAGCGCCGACTATACCGACCGTGACGAGGATTGCTGTGTCGGTGCGGCGATCGTTTCCGGTCCGACGGCCGGCATCATCAATGCCCTGCAGCCGGGCGGCCGTCCGCTGCCGGGCCAGGAAGATCCGTTCAGCCGCGTCGTCCAGGCGAACCGCACCACGCTGCAGCAGATCGAGGACTATGGTTTCTCCGGCGAGCTGAACTGGGCGTTCGAGAATTTCGACCTGACCGTGATCGCCTCTGATCGTTCCTTCGGTATCACCAGCGGCCAGGACGTCGACTTCACCGGCGCCGATATCGTCTACCGCCTGCCGGAAGACAATACGGTCGACGTCGGCGTGACGACCTTTGAGGCGCGCCTGTCCGGTGCGACCGAGAATTTCGACTGGATGGTCGGCACCTATTTCTCCGACGAGACCCTGGAACGCCGCGACAGCATCGTCGTCGGCGCGGCCTTCGAGCCCTTCCTGTCGCTGCTGGCCTCCGGCGGTGCTTCGGCAACGACCGTGGCTGACCTCGCCAACGGCGTGGCGGCGATTTCGGCGGCCTTCAACAACCCGATCCCGGGCTTCACCCCGCTGGCTCCGGGCCAGGCCATTCCGGCCGGTGCGTGGAATTCCGGCGGCGACTACTACAACCAGGAAGCCGAGGCCCTGTCCTTCTTCACCCACAATACGTGGCACATGACGGACGCGACGGACCTGACCTTCGGTCTGCGTTACACCTCGACCGAGAAGACGGCGACGTTTGACTGGAGCGACAGCGACAGCCCGGCCTGCGCGGTCTGGGAACACGCTTTCGGCCCGGCGCTCGACTTCTCCACGCCGACCGCCCAGGCAATGCTGGGGGCCCTGTCCGGTGCGACCAACACGCCGGCTGCGACACTGGCCCAGTTCGGCACCTTCTCGTGCTTGCCGCAGAGCCGTGACGTCTACTCCATGATCGACCACACGCAGTCGCTCGAGGAAGAGGAAATGTCCGGCCTGATCTCGCTGTCGCACCGCTTCAACGAAGACCTGCTGATGTACGGCACGTATTCGCGCGGCTACAAGGCGGGCGGTTTCAACCTCGACCGCTTCACCCAGGCGGGCAGCGATCCGGTCAACTTCACCGCAGTCTTGGCCAATCCGGAGCTCTATCCGGCTTCCTTCGACGCGGAGACGGTCGACAGCTTCGAAATCGGTATCAAGACCGAGTGGGCCAATGACAGCGTGCTGGCCAACTTCTACCTCTTCTCTTCCGAGTTCGAGAACTACCAGCTGAACACGTTCAACGGCATCGGCTTCTTCGTGACGTCGATCCCGGGTGCCTCCACCCAGGGGGCCGAGCTGGAACTCATGTGGTTGCCGCGCGAGATCGACGGTCTGACCCTGCAGGGCGGTGTCACCTATGCCGACGCCACCTATGACGAGTTCCCGGCCACCGGTACGCCGGACGTGGACCGTCTGTCGGGCCAGAATTTCTCGCTCGCTCCGGAATGGTATGCCTCCGGCGCGATCACCTATGAAGGCACGTTCGAGAACGGCATGGGCTGGCTGGCCCACCTCGACGGCCGCTGGATGTCGGAGCAGAATACCGGTTCCGACCTCGACCCGGAAAAGATCCAGGACGGTTATGCCCTGTTCAACGCCCGTGTCGGTATCGGCGCGGTCGACGACAGCTGGAACCTGGAACTGTGGAGCCAGAACATCACCGACGAGGACTACATCCAGGTCGGCTTCGATGCGCCGTTCCAGTCCGGTTCCTTCAACGCCTTCCTGGGCCGTCCGCGGACCTATGGCGTGACCCTGCGCGTCCGCCGCTAACAGGCTGCGCAATCCGAACAGGGGAGGGCCGCAGCCGGTGCTGCGGCCCTCTTCTTTTTCGCCGCTGCGTTTGTGCGTTGCGGCAATCGAGTGCCCAATCTGGGGTTTGCCCTCTGGAGATGCCGAATTTTTAATGGTAATTCCGGTGCAGGCTTGCCCTGAAACCGCCGATATCTGTCGGTTGTATGCTCCGCGGGACGGTTTTTCACGCAATGACGAATTTCGCCACGACACCGAGACAGCGCCGGATCCTCCTCGGAGCGATCGCCGGGCTGGTTGCCGTGTCGGCCCTCGCAATGAGCGTCGGTCCGTTTTCGATCCGTGCGCTCGAGGACCGGCTGACGGCCAATGCAGAGCAGGCTTTGAGCCTGCGTGGGCACGACTGGGCGTCGGTCCGCTTCGATGGACAGCACGCCATTCTGAGCGGCGCTGCGCCCAGCGGTACGGCGCGTGACGATGCCCTGGCGACTGTGATGGCGTCGACCTGGTCCGGCGGCCGAGTGGCCGGCGGGGTCACCACTGTGACGGACGAGACGGTCGAGGCGCGCCTGCGGCACGGTTTCGTTTTCCGCGCCGACATGGCGGTGAATGGCCGGGTGCTGATTCGCGGCGATGCCACCGACGCGGCGGCCCGCGAGGCTATCGCATCCTTCGCCGAAACGACCTTTGCCAATGGCGCCGACACCGATCTCACCCTGGTTCCGGGTGGCGGTGCCGCGCCGGACTGGGAAGCCGCGGCCCAGCGTCTGCTCGGACAGCTGGCCCGCCTTGATCGCGGTGCAGTCGTGCTGCAGTCGGAAACCGGTGCGCTGGTCGGCGAGGCCGCCAATCCGCAGATCGCGCAATCGGTCGCCTCTGCGCTGTCCAGCATGCCCGAACCCTATGAGGCTGCCTGGATCGTCATGCCGGCGGGCGCACCGACCGTGAGCCGCATTGCCGATGTCAACGGCTGTGCCGCCATCGTCCGCGCGGCCCAGGGTACCGAGAATTTGCGTTTCGACCGGGCCGGTGCGGCGCCGAGCCCGCTGACGGTCGTTGCGTTGCGCCGGGTGGCCCGGGCCTTTGCCGCCTGTCCGGCCGATGCGGTCCTGACCGTCGGCGTGCTGCGCGAAGCCGTGCAGGCCGGCCTGGACCAGGCACGCATGGCCGAGGTGAGCCGGCTGGTCGATGCCGGCGGCGCCGAGACCCCGCGCATTTCCGTCGAACTGGTGCAGGACCAGGATGCGGCGATATCATTCACCATCTCGACGCATGAGGACTGACGCATGTTCTGGCTGATCTGGCAAATGGGTGTTCTGCTGGTGATCTTCTCCGGACTGGGCCTCCTGGTGGGCTATCTGGTCTGGAGCGGCGATGCGCGCAGCATCGACGCCGACAAGGCCCAGGCCGACAATGCCCGCCTGCGTCAGGAGAACGAGAATCTCGCCCGCCGTCTCGGCGAGGCGTCGGCCCGCAGCGCACCGTCTGCCGAGGCCGCGCCCCAGGTCGCACCGGCGGCGCCCGCGACGCCCGAGGTCGCCGAGCCCGAGCCGGCCGCAGAAGCTGCGCCGAAGCCGAAGACCAAGCCCAAGGCGAAAGCCAAGCCGGCAGCTGCTCCGAAATCGGCGGCGGCCGCAAAACCTGCAGCGGCAGCAGACGCTCCGGCGAAGCCGGCCACGGCATCCGGTGAGGATGATCTGACCCGGATCAAGGGGCTGGGCCCCAAGGCCGAAGCTGCGCTCAAGGCTGGCGGCGTCACCACCTTTGCCCAGATCGCCGCCTGGAGCGAAACCGATGTGGAAGTCTGGGATGACCGTATCAATGGCCGCGGCCGGATCGAGCGCGACAGCTGGGTCGGCCAGGCGCGCGATCTTGCCGGCTGAGGCCCGGCCATGACCGAAGACGAGTTCAACGCCTATTGCGCCTCACTGCCTGCCACGACGCATGTCGTGCAGTGGGGCAATGCGAATGTCTGGAAGGTCGGCGGCAAGGTGTTCGCCATCGGTGGCTGGGGCCAGCGGGATTATCCGGGCATCACCTTCAAGGTCACACCGCTCTCCTTCGAAATCCTGCAGGAACAGCCTGGCTTGCGCCCGGCGCCCTATCTCGCCTCGCGCGGGATGAGCTGGATCCAGCACTATGACACGCCCGGCCTGCCGGACAGCGATCTTCAGGCCTATATCGCCAAGTCGCACGAGCTGGTCGCGTCCGGTCTGAGCAAGAAGAAACAGCGCGAGCTGGGCCTGCTGACGGAATAGGCGCGCGACTAGCGTGGTGCGAAGTCCAGGATTGCGCGGGCATCATAGGCCTGCGGATCCTGCGGCCGTTCGCCAGAGCGCACGACGATTTCCAGCATCACTTCCTTCTCGCCGGCGCTGCCGTCAAAGCGCAGGCCTATGCCGACGCCGGAGGCGCGGAAACCGCCGGATCCCCAGGTCTGGCCGACCGAGCCGCCGACACCGACCGGATCACGGTCATTGCCGTCGCGGGCGCGTCCGACCACGAGGAACCAGTCGCCACCATCGCGCAGGGTGATCTCGGCCGCCCGGCGCAGGGCATAGTCTTCGGCCAGCTGGAAGGAGGCATCGCTGCCGGCGGCAAAGCGGATGCGATAGCGGTCCTGTTCGATGCGCATTTCCGAATAGCCGCGATCACCCCCGGCCATCGGCTGATAGGCGGTCGGCGTCGAGGCGCAGGCTGCCACGGATGCAAGCGCAATCAGGCAGATGAGGGAGCGCATGTCGGATAACCTCGTTTTGCTGTTCCGGTTCTCACTGTGACACATCCAGGCTGACGCTGCGATGAACCGACGGCAATTTCGCTCCGGGCGGATTGTCGAGCGACTGTACAACCTGTAGATATTTCAGGCGGGGATTCTCCCGTAAATGGAAAAGGGGCTGACGATGAAACGACACTTGATTGCGAGTGCAGGTCTTGCCGCGGCGCTGTTCGCCGGGCCGGCGATGGCGGACGACCATAGCGGTGATGTCACGCTGGAATTGCAGTCGATCTCGGCGATGAACCAGACGGGCCAGCCGGACCCGTCGCGCGACGCCGATTGCCAGTCCGCCTATGGCGACTGGATCGGCCAGAGCGTCACCACCGAATACCGGATCAATCCACAATCGATGATGATGTCGGCAACATCGACCGTGCAGGGCTCTGAGGTCGATCTTTATCCGCTCGGTATCCAGGGCATCTACGCCTTCATGTCCGACGGCGTGCCGCCGGCGCTGGAAGAGGCGCATGTCTTCCGCGTCCTGTTCCAGATCTCGATGGGCTACGACCATCCTGAATCGCGCGTGATGACCACGCTCGACGACACCACCAACTGCCTGATCGAAAGCTAGACCGGTCCGGCTGCCACATCGGGGCGGGCGGTTCCGGACCGCCCGCTTCGCTTCGGATTGGCGGCGCATGGCAGGCTCACCGGATGAGATAGCGGCCCAGGGAACCGGGTACGGCATGTCCGATCCGGTTGAGCGTGCCGTCGAGCCATTTCCAGTTCCGCCGGCGTTCGCGGACGCAGCGGCGAAATCCGGAATCGAGCGGCATCAGGATTGCCGCCCCGGCACCGGCCAGCAGGATGCCGGCGGGCAGGGGAGTGACCGCGAGGATGCCGCCAAGCCCGATCAGGGCATAGCCGGCCGCGCGTTTGGCGGGGCGATGGGCAGTCCTGAATATTCGCTTTAGCGGCATGGGCGGCTCCCGGGGGCGCCGGCTCGACACGCGGAGAGGCGGTACACAGCCGGCCAACTGCAAGGACAACGTGTGAAACCGGGCAAGTGTTCCGCCCGGACCCGCCCGTTTGCGACCGGGGAGCGGCGATCTGCATGAATGCGCGGAATGATGGAACGATTGTCCGCGGCAGGTGTTGCAAAGGGGAACCCGAACCGGAAGCAGCCGAAGGAGCATGCACAATGCCGACCAAGACCGAGGCCAAGATCGCGGCGGGCCAGCAGAACGCCAAGGATGCCGCCAAGTCCGTGGATTCCGATATCGACGAACTGCGCAATGACCTGAAGGCGCTGCGCGGCGATCTGTCGAAACTGCTTTCGGATACGGGCAGCTATGCCTCCGCAAAGTCGCGCGAGGGTATCGAGCGCTCGAAGGAATGGTCCGACCGCGCCCAGCAGGGCGTCGACGAGGCGCGCACCACGGTCGAGGACAAGGTGCGCGAGAACCCGCTGGCCGCCATCGGTATCGCGATGGGCGTCGGCGCGCTCCTCTCCTACGTCTCGTCGCGCCGCTAGGGCTGCGAGAGGGAGCGCGTCATGGAAAAGGCCAAGCTCAGATTGCTGGCCGCCGTGGGCGGCGCCCTGTTCGGCTTTGCCGGGGCACTGTCCATGGCCTACGCGCTGGTCGTCGTGCTGACGCCGGTCCTCGGACTGGCCTGGGCGACGGTGAGCGTCGGGGCTGTGTTGATCGGCCTGTCCTGCCTGTGCCTCTATTTCTTCCTTTTGCCCTACAAGCCGGCAGAGGCCGAAGCGCAACAGGCCGAAAGCCTGGCGGCGGAAACCCTGGCCGACCTGCCCTTCGACACCGTCCAGCACATCGTCAAGAAACACCCGCTCAGCGCTGTCGCGATCGCGCTGGCTGCCGGCTATGTCGTGGCACGGGATCCGGAAAACGCCTCCCGGGGTGTGCAGCGTGTCATCGCCGGTTTGCTCTGAACGGCCGCAATTTCTATCTACTCGTCAGGCCTTGCCGTGATTTCGCCGCCAGTTGGCGCCAGAATCACGCGATCAGGGCATGACAGGGCCGCCCATGCGCGGCCCGCAGACGGTAGGGACGATGAGCGTATTCAGGATCGCCACGCTGGTCGTGTCGGCGGTGTCCGGTGGCGTCTTCATCGGGCGCAAACTGCTGGCCGGCCAGGTCGAGAAGAAGAAGGCGGCGCTGGTCCAGCGCGCCGGTGCGGAGGTGCGCGAACGCATCCGCACCCAGGCGCGCAGCTTCGTGATCGACCATCTGCGCCGTTTTTCCATCGCGCTGGTCGTCAAGGCCGGCCTGTTACTGCTGGTGCTGGCGCTGGAACGGTTCGGCGTGCTGCAGGGCTGGCTCTATGGCGCGATGTTGCTGGCGCTGCTGACGGCCTATCTGATCCGCGATCTCTACATGCTCTGGCCGACGCTGAGCTTTGCCGCCAGCGAGCTGCGCAAGCATGGCTGGCGGCCGCGCCTGACCGTCGCCGAGATCATCGCCGCCCAGACCTTCGACGAAGTGCTGGCGGAAAGCGCCCAGCAGCCGCAGCTCTGGCATGACGATCTCCTGCTGGCGCTGGCCGGCCAGAAGCGCGACCGGCTGGTCGAGGAGATCGCGCGCGAGGTCGCGGCTATCGCCCACGGGCTCTCCTGGCCGACCCTGAAACCCTATTTCCTCACCGGCGCCGGCATGACCGCCGTCTTGTCTGCTCTCTATTTCGGCTTCGCCTGGCTGGCCCTGCACGGGCTGGTGATCTGAAACGCGCCATCCTCGCCCTTGATGGGCGAGGGGGACCGCGCGAATGCGCGGTGGAGTGGGTGGGGGCGAGGTCTCTGACAACGTGCCACCACCGGGTTTCACCCCTTCCGTCCGGCTTCGCCGGACACCTTCCCCATCAAGGGGAAGGATGAAGGTGCGCGCTAAGCCTCTTCCTCCTCCATCCCCATGCGTTCCAGCATGACGAGGGCCGAGTCCGCGATCACGGTGCCGGGGGGGAAGACGGCGGCGGCGCCCATCTGGCGCAGCACGGGTTCGTCATCCGGCGGGATGACGCCGCCGACGATGACCAGGATGTCCTCGCGGCCCTTGTCACGCAGCGCGTCGCGCAGTTCCGGCACCAGGGTGAGGTGGCCGGCGGCGAGCGATGAAGCGGCGGCGGCGTCGACATTTTCCGACACGGCGAGTTCGGCAGCTTCGTCCGGTGTCTGGAAGAGCGGGCCGATCACCACGTCCCAGCCCAGATCGGCATAGGCCGAGGCGACGACTTTCTGGCCGCGGTCATGGCCGTCTTGGCCGAGCTTGGCGATCAGGATTTTCGGCTTCCTGCCATGGCGTTTGGCAAAGGCTTCGGCGAGGGCGAGGGCGCGCTTCACCTTGTCGTCTTCACCCGCCGCTGCGCCATAGACGCCGGTCACGCCCTTGATCTTGGCGACATGGCGGTTGAAGGCGGTCTCCATCGCGTCGGAGATCTCGCCGACCGTGGCTTTGGCGCGGGCGGCATCGACCGAGAGGGCGAGCAGATTGCCCTCGCCGGTGCGGGCGCCCTCGGCCAGCGCGGTGAGGGCGGCCTCGACGGCGGCCGGATCGCGTTCGGCGCGCAGGCGCTCCAGCTTCTCGATCTGCTGCTTGCGGACCATGTAGTTGTCGACCTTGAGGACGGGCACGTCCTCTTCCTCGTCCAGGCGGAACTTGTTGACGCCGGTGATGGTCTGGCGGCCGCTGTCGATCAGCGCCTGGGTGCGCGCGGCGGCTTCCTCGATCCGCAGTTTGGGAATGCCGGCCTCGATCGCCTTGGCCATGCCGCCCAGTTCGTCGACTTCGGCGATATGGTCCAGTGCGCGTGCGGCGAGATCGTGGGTGAGCCGTTCGATGTAATGGCTGCCGCCCCAGGGATCGATAGCGTCACAGAGGTGGGCCTCGCCGGCCATCAGAAGCTGGGTGTTGCGGGCGATGCGGGCCGAGAAATCGGTCGGCAGGGCCAGCGCCTCGTCCAGCGAATTGGTGTGCAGCGACTGGGTGTGACCGTCGACGGCGGCAATGGCTTCCAGTGCCGTGCGGCCGACATTGTTGAACACATCCTGGGCAGCCAGCGACCAGCCCGAGGTCTGGCAGTGCGTGCGCAGGCAGATCGACTTGTCGGACTTGGGCGAGAAACGCTCCTTCACCAGCCTGGCCCACAGGAGGCGCGCGGCGCGCAGCTTGGCGATCTCCATGAAGACATTCATTCCGATGCCGAAGAAGAAGGAGAGGCGCGGCGCGAAGGCGTCGACGTCGAGGCCGGCCTCGATACCGGTGGCGATGTATTCCAGACCGTCGGCGATCGTGTAGGCCAGTTCCAGATCCGCCGGCGCCCCGGCCTCCTGCATGTGATAGCCGGAGATGGAGATCGAGTTGAAGCGCGGCATGTGGGTCGAGGTGTATTCGAAGATGTCGGAGATGATCCGCATCGAGGGGCGCGGCGGGTAGATATAGGTGTTGCGGACCATGAACTCCTTGAGGATGTCGTTCTGGATCGTCCCCGAGAGCTTGTCCGGGCTCACGCCCTGTTCCTCGGCGGCGACGATGTAGAGCGCCATCACCGGCAGCACCGCGCCATTCATCGTCATCGAGACCGACATCTCGTCCAGCGGGATGCCGTCGAACAGGGTGCGCGTGTCGTAGATCGAGTCGATCGCCACGCCGGCCATGCCGACATCGCCGGAGACGCGCGGATGGTCGCTGTCATAGCCGCGGTGGGTAGCCAGATCGAAGGCGACGGAGAGGCCTTTCTGGCCGGCGGCCAGATTGCGGCGGTAGAAGGCGTTGGAATCCTCGGCCGTGGAGAAGCCGGCATATTGCCGGATCGTCCAGGGGCGCTGCAGGAACATGGTCGGATAGGGACCGCGCACAAAGGGCGCTGCACCCGGGATGGAGCCGGTGAAATCGATCCCGGCGGCATCCTCCGCCCGGTATTGCGACTTAACGGCAATGCCTTCGGCGGTTTCCCAGGGTTCGCGCGATCCGCTGCCGGGATTCTGCGCGTCGCCAAGATCGATCCGGGTGAAGTCGGGGCCGGGACGGGTCATTGGGCGGCCTCCTCGAACTGGGCGGCAAAGCGGATCGGGGCGAGGGCGCGGGCGGGCAGGTCGTCATCGGGCCAGTCGCCGTCGGTCTCGACCGCGCGCGGGTCCGGGTCGACATATTGCGTCACGCCCAGGATCTGGTCGCTGCCGGCTTCATAGCGGTTGAGATGGGCCCGGCGGGATTTGGCGACTTCCGACTGGAGCCATTCCGAGGACAGCGCCGAGGCGAGCCCGCCCTTGCCCTCGATCTCCTGGAACAGGGCCCAGGCCTTCTGCGCCAGCGCGTCGGCGAGGCTTTCGTGCAGATAGGACCCGGCGGCCGGATCGCTGACCTTGCCCAGATGGCTCTCCTCAGCCAGCAGGATGTGCAGATTGCGCGCGACGCGGCGGGCAAAGGGCGTCGGCCGGCCGATCGCCTCGGTCAGCGGACGCACGGTGATCGCGTCGGCACCGCCGGCGGCTGCGGCAAAGCCGGCGCAAGCATTGCGGATGAGATTGGTCCAGGGATCCCTGGCCGACAGCATGCGGCGCGCCGTGGTGGCATGCAGACTGAGACGGCGGGCATTGTCCGACGCGCCGAAGCTCTCCGCGATGCGGGCAAAGAGGCGCCGCGCCGCGCGCAGCTTGGCGATGGTGAGGTGGATATCGGTATCGGCCACCAGGCGCGCCTCGACCGAACGTGCGGCAGCATCGGCATCCAGCCCGGCCTTGAGTGCAAGGCGGATATAGGCCGCGGCCGAGGCGGCCATCATCGCCAGTTCCTGTACCTCGCTGCCGCCGGCTTCGAAGGCCAGCGCGGCATCGGCGCGGAAGATCTTCAGATTGGGGAAGGCGGCATGGGCCAGCTGTGCGATCTCGATCGCCTTGGGAAAGCACTGATCGTCCAGCACCACGCCCTGGCGTGCAGCGCGTTCCACCGGGGAGATGCCCAGCCCGCCCTCGATCTGCTCGCCATCCACCCGGCGGCGGGCCATCAGGGTCAGGAATACATGGGCGTGGTGGCCCTGACCGCCCAGACTGTCCAGATGGACCGGGGCGAGGGTAAGGTCGACGCCTTTCAGGGCCGCATCCATCAGGTCGACATCATTGGCCTTGAGACCGAAGCGGCCTTCCGGATCGAGCCGCAATTCCAGCTCGGACACACCGCCCATCAGATCGGACAGCGCTGCGGCATTGGCCGCTTCCGGCGTGGCCTCGACCAGGGTCTGGCGCATGCCCCAGGGCAGATGGATATCGCGTGGGGCCGTGTCGACAGCGTGTGCGCCCGCCGGCCGGTCGAAGAAGACCGGTCCGCGATCGATGCCGTCGACCGTGGTGCGCGACAGCGTCTCCTCGAAGTCCGCGCCCCGCAACGCCTTCTCGGCGAGGGGCCGCCAATCCTGTGGGCTCAAGGCCGGAAATCCCCCGGCCAGGGCGCGGATATCGTCGGTCATGCGCGATTGTCCTCGAAGCGTGTGTTTTTGTTCTGGCGCGGAGAAAAGGCGCGCACGGCCCGTGCGTCAAGAGGCGGTGCGGTGCGTGGACAGTGCATGGGGAAATCCCCGCACGCCAAACGGGCTGCACAATGACGGGGCAAACCGGGAGAGCATCCGTATGAGCGAAACCACCCCCAACCTGTCCCTGCCGCTGGTCATGCCGGCCCAGGCGCAAAAACATGTCACCGTGAACGAGGCGCTGCTGCGGCTCGATGCCCTGACCCAGGCCTGTGTGGAAAGCCGCACACTGACCGTCCAGCCCGAAGCGCCCGGCGAGGGCGATGTCTGGATCGTGCCGGCCGGCGCCAGCGGCGATGACTGGGCGGCGATGGCAGCAGGCACGCTGGCAATCTGGCGTGACGGTTTCTGGACAGGGATTGTGCCGGCGGACGGCTGGCGGGTGCATGTGCGCGACGAGGCACGCAGCGTGGCGTTCGATGCCGGCCGCGAAACCTGGATCGCCGCGGCGGCGAACACCATCCTGACGGCCGGCGAGGGCGGCGCGGCCACCGAGGCCGTACTGATCGAGGACATATTGACCGGGCTTTCCGGTGCCAGCGTTGCCAGCAGCGTGGTCATCCCGGCGCGTTCCGTCGTGTTCGCGGTCTCGGTGACCACGCGCAGCGCGATCACCGGCGCGGCCTCCTTCGATTGCGGGATAGCGGGCGAGGCGTCGAAATTCGGCGGTTCGCTGGGGGTGTCGCCCGGCGCCAGCAATATCGGTGTGATCGGGCCCACAGCCTTCTATGCCGACACGCCGGTCGAGCTGACCGCGAATGGCGGCGACTTCACCGGCGGCAGCGTCGCCATCGCCATCCACGCCTGGCGGCCGGTGGCGCCTGCGGTTTGACGTGCCGCTATTCTACCACGGATGCCATGCGCGCCATGATGCGGTTGAGGATGGGCTGAGTGGTCTCGGTCATGGCGTGGCCGTTGACGGTGACCAGGTCGAAGCCGGCATGGGGGCAGGCGCGGGCCAGTCGGAAGGCGGCGCTGGCCGGACACACCATGTCATAGCGCGAATGCAGGATGTGCATGGGGATGTTGGAGAGCTGCCGCGCATTGCGGATCAGCTGGTCCGGCTCGAGGAAACATCCATTGCGGAAGTAGTGGACCTCGATCAGCGAGTGGGCGGCCACGAATTCTGCGCCGCGGGCCCGCAGGCCCGACAGCACCGCTTCGGGCGGATTGTCGAGATAGGAGAGGCGGTCCTCATACTCGGTCCAGCGGTACAGTGTGGACTGGCGAATCTCCTCCAGGCTGACACTCGTGTCGTCCAGTCGGCGCAGCAGCGTCAGACCGTTGGCGATCTCGGCCTGCATCTGTTCGAAACACCATTCCATCATGGCGCGCGGCGACTTGCGGGCCCGCTCCGGAGCCGGCGCGGCGAAATCTGCCCAGGCATCGGGGAAGACATTACGGGCGCCGTCGGGGCCGTGCATCCAGTCGAGATCGGATGGCTGGGCGAGGAAAATACCCTCCACCACCAGTCCGCTCACCCGCTCCGGGAAGGCTTCGGCATAGGCCAAGGCGAGGGTGGACCCCCAGGAGGGGCCGAACACCATCCAGCGTTCGAAGCCGAGATGCTCGCGCAGCCGCTCGATATCCTCGATCAGGTGCGCCGTCGTGTTCGCCTCGATCGACAGATGCGGCGTCGAGCGCCCGCAGCCGCGCTGGTCGAACAGGATGAGGTTGAACACGTCCGGATCGAACATGCGCCGGTATTTGGCCGATGCGCCAGACCCCGGCCCGCCGTGCAGGAAGACAAGCGGCAGCCCGTCCGGGTTTCCGCATTCCTCGAAATAGAGCGTGTGACCATCGGAGACGGGCAGGTCGTCTGCGCGGCGGGGCGGGAGCGAGGGAAAATATTCGGTCATCGCCTCAATGGTGCGTTATGCCGGGCTGACGTCAAGCGCATGGCGGGCGAAGCCGGAGCGGGGCCGGAGGGCGATCCGGGACGGCACCGGCTCCGCCCGCGCGTGAGCAGTAACCGGCCAGATCGCAATGGGTTCCAATGGGCGCTGCAGTCAGGATGACGGCGCCGGGCCGTCATCGGCAAGTAGTTGCGCCAGCTGCGGCGTCAGCCGGTCGACCGCCGACAGGGGCTGACCGTCGATATCGCGGCTGGCGGGGGTCACGCGGCCGTTCAGCAAGGCGGCGACCTGCCAGGCGCAGGCTTGTGCACCGGCCTGGGGGCTGACGTCGCGCTCTGCCAGGAATTCATGGGTCAGCACGTCCGGCCCGCCGGCGATCGGGCTGTAGACGGGCTGGAAGCCCAGCCGGCCGATCTGCCGCTCGATCTTCTGCCGCGCAATGTCCAGATCGAGCGGGCAGGCGCGCCGCGTGTCGAAGCGCTCGGTCATCTCGATCACCGTGTAGACCAGCGCCTCGCGTTCGGCCGGCGCGGGCAGCACGCCGGCCGCACGCAGTTCCGGCGCAAATCCCGCCAGCGCAGCCGCGCCGGCTGCTGTTGCGGCCAGCAGGCCCGCAGCACGAAAAAGATCTGAACCCAGCATTCCCCGGACCGTCCCCCGATATTCGGCGGCGGACGTTATCGCCGTGGCCGCGCGGCGTCCATATCGCGGTACCGGACAACACAGAACGCTGCCCCTGAGCGGGCGTGTCGGATGGAAATGAAAGAAATGGTGCCGCTAGAGTGAATTGAACACTCGACCTCTCCCTTACCAAGGGAACGCTCTACCCCTGAGCTATAGCGGCGCACCGGGTTCGCCTGTCGGCGATCGAGAGACGGGCGTATAACCCAAGGGAGGAGCGAGGCCAAGAGTGTCTTGACGCGATGTGCAGCGTTCGACATGACCAATTACATGAAGACACCATCCCAGAACGGCGGTCCGTCCGCCCCGCGCAAGTCCGGCAAGCCCGAACCGGGGTCCCGCGAGGCCCGTCTGGCCGAGGCCCTGCGGGCCAATCTGCGCCGCCGCAAGGCTGCGGCGAAGCCGGCGGAAGACGTGACTGCACCGGAAACACCTACAGCTGCGGAAACGGCCCCGGAAAAGCCCGGAAAGCCGTCATAATGCCGCCCGCTTCGCCGGGCTGCATGCCGGCTCGCACTATCCGCTCAATCTGTACCGGGGAGTAAGCATGGACCGTATCGTCATCCAGGGTGGCGCCCGGCTCAACGGCCGAATCGCCATCAGCGGCGCCAAGAATTCCGCCCTCAAACTCATGGCCGCCGCGCTGCTGACCGACGAGCCGCTGATTCTCACCAATATGCCGCGCCTGGCCGATTCCCGCTTCATGGGACATTTGCTGGCGCGCCTGGGACTGCGTGTGGAGGAGGGGCCCGGCGCCCAGATGCAGCTGCACGCGGCCGAGATCACCGACACATTCGCGCCTTATGATCTGGTGCGGAAAATGCGCGCCACTTTCAACGTGCTCGGACCGCTGGTCGCGCGTGAAGGCCGGGCCCGCGTCTCGCTGCCCGGCGGCTGTGCCATTGGGGCGCGTCCGGTCGATCTGCACCTGAAAGCGCTGGAGACGCTGGGGGCACAGATCACGCTGGAAGAAGGCTATGTCGACGCCAAGGCGCCTGCGGGCGGCCTGGTCGGCGGCGAGGTGGATCTGCCCTTTGCCTCGGTCGGTGCGACCGAACACACCATGCTTGCGGCAGCCTTGGCCCGCGGCGAGACCGTGATCGAGAATGCCGCGCGCGAGCCGGAAATCGCCGATCTGGCGGCCTGTCTCACCGCGATGGGGGCCGAGGTCGAGGGCGCGGGTACATCGACCATCCGCATCCAGGGCCGCGAACGCCTGAACGGTGTCACCCACGCTGTTGTCGGCGACCGGATCGAGACCGCGACCTATGCGCTGGCGGTTGCCGCGGCCGGTGGCGATGTCGTGCTCGACGGCGCTGTGTGGGCGCACAACAAGGCGCTGTGGAATGCGATGAACGAGGCCGGCGTGACGGTCCAGCCGGTCGAAGGCGGCGTGCGGGTCGAGCGCAATGGCGCCCGCGTGAAGGGCGTCGATATCGAGACCCAGCCCTATCCGGGCTTCCCGACGGACGCCCAGGCGCAATTCATGGCGCTGATGACGACGGCCGAGGGCACATCGGTGATCCGCGAGACGATTTTCGAGAACCGTTTCATGCACGCCCCGGAGCTTACCCGTCTCGGTGCGGATATCAGCGTCAACGGAAATGAGGCCGTCGTGCGCGGTGTGCCACGCCTGAAAGGCGCTCCCGTCATGGCGACGGACCTGCGCGCTTCGGTCAGCCTGGTCATTGCCGGACTTGCCGCCGAGGGTGAAACCGTGGTCAATCGGGTCTATCACCTTGATCGTGGGTTCGAGCGCCTGGAGGCCAAGCTGTCCGGCTGTGGCGCGCGGATCGAACGTCAGTCTGAACCGGCGGAGTCCTGAGACCTTGAAGCGAGACGACCGGCCCCTGCGTCTGGTGGCATTCGACGCGGCGGATCTCGAACCGATATCGGCAGCCTTGCAGGATGCCGTGGCGCAGCTGGGCGATTTCCAGTTCTCGCGCCGCGAGAAGGCATTCACTATTGCCTTCAACCGTTTCTGCTGGGAAGCGGGCCGGCGCGATCGCCGTGTACGCAGCGGTCTGCAGATCGGCCGCGTCGCTGCGGCGCGCTCGCAGAATATCCGCCAGGGCGCCAGTGACGCCGTGGTCAATCTGCTCTCCATCGCCTTCGAACCGGCCGAAACGCCGGCTGGCACCGTCGTGCTGGTGTTTTCCGGTGGCGGCGAGGTGCGGCTTGATGTGGAATGCCTGGATGTGGTGATGGCCGACCTGACCGCGCCCTGGCGCGCAACCGGCGGCCGGCCGGTGCATGAAGACGGGCCGGAAGAAGGGGCGAGCAGGCAATGAGTGAAGCGCCGGACCGGATTGTCAGGATCGATCTCGATGCCGCCAGCATGGGGCCGGGCGATGTCAATGCCGATCATGAGCGGCGTGTCGCCATTGCCGATCTTCTCGAAGCCAACAGCTTTCGCCCGTCCGGCGATGCCGACGGCCCTTTCGCTCTGCGCCTGGCAATCGAGGATGACCGTCTGGTCTTCGATGTGCGCCAGGATGACGATACGCCCGTGCGAGCCTTTGTCTTCGCACTGGGGCCGCTGCGCCGCATCATCAAGGACTATTTCCTGATCTGCGAGAGCTATTACGAGGCCGTACGCGATGCGCCTTTGGCCCAGATCGAGGCGATCGACATGGGCCGCCGCGGTGTGCACAACGAAGGCTCGACGCTGCTGCGCGAGCGGCTGAGCGGCAAGATCGAGGTGGACTTCGACACCGCCCGGCGGCTCTTCACCCTGATCTGCGCCCTGCACCGGCGGGCCGCCTCATGACGACGCCTTCGGTTCTGTTCGTCTGCGGACGCAATGCCATCCGTTCGCCGATGGGCGAGGCGCTGTGGCGCAAACGTTTCGGCGACGATGTCTCGGCGCGCTCCTGTGGCGTGATCCCGGCGGCCTTTGCCGACCCGTTCATGGTGGCAGTGATGCTGGAGGAAGGCGTCGACCTGGAGGACTTTTCGCCGATCGCTCTGAACGGCGTGGGCGAGCCGGCGGCCGATATCGTGGTCTCTCTGTCCACCGCCGCCGACCGCACGGCGCGCGACTATGCAGCGCGCACGGGCGCCGAGTTCCAGGCCTGGCCGATCCCCGATCCCAGCGAGACCGGCGGCAATCGCGACATGCGCCTGGCCGCCTATCGCGAGACCCGCGATGCCATCGCTGCACGCATCGCTGAATGGGATGCCAGCCTAAAAAGCGCTTGACGTCTCGACTTTGCACCCGGTGAAGGACTATATAGCGCGCTCCGGGGCGCCGGCCGCACGGCGAGTCGGCCTTATCCCGTATCTGTTTCGCCCGGAAATCCGGGCCAGGAATTGAGGAGCCGCATGGCGAAAGAAGAGTTGTTGGAGTTTCCCGGCGAGGTGACGGAACTGCTTCCGAACGCGACCTTCCGGGTCAAACTCGAGAATGATCATGAGATCATTGCCCACACGGCGGGCAAGATGCGCAAGAACCGGATCCGGGTTCTGGCGGGCGACAAGGTGCTTGTCGAAATGACACCCTATGACCTGACCAAGGGTCGTATCACCTATCGCTTCAAGTAAGCCGTTTGCGGGGCGTGTCGACGCAATGACGGATGCCGCCATGGCACACGGACCGCGACAGCCCCTGATCTTGGCCAGCGCCTCGCCGCGCCGCCTCGATCTGCTGGCCAGTGTCGGGATCGTTCCTGACGCCGTCGAACCCACCCATATCGACGAGCACGAGATCCCCGGCGAATTGCCGGGGCCGCTCGCTCTGCGCCTGGCGCAGGAAAAGGCGATGGCGCATCCGTCCGTGCGCGCGGGCGGCGATGCCTTCGTGCTTGCGGCGGATACGGTGGTCGGCGTCGGCCGGCGCATCCTGCCCAAGACGCTCGACGAGGCCGAGGCCCGGCGCTGTCTGGACCTTCTGTCCGGCCGCAATCACCGGGTCTTCACCGGTATTGCCGCAGCCGGCCCCGGCGGGGCGTTTGCGGCGCGTGTGGTCGAGACCCGGGTGAAGTTCAAACGCCTGTCCCAGCCGGAGATCGATGCCTACATCGCCTCGGGCGAATGGCACGGCAAGGCCGGTGGCTATGGTATCCAGGGCCGGGCCGGGTGTTTTGTGGTGAATCTGATCGGCTCCTTCACCGGCGTGGTGGGGCTGCCGCTCTACGAGACGAGCAATCTGCTGGCCGGTCTGGGCTATCCCGTGACCGAGCGCATGGGCGAAAGGCCGACGACATGAGCCGCCGCATCCTGATCGAGGAAAATATTGGCGAAACCCGCGCCGCTGTCGTGGACAATGGCCGCGTGGTCGAGCTGTGGCTGGACCGCTGGAGCGAAGCCGGGCAGCGCGTCGTCGAGGGCGAGATCTATCGCGGCCGCGTGCGCCGGGTCGAACCGGCACTGAATGCGGCCTTTGTCGATCTCGGCGTGGGGCCGGAAGGCTTCCTGCCCTTCGGCAAGGCAGGCCGGCCCAAGGGCTTCCATGAAGGCGCCGCCATCGGTGTGCGTATTGCCCGCGAAGCCTATGCCGAAAAAGGCCCCAATCTCGCCCTGGCCGAGGCCGGGGAGGGCGATGCGCCCGAATGCGTCCAGTCCGCCCCGATCCTGGCCCAGCGCCTGGTGAAAGCCTGGGGCGAGGCCGAGGCCGTCTGGGCCGACGAGACAGATATCGATCTGGACGATGAGTTCGAGGCCGCGCTGAACCCGCGTGCGGCGATTCCCGGCGGTGGCTCGCTCTACATCGAGACGACGCGGGCGATGACGACGATCGATGTCGATGCCGATGGCCGCAAGGGCCAGGGCTCGCCGGCCCAGCTGGCTGTGGCGCTGAACACGTCGGCTGCCAAGGAAGCCGCCCGCCAGGTGCGTCTGCGCGGCCTCGGCGGAATCATCGCCATCGATTTTGTACACATGCGCGCCCAGCCCGACCGCAAGGTGGTGGAGCAGGCGATGCGTGGTGCGTTCAAGCGTGACCGGGCCAAGGTGGATGTGGCGCCGCTGTCGCAGTTCGGCGTCGGCGAGCTGGCCCGCCAGCGCCGTGGCCGCTCGCTGCGCGAACAGATGTGCGATGCCGATGGCCGCCTGTCGGTGGAAAGCTGTGCCCTGGCGGCCCTGCGCCGCCTGCAGGGTGAGGCGATGTCCGATCGCAGCCGCAAGCAGAAGCTGGAAGTCTCGCCGGAGGTTTTCGCCTGGCTCGATGCCGATAGGATCGGGTGGCGCGAGGCGCTGACCGGCCGGATCGGGCCGCGCTTCGAACTGGTGGCCGCCGACGGACTTGGGCGCGAGGATGCGCGCGTCAGCCGCGCCTGACCGGGCGCGCAAATGCCGAACGAAGGAGGACATGATGAAATGTCCCATCTGCCGCAAGCCGGCCGACCCCCAATTCAAGCCCTTCTGTTCCAGGCGCTGCGCCGATCTGGATCTGGGCAAGTGGATGAATGACAGCTACGCCATTCCCGGCGAACCGGCCGATGTGGCCGAGGAAAACCCGCCGTCCGGGGAAGACCGCTAGGCTCGCTGCCCCGCCTTTGCGGCCGGGTGCACATTTCGCTGAAAACGGCCATGGACAGGCCCGGCGCGGGCCCCTATAAACCGCGCTCTCGACCGCGCCCCGAGGCGCGCGTCCGCCCGGCGCCCGGGTAGCTCAGTTGGTAGAGCAGCGGATTGAAAATCCGCGTGTCGGTGGTTCGAATCCGCCCCCGGGCACCATTTTGAAATAACTCTTTAAAATCAAATCATTGCATGGTGAAGTGGGACGCTTTTGTGTCGACTTGATGGGCTCATTTGCGCGCGACTACCATGGTCGCGAATAGTGATTTCGCTGCTTGGCCAATCGATTGTGGAACGTGCAAATTCGCATTGCGAATAGAGATGGTTTCCAGATGTCGGTTTGAAGTGCCGGCGGACATCGGTATTGATGCTGGATTGAAAGCAAGCCGAATAGAAGGTGAAAGATCATATTGGCCAAATTTGAAGGCTTCGATGATCCGTCAATCTCCGACGCGTTGGAGGAACTCTACGATGACGCCGTTGCGGCGGGCGTAGACCTTCTTCGTGCTGATATTGAGGGGCTAATGCGCGAAGGCCTCTTGGCAAAAACCAGTGAGATGCAAAAGCGTCTTCTCGCGGAACCCAGTATTGCTGCACTTAATGAGTGGTCGATACCGGATTTTCACGGGCTCAAGTCCGTCTTGTTTCACAACACTCTAGTGATGCACTGGCTTCGGGAGCGCGCCGCCGGAAGGCAATCTGACGACATATTCAGGGAGATATTTGACTACTTCTCAAAAAAGACTGCGAAGTTGCAAGTGTGTTTGGTGTTGCCGATGTTTCAGCCAATATCGGACGTCGTTATATCGAGTGATCTGACATTGCTGAGTTCGGTTGCGGAGAGTGAGACACTATCAGGGGACTTGCAGCTCGCGGTTGAACACTATCTCGCGCCGGGAATGTCCGAATACTCCGGGGTTCTTTTGTTGGATGCGGAGATAGCCCCGGCGAAAATTCCAAGATCGGATTCGCATCACCCGTCTTGGGATAGGGCTTGGGAGGACATGTCGTCAAAATTAGAGCTTGCTCTTGAGGTTCTCTCGCTGGAGTCCAATTCCGGTGTTGCCGGAGGGGCAATTTTAGCTCGATCGCAATTTGGGGTGGGGCTAATGGCGACCTTCTACTCGAAAGTACCTGAAACAGGGCGCTGGGGATTTCCCACTTTGAGCGTCGTCTCAAAAGCACACACCCGGTATGCAGCGATTTGGCGATTGGACGAAAGACGACGCCAAAATTTCGTCCGTGTCCTGAGAAGGTATAATCAAAGCCTCCTCGACAAGGACCCGGTGGACGCATGCATCAACTTGGCAATAGCCTATGAGAGCCTGTTGATTGGGACTGACGGCGACGGCAAAACGGAAATCAGTTACAAAATTGCCAGTCGTGCTGCGTGGCTTAGTGGGGTGAGCGTTGAACACCGCCAACGCATATTCGACAATTTGCGCAGTCTATACGACTATCGCTCGAAGGCAGCCCACCAGGGTGTACTCAAAGGTAAGTTCGATTTTGGCGTATTGAAGCGGGCCCAAGAGCACTTTCCAGTGATGGTTGATAGCATGTTGGACCGAGGTGGCGCTCTCACGCATGAGCAGTGGAAGTTGATCGTTCTCGGTGGCGGACATGCGCCGAAAAAAGAACCTAGCTAGGTGGGACGCTCAGTGAGCTAACTCCTTGAAGTCTCTTGAAACGTCCAAGTGTCCCACCTCTTTGTAAGTTATTGATAAATTGGAAAATACCCTGCTCGCCCCCGGGCACCATTTTTCTCCTCAAACAGAACGCCTCATCCGCAGCGCCTATCGCGCTCGCCACATCCGCCACAGTCGGGTCACGCCCAGGCAGGCTCCGGTATAGACCAGCAGGACGGCGAATAGCGATGCGAGGCCCGCGAGGGTCTGGCCGGCGAGGCCGTAGATTTCGCCGGTGTGCAGGAAACGGATATAGCGGCGGGCCTGGGCCGCGGGCGAGCGGCGCGCCGGTGTTGCCGTGGCCAGGCCCGACCCGTCGCGAAACACCACGACCTCGTCGATCAGGGCAGCCTGGGCTCCATTGCCGTGATCCACGGATATGCGCACTGTTCCGGCGCTTTCCTCAGGCAGGGTGATGGCAATCCGGCGTCCGGGTCCGGTCTCGGCGACAGCGAGCGCCACCAGCGCGTCCAGCGGTACGGGCTCGCCAGTAAGGGCTTGCGGCTCGTCCGGCGCTGCGTCCGCGGTGCCGGCGGGAGCCGGCGGGCCGCCTCGCGCCGGCACGCTTTCGCCAAAGGCCGCATAGACCAGCGCATTGGCCCAGCCGTAGGAGAAGACTGCACCGGTCAGCGTGATGGCGAGCAGGGGCAGCGCCATCCAGAAACCCATCACATGGTGCCAATTATAGTGACGCGCCTTGGCGGAGGGATAATGGCGGCGAAACAGGAGCTGGGTTTTCACGAAGGCCCAGCGCCACACCTTCGGCCACCACAGGTAAAGCCCGGTAAGAATGAGGGCGGCGAAGGCCAGATTGGCCGCACCATTGATCGCGGCGCCCAGATTATTGCGCCCGCCCGTGAAGGCAAGCCAGCGGTGGATCCGCATGACCCGGCCGAAGAAGGCTTCCATGTCCTCTCCAGCGCCCTCGAGGCGTTCACCCGTGTAGGGATCGAGCAGGAAGACATTGCGCCGCCCGGCCGCAACATGCACGGCGCCGGTCCGGCCATCCGGCACGGTGACCACATGGCCGGCTTGCGCGCCTTCCGCCGCTGCGGCGTCCGCCAGACCCTGGAAGGTCAAGGGCGCTTCGCCGGCGGGCGCGGAAACAGCTGCATCCTGGGCCCAGCGGATCATCTGGCGCTCATAGGTAAGCAAAACGCCGGTGACCGACATAAGCCCGATGAAGAGGGCAGTGACGAGGCCTGCAGCCAGATGGGTCCAGAAAACTGCGCGCCGAAGGGTCATGCCGGGTCTCCGGGAAAAGGGGCTGCCATACCTGCTGAAACGGCATTAGCTGCGATTTCCGTCGCGTTTGGATGTGGCAGGGCGTCACAGTTGCAGTTGTGCGCGCCGGGGTTGTGTATTTCTGTCCGGCGATAAAAAATTGTCCATATCGCGGAGCGACATATATTTTTCCGAATGGCGCGATATGCTGCCATCAAGGCCTGAACAAGAGTCGATCCAGACTGGCAGGCAGAATGAGGGGAAACGGGATGCATCTGAAAAAGATCTGCAAAGTCAGGCGGTCGGTTCCGGGAATCGTGTCGGCCCTCGCTCTGATTCCGGCCGGAGTACTGGCCGGCTGTGCGACGACATCTGATCCCGTGGCCGGATGTGTCGAGGCGGACCGGACAATCATGATTGTCAGGCTCGCGCCGGATGCCAGCAGGAACGCTGGCGGCCTGGAAGGTCGGCGCGAGGCTGTTCTTGAGGCGGCTTTTGGCGCGCAAGGCTATGATCGCAGCGGCATGCAGACCGGCTGCCGGCCGGTGCTGCACGAGACTTTCAGCTCCTTGCCGGGTTTTGCGATGGGACTGTCTGCCGACGAAGCGGACAGTATCCGCAGACAATCCTCCGTCCTGTCCGTGACGCCCGACACGACCAGCGCGCCGACGGCCACCCTATCCTCGAACTCCTCTATCTCGCAGCGGTGATCTCATGAAACGTTCTTTCCTTCCGCCTCTTGTCGCCGGTCTCAGTGTCGCACTCCTGCCTGCGGCGGTGATGGCCCAGAATGCACCGGACGCCAGCTCCAGCGGCCTGTTCGAAGCGCCGCTGTCCCCGTTCGCGGTCCGGCGGGTCGAGGAGGGGCGGCCGATCCCGGTTATTGTCACCTTTTCGGACAGGGCAATGCTTGCCGCACCGCAAGCTGCTGCGCCGACCGGGTTGGAGCTGGAGCTGCGCCGCGAATTCCTCACCGCGCTGCGTGAACGCGTCTTGCTGACCGCGATGGGAGAAAGCGGTCTGCGCCGCCTGAGTGACGCCACACGCGCGGCGCGCGCCGGTCAGAGTGTTGCGGAAGAGCGTGTCACCCGCCAGTTCGCCGTGACGCCTGCCTTTTCCATGATGGCGCGGCCGGACACGATCCGTGCGCTGCGCAATCATCCCGATGTGCTGAGCGTGACGGAGGACGTCCCCGTGCCGCCGGTGCTGGATGAGTCGATCCCGCTGATCGGGGCCGATGATGCATGGGCTCTGGGGGCAGACGGGTCGGGGTGGGCTGTTGCCATTCTTGATTCAGGTGTGGAGACCGAACACCCCATGACGGGGCCGGCTATCACAGCCAGTGCGTGTTTCAACACCGAGGACCCGGGATCATCGACTTCGCTGTGTCCCGGCGGCTTGGAAGAGGAAACCGATCTCACGGGCCCCGATTCCGGTGATTCCTGTGTCGAGGATGATATCGCCCGGGCGCCGGAGACCGGCACGGATGGATGTTTCCACGGCACACACGTCGCCTCGACGGCTGCAGGGCGCTCAGTCAATCTGTCTGGCGGGTCGACGTTGAACGGTGTTGCACGGGATGCTGATATCGTTGCGGTCAATGTGTTCAGCCGGTTTGTAGCCGACGAATGTGATGACAGCGAAGACCCGTGTATTCTGAGCTATCAATCCGACCAGCTGGCTGCGTTGGAATGGCTTTATGACAACCGCAACAGCCTCAGTCTCGCGTCAATCAACATGAGTTTGGGGGGCGGGGAGTACCAAGCGGCTTGCTCTTTCCACGTCCTTCGAAATGTCGTATTCAGCCTGCGCTCGGCCGGTATCGCCACAGTGATCGCGGCGGGCAATGAGCGCTTCATTGATGCCGTAAGCTCGCCGGCATGTATCCCTGAAGCCGTCACTGTTGGGTCCACGACCAAGAGCGACGAAATTTCCAGCTTCTCTAACTCGTCGGAGCTGGTTGACCTGCTCGCGCCTGGTTCGTCGATCATGGCCGCCTGGCAGACAGAGCAACCGCCGACAGGCGAAAACTGCATCATCAATGATGAAGAGCCGAATTCGGAAGGCTTTTGCCATTGGTTCGCGCGCAGCTCTGGCACGTCAATGGCTGCGCCGCACGTGGCCGGCGCTTTTGCCGTGTTGAAAGACGCAAATCCGAATCTCGAAGTCGAAGATTATCTTGCGGCCCTCCAGTTTACCGGCACGCAGGTCACCGATCCGGAAAACGGCATTACGCGTTCGCGCATCAATGTGGGCGAAGCGGTCCAGATTGTCCGCGATGAAGGTGTTTTTGCGGCCGGCGTCGAGTTGACACCAGTAGAAGCCTATCGCGTGGCGGGAGACGCTGGAGATCCATCGTCGTTCGCTTCCAAGTCCTACCAGCTGATCAACACGGCGGGGGGAGCGCGCACGGTTACCGTGGCATCTGCGCCGTCGTGGATTTCTACCAATGCCACCAGCTTCAATCTCGCGGCGAGTGGAAATGCGACGATGGAGCTCGGCGTCAGAACCAGCAGTCTGCCAGCGGAGTCCGTGGGCGGCTATGTGGTTCTGTCGGTCAATGGCGAAACTGTCTCCATCCCTGTTTCGATACAGGTTGAAAGCAGCGCGCCCTTTGCGCAGCTCGGGCCCTATCCGTGGGCGGGTGACGCTTCGGCCGTGTCGCGGAATGTGTTCCGTATCACCGGGCTCGATACCGCAATGCCGACTGGAATTCTTGTTTCGGTCAACAATGGGGCGACAAATGCTTACAGTGGCGATTTTAGCGATTGCAGTCTCTCCGTTCAGCCCGGCCGGTACAACAGGGGCGAATACATCATCACAAACACCGATCTGGCCGAGTGTGGTAATTTCCGTCGCGCCGACCTGACTTTCCGCATTTTTGCCGAGCAGGCTGATATTACGGAAGGCATCCGGATGCGTCGTTTTGCGACGAACAGTCTTGGTGGGATGACGGATTTCAGCTTCGATTCGGAAGGCACGAGTTCTTCTGAGACTTCGGCGCAGTCCGGGCCAGGCCTTGAAAGCGATGCCGGATTTGTTGCTCTTGCAGAAGACAGCATTTGGGCCCGGGCCGACACGGTTCATGATGAACCCGCAGCTGCTGCGCCGGCCGCCCTGGCGAATGCCGATTTCGGACCGTTCGAATGGACCGGCGATGCAAATGCCTTCACCGGCAGCGCGTTCCGGATTTCCGGGCTCGGAACGGCCATTCCCGACTCGATCTCTGTTGCCATCGATAATGCCGCTTCGGGTGGCTACGCCGGAACGTTCTCGGATTGCACGCTGAATATTCTCGGAGCTCGTTATAGTGGCTCTGAGTATCTGATCTTCGGCTCTGATCTTGCCGCTTGCGGCAACTTCGTACGCGGCGATCTGACATTCCGCATTACCGCGGACTCGACTGACGTTGCGAACGGGCTGGCGATGCGACGGTTCGCAACCGCGCTGAGCGGCGGTCTGACAGATTTCGCCTTCGATCAGGAGAGCAGTGCATTTTCTACCTTTGTCTCGCTCGATGCCACGCATGGGCAGGCCGCCTTCGGACCGTTCGAGTGGACTGGCGACAGTTCTGCCAGCCTGTCGAGCATTTTCCGGATTGTCGGCTTCGAAACCGGGTTGCCCACCCAGATCGATCTGGCCATCCGGTCGGCGCAGGCCGCCGGCTATAACGGGACCTTTGCCGATTGCTCACTGACCATTCGCCCTGAGCGCAAGAACGGCCAAGAATACCTTGTCACGCAGTCGGACCTTGGCGATTGCGGAGCGTTTGGGCAGGCGGATCTCGTTTTCCGGATCCGTGGTCTCAAGACGGATGTGCCGCAAGGGCTGATGATGCGCCGTTTTGCCATCGGGCCAAGCCGGGATCTGACCGATTTCGGTTTTGATCATACGCCGGGCTCCAACGCGACTGCGTCCAATGTCCCGAACGGAGCTCCGGCGGGACTTGGCGCCGTGTCATTCGGTCCGTTTGACTGGGTTGAGGACGCCAACGGAACAACGATGAGTTCCTTCCGCATCAGTGGACTGGCGAGCGGCGCGCCGTACCGGATTGATGTCGCACTTCTGAACGCGACGGCAGGGTCCGGCGTCGGGTCTTATTTCGACTGTTCGCTGACTATTCGCGCTGCGCGGTCCGGCGAGGGTGATTTCGTCATCCTGCCGTCCGACTTTGCCGATTGCGGTAGTTTCGGACGTGCTGATGTCCTTTTCCGCGTTGTCGCGGATCAGGACGATACCAGTGCCGGATTGACCATGCGGCGGCTGGTGACGACCAGCGCGGGTGGCCTGTCCGATCTCGGTTTCGACGCCGATTCAGCCGCTGACTGATCCGTGCGATTTCCATGAACGAATGGCCGGGCGCCCAGAGTGCCCGGCCATTTGTGTTTCGGGTTATGCTGCGTGATCGGGTGATTGATGTAGACTGGTGGCTCTGTAGCAATGGATCCCGATATGACGGCTCCCCTTCGCCCCCATACCGAACTGGCCACCCACACCGTCACCAACCAGCCGTCGCCCTTCGAGGACGTCAATCTGTGCAAGAGCGATCGTGCGCTGCAGTCGGCGCTGGTCGCGGCGGGGGGCGAGGTGCACGCCGAACGCCTGTCGGCGATGGGCGCGCGGTGCGGTGCGGCCGAAACGGTCGACTGGGCACGCCGCGCGAACGAGAATCCGCCGAAGCTGAAAGCCTTCGACCGCTATGGTCACCGGCTGGACGAGGTCGAGTTTCATCCGGCCTATCACGAGCTGATGCGGCTGGGGCTGGATGCCGGCCTGTCTTCGGCCGCCTGGACGGAGGACACGGCCGGGCATGTGTTGCACGCGGCCATGCTCTATCTGATGACGCAGGCCGATGCTGGCGTCGTCTGCCCGATGTCGATGACCTATGCGGCCGTACCTGCTCTGCGGGCCGAACCGGCTGTCGCGGCGGAATGGGAGCCGCGCATCGCGGCCGGCCGCTATGATCCGCGCTTCATTCCGGCGGAGGAAAAGGCCGGCGTGACCTTCGGTATGGCGATGACGGAGAAGCAAGGCGGTTCCGATGTGCGGGCCAATACCACAAGGGCGGTGCCCGCGGGAGGCGAGGGCGAGTACGAGCTGACCGGGCATAAATGGTTCTGCTCCGCCCCGATGGGCGATGCCTTCCTGACCCTGGCACAGGCCGAGGGCGGGTTGACCTGTTTTCTTGTGCCACGCTGGCGGCCGGACGGTACGCGCAATGCGATGCATATCATGCGGCTCAAGGACAAGCTGGGCGACCGGTCCAATGCTTCTTCGGAGATCGAATATCATGGCGCCTGGGCACGGCGTGTCGGGGATGAGGGGCGTGGCGTGCGCACGATCATCGACATGGTCCAGCACACGCGGCTCGACTGTATTCTGGGCTCGGCTGGCGGCATGCGGGCCGCGCTGGCCCAGGCGCTCTGGCATGCCGAGCACCGTACCGCTTTCCAGAAGAAGCTCGTCGACCAGCCGGCGATGAAGGCCGTGCTGGCGGATCTGGCGCTCGAGGCAGAAGCGGCGGTCGCGCTGGGGCTGCGCCTGGCGCACAGTTTCGATCGGGCGGAGGCGTCGGCAGGCGAGGCGGCCTTCATGCGGCTGGCCACGCCGATCGCAAAATACTGGGTGTGCAAGCGTCAGCCGGGGCTCGTCTACGAGGCGCTCGAGTGTCACGGTGGCGCAGGATTTGTCGAGGAGGGGCCGATGCCGCGCCTCTACCGGCAATCGCCGCTCAACGCGATCTGGGAAGGCTCGGGCAATGTCATCGCGCTGGACGTGCTGCGGGCGCTGGGCCGGGAGCCGGACAGCCTGGAAGCGGTTCGTGCCGAGCTCGTGGCGGTGCGTGGTATCAACCGCTTCTACGACGCCCATCTCCAGCGGCTGGACGACTGGTTCAAACCGGGTGTTCTGGGGGAAGCGACAGCGCGGGCCTTTGCCGAGGATGTGGCTCTGGGGCTGCAGGCCGCGGCCCTGCATCACGCATCGCCGGATTATGTCTTCGACGGCTTCTGCGCCGCCCGGCTCGATCCGGATCATCGCAGCTTTGCCTATGGTGCACTGACCGGGCAGCTTGATGTACCTGCCATTGTCGAGCGCGCCAGCCCGCTCTGACGGCCCGGCAAATTTTGCCGTCGCGGCAAGAAGTTCTCGCCAGGCCGGCAAGTTTTGCCCGCTTCGGAGGGGGCGCCGCTGATACCGCAAGGCCTGGCTGGCTCATCGCGCGGCGCAGATCTTGCATGGCTTATGACCGACGCGAAGTATTCGCGGAAGCCTGTTTTTGGCGTCTCAGAAGGAGACTGCATGACCCTTTCGGTCAACACCAATGCCGGTGCGATGATCGCGCTGCAGAATCTGCGCGAGACGAATGCACGTCTCGAAGTGGTTCAGCGCCAGATCAGCACGGGCCTTAAGGTCTCGTCTGCCAAGGATAATGGCGCGATCTACGCGATCGCCCAGGGCATGCGGGCCAAGGTGGCCGGCTACAATGTCGTCAAGCAGTCGCTGGACCGCGGAACGAGCGTGGTCGATGTCGCAATCGCGGCGAGTGAATCCATTTCCGACCTCCTGATCGAGATGCGGGAGACGGCGCTCGCTGCGTCGGACCGCAGCCTGGACCAACAGAGCCGAAATGCGTTGAACGAGGACTTTGTTCAGCTGCGTGACCAGATCAAGACGATCATCGAGAACGCCGAGTTCAACGGCATCAATCTGATCAAATCCGGGGGCGACAACCTGTCTGTGCTCGCCAATGACGATGGCAGCAGCCGGATTACCTTCGCGGCCGAGGACCTCTCCTACGGGCCGCCCGGCGGCCCCGGAACCAATATCATCCTCTCCGAGGACGCGACGGTCAGTGCTTTTGTGAACGCCGATCTGGCGATTTCTGAACTCGACAGTTCCATCGACAATGTCGGGGCCGTACTGGCCCGGCTGGGCTCCGCTTCGAAGCGGCTGGAAATCCAGCGCTCCTTCACCGACAAGCTCACCGATGCCCTGGAGAAGGGCATCGGCAATCTTGTCGACGCAGACATGGCCAAAGCGGCGGCCGAACTGCAGGCGCTTCAGGTGAAGCAACAACTTGGCATCCAGGCCCTGTCGATCGCGAACCAGTCGCCGCAGATTCTCCTGCAGCTGTTCCGCTAGACGAGTTCTTTCAGCTTTTCTGCGTCGAAGTCGCTGAGTTCGTCGAGGCGGCCATCACGGACCTTTGCGGCCCATTCCGGATCGCTGATCAGCGCGCGGCCGACAGCCACGAGATCGAACTCATCGTTCTCCAGGCGCTCGATCAGGCTGTCGATCGATGAGGCCTGCGAGTTCTCGCCCATGAATGCGCCGAGGAAGTCGGAGTTCAGCCCCACCGAGCCGACGGTAATGGCCGGCTTGCCGGAGAGTTTTTTCGTCCATCCGGCCAGGTTGAGATCCGAACCCTCGAACTCGGGAATCCAGAAGCGGCGGGTGGAGGCGTGGAAGATGTCGACGCCGGCCTCGGACAGCGGCGCAAGGAAGGCTTCCAGCTCGTCCGGCGTCTGTGCCAGGCGGGCATTGTAGTCCTGCTGCTTCCATTGCGAGAAGCGCAGGATGAGCGGCAGGTCGGCCGGGATTTCTGCGCGCACGGCTCTGACGATTTCCTGGACGATGGTGGTGCGCTCGATCAGCCCGCCGCCGAAACGGTCGTCGCGCTTGTTGGTGCCTTCCCAGAAGAACTGGTCGAGCAGATAGCCATGTGCGCCGTGCAGCTCGATGGCGTCGAAGCCGATTTCGGCGGCGGCCTTTGCGGCCTTCGCAAAGGCGGAGATCGTGTCGGCAATATCTTCGGCGGTCATTGGCTCACCGATCTGCTTGCCATTGGGCAGAACGCCGGACGGGCTGTCGGATGCGGCTTCCGGATGCGGACCGGTTCCCGGGCGGCGCGCCAGACCGACATGCCAAAGCTGCGGTGCGATCTTGCCGCCCTCGGCATGCACGGCGTCCACGACCTTGCGCCAGCCGGCCAGGGAGGCGGGGTTATGAAAGTTCGGTATGGCCGGGTCGAAGCTGGCGCCGGGGCGGTCGACCGTGGTCCCCTCGGTGATGATCAGGCCGACTGCATTGGCGGCGCGACGACGATAGTATTCGACGACCGGCTCGCCCGGAATGCCGCCCGGGCTCTTCGAGCGCGTCATGGGCGCCATCACGATACGATTGCTCAGCTCCAGCGAGCCCAGCGAAAAGGGGCGGAAGAGCGCCTTTGTGTCGGTCATATTCTTCTCCTCGACAAACCGTTGATCAGAGCAGTTAGACAATTCCTCCGCAGAATCGAGTCCCGGGTGTGCATTTCGAATATTCGGAATCGTCGTGTGTCCCGGTCCACACGCTTGCGCTTTGCCAGAAACAGTGTTCACTTTTTGCGGCTGTACAGGACGGGGAGCCAGATGAGCGAAGCAAAAAGCGATGTGCTGGATGTGGTGATTGTCGGCGCGGGCCTGTCCGGTGTCGGTGCGGCCTATCATCTGCAGGCGCGCTGTCCCGAGCGGAGCTATATGATCCTGGAGTCGCGCGCGGCGATGGGCGGGACGTGGGACCTGTTCCGCTATCCCGGCATCCGTTCGGATAGCGATATGTACACGTTCGGCTATGCCTTCCGGCCGTGGACCGGCGGCAAGGTGTTCGCCGACGGCCCGGCCATTCGCGACTATATCGAGGCCACGGCCAGCGAGAACGGCATCGACACGCATATCCGCTACGGCCATCGCGTCGTGGGTGCAAACTGGGACAGCGACAAGGCACTGTGGACGGTCACGGCGGAGCATGAAGGAAAACGCGTCGAGTTCGACTGCCGCTTCCTGATGCTGTGTTCCGGCTATTACCGCTACGAGCAAGGCTACATGCCGGACTTCCCGGGCCAGGACGATTTCGCCGGCGAGATCGTGCATCCCCAGCTCTGGCCGGAAGACCTCGACTATTCCGGCAAGCGCGTGGTGATTATCGGGTCAGGGGCGACGGCGGTAACGCTGGTTCCGGCGATGGCGCAGAGCGCTGCCCATGTGACGATGCTGCAGCGTTCGCCGACCTATATCGCCGCGCGCCCGTCCCGCGATGGCCTGGCCGACGCGCTGCAGCGGGTCCTGCCAAGCAAGCTCGCCTATCTCATTGCCCGGATAAAAAACATCGCGCTGTCGATCTATGTCTACCAGCTGTCAAAGCGTTTCCCGGCCTTCGTAAAGCGCCAGGTGATCAAGCATGTCCGCGAGGAGCTGGGCGAGGATTTCGACGTCGAGACCCATTTCACCCCGCACTACAACCCCTGGGACCAGCGTTTCTGCCTCGCGCCGGACGGGGATTTTTTCGAGGCCCTGCGCACCGGTTCGGCTTCGATCGTGACCGATCATATCGAGTGTTTCACCAAGACCGGTATCCGCCTGAAATCCGGCGCCGAGATCGAGGCGGATATTATCGTTCCCGCAACAGGTCTGGATATGCAGCTGGCCGGCGGGTCGCGCCTCAGCCTTGACGGGGTGCCGGTTACACCCGCCGAGCTCTTCACCTATCGCGGCATGATGCTGGGCAATATGCCGAACCTGGCGCTGGCGTTTGGCTATACCAATGCGTCCTGGACGTTGAAGGTCGATCTGACCTGCGAACGGGTCTGCCGGATGCTCAACCATATGGAACGTACGGGTGCCGAGATCGCCGTGCCGATCCCGCCGGACGATCTGCAGCCGGCGCCGCTGCTCGACTTCTCCTCGGGCTATGTGCAGCGCGCCTTGCCGCACCTTCCCAAACAGGGATCGGTGGCCCCCTGGCGCACCTATCAGAACTATGTCCGCGACATGCTGGCGATACGCTACGGGCGGCTTGAGGACGGCCACATGCGTTTTGCCCGTGCCGGCGAATACAGGCCGCGTCTCTCGCACACAGCCCTGCGCCGGGATGTGGCAGAATGAGCGGCCGGTTCGAATTCGCCGGCCGCCGCGCGCTGATTACAGGCGCGGCCAGCGGCATCGGCGCTGCACTTGCGCGCGATCTTGCCGGGCGCGGCACCGACCTTCTCCTCGTTGACGTGAAAGCCGCCGGCCTGAGAACGCTCGCGGCGGAGCTTGCGGGATCCGGAGTGACCGTGGCGAGCCGGGCGCTCGATCTGTCGGACCGTGAGGCGGTCGCGGCCTTTGCGGCCGAGGTTGCGGGCGATGGCGAGCCCCTGCACCTCCTGTTCAACAATGCCGGTGTAGCGCTGGGCGGAACGTTCGATCGCGTGACGGACGCTAATTTCGACTGGCTGATGGAGATCAATTTCCATGCGCCGGTGCGTCTGACGCGCGCCCTGCTGCCGCTGATGGAACGGTCCGCTCCGGCCCAGATCGTCAACACGTCGAGCATATTCGGCATTATTTCGCCGCCCGGGCAGACGGCCTATTCAGCCGCGAAATTTGCTCTGCGCGGTTTCTCGAACGCGCTGCGGCACGAGTTGGCGATGGAGCAGTCCGGAGTGGGGGTGACTGTCGTGCACCCGGGCGGCGTCGCGACGCAGATTGCGGAAAGTGCGCGCATGCCGGCCGATGCCAGCAATATGGAAGTCTCCGAAGGGCGCGAACGGGCCCGGCGCCTCCTGGTGATGCCGCCGCCCGAAGCAGCGCGGATCATCCTGCGCGGTGTTGAGCGGCGTAAGCCGCGCATTCTCGTCGGGCGCGACGCGCACACCATGGCGCTGATCGAGCGCATCTGGCCGGTCAGCTACTGGTCGAAACTGGGGCGCCTCGCCGGCGCCAAGAGCGAGTAGGGGCGAACATGCTGTCGGTCATCATGTGGATATTCGTTGGTCTGATAGCCTTGGTCCTTCTGGCGCTCGTCCTGGCCTGGCGGTTCAGCGCGGCTGTCGGAAAGAAGGCCGCTGCCGCGATCCCGGCCAATGGGCGCTTCACCGAAGTCTCCGGTGGACGAATCCACTGGACCGACCAGGGCGAGGGGACGCCGGTCGTGATGATCCACGGCCTGGCCGGCAATCTGCACAATTTCGGCTATGCCTTGGTCGACCGGCTGGCGCAGGAATTCCGGGTTATCGCTGTTGATCGTCCCGGATGCGGCTGGTCCGAACGCGATGGCGACGAGCAGGCGCGCATTCCCGAACAGGCCCGTATGATCGCGGAAATGCTCGAAAAGGAAGGGGTCGGTCCGGCCATCCTGGTCGGGCATTCGCTCGGCGGGGCCGTGTCGCTGGCGCTGGCGGTCAATCATCCTGAGCGGGTCAAGGCACTGGCGCTGGTTTCGGCGCTGATACAGGCGCCCTCTCAACCGGCTGAAGCCTTTGCCGGCATCGATATCGCCAATCCGGTTCTGCGCCGTCTGGTGGCGAATACGCTGGCGGTACCGATGTCGATCCGCAATGGCGAAAAGACCCTGGCTTTCATCTTCGGCCCCGACGCCCCGCCCAAGGATTTCCGCACCCGGGGCGGTGGTCTGCTCAGCCTGCGTCCGGAGGCCTTCTATGCGGCGGCGACCGATCTGCAGAGCGTGCCGAAGGACATGGACGATATCACGGGGCGCATCGACGGTATCGGCGTACCGGTCGGGCTCTTTTACGGCACCGCCGACCGCATCCTGTCCGCCGGCGACCAGATTGCCGTCCTGCGTCAGGCCTTGCCGGACGCTGGCATCGAAACGCTGGATGGCGGCGGTCACATGCCACTGGTGATCGCGCCGGAGCAGGTGGAGGCTTTCGTCCGGCGGATCGCAGGTCGCGTCAAAAACTAGCTATAATCATTACGTTTTTCAGTGCCGGAGTGCGTCGCCCCTTGCGTGCTTGACTTCTGATGCGTCCAAATATGTAATGAAAGTATTACATATTGAGGTTTGTGATGATGTCTCCGGGCTCGATGGATGCGGTTTTTCAGGCGTTGGGCAATGCCCAGCGCCGCCGCATGCTCGACTACGTGAGAAATCATCCCGGCTGTTCTGTCGGGCAGGTCGCCAGCGGATTCGATGTCAGCCGGGTGGCCGTCATGCGTCACTTGTCCGTGCTGGAGGAGGCGCAGCTGATCATCTCCGACAAGCGCGGCCGGACGCGCCACCTCTACATGAATGCGGTTCCGATCCAGATGATCCATGACCGCTGGACCAGCGAGTATTCGGCGCTGTGGGCCGGCCGCACGCTGGATATCAAATATCTCGCCGAGCAGCGTGCTGCAGCGGAGGGATGGGACGCCGAGGCCAGCGAGGGCCGGGCGGCTGCAGGGGGCAGAAAAGGGGAAAACCATGAGTGAGACAGCCAGCAAGGCCGAACGGGCGGATGCCGTTCGCACATCCATGTACCGCGTGGTGATCCGCGCTTCGATCGAGACGGTCTGGTCGGAACTGATCCGCACCGACCGGCCGCTGCCTTTCTTTTTCGGCGGGCAGTACGACACGCCGGGGCTCAAGACCGGCGCCCCCTTTGCCATGCGTTCGCCGGACGGCAAGTTCACCATGGCGATGGGCGAGGTGATCGAATTCGATCCGCCGCACCGCTACGCGCACACCTTCCGCTTTACCACATCCGACGATCCGGCCTCGATCGTTCGCTATCAGCTCAAAGAGGTGGAGGGCGGCACGGAATTCACCCTCATCAACGAGCATCCGGCTGGCGATCCGGTTTCGAAGTCGGAAAAGCAGATGGCCCAGGGGGCGAAATTCATCTGCGAGAATCTCAAATCGGTTGTCGAGACCGGCAAGGCGACCTTTGGCGGCCAGGCCTTGCTGTTCATGTTTTCGTTGATGGCGCCAATGACATCGAAGGTCGCGCGCTCGGAAAACTGGCCGCTCGACCGGGCGCCGAAAGGGTAGGGAGGCAGACATGGCACAGTCCCCGCAGGAAATGGCCGCCACCATGATCGCCAACATGCCCGCGAAGACCGGCAAGCCGCTGGCTGAATGGGTGGAGATCGTGAAGGCCAGCGGTCTGGAAAAGCATGGCGAGATGGTCAAGCTGCTCAAGAGCGAGCATGGCATGACGCACGGTTTTGCCAATCTCGTCGCCCATGAGGTGCGAGGCGGCGTGGCGACCAGGCTACCCGATCCGTCCACCGATCTCGTGGCCGCGCAGTATGCCGGCGACAAGGCTGGGCTCCGGACGATCCATGACGCGATCGCCGATGCGGTTGCCGGTTTTGGCGACGATGTCGAACAGGCGCCGAGGAAGACCTATGTCAGCCTGCGCCGGGCCAAGCAGTTCGCGCTCGTCCAGCCCTCGACCAAAACGCGGGTCGATGTCGGCATCAATCTGAAGGACGTGCCGCCCGAGGGGCGCCTGGAGGCGTCTGGCTCTTTTAACGGCATGGTGTCGCACAGGGTACGCCTGGGATCGCTTGAGGATGTGGATGCCGAGCTGATCGGGTGGTTGCGCATGGCATATGACCGTGCCGGGTAGGCGAGGGGCTGGACAGGGGGGCGAAGACACCCCATTGTAATTGTCAGCTGAAAGAGGAATGACATGCGAAATCGTGCTCGTGCCATCGCCATTGCCCGGCGGATTGACGAAGAGCGGACCGCAAAGGTCCGGACGCTGATGATGTCCGGCCTCATTCTCCTTTCGATTATTATCGGCCTCGCCCTTGCGGGAGCGCTGCCCACGCCTGTTTGACGTCCCACCGGACATCACGACACGGAAAACCGGCCTCGCTCCTAAAGGAGCGGGGCTTTTTCGTGTCTGGCATGTCCGGCTGACCGGAGACCTGAGAATGCCCCTTACAGCCTCACAGCCGGCGGCGGATCTGCCCGGCGACCTCGCCGGCGCCTTCGCCTTCGTCAGCAGGCTTCACGAACAGGGCATGGGCGGCATCCTGCGCTCGCCCTGCCTGCCATCGCCCGCGCTGTCCAGGGCGCTGGGCTGTGATGTCGTCGTGAAGCTTGAAAACCTCCAGGCGACCGGATCCTTCAAGGAACGTGGCGCCTATGCCCGCCTTGCTGCCCTGAGCGAGGCGGAGCGCCGTCGTGGCGTGGTGGCCGCATCGGCAGGCAACCACGCCCAGGGCGTTGCGCGCCATGCGACAGCGATGGGCGTAACGGCGACAATCGTCATGCCCGAAGGCACGCCGATGGTGAAAGTACACCAGACCCGGGCGCTCGGTGCCGAGGTCGATATCACGGGCGCGGACTTCGATGCGGCGAAGGCGCATGCGCTGTCGCTGTCCGTGGAGACCGGTGCGGTGTTCATCCACCCGTTCGACGACCCGGTCGTTCTGGCCGGGCAGGGAACGCTGGCCCGCGAGATGCTCGCCGAATACCCCGATCTCGACACGCTGGTCCTGCCGATCGGCGGGGGCGGGTTGGCGGCGGGCTGCGGGCTCGCCGCGCGCCAGATAAAGCCGGATATCGAACTCGTGGGCGTTCAGTCGGATCTCTTTCCGTCTTTCGCCAATATCTATCACGGGACTGAACGGCCGATTGGCGGCTTTACTCTGGCAGAGGGAATCGCCGTGCGAGAGCCCGGCGAGCTGACGCGCGAAATCCTCAGCGACATTCTCGACGATGTGCTCGTCGCGGATGAGCGCCAGATCGAACGGGCCCTGAACCTCTTCATCTCGCATCTGCGCGTCCTGCCGGAAGGTGCGGGCGCCGTGGGGCTGGCCGGGGTTCTCGCCGCGCCGGAACGGTTCGCCGGCAAGCGCGTCGGATTGGTTCTCACGGGCGGTAATGTCGACACCCGGCTTCTCTCCTCGCTGCTGCTGAGGGACCTTGCCCGGTCCCGCCGCCTGGCCCGGCTGCGCATCGAGCTGGTCGACGTGCCGGGACAGCTGTCGGCCGTGTCCGAGGTGATCTCGCGGGCAGAGGGCAATGTCACGGATGTGGCCTATCACAAGACCTTCTCCGACCTGCCGGCGAAGGTGACCTATATCGATATCTCGCTGGAAGCGCAGGATGCCGCCCATATGGACCGCATCGAAGCGGCGCTGCGTGAGGCCGGCTTCCGCGTGGAACAGGCCAGCTATTGAGCGTTTCATTTAAGTTGTCACATGGACATAGTAGGACCGGCCGTGCGCAAGTGGTCCGCCGTCCGATTGGAGTTAAGTCATGAAATTCTTTGTCGATACCGCCGATGTCGCTGAAATCACCGAACTCAATGAGGCCGGCCTGGTCGACGGCGTGACGACCAACCCCTCACTGATCGCCAAGTCGGGCCGCGATTTCATTGAGGTGACAAAGGAAATCTGCGCGCTGGTGGATGGTCCCGTGAGTGCCGAAGTCACGGCTATGGATACTGACGGGATGATCACCGAGGGCCGCAAGCTGGCCGCGCTGGCCGGCAATGTCGTGGTCAAGCTGCCGCTGACCTTCGACGGCCTGAAGGCGTGCCGTGCGCTGACGGATGACGGCATCAAGACCAATGTCACCCTGTGCTTCTCGGCCAATCAGGGCCTGCTCGCTGCGAAGGCCGGCGCGACCTACATCTCGCCCTTCATCGGCCGTCTGGACGATCTGGGTGTCGATGGCATGGAGCTGATCGAGAACCTGCGGATCATCTACGACAATTACGGCTTCGAGACGGAAATCCTGGCCGCATCGATCCGTTCTGCCGACCACGTCCAGCAGTGCGCGCTTGCGGGCGCCGACGTGGCAACCGTGCCGCCGGCGGTGCTCAAGGGCCTGGTCAAGCACAAGCTCACCGATGCAGGGCTCGAAGCCTTCCTTGCGGATTGGAAAAAGACCGGTCAGAGCATTCTCTGACCGGTTTTCCGGCCGTCAGCCTTCCAGGCATTGCGCTTCCGGATCCCCGGCGAAGCCGGTATTGAGCGCATCGATGGAAACGGGATCGATGTGCATCGCCACGACCTGTGTCGTGCCCTGAACATCAGCGCACACGGCGTCGAGGAATTCAGCGATGTATTGCCGGGCGTGCGGCGAGGGTGCCTGCGTGCCCCGGTCCAGCTGGACTGCATCGCTGCCCCAGACGAGGTTGGCGCCGGGCACGAAAACGAAGGCCATGCGGTCCAGAGCCGGACCCGCTGCGAGCCTGACACGCAGACGGGTTGCGCCCGAGCCGATTGTCTCGCCGTCGGAAACCGGGATCAGGGTGTCACTGCCGCTCAGTGCCGGAACCATTGCAGTGACCAGGTCGACATTGTCGGGGTGGACATGGACCGGGATGCCGCGTTCGGCGAAGGCCGCAAGACCGGCCATGTGTGGCCAGGCATTGGATGTCGAGATCACTCCACGTACCGGTTGTCCGGGGAAGTCGGTCTCGACCTGGTCCATCACGGCACGCGCATAACCGGGCGAAATGGGTGCATCGAGGATGTACACACCGTCGTCGAGAGCAACGGCCATTACATTCCAGGCACCATAATAGACGCGCACATTCTCGGCCGGGCTTTCATGCCGGCGCGAGAACGGGAAATCGTCGATGGCAAAACCGCCGGGGGCGGTTTCCGGCGGTTGCGCCAATGTGTCGGCCAGCGCGGGGCGGTCTGTCGAGAAGCTGGACAGCTCGAACCGCTGCCAGGGGCGGCCATTGAAAGAGATTTCCAGCTGACGCGGGCGCAGGCGGCCGCTTTCGGTTCGCCACCAGAACCCCCATTCGCCGCGAAGCGTGCTTTCGCCCCAACCGGACAGGAACATGTCGTGGGGAAAGCTCGTCTCGACCGTGAAGCCGGTTGGAATTCCTGATCCGGGCTGGATTTCCATCGTGATCTGCTCAGCGATCCCGAAGGCGGAGCGGGTAAAGGCCAGCCGGTTCTCGCCGTCATAACGCAGATCGTCGGCGGACAAGGCCTGGCGCAGCAGCGCAGAGGGAAAAAGGTCCATATAGCGCAGGGCTTGTCGGGCCTGAGCCATTCGCGCCGGACCCCAGGCCGTCGCGTCATCCGCGGCGCGCGGATTGCGGGCCGAGGCGAGCGCATCGTCCGCAAAGCGGATTGTGTCGCCGCCGTATGGCGTTCCGTTCCAGGCCGGCACTGAGCGCGTTTCGGAGACTTCTCCATGGCGCGATGCCAGATCGGCAGTGAGCTGTGCGGTCTGGTCAAGCCGGATCCAGCCGCCGTCCAGCGTACCGCTCTGTTCGAGCATCCAGGCTTCGCCGGTGATGTCCGCCGTGATCCAGTCGCCTTCGGCGACCGCCGAGCCCGCACCCAACGCGTCAAGCGCCTGCCGGGCGAGGTCGGCCGGTTCGGTGTGATTTTCAGCATTCGCCGCTGGGCCCATACAGGGCGTAGCAAAGAGCGCCGCGCCAAGCGCGATGGCCAGTTTCATGATCGTCCCTCCGATGTCTCCCGTGACGGTCTTGGGTCATGGCAGACAGCGACTCAACCCAATAATCGGTAAGGTTGGTGCCCCCGCCTGCCGAGCCTGCTACAGCGGCAGCTTGACGCATCGCGACCTGGCATTGCTCGTCACGACTTGCCGGCGGATTTGGCGAATTTTTTTAAAAAATCGTTTGGGAATCAAACGCGAAGCCTGCATAGTCTGGCGCATGGACCGGTGAGTATCGGCGGGCGATCCCTCGCACCGAGTCGCGGCAAGACCGTGTAGCAGTTCCATTTCGACGCACGCGACAAATTGCCATAGAGTTTTTGGGGGATAGTGCGCTAAACCGGGCTCGATAACAGCCAATCCGGGGGCGCATAAATGTCTACGCCGCAAGTGCTGCGACGTGCAGGGGCCGATCCTTCCACTGCCGTCGTCCTTCTCATCACCTTCCTGGGGGCGCTCTGGTCGCTGTTCGCAGCAGCCTACGCGCCCGAGGCCGCGATGCGCGGCCAGGCCTGGCTTCTGCTGGGCGGGTTCCTGACGGGCATCATCCTCATCGTCGGGACCATCGCCAATGGCGGCGTCGTCAATGACGAACGCGAATACAACGAGAATCTGGTCAAGGCCGGCGCGATTGCGACCATGTTCTGGGGCATTGCGGGGCTCTTGGTGGGCGTTGTCATCGCCTTCCAGCTGGCCTTTCCGGTTCTCAATATCGACCAGTTCGGCTTCACCAGTTTCGGACGCCTGCGTCCGTTGCACACCTCAGCGGTGATCTTCGCTTTCGGCGGTAACGCACTCCTGGCGACGTCCTTCTATGTCGTGCAGCGCACCTGCCGGACGCGGATCGCCGGCGGCATCTGGCCGTGGTTCGTGTTCTGGGGCTACCAGCTCTTCATCATCATGGCCGCGACCGGCTATGTGATCGGCATCACCCAGTCCAAGGAATATGCCGAGCCGGAATGGTATACCGACCTGTGGCTGACCATCGTCTGGGTGGCCTATCTCCTGGTCTTCCTCGGCACGCTGTGGAAGCGCAAGGAGCCGCACATCTATGTGGCGAACTGGTTCTACCTAGCCTTTATCGTCACGATTGCCGTGTTGCACGTGGTCAACAATCTGGCCATGCCGGTCAGCTTCTTCGGCGCGCGCAGCTACTCGCTTTTTGCCGGCGTGCAGGACGCGCTGACGCAGTGGTGGTACGGCCATAACGCGGTGGGCTTCTTCCTGACGGCCGGCTTCCTGGGGATCATGTACTACTTCATCCCCAAGCGCGTTCAGCGCCCGGTCTATTCCTACCGCCTGTCGATCATCCACTTCTGGTCGCTGATCTTCATCTACATCTGGGCGGGGCCGCACCACCTGCACTACACGGCGCTGCCGGAATGGGCGCAGACGCTGGGCATGACCTTCTCGGTGATGCTGTGGATGCCGTCCTGGGGTGGCATGATCAACGGCCTGATGACGCTGTCGGGGGCCTGGGACAAGCTGCGCACCGACCCGGTCGTGCGGATGCTGGTCCTGTCGGTTGCCTTCTACGGCATGTCGACCTTCGAGGGCCCGGTGATGTCGGTCCGCGCGGTCAACGCGCTCTCGCACTACACCGACTGGACCGTTGGCCACGTGCACTCCGGTGCGCTGGGCTGGGTCGGCTTCATCTCCTTCGGTGCCGTCTACTGCCTCGTTCCGTGGCTGTGGAAGCGCAAGGGCATGCACTCCAAGGCCCTGATCGACTGGCACTTCTGGATCGCGACCTTCGGCATCCTGCTCTACATCACCTCGATGTGGGTTGCAGGCATCATGCAGGGTCTGATGTGGCGGGCCTATAACGAGCTCGGCTTCCTGGAATTCTCCTTCGTGGAGACCGTGGAGGCGATGCACATCTCCTACATCATCCGGGCCGTCGGCGGTCTGCTCTATCTGAGCGGCGCGATCATCATGGCCTACAACATGTACCGCACGATCAAGGGCGACGTGAAAGAGGAAGACGAGAACGTCATTCCTCAACCCGCCGCCGTTCCGGCCGAATAGGGGCCTGTCATGTCAGAACAAAAGAAAAGCCGCTGGAGCAAGCTCCACAACAAGCTCTTCGAGCAGAACTCGCTCCTCCTGACCGTTGGCATCCTGGTCACGGTCTCGATCGGCGGGATCGTGGAAATCGCACCGCTCTTCTACCTCGACTCGACCATCGAGGAGGTGGAAGGCGTGCGCCCCTACACGCCGCTGGAACAGCTGGGCCGGGACATCTACATCCGCGAGGGCTGCTATAACTGCCACTCGCAGATGGTCCGCCCGCTGCGTGACGAGGTGGAGCGCTACGGCCACTATTCGCTGGCGGCCGAGAGCATGTACGACCACCCCTTCCAGTGGGGCTCGAAGCGGACGGGGCCGGACCTCGCCCGCGTCGGGGGCAAGTATTCGGATGAATGGCATCGCGACCACCTGCGCGACCCGCAATCGGTGGTTCCGGAGTCGATCATGCCGGACTACCCCTTCCTGGAAAACTCCGAGCTCGACTATGAGAACGTCGCCGCCAATCTTCGGGCGCTGCGCCGGGTGGGTGTGCCGTATTCGGATGCCATGATCGAGAATGCTGTCGCCGATATCACGACGCAGCTCGATCCCTATGCCGCCGACTATGACGGTTTCCAGGAACGCTATCCGGACGCGCTGATGCGCGATTTCGACGGCGATCCGTCGCGGGTGACCGAAATGGATGCGCTCGTGGCCTATCTGCAGGTGCTCGGCACGATGGTGGACTTCTCCACCTATGAGGCCGAGGCCGACGAAAATCTGAGGTAGGGCGATGCACGAGACACTTTCCAATTTCGCTCAGACAGGAGGACTGCTGATCTTCGTCCTCCTGTTCTTCGGCGTCCTCGCCTACGCGCTCTGGCCGCGTAACCAGGCGAAATTCGACGCTGCCGCGCGCACACCGCTGGAAGAAACCGACAAGCCGGAAACGGCCGATCACAATAAGGACGAGACCCATGTCCGAGCATGATCAAGAACGCGAAAGAGACGCCCACACAGGGACGGCTACGACCGGTCACGAGTGGGATGGCATCAAGGAACTCGACACGCCGCTGCCGCGCTGGTGGCTGTGGGTCTTCTACGCCAGCATCGCCTGGTCCGTGGTCTACATGATCTTCATGCCGGCCTGGCCGGCCCTGCCTGGGCTGGCCGGCGAGACCGATCACACCCGCGGCCTTCGTGACCACTCCGAACGGGCGAATGTCGCCCAGGCCATCGAGGAGCTGCACGCCAGCCGGGCCAGCGGCTTTGCGGCCCTCGAAGGGGCCTCGATCGACCAGATCGAGAATGATCCCCAGCTGCTCGGCTTTGTCCGCGCAGCGGGCGAGGCCGCTTTCGGCGACAATTGCGCGACCTGTCACGGGTCGGGCGCCCAGGGTGCTATCGGCTATCCCAACCTGAATGACGACGTCTGGCTGTGGGGCGGGACCTATGAGGACATCCGCACCACGCTGCGCTACGGCATCCGGAGCGAACACCCGGATACCCGTTTCTCGCAGATGCCGTCCTTTGGCCGCGACGAACTGCTCACCGGCAGCGAGATCGCCGATGTAACCGACTATGTCCTGTCCATGTCTGGCCGTGCCGGGGATGTGAGTGCCGAAGCGCTCGCTCGCGGTCAGGAGACCTACGACATCCAGTGCGCGTCCTGTCATATGCCTGACGGTACGGGCGACCGCATGCAGGGGGCTCCGAACCTGGTCGACCAGGACTGGCTCTATGGTTCGAACCGCGAGCAGGTGATCAACATCATCCATCGCGGCCCCTATGGCGTGATGCCGGCCTGGGAAGGCCGTCTGAACGACGCCACGATCGATGCGCTGGCCGCCTATGTCTATCTGCTGGGCGGCGGTGAGGAAGCAGAGGGTGCGGCGAACGGTCCCACGGGTCGCTAGGTCGCATACACCAACCAGAGGAACCGGGATAAAGCGCCGTCATGAGTGACAAGAACACACGCGCCATGGCGGCGCCCGGCATCCGCAAGTCAAAGGCCGAAGCGGTCAACGCAGCGGATACGCGCGAACTCTACAAAAAACGCGAACCCATCTACCCCAAGCTGGCGCACGGCAAGTTCCGGACCGTCAAATGGCTGGTGATGGCGGTGACGCTGGGCATCTACTACCTCATTCCCTTCTTGCGCTGGGACCGGGGACCGGACGCGCCGGATCAGGCTGTTCTGGTCGATTTTGCCGGCCGGCGTTTCTATTTCTTCTTCATCGAGATCTGGCCGCAGGAAGTCTATTACATCACCGGCCTGCTGATCCTGGCGGCGCTTGGGCTTTTCCTCGCGACAGCGCTCTTCGGCCGGGTCTGGTGCGGCTATGCCTGCCCGCAGACCGTCTGGACCGATCTCTTCATCTGGGTCGAGCGCGCCTTTGAAGGCGACCGGAATGCCCGGATCAAGCTGGACCGGTCGCCCTGGTCGTTCGACAAGGCCTGGCGCAAGATCGGCAAGCATACGGTCTGGCTGGTCATCGCACTGGCGACGGGCGGTGCCTGGATCCTTTATTTCCACGACGCCTATGACGTGATCGGGAACTTCTTTACCGGTCAGGCCGAGCCGTCATCCTATCTCTTCGCGGGCATGCTTACCTTCACCACCTATACGCTCGCCGGCACGATGCGCGAGCAGGTGTGTACCTATATGTGCCCCTGGCCGCGCATCCAGGCGGCCATGACGGACCGGGATGCCCTCAACGTGACCTACCGAGTCGACCGGGGTGAGCCGCGCGGTCCGCACAAGAAGAATGAAACCTGGGACGGCCGCGGCGACTGTATCGATTGCAAGCAGTGCGTGGCGGTCTGCCCGATGGGGATCGACATCCGCGACGGCGCCCAGCTGGAATGCATCCAGTGTGCGCTGTGCATCGATGCCTGCGACGACATCATGAAGAAGGTGGACCGCCCGACCGGCCTCATCACCTACGAGACGGATGACAATGTCGACCGTTTCCAGAAAGGCGAGAAAGCCGTCTACAAGTTCATCCGTCCGCGCACGCTCGTCTATGGCGTGGCCTTCGCCATCGTAGCGGCGATCATGCTGGCGGCCCTGCTCAACCGGTCGGAACTCGAACTCAATTCGCAGCGGGACCGCAACCCGAACTTCGTGATCCTGTCGGACGGTTCGGTGCGAAACGGCTACAATCTGAAAGTCGTCAACAAGGCCAATGAGCCACGCACGCTTACACTGTCGATCGAGGGCGATCCGCAGATCGTGACGCGACTGCTGGGTGCTGCAGATGATGCGCCCATGCAGCTGAGCGTGGATGCCGACCGGACCCAGGACTTCGTGATATATCTTACCCTGCCGGCCAGCGCGATCGACGGCGCGCGCGAGACCTTCAATTTCCGCGTCACCGACACGCGGACCGGCGAGACCGCGACCACCCCGTCAATGATTGTGACCGGAGCCGAGTGATGAAGTCCTTTCTCAACCCCGTGCGGGGCTGGCATGTCCTGGTCATGATCGTTCTGTTCTTCGGCGTGACGATCGGGGTGAACACCACCTTCATCACGCTCGCCATGCGCACCCATCCCGGCGAGGATGTGCCGCGCTCCTATTATCAGGGACTCAACTACAACGAGACGCTGGCCCGCCGCCACGAACAGGCCGAGCTGGGCTGGTCGGCCCGCGTCAACGTGGTCGACGGCGAGCTGCTGGTTGAGGTCAGTGACGCCGACGGCGCGCCGGTGCCGGGGCTTGAGCTGACCGGAGCCATGAACCATCCCACGAACACGTCGCGTGACTGTCCGCTCGAGTTTCTGGAAGATCGCGCCGGTCTCTATCGCGCTGCGCTGCCCTGCACCGAGACCGGGCAATGGCATCTGCGCGCGCACAATAATGGCGACGCGCCCTTCGAAATGGAGCACGCGCTTTGGCTGCGCTAGACACGGCCCATTTCTCCGAACCGGTCAGCCAGGTCGATCCGCAGGCCTTTGTCCGCCTCGCCGATGGACAATGCCATCTCGACCTGCTGGTACGCGGTGCTGTCTGCGCCGGCTGTATTTCGCGTATTGAGTCGGGCCTGCTCGAGGACGACCGTGTCGAGCATGCACGTCTCAATCTGTCGACCGGCCGCCTTCGCCTGAGCTGGCGCGGCGATGCGGCGCTGGCATCGACCTATGTCAGCCGGCTGGGCCGGCTGGGCTATCCCGCCACGCCCTATGAGCCGGAAGCCGAAGCCGATCCCCAGAAGGAAGAAGAGCGCAAGCTGCTTCGTGCGATGGCTGTGGCCGGTTTTGCGATGGCGAATGTCATGCTGCTGTCGATCTCGGTCTGGGCCGGCGGCATGGAGATGACCGAGGCGACCCAGGCACTGATGCACCGGATCTCGGCGCTGATCGTGTTGCCGGCGGTCGCCTATGCAGGCCAGCCCTTCTTCCGCTCGGCAATCACGGCGCTGCGCAACAGGCACGTCAATATGGACGTGCCGATCTCGCTCGCGGTGATCCTGGCCTGTGGCCTGTCGATCTGGGAAACCTTCTACGGGCATGGCGACACGTATTTCGACGCCGCAGCGATGTTGCTCTTCTTCCTGCTGATCGGGCGTTTTCTCGACATGCGTCTGCGGGCCAAGGCCGGAGAGGCGGCTCGCGGTCTGGCGGCGATGCAGGCAGCAACCGCCAACCGGGTCCGCGCAGACGGGCGGATCGAGGCAATCCCGGCCCGCGAGGTCAAGGCCGGCGACCGGCTGGTCCTGGCCGCAGGCGACCGGGTGCCGGTGGATGCCGTGATCCGCGAAGGGCAGGGCGCGCTGGACGGTTCCCTTGTGACCGGCGAGACCGCTCCCGTCGCTGCAAAACCGGGCATCGAGGTCTTTTCTGGCATGCTCAATCTGGACGGCAAGCTGGTGCTGGAAGCCACGGCCGACCGCGACAACTCCCTGCTCGCCGAGATCACACGCCTCGTCGAGGCCGGGGAGCAAAGCCGGTCGCGCTATGTGCGCCTCGCCGACCGCGCCGCCAAACTCTATGTGCCGGTGGTCCACTCGCTTGCCGCTCTGACGCTGCTGGGCTGGCTGGTTATCGGTCAAAACCCGCATCTGGCGATCATCCATGCGATTGCGGTCCTGATCATCACCTGCCCCTGTGCACTCGGTCTGGCTGTGCCGGCCGTCCAGGTGGTCGCGTCCGGCCGTCTTTACCGGGAAGGCGTGCTGGTGAAATCCGGCGACGCCATGGAGCGTCTGGCAGGGATCGACACGGTCGTGTTCGACAAGACAGGCACGCTGACCGAAGGCCGGCCGCGCCTGATCAATCGGGACGAGATTCCCGATACGGCGTTCGAGACGGCCGCGCGGCTCGCCCGGACCAGCCGTCACCCCCTGTCCCGTGCCGTTGCCGATGCCGCAGGCATGGGGATCGCAGCGGCTGAAACGCGCGAGATCTCCGGCGGCGGCATCGAGGCCGTCGAGGACGGCGTGACGATCCGCTTCGGTTCGGCCCGCTGGCTGGGCATCGACGCGGCGAGCGATCCGCACAGCGAAGTCTGGCTAAAGGCCGGTGATGAGGCGCCCGTCCGTTTCCGCTTTGAAGACCGGCTACGCGCCGATGCGGTCGAGACGGTCGCCGCGCTGCGTGACCGCGGTTGCCGGGTCGAACTCCTTTCCGGAGACCGGACCGGTCCCGTCGAAGCCGTTGCGGCCGAGCTGGGCTTGGATGCGTGGCAAGCCGAGCTGAAGCCGCAGGACAAGATCGCGCGTCTGGAGGCGCTCAAGGCCGAAGGGCGACGGGTCGCCATGATCGGCGACGGGATCAATGATGCGCCGGCGCTCGCTGCGGCAGACGTGTCCGTTTCGCTGGCTTCGGCCGCGGAGATTTCCCAGGCTGCAGCCGACTTCGTCTTGCAGGGCGACCGGCTGGCGGCGGCCATCGTGGCCTATGATGTGTCGTGCGGCGCCAAGCGGCGGGTGCTGGAGAATTTCGGCCTGGCCGCGGTCTACAACATGATCGCCGTGCCGCTCGCCGTGGCCGGTCTGGTCACGCCGCTGATCGCCGCCATCGCCATGTCGGCGTCCTCGGTCCTGGTCACTCTCAATGCGCTGAGGCTTGCTCGCTGATGTCCGTCCTGATCTGGCTGATACCTGTTGCCATCGCCATGGGCGGTCTGGGTCTCCTGGCTTTCATGTGGAGCCTGAAGTCCGGCCAGTTCGAGGATCTGGACGGGGCCGCAGAGCGCATCCTGATGGATGACGACAAGCCGATCGTGCCGAAAGGCTATGCCGAGGGCGAGGCGGAGGACGACGCCGACGGCGCCGCTTCCGGCGAGAAATCCCGGTAGGCATGCCAGGTCGCCAGCGCGACCCACGGGAAGGTGACCGCCAGTCCGATCAGGAACACCGCTGACCCCGCCGCCATCATGAAGGCGATCAGCCAGGCCCAGGTGAGCATCACGAAGGGCTGGCCGATCACGGCCTTGAAGCTGGCGACGAGTGCGGTCACCGCGTCCACATCCTGATCGACCAGCATCGGGAAGGCGAGGGCGGACATTGAAAAGGCAACGGCTGCCAGGATGGCGCCGATCGCCGTACCGATGACCATCAGGCTCAGCCCGGCCGGATCGCTCAGCGCGTATTCCAGGAAGGGCCCCGGCAGAAGGGGCGTATCGGGTGCAAGGGCGACCAGCAGGAATTGTGCGATCCGGACCCAGAGCAGGAAGAGCATCAAGAGCAGCAGGCTGAGAAAGCCGATTTGCGACAGCCGTGAGGGGAAGCGGGAGATGATGAAGCGGAAGCGGGGCTTCTCGCCACGCTCGATCGCCCGGGGCACCTGGTAGATGCCGATCGCCAGCGCCGGTGCGACAAGGGCGAAACCGCTGAGCGCAACCGGGACAGCGGAGGCGAAGCCGATGGCGTTCAATCCCAGCACGATCAGGGCACCCACGCCGACAAAAATCAGGCCGTAACCCAGCGTCACCCGCGGTGCGCGTACGATGTCCTGCCATCCGGCCTTCAGCCAAGCCCAGGGTGCGTCCCGGCGCACGTGCTTGAGATGAACCATGGTGTCCTCCCTCGGAAATTCTATGCTGGGTATCGTCAGCTGTTTTGCGGCATTACGCCACACTTTATTTGTGGGCTTGTCCAGTCGAAGACAGCGCCAGGGAGTATGGCATGGCACCGGCCGGATTGTCAGAACTGAGCCTTCTGGGTGGAATGCTCGCCGGATTCGCGTCCAGCCTGCACTGTGTCGGCATGTGCGGCGGCATCGCGGCAAGCCTGTCCGTTTCGCTCGGCGGGGATGCAGCCCAAAGCCGCGCCCGGGCACTCATGCTCGCTCAGACGGGCCGCATAGCGGCCTATGTCGCCGCCGGAGCAGTCCTCGCAGCGCTCGGTTCCCAAGCCTATTTCGCGTTCGATCGTGCCGAGGCGCACCTGATCCTGCGCTGGCTGGCGGCGGCCATGCTGGTCTATATCGGGCTCTCGGTCGCGGGCTGGGCGCCTTCGCTGGCCGGCGTCGACCGTCTCGGTGCGCGCCTTTTGACCTGGATGAGGGCGCCGTTTGCGGGAGCCTTGTCGCTGGCCAGCCCGCTGCTGGCCGGCTTTCTCTGGGGCTTCCTGCCGTGCGGCATGGTCTACGCCACGCTGTTCTACGCCATGCTGTCGGGCTCGGTCGCGACCGGCGCGCTGATCATGCTGGGCTTTGGATTGGGCACGCTGCCGGCCGTCACTGCTGCGGCTTTCGGCGTCAGCGGATTGCTGTCGGCGGCACGCACGCCCCGGGTTCGAATCGCTGTCGGCTTGGCGATCGTGGCGATCGGTGTGGCCTCGGCCGCACTGCCCTGGCGCACCATTGCCGCATTCTGCGGCATTGAAGTCGCCTGACGGGAGAAATCGCGCCGAATGCCCATTTCGCCGGTGCGTTTTTCTTAACAAAGCATTATGGTTCGGCGCCAATGGGATAGGAGTTCAGCGATGTCGCTGTGGCACAGTCGAATCCTCGCGCTGGCACTGGCGCTGGGGGCCGTTGCGTGTACCGGTCCGTCTGACGAGACGGTCGAATCAACCGGACCTCAACTGGAGCGACGATCTGCCGATGCGCCGCGCGCTGCGACCGAGGCGCCCGCGAACTTCGCCTTCCTGCGCTATGCGATCAGCGTCGATGGCGACACCCCGGAGGTCTGCCTCGGCTTCACGCATCCGCTCGATCCCGGCACTGACTACGAACCCTATGTCGCCGTGACGCCGCAGCGTCCGATTGCCCTGTCGGCATCCGGGCGCTCGTTGTGTGTCGGCGGTCTCACCTTCGGGGACGGCCAGAGCCTGACGCTGCGCGAGGGCCTGCCGGCCGCGAACGGCGATGCCCTGCTGGTGGACGAAACCGTCGAGATCGACTTCGGCGACCGCCCGGCCTTTGTCGGCATTGCCGGCGACGGCGTGATTCTGCCCCGCCGTGACGCCGATGGTCTGGCCATCGAGACGGTGAATGTCGATGCGGTCGAGCTTGAAGTCTGGCGGATTACCGACCGGGCATTGGCCTTCCGCTCGATCACGACCGGCTTCAATGCGGCCCAGGGTGAATACAACTGGGTCCCCGAAGAGGAGAGCCCGCATGCGGTCGGCGAACAGATCTGGCAGGGCCGCATGGAAACCGCCGGCGCGCCGAATACGCCGGTGACGACTGTTTTCCCGATCGCCGAAGCCATCGGGACCCTGTCGCCAGGCGCTTATTTCGTGTCGGTGCGCGAGGACAGCGAAGCCGCTGACGATGACGTTCCGGCCCGCGCCGAACGCTGGCTGGTGATCACCGATCTGGCTCTCACGGCCTATCGCGGTGCGGATGGTATCGATTTCGTGGTGCGCTCGCTGCAGACCGCGATGCCGGAGGCCGGTGTCGAAGTGCAGCTGATCGCACGCTCCAACGAGATCCTCGCGACGGCCATGACGGATTCGAACGGCCGTGCCCGCTTTGACGGGCCGCTGACGCGCGGTGAGGGCGCCATGGCGCCGCGTCTCCTGACGGCCTATGGCCGCAATAATGATTTCGCCGTGCTCGACTTCCAGCGCAATCCGGTCGATCTGTCCGGCCAGGATATCGGCGGCCGTCAGCGGCCCGATGGTGCGGATGGCTATGTCTGGCTCGACCGGGGTATCTACCGGCCGGGCGAAACGGTTCATGCCGGTGCGATGGTGCGCGATGCCGAAGCCGTGGCCATATCGGACCGACCCGTCACGCTGACGGTCTACGGGCCGAACGGTATCGAAGCCGCCGTCTCGCGCTTTGAAGGCCTGCCGCAGGCCGGATCTGTCTTCTGGGATTATGATCTGCCTGTGGCCGCCGCGCGCGGCGAGTGGCGCATCGTGGCGACGATGGATGGCTATGGCGATGTCGGCTCGACCCGCTTCTCGGTCGAGGATTTCGTGCCGCAACGCATTGCCCTGGAACTCGATGCCGACGACGAAACGCCGATCCTGCTGGGCGGCAAGCGTGAAATCGCTGCCAATGTCCGCTTCCTCTATGGTGCGCCGGGGGCGGGACTGCCGGTCGAGGGCCGTCTGCGGATCGAGACCGATCCGCGTCCGTTTGCCGACTATCCCGGGTTCAGTTTCGGCCGTCATGACGAGCCTTTCCGCGATCGTACCGAGGATCTGCCTGGCACGGTGGCCGACGGGGCCGGTGCCGCGACCCTGACCGTCAGTGCGGGCGAGATCGGTGCCGATGCCAGCCAGCCGCTTCGCATCCGTGCCGTCGTCTCAGCCATCGAGCCCGGCGGCCGGGCTGTCGCCGACGATGTCCGCATTCCCTACCGTCCTGCGCCGCTCTATCTCGGCCTGAAGCCGCAATTCGAGGGCCGCGCCGAGCGCAATCGCGAAAGCGCTTTCGACGTGGTTGCGATCGATGCCGGTGGTGCGCCGGTCACGGCGGACATCGAATGGCAATTGATGCGTATCGACTGGGATTATGACTGGTACCGCACCGATGGCGAACGCTGGCGCTGGCGCCGCACCCGCCATGTCGTGCCGATCGAGGAGGGGGTGCTGTCGCTGGACGGCGAAGGCGCCGATCCCCTGTCACTGCGCGCGCTTGACTGGGGCGACTATCAGCTTGTTGTGACCGACCCGCAAAGCGGCATGTCCGCCAGCGCCCAGTTCTGGGTCGGCTGGGGTGGCTCCTCCGAGCCGGGCGTCGAGGCGCCGGACCGCGTGGCTTTGTCGGGCCCTGAAGAGCCGGTCGCTGTTGGCGGCACTGCAACCGTATCCATTCGCCCGCCCTATCCCGGCGAGGCCGAGGTGGTGATTGCCAGCGACCGCGTGCTGGAGACCCGCTCGGTCAGCATTCCCGAAGGCGGTGTCGAACTGTCCTTCAATGTCACCGAGGACTGGGGTGCCGGCGCCTATGCCATGGTCTCGGTCTACACGCCGCGTGATCCGGTCGACCGGCCGGCGCCGCGCCGGGCTGTCGGGGTTCTGCATCTGCCCGTCGACATGTCGGACCGGACGCTGGAGATCGATTTCAACGCACCCGAGCGCGTTCATCCGCGCCAGACCGTTGAACTGGAGCTGGCGATCGAGGGGCCGGTGCGCAGCGGTGCCTACGTGTCCGTGGCGGCGGTCGATGAGGGCATTCTCGCCCTGACCCGCTTTGCCTCCCCCGATCCGCAGGCCTGGTATTTCGGCAAGACGGCGCTCGACGTCGATCTGCACGATGATTATGGCCGCCTGCTCGATCCGAACCAGGGCGCCGCGGCGCCCGTGCGCCAGGGTGGCGACCAGATCGGCGGTGCCGGTCTGACCGTCGTGCCGACGCAGACCGTGGCGCTGTTCACGGGCCCTGTCGAAGTGGGCCGCAATGGTCGCGCGACCGTCTCCTTCGACGTGCCGGATTTCAATGGCGAGCTGCGCCTCATGGCGGTTGCCTGGAGCGGCCGCGCTGTCGGTCAGGCGGCCCAGCCGCTGACCGTGCGCGACGATGTGCCGGCCGAACTGATCCTGCCGCGCTTCCTCGCACCGGGCGATCAGTCGATGGCGACGCTGACGATCGACAATATCGATGGCGCACCAGGCACGTATGCCGTGGCGATGGATGCCGAAGCGCCGGTCAGTATGTCGGCCACCGACACGATCGAGCTCGCCGCCGGCCAGCGCGTTGATCGCCGCTATGGGCTTACGTCCGACGATGTCGGTGTGGGCTCGGTCGGACTGTCGGTCGAGGGGCCGGACGAATTTGCCGTCGCGCGCAGCTACCCGATCGAGGCGCGTTCGGCCTGGCTGCCATCTTCCAGCGTCCGGCGCGGACGCGTCATGCCGGGCGACAGCTGGCGCCTGTCCAGCGATGTGCTGGCCGGTTATCTGCCGGGCACGTCCGATGTGACGGTGAGCTTCTCGCCGACACCGCTGGACGAGGCGGCGCTGCTGACGGCCCTCAGCCGCTATCCCTATGGGTGTACCGAGCAGATCACCAGCCGGGCGCTGCCGCTGCTCTACGCCGATCCGCTCGCCAGCGCTGCGGGTGAAGATCCGGTCGAGGGTGCACGGGCACGCGTGCAGGAGGCCATCGCAACGCTGCTGTCACGCCAGTCCGCCGATGGCGCCATCGGTCTTTGGCGTATCGGCGATCGTGGCCTGCGGCCGTGGATCGGCGCTTACGCCACCGATTTCCTGGCCCGTGCCCAAGAGGCTGGCTACACCGTGCCGGATGCGGCGCTGGAGCGGGCCTATGCCGGCCTTGAGCATATTGCCTCCGGCGAGATGTGGCGGGTGAATGGCTATGACACCGAGATCCATCGCTGGCGCGGCCAGACCGACACGCCTGAACGTCTCAACGACCGTTCGGCCGCCTATGCGCTCTACGTTCTGGCCCGCGCCGGACGGGTCGATCGTTCGCGCCTGCGCTACATGCATGACGAGCGCCTTGAGGCGATCGAGAGCCCGCTGGCCCGGGCGCAGATCGGTGCGGCGCTCTATCTCATCGGTGACCAGTCGCGCGCCGTGAATGCCTTCGATGCGGCCGAGGCGGCGCTGGGTTTTGAAAATCCCGGCAATTACTACATGTCGCCGCGGCGTGACCTGGCTGGCGTTCTGGCCCTGGCAGCCGAGGCCGGCCAGCATGAGCGCGTCGCCCGCCTGGCCGAGCGTGTCGGTCAGGACCTGCCGGAACCGGCCCGTCTGAACACACAGGAAAAGGCTTTCTTGCTGCTCGCTGCGAATGCGCTTCGCGATGGCGGCGAGGAGATTGTGATCGACACGGCAGCCGAGGCCGACGGCCCGCTGCGCTACCGGCTGGAAGCGGGCGATATCGGTGAGGGGGTCGAGTTCCGCATGAGCGGCGATGCGCCGGCCTGGGTGACGCAGATCGCCCATGGCCAGACGGTCGAGGCGCCGGATGTCGATGCCCAGGGCCTGGTGATCCAGAAGCGGATCCGCCGCCTGGACGGTTCCGAGGCCGATCTTGAAAACCTGGTCCAGGGCGACCGCCTGATCGTCGATCTTGTCGTCGCGCCGCGCGAGGAACGCCTGATCCCGGCCATCGTGGAAGATCTTCTGCCGCCCGGCTTCGAGATTGAAGCTGTCGTGCGGCCCGAAGACGCCGGCAATACCGGTGTTTATTCCTGGCTCGACAATATCCGCACGCCTCGGGTGGCTGAAGCGCGCGACGACCGCTTCGTGGCGGCTCTCGACCTGCGCAACCGGCGGGCCGAGCGCATCGCCTATGTCGTGCGCGCCGTGACGCCGGGCAGCTACACTCTGCCCGGTGCCGTGGTGGAGGACATGTACCGGCCGGACACGTTCGCACGCAGCGCGACCGGGCGTATCGTGATCGCACCGCGAGGCTGACGCCGTGCTGGGACTGCCGCGGATATACTGGGGAGGGGTGATCGCCCTGACCCTGTTTGCGGCGGTTCTCGCGGCCGACCACGCCCTGCCGCCGCCTGTCGAGGCCGGGCGAGACGTGTCGACGGTCGTTCGGGACAGGGACGGGCAGGTGCTGCGGGCCTTCCCGGTCGCCGATGGCCGCTGGCGGCTTGAGGCCGATCTGGACGGGATCGATCCGGATTTCGTCGAGGCTTTGCTGGCCTATGAGGATGCGCGCTTCTACCAGCATTCCGGTGTCGATCCGCTGGCGTTGGTGCGTGCAGCGCGGGACAGCGCCCTGGCCGGCCGCATCGTGTCCGGTGGTTCCACCCTGACCATGCAGCTTGCCCGCCTGATCGAGCCGCGCGAGCGGACGGTCGGCGCCAAGATCATCCAGATCCTGCGGGCCTGGCAGCTGGAGCTGCGCTATTCCAAACGCGAAATCCTCGAACTCTATCTCACCCTGGCGCCTTATGGCGGCAATCTGGAAGGTGTCCGGGCCGCCAGCTGGGCCTATTTCGGGCGCGAGCCGGATGCGCTCACCATCGAGCAGATCGCTCTGCTGATCGCCTTGCCGCAATCGCCGGAAGCGCGGCGTCCGGATCGGCGTCCCGACAATGCGGTGCTGGCGCGCGGACGCGTGCTGGACCGTCTGGCCGAAGTGGGGCTGGCGCGTGCGGATGCGTCTGCCGATGCCGCTTTCGATCCGGCACCGGGGCGCCAGGATTTCCCGGCCGATGCCTGGCATGCGGCCGATGCCCTGCGCCGCGCGGCCGGGCCCGGAGAGGCGGACATCGTTTCCACCCTCGATACCCACCTCCAGACAATGCTGCAGGAAGAATTGGCGCTGGCAGCCCGGGAAACCGGACCGGACGTGCAGTTCGCCGCCATGCTGGTGGAAACGCGGACACGGGCCGTGCGAGCGATGGCGGGGTCGGCCAGCCGGGCACGACCGGGCGGCTGGATCGATCTGACCGACCGGCCGCGTTCTCCCGGCTCGACGCTGAAACCCTTCATCTATGGCATGGCGTTCGATGACGGTCTGGCCGCCGGCGGCACACGCATTTCGGACCTGCCGCGCCGGTTTGCCGGCTATCGGCCGGACAATTTCGACCGGCGTTTCCGCGGCGATGTCACGATTGCCGAAGCGCTGCAGCACTCGCTGAACGTTCCGGCTGTCACGGCGCTGGACGGGGTAGGCGCGCGCCGCTTCAACGCTGCGCTGACCTTTGCCGGCGCCCACCCGGAACGGCCGCGGACGGCGGGAGCCGACAGCGGGCTCGCCGTGGCTTTGGGCGGTGCCGGGCTGACCCTGCGCCAGCTGGCCGTGCTCTATGCAGCCCTGGGCGATGAGGGCGTGGCGCGTCCGCTGCGCTGGCGCGAAGACGATCCGGCGGCTGAAGACGGCTATGCCGTGCTGGGCGCGGAATCGGCGGCGGAAGTGCTCGATATCCTGCGCCGGGCGCCGCATCCGGGCGGGCGCATGCCGGCTTCGCTGGCGCGCGGGGCACCGGACATCGCCTTCAAGACGGGCACATCCTATGGCTTCCGGGACGCCTGGGCGGCCGGCGTGACCGGACGCTACACCCTCGTGGTCTGGACCGGCCGGGCAGACGGTGCGCCGCGGGAGGGGATTACCGGCCGTGAAGGCGCCCTGCCGCTGCTGTTCCGCCTGGCAGACGGTCTGGAGCGTATCGAGCCGGGCTCTGTCTCGCGGGCGGAAGACCGGGCGCCGGTGCCGGACGTTCCGGGTACGCTGGCGCAATACCGCACCGACCCGGCACCGCACATCCTCTTCCCGCCGGACGGGGCCGAGGTCTGGTCGGAAGGCGAGGGGCGCGGCTTTGTCCTGGCGGCGCAGGCGCGCGGAACGCTGGACTGGTATGCGGACGGGGAACCGGTCGACCGCAATGCGCTGGGCGAGCCGGTCTGGGTGCCGCCGGGGCCGGGCTTCTATGCCGTTACGGCCGTTGATGAATCCGGCCGGATGGCGCAGTCCCGGGTGCGTATCCGCACGGGCGGCTGAGCAGTCCCGAACCGTCTTCAGGCTTGCGTCGGACGGCGCGAATGGCAAAGCTGAATTCAACTGATTTGGGGAGATTTCATCATGCTGCGATCTGTTCTGCCGGCGGCCTCTGCCGCGGTTCTTCTGACCCTGTCTCCGGTCCTGGCGGAGGACGGAAACTGGGCGCTTGTCGTGCATGGCGGGGCCGGTGTGATCGAGCGTGAAAGCATGACGCCGGAGACCGATGCCGCCTATCGCGCAGCCATGCATGCGGCGCTGGAGCGTGGCGAGGCGGTGCTGTCGCAGGGCGGCAGTGCGCTGGATGCGATCGAGGCGGTGATCCACGGGCTCGAGGACGATCCCATGTTCAATGCCGGGCGCGGTGCCGTGTTCACGGCGGCCGGGCGCAATGAGCTCGACGCCTCGATCATGGACGGGGCGACCCTTCAGGCGGGCGCCGTCGCAGGTGTCACACAGGTGCGACATCCGATCACCCTTGCACGCACAGTGATGCAACATTCGCGTCACGTCATGTTGCAAAGCGAGGGCGCGGAGACCTTTGCGCGGGAGCAGGGGCTGGAAATGGTCGAGCCGGCCTGGTTTTTCACCGAACGCCGCTGGGCGGCGCTGGAACGTTCGCTCGGCCGTGACGGTCTGGAAATTCCGCCGCGTCCGGACGGCGCGCCGGATCCGGAACCGGTCCAGGAAGGCCTGCTGGAGCGCGATGCGCTGGAACACCGCTTCGGCACGGTCGGTGTGGTGGCGTTGGACGAGGCCGGCAATATCGCAGCCGGCACGTCGACAGGCGGCACGACGGCGAAGCGCTGGGGCCGGGTCGGCGACAGCCCGATCATCGGCGCGGGCACCTATGCCAATAATGACAGCTGCGGCGTCTCGGCGACGGGTACGGGCGAGTATTTCATCCGCCTGACCGTGGCCAGCCGCATCTGTGCGCTGGTCGAGATGCAGGGCCTGACCCTGCAGGCGGCCTCCGACCAGGTGATCCAGACCGAGCTGACGGACCTGGGCGGCGATGGCGGCATTATCGCGCTGACGGCTGAGGGCGATATCGCCTGGAGCTTCAACACGCCGGGCATGTACCGCGCCCGCCTGACCGAAGGCGGCGAGCCGGTGGTGGCGATCTACGGCGACGAGGAATGACGGTGACGGGCGGCAGCGCCGCGCCGCAGATCACGGTCAACCGGCTCTTCGCCACCCCCCTGATCGAGGTGCGCCTGCCCGGCGCCGACCGGCTGGTCTCCGCGCTGAAACAGGCCATCCTGGCGCGGCGGGCCGCCTCGCCGGGCGTGCGGCGCTCCAACATCCATGGCTGGCATTCCGATATCGAAATGCTGGACTGGGGCGGCGAGGCCGCGATCGAGCTGGCGCGCGAGACGATGCAGGTCTGCGGCCGTTTCACCTCCGACGTGAATGCCGCTAAAGGCCAGTCTCGCTGGCAGATGGGCATGGAGATGTGGGCGAATGTCTCGCCCGCCGGCGCGTCCAACCAGATGCACGCCCATGCCGGCTCCTTCTGGTCGGCCAGCTTCTATGTCGACGATGGCGGCGACGGCGAGGACGGTTTCTTCGTGGCCCAGGATCCGCGCTTCCCGATGATCCGCATGGTCGCCCCCGACCTCGTCTTCACCGACGAGACCGGCGAAAAGCAGATGTCGCAATTCCGCGTCCGCCCCGAACCCGGCAAGCTGGTCATCTTCCCGTCCTGGCTCATGCACGCCGTCCGCCCCCACAAGGGCCCGGGAGAGCGGATCTCGGTAGCGATGAATGTGCTGGCCTTGCCGGCGGGGCCTCCGCCGGAGGGGTAGGGGGCTGGGGCCGGTTGATCCCGAAGACGGACGTCCGGCGCGGCTTCAGGAAGGGCTGCCAGGGGCGTTCGCGACGTGTGTAGAGGGCGTCGGAAAGGTCACGTATTACAGATGCTTGCAAGGGCTGTTTTGAGAGGAGAGTGTCTTGAGACAGGGTGGATTTGTACCTGTTGGTGACCTAATCAGGATATAGCAGCCCGCTGCGGCCGGCGGCGAAGTGCCAGCCGCTCCTTGCGCTTGCACAGCAGATTGTGAAGCTTCCGCGCGGACAGCGGCAGGAATAATGAGAGGGATGGTGCTGCCGTGGTGAAGGATCGGGAGGACAGTGTTAAGCCCGACCGGCGGATCAAGGCTGTTGACCGGCTCCTGGGGGCGGCCCAGCACATTCTCGCCGAGTCGGGGCTTGAGGCGCTTAATTCCAATGCCATCGTGGAGCGTGCGGGGCTGACCCCGCCCACCTTCTACCACTATTTCCCCAACAAGCATGCGCTTCTGCGCGAACTCGGTTTGCGACTGATGGACGCGCAGACGGAGGCTATTCGTGCCGACACAGGCATGACGATCCGCACCGCCGGCGAAATGCGCTCGGCGGCCCTGACCTCCATTCGTCAGTCACTCGATTCGGCGATCGCCTTTCGCGGGGCCTATCCGCTTCTCGTTGCCTTGCGCGCCGTCCCCGAACTGCAATCGATCCGGCTTGAATCGCACGAACGGATTACCCGGCTGCTCGCTGATTACTTTGCCGAACAGGGGCTGGTGACAGACTATGACGATGTTCTCATTCGCGTGCGGTTGTCGCTGGAGATCTCCTACGCAGCCGTCGAAATGCTGTTCGAGACCGGTTTCCGGAACCGCGAGGCCATACTTGAATACACCGCCGACGCCGTGACCCGTATCTACGATTTTTTCTGATCGGGCCTGTCCTTCGGCAGTCGCTGCATCAGTGCGAGGCCGGCGACGAAGAGGATAGACAAGCTTCCAAAGCCGATACGCTGACTGTCGAAGACCTGGGTGACGAGCGAGACGAGCGCCGGCCCGAGCCAGATCGTGATGGTGCTGGTCATCGCATAGATGCCGAAGAAATAGCCGACCCGGTCCTGCGGGCAGTAATGCACAAGCAGGCTGCGGCACGACGCATAGGCGGCGATCACGAATGCGCTCAGCGGCACGACGGTTCCGAGATAGACGAGATCGACCACGCGCGGGAACATGGAACGGTCCGCGGCCGCGGGGTCGAGAGGAAGCAGGCCGAAGAAGGCCGCCTCGGGCGAGATGCCGATCTGGAAGCAGAATATCAGGGTGATCGCCGCCAGTTCGATGATGATCGCGTTGCGCGACCCGAAGCGCCGTCCAAGCCAGCCGCCGAGAATTCCGCCGAAGACAGCCGAGCAGGTCGATAGAATTCCCATTGCTGCCGTCTCGCCTGCGCTCCATTCCAGGACGCCAGCCACATAGACCGCGCCGATGGTGAAAAGGGCGGTGAGCCCGTCCATGAAGATCATCCGCGCGATCAGAAGCCGCATGATCGCGGGATGTTCCCTGAACAGGGTCGCCACCGTTTTTACCGGCGACCAGCTTCGCGGAATGAACCGCGCCGTCCGCCAGCGTGCACCTTCGCGGTAGTGATCCTTCAGCCCGGCCAGCGCCGGAACAATGAAGACGAGCATCCACACGGCGCAGACCAGGCCTGACAAACGCGCCACATCCTCTCCCGTCAGGCCCGCCGGCGGTTTCTCCAGAAAATAGATGAGGCCAACCAGCACGATGACGGCGGCCAGGCTGCCCAGAGACAGGCCGAGCCCCGATACCATGGAGACGTGCCGCGGGCCCGCTGAGGCTGGCAGGAGCGCGTTGTGCAGCAGTTCGGAAACGGAATAGGCAATGGCCGTCACCCCCAACAGCACCATCGCCAGCGGGATGGCGTAGGAAACACCGGGCGCTGCCAGCGCCAGTCCGCTGCAGGCCGCTGCCATGACGATAAAAAGCGCGAGCAGGACCGGCTTTCTGCGTCCGCCCTCGTCGACGAAGCCGCCGAGGAACGGCGACAGCACGGCCATGAAGGCCCCGGTCAGCGCGATGGCACTGGAAAACAGCACCTGTCCGCGCGCATGGTCGCCCACAACGCTTTCAGCGAAATAGGCCGAGAACACGTACATCAGAACGACGTAATAAACCGGCGCCCGGGCCCAATCGATCATGGCCCACCACAGGCCCGTGGCGGGGACTTTGCCGCGTGGCGCGCGCTTTCCGTCCGGCTCCATCGATGCCGCCTTGTCCATATTCCAGCCCCCTTCCGGGAAAATATAGTAATTACTATAGACAGACCAAAGGGGCTCTGCCATCCTTTTTGCGACCGATTGAGAACCGTGTCTTGGGAGGAGTGGGAAATGGGCCTGCCGGCTTGCGTCTTTCGAAACGGTCCCATCGTGACGATGGAGCCCGGCGCTGCCAGCGCCGAATGTGTCGTCACCGAAGGTGATCGCATCGCCTTCGTCGGGCCGTTGGATGCCGGACGTGCGCTGATCGCCGAACGGGGACTCGTCGCCATGGACTACGACCTTGACGGCGCAGCCCTTCTGCCTGGCTTCATCGACGCCCACCTCCATCCATTGCCCATGATCTTCTTTGCGATGAGTGCCAATCTCGACGCATTGTCGAGCCTCGAAGAGGTGAGGGCGGCGCTGACACGGCAGGCCGAACGCATCGACGCGGGCGAATGGGTGATCGGCGTCCAGCTCGAAGAAAACAAATTGCAGGGCGGGGACGCCCTGTCCCGGCGAGAACTCGACGCATGGCTCGGAGATGTTCCCGCCCTTGTCTACTCCCGCGACGGACACGCCGTCTTCGTCAATTCCGCAGTGCTCGAAAAGGCCGGCCTTGGGGCGGACACCGCGATACCCGACGGTGGAGAGGCGGGCCGCTTCATGGATGGCGAACTCAACGGGGTGTTCCGCGAAAAGGCGGTGGGCCTGCCGCTCGCGCACATGCCGCCTCCCTCGATCCCGCGCATGATCGAAGCCAGCAAGGCCTGTTTTGACGCCCTGGCCAGAAGCGGCATCACGTCCATCGGTGCCATGCTGCAAAGCGATGAAGAGGGGCCGGGTGGCGAGGCGGCGCAGCTCGAGGCCATCGCCATGCAGGCGATCCGCGAACACGTCCCGCAATCGATCTACGCCATCGTCATCGGCAAGACGCTCGACGGCGTCAAAGCCATGGCCGATTCACCGATGAACGACCCGCAGAACGCGACGCGCACCCGCGCCTTCAAGATTTTTGCAGACGGGACCTTCGGCTCCTGCACGGCCTGCATGAGCGAACCCTACGCCGACAAGACCTGCAGCCACGGCTTCATGACCTTGCCCGAGGACGACATCTACGCCCGCATGGAGGCCGCCCACCTTGCCGGTTTCCAGGTCTGCATCCACGCCATCGGCGATGAGGGGATCGCGAAATGCGTCGATCTGTTCGAACGGCTTCTTTCTGCCCATCCGCGTGAGGATCATCGTCACCGTATCGAGCACGCCTCCTTCGCACCGCCGGAACTCGTCGCGCGCATTGCCGGGCTCGGCTTGCAGATCTGCACCCAGCCGCTGTTCATCCGCTCGGAAATGGCATGGCTGCCGCGCCGCCTCGGACCGTCCCGTACGCCGATGGCCTATCCCTTCCGCAGCTTTTTCGACGCCGGAATCGCCCTTGCCGGCTCTTCCGACGCACCGATCGAGGCAACGGACACGATCGCGGCCATCGATTTCGCGGTCAATCGCGGCGGGTTTCATCCCGAGCAGGGCGTGTCGGTGGAAGAGGCGCTGGCGATGTTCACCCGCAACGCCGCCTTCGTCCAGTTCGAGGAGACGGAGAAGGGCACATTGCAAGCCGGCAAGCGGGCCGATCTGGTGATCCTCGACCGCAACCCGCTCACCGTTCCGCCTGATCAGCTCGGTCGCATTGCCGTCCAGCGCACCATGATCGGCGGCATTTTCACACCGAACTGAGACCCGGTCTCGCAAACCCATGTCTGGAAGACCCATGGATCTGTCACTGAACCATTTCTCGCGGGACTACAGAGCGGCGCGGAACGGCCTTGTGGCCGCCGCCGGCGAAGCGGCCGGCTGGAGCCATCAGGCTCATCGGCATCCGCTGCCCGGCCTCGACGGCGAACCGATCTTTGTCGACACGTTCTGGCGGGGCCCCGCAGAGGCGTCGCGTGTTCTCGTCATCACCGCCGGCACGCACGGGGTCGAGGGGTTTTGCGGATCCGCACTGCAGTCGCAGTTCGTCGCCGACGCGCCGTCGCTACCCGACGACACGGCGGTGCTGATGATCCATGCCGTCAACCCGTATGGCTATTCGCATATCCGCCGGGTGAACGAGGACAATGTCGATATCAATCGCAACTTTGTCGACTTTGGCGACGGACCGCCGGAGAACACCGCCTACAGCGATGTCGAGCCGCTCCTGAATCCGGCCGAACTGCCTGACGGCAGGATCAAGGCGATCATGGACGACCTGATGAAGCTGAACGAAACCATGGGCTTCCTCCAGTTTTTCAAAGCCGTCTCCGGCGGTCAGTACGAATTTTCCCGCGGCGTGCAGTTCGGCGGCAGCGAACCGGCATGGTCGCGCCGCACGGTCGAGACCATCTGGAATACGATGCTGGCGAAGGCCGGGATCATCGTTCAGTTCGATGTCCACACCGGGCTCGGTCCCAATGCGGTCGGGACTCTCATGATGGCCGCCGATCCAGAGGAACCGCACCACGCCCTCGCGCAGGAGTGGTTCGGCGACATGATGGTCACGCCGCGTCCCAAGACCCGCGAGGAGACGATCCTCGGCGGTTATCTCAACGGCGGGCTGGAGCGGACGATGAGCGAAGCCTGGGTGATCCCGATGACGCTCGAATATGGCACCGAGCCGCCCGAAGCGGTGCTGGCGGCCATGATCGAGGAAAACTGGCTCGTGCACCATGGCGACATCGAAAGCCCCCGTGGACAGGCGATCAAGGCACGCCTGCGCGAAGTCTTCCTGCCCGCCGACGACGAATGGCGGCGGGCGATTCTTGCCCGCGGGCGGCAGGTTTTCTCGGACGCACTGACGAAGCTTGCCACCCTCGAACGCCGATTGGACAAGCCGCAATGAACAGCACACACGACCCCATCGTAAAGATCGAACTGTTTCCGGTCTTCATCCCGTTCAACGAAATGGTGCGCTCGCTTCTGCAGGGCGGCAGCGGCAAGGTGGCCATGGGGCTCAAGGTGGACGATCCCTGGTTGGGGGCGGATTTTCTTGTCTGCCGCATGACGACCGAAAGCGGCATCGTCGGCATCTCCGACGCCTATGTCTGGCTGGTTGAAAGTGGCGCATCCCCGGCCATGATGGCCGGCGTGATCAAGGATCATCTGGCCCGCTACGTGCTTGGCCAGTCGGCCTTCGACCGGGAGGCGGTCGCGACGCGTTTCGACAACAATGTCGCACGCAACGAGATGGCCAAGGGCCTGCTCGACTTGGCGATGCACGACATCGCTGCCCGTTCCATCGGCCGGCCGGTCTACGATCTGTGCGGCGGCAAGCAGATCGATGCCGTTCCCATGTGCCTCGTGCTGCCGCTGACGGACACGCAGACCATTCTCAACCTGGCTCAAATGGGACTCGACGAGGGCATTCGCACCTTTCGCTGCAAGCTTGGCGACGGCGCCGTGCGCGATGTCGAGATCATCAAGGCGATGCGCGAGCTGATCGGCCCGGAGGCCGGCCTGCGCGTGGACTACAATCAGGCCTATGCGCCGAATGAGGCGCTGGCGGCCATCGAAGCGATTGCGCCCTATGGCATCGACTACGCCGAACAGCCGGTTCACGCCGACCAATTCGCGGGACTGGCCTATGTGCAGGCGCGCACAGCGGTTCCGCTCATGGCCCATGAAAGCGCCTTCGGGCTACGCGACATCGTCACCCTGGCGGAAACGGGCGGGGTGCGGTGTTTCGGGCTCAATGCCGAACGGCCAGGCGGCATGACGGCGGCGCTGAAGGCGATCGACTACGCCGCAGCGCGCGGGCTCGACGTCGTACTCCACAATCAGCCCTCCGGCATCGGCAGCGCGGTGATCCTTCACATGCACGCGGCCCGGGCGCGCGATATCCGCCACGCCACGGAGCTGCAGGGTCACCTGATGCTGGAGGACGACCTGATCAAGCAGGACATCCGCTATGAGAAAGGCCTGGCTTACGTGCCGACCGGGCCGGGCTGGGGCGTTGAGCTCGACGAGGACGCTGTCGACAAATACCAGAACGCCGCGGCGATCGAGATCCGGGCTTAGCGCCGGAAATGGATTGCGTGGCGGTCGGGGTCAGTCCGGCCGGCCCGCGCTTCTGGCCGGCAGCACTGATTTGGGGCCCGCCGACCTGTCCGGTGCATGATGCGCGAATATTTATCCGTCAATCGCGCTCTCACCGCCTTCTCGGTCGTTTCGAGAGGGAGGTCCTGCCACGACATCGCAGCGCCCGCTCCTGCGCCAAAGCAGACACACCTCCCCCCTCACAAAATCGAAGCCTCCCCGCGCGTAAAATACGCCCCGTCCGCCTGCATCTGCGCGATGATGTGGTCGAAGGCGGCGCGTACCCGGGCGCTTTTGCGCACCGTTTCGTGGGCGACGACCCAGAGGTCCAGGGAGGACTCGAAGTCCGGCAACAGGCGTTCCAGGTTGGGGTTGCGGCGGGCGAGGCGGTGGGAGGTGACGCCGACGCCGAAGCCGGCCTCGATGCCCATGACATGGCTGGCCGGGGAGTTGGCCTTCATCGAGACATGGCGGGGCAGGACGGGGGCGCCGTCGGCATTGGCCGGCCAGCCGAAATAATCCCCCATCGACCAGCCGACACAGGCATGGTCGGCGAGATCCTCGACCTGTTCGGGACGGCCGTGCAGGTCGAGATAGTCTTTCGAGGCGTAGAGCCCTGCGCCGACCGTGGCGCCGCGGCGGCCGATCAGGCTCTGCTGTGTGCCGGGCCCGTTCCAGCGCAGCGCGATATCGGCTTCGCGGTCGGCCAGATTGGCGGAATTGTTCTTGATCGCGATCTCGATGCCGATGCCCGGATTGGCGCGCTGGAAGGAGACGAGGGCGCGCGGCAGCCAGTCGGCGCCGATGCCTTCGGAGGCCGAGACCACGACCAGGCCCGAAAGGGACTGGTCCTGGGCGATCACGGCGCGCTCGATGGCAGACGCCTCGTCGCGCATGCGCTTGGCATGTGCGATAACCTTCTGGCCAAGGGGGGTGAGCCGTGACTGGCCGTTCTCGCGCTCGAAAACGGGCTCGCCGAATCGGCGTTCCAGCGCCTGCAGGCGCCGGGTCACGGTGGGTTGGCTGACGCCCAGCTGATACGCTGCGGCGGTCAGGCTGCCGGCCTCGGAAATGGCCAGGCAGACTAGATAATCGGACCAGTCATCCATACGAATATGTATTCCGGCGATCCTGAATTCGTCAATTCCATTCGCATAACTTCGTTCTAAATCTGAACGCTGTTTACAAGGTTTTCGCGGCTTCCGGGCGGCGTTGCCTGCCAGTCTTGAATGGTCGCGCGGCCTGGAGAGCGGATCGGAGCCCGTTCTGTCCCTGGCGGACACCCCTGAAGGGTCGCGCTTGTTGAGGGAGTGACCATGCGCTCTGTGTTTCTCGCGGCGGCCCTGGCGGCCGTGTCTTCGTCTGCGGCCCTGGCCCAGTCCTGCGATGCCGAACCGCAATTTGCCGCCCACCGCACCGCCAACGGCGTGATCCGCGCCCAGTACAATGCGGTGAGCCGTGGCGAGTGGCCGGAAGCCATCCATTTCGGCGAGGAAGTCGTCGCCGGTTCCGGTGCGCCGGGTCACAAAGTGGCCGCCCACACCAATCTGTGCGCCGCCTACGCTGCGACGGGCGAGTACGAGATGGCGATCGCCGCCTGCGATGCGGCCATCGAGATGCGCGACGATGCCTGGCGCGCAATGAATAATCGCGGTGTGGCCCTGTGGCTCTCCGGCGACCGTGCGGCCGCTGTCGAGGCGTTCCAGGCGGCGAATGCAGCCTCGTCCGGCGAGGACGAGGTCGAGGCCAATCTGGCCATGGCTCAGTGCACGACTGCCGGGTAATCCTCCCAGACTGCCAAGGCGAAATGCACGACACTGGAGGCCGGTCCCGTTCGCGGGGCCGGCCTTTTTTGCCTGCGGCTGCGGGTTCCCGTTGCTTGCGATTGCAACTAGAACCGCTGGCAAAGATGCCCGTTGAGGGGCACAGGCATCGCCGGAGGTGTTCATGTCGTTTCAGCCGCCAGAGACCCTGATTTCAGGATATCATCGTTTCAAGGATGGCCGTTTCCGGGTCGAGCGGGCGCATTATGCCGAGCTTGCCGACGGGCAGACGCCGCACACGCTGGTGATTGCCTGTTCGGACAGCCGGGTCGATCCGGCGGCGATTTTCGACGCCGCGCCGGGCGAGCTGTTCGTGGTGCGCAATGTCGCCAATCTGGTGCCGCCGGCGGAAGAGGGCGGGGGCCTGCACGGCGTCTCGGCGGCGCTGGAATTCGCGGTGAAAGTGCTCAAGGTCAAGGGCGTGCTGGTCATGGGCCATGGCGATTGCGGCGGCGTGAAAGCCTGCGCCACCGGGCTGGACGGCCTGCCCAACACCTATCTGGGCCCCTGGCTGAGCACGATGGAGCCGGCGCGGGCCGAGGTGAGCGGCGAGCTGGGCGATGCGCCGTTGGCCGAGATCGCCGACACGCTGGAGCTGGTCTCGATCCGCCATTCCCTGGAACGCCTGAAGCAATTCCCCTTCGTGCGCGACGCCATCGAACGGCGCGGTCTGGAGCTTCACGGCGCGCGTTTCTCCATTCATGACGGTATTCTGGAATGGCTGGGTGAGGACGGCGCGTTCGGCGCGGTCTGAGACCGGCAGGCAGGGAGCGGGATTTGACGGACACGGGCATGCCGGACGCGCTGTGGTTCCCCGATGCGCTGGATGCGCAGAACCGGGCGGTGCGCCTGTGTCAGACCACGCGTGACAGCCTGGCCGATACCGCCTTCCTGGACGAGCGCTGGGACCGCACCGGCTGCCGCACCCGGGGGGTGTCGCTGAGCGAGCTGCCGCAGCCGGACAAGCCGGCCGCGCCGGTCTTCATCTGGCATACCGCCTTTTGCTGCTCGACCCTGCTGGCGCGCTGTCTCGACCGGCCGGGCGTCAATCTGAGCCTGAAGGAGCCGGCCGCCCTGATGGAGGTCGCCAATATCAAGCGGCGCGAGGGCCGGGCGGTGTCCGATACCTGGCTGAAACCCGTTCTCGGCGCCCTGAGCCAGCCCTTCGCCGGCGAGACCCATGTCACGTTCAAGCCGACCAATACGGTCAACAATCTGATCGGCGATGTGGTGCGCCTCTTCCCGGACAGCCGCCATCTCTTCCTCACCTCCCAGCTGCGCGCCTTCCTGATCTCCATCGCCAAGAAGGGCGAGGCGGGACGGGCCTTTGCGCGGCGGCTGTTCACGATCTTCGCGATGGACGGGCATCCGGTCGCCCGCACCGACCCGCGCCAGTTGATGCAGATGTCCGACCTGCAGATCGCCGCCCTCGTCTGGCAGATGCAGGTCGCTGCCATGCTGGAAGCGCGCGCCCAGGGCGCGGCAGACCGTTTCGCCTGGCTCGACGGCGATGCCTTCGTTGCCGCGCCGGAACAGGGGCTCACGGCTGTCGACGCGTTTTTCGGGCTGGAGCTGGGCGAAGACCATATCGCGGCGACCGCCTCCGGGCCGCTCTTCACCCGCGATGCCAAGGATACGGGGCAGGCCCATGGTCCTGACCGCCGCCGCGCGGAAGCCGAACGGATCGCCGAACAATTGGGGCCGGAGCTCGACGCCATCGTCGATTGGAGCTACGGCGTATTCCCGCAATCCCCGCGCGACGGGCGCCTGCCCGGCGCGCTGGTCTAGCGCCGGACCGTTCCCGCAGAGGGGCGGCCGGTATCCACGAACGTCGAAGGAAAGACCGATCATGAAACTCGCAACGCTCAAGTCGGACAGCCGTGACGGCCGTCTGGTCGTCGTCTCGAAGGATCTGGCCTGGTGTGCCGATGCCACCCGCATCGCGCCGACCCTGCAGGCGGCCCTGGACGACTGGGAGCGATGCGAGGGCGAGCTGCGCACACTGTCCGACGAGCTGGAGCGCGAAACCATTCCGCGCGAACGCTTCCACGAGCGCGAGGCCCTGTCGCCGCTGCCGCGGGCTTTCCAGTGGGCCGACGGCTCGGCCTATGTCAATCACGTCGAACTGGTGCGCAAGGCGCGCGGGGCGGAAATGCCGGCCAGCTTCTGGACCGATCCGCTGATGTATCAGGGCGGATCCGACGCCTTCCTCGCGCCGCGCGGCGATATCCCGCTGGGCGACACGGCCTGGGGCTGTGACATGGAAGGCGAGATCGCGGTGATCACGGGCGATGCGCCGATGGGCTGTTCGGTGGAAGAGGCCGAGAAGGCGATCCGCCTGGTCATGCTGGTCAATGATGTCTCGCTGCGCGGCCTGATCCCGGCCGAGCTGGGCAAGGGGTTCGGCTTCTTCCAGTCCAAGCCGCCCAGCGCCTTCTCGCCGGTCGCCGTGACGCCGGACGAGCTGGGCGAGGCCTGGGACGGCAAGAAGCTGCACCTGCCGCTGCTGGTGAAATATAATGGCGAACCCTTCGGCAAGGCCGAGTGCGGCATCGACATGACGTTCGACTTCCCGCAGCTGATCGCCCACCTGGCCAAGACGCGTCCGGTCACCGCCGGCACGATTGTCGGCTCCGGCACGGTTTCCAACAAGCTGGACGACGGTCCCGGCAAGCCGATTGCCGAAGGCGGCGTGGGTTATTCCTGCATCGCCGAGATCCGCATGATCGAGACCATCGAGAGCGGCGCGCCGAAAACCCCCTTCATGAATTACGGCGACACGGTGCGCATCGAGATGAAGGACAAGACCGGCCACTCCATCTTCGGCGCCATCGAACAGGAAGTGGTGAAGGCGTAGGTTTCTCACCCACGCCATTGTCATCCCGGATGGATGCCCGGCCCCGGGCCGGGCGGAAGTCCGGGACCCATAGCCCCGGTGCTTTCCAGCTGTCTCGGCGATGAAGCCTGCTTCCGGCCGACATCGGCGCGTTTGGGTCCCGGCCCTGCAGCCCGCCTGCGCGGGCTATCCGGCCGGGATGACACCTTTGGGCGGTTGGACAGACAGCTCCCCCGCAAGCGGGGCGAGCCCTTCTCGGCGCCCTTGAACGCACCCGTTCACCCGCCATATCCTTCCGTACACCGATAGCAGACCGGGTGCCGACATGGCGGGTGGCTGGACGCGCGACGGCGCAATTCAGGACCAGATCGACGATTCCACGAATGACGCGGTCGCCGCGGCGCGCGCCAGCCTGCCGACAGGCGAGGGGTCGGAATACTGCGTGGAATGCGGCGAAGCCATCCCGCTGGCCCGGCGCCAGGCCCTGCCGGGCGTGCGGACCTGTATCGACTGCCAGTCCGGCCGCGATGCCCGCCGCCCCTCCGGCGGCATCAACCGCCGCGGCAGTAAGGACAGCCAGCTGCGTTAGGGTTGGCTCGCACCGTCACACAGATTGTCATCCCGGATGGATGCCCGGTCCTGGGCCGGGCGGAAGTCCGGGACCCATAGCCCCGGTGCTTATCCAGCTGTCTCGGCGGTGGAGCCTGCTTGCGGCCGACATCGGCGCGTATCGGTCCCGGCCCTGCGCCCCGCCTTCGCGGGGCATTCAGCCGGGATGACAGATGAAGCGATGGCGTGTTGTGCGTGCTGCGCCCGGCTCCTTCCATACCGTAGATCGCAAGGCTAACCTTTCCGCATAAATATGTGGCGGGACAGGCATACCCTGTTTCCAAACCATGGCGGGAGAGATGCGGTGAGTGCGATCCGGGATTATGTGCAGCAGCCCTTCGGCACCTTCACCGGGCTGTTCGCCCTGCAGGTGGCGGCCGATCCCGAAAAGACTGCGGTGATCTGCGGCGAGGCGGGGATTTCCTATCGCGAACTCGATGCGCGGGCGGACCGGATCGCGGCGGCGTTGCAGCGCGACGGGGTGAAGCCGGGCGGTGCGGTCGCGATCTGTGCCGCGGCCTCGATCGACTATGTCGCCGTCTTCATTGCCACGCTGCGCACCGGCGCGGCCATTGCGCCGCTCTCGCCCTCGGCCACGGCGGAACAGCTCGCCGGGATGATCGCCGATTGCGGGGCGAGCCATGTCTTCACCGATGCAAGCGTCTCGGCGCATCTGGCACCGGTCGCCGGCGGGGTCGAAGCAGATTTCATCGCGCTGACAGAGCGCGCGCGCGGCGCTCCGCTGGACGGCTGGATGGCGCCGGAGAGTGCCCGGCCGGAGCCGGTCGAGATCACGCCGGAGATGGCCTTCAATATCATCTATTCCTCGGGTACGACCGGCACGCCCAAGGGGATCGTCCAGTCGCACAAGATGCGCTGGCCGCACAACCAGCTGACCGATCCGCCGGGGTTCGGTCCCGATGCGGTGGGGCTGGTATCGACGCCGCTTTATTCCAACACCACGCTGGTCGCCTTCCTGCCGGCCCTGGCCGGCGGCGGCACGGTGGTGCTGATGCCGAAATTCGACGCGCGCGGCTTTCTGGAACTGGCCCAGCAGCACCGGGCGACCCATGCCATGCTGGTGCCGGTGCAGTATCAGCGCATCCTGGCGGTGGAGGATTTCGACGCTTTCGACCTGTCGGCCTTCCGTCTGAAATACTGCACCTCCGCGCCCTTCTCGGCCGAGCTGAAGGCCGAGGTGCTGCGCCGCTGGCCGGGCGGTCTGATCGAATTCTACGGCATGACCGAGGGCGGCGGGTCCTGCGCCCTTGTTGCTCACGAGCATCCGGACAAGCTGCACACGGTGGGCAAGGCGATGCCCGGTCACGATATCCGCGTCATCGGGCCGGACGGGCGCGAATTGCCGCCGGGCGAGGTGGGCGAGGTTGTCGGCCGCTCGGGTTCGATGATGACCGGCTATCACGGCCGGCCGGACAAGACGCGCGAGGCGGAATGGATATCGCCGCAGGGCGAGCGTTTCATCCGCACGGGCGATCTGGCGAAGATGGATGCCGACGGCTTCTTCACCATAGCCGGCCGCGCCAAGGACATGATCATCTCCGGCGGCATGAATATCTATCCGGCGGACCTGGAAGCCGTGCTGCTGGAGCACGCCGCCGTGGCCGACGCGTCGGTGGTGGGCGTGCCGTCGAAGGACTGGGGCGAGACCCCGGTCGCCTTCGTGTGCCTGTCCTCACCGGACGCGGCCGGCGCCGACGAGCTGTTCGCCTGGGCCAATGCGAAGCTGGGCAAGATGCAGCGCCTCGCCGATCTGCGCATCATCGACGAACTGCCCCGCAGCGCCATCGGCAAGGTGCTGAAGCGGGAGTTGCAGGCGGGGTATGAAGCGGGCTGAGGCGGGGGCGACGATGCAGCTCGCTGTCATCCCGGCGAAGAAAAGCTGATCTGTCATCCCGGATGGATGCCCCGCGCAGGCGGGGCGCAGGTCCGGGACCCATAGTCCCGGTCCCCATCCATTTGTTCGCGCTATCCAGCCTGCTTCCGGCCGACGCCGGCGTTTATGGGTCCCGGCGCTCCAGCCCGCCTGCGCGGGCTATCCGGCCGGGATGACAGGGTGTTCGACGCACCCTAGTGCGCGCTCTCCGGTCCGGCGCGCAGGGTGTAGCGTTCGCCGTCGAAGCCTTCGAAGGCTTCCGGCACCTGCGGGTGGCTGACCGGGCCGTTCTCGGCGTCCGGGATCAGGTTTCCTTCCGAGACATAAGCGCCGTAATAGCTGTCCTCATTCTCGGCCAGCAGGTGGTAGAAGGGCTGGTCCCTGGACGGACGGATATCCTCCGGGATGGACTGGTACCATTCCTCGGTGTTGGCGAATTCCGGATCGACATCCACCACCACGCCCCGGAAGGGGAAAAGGCGGTGCCGAACCACATCGCCGAGGCCGAAACGGGCGTGGCGAATGATCATGGGCGTACTCTGACTCGCGTCCATTATAGTGTTCATACCCCTCCATATGGGGTGTTTCCGGCAATAAGCTACGAAAACACGGGCCATGCGTCACGCATCCTTGCAGGCCGGGGCAGGGAGAGTATTCTGGTTTCGAAACGGTATCAGGCCGATTCGTGTCGCGCCGGCGGGCCCTTGCGGGTTCGTGCTCCCGCTCCGGGACCCAGGCGCGCCGGACGGCGAGAGGACTATCATGGCGGAGCCATCACCCGGGGAACCGGGGAAGGTCGCCGCCGGACGCAAACGGAACCGGCGCAAACGCGCGCCGTCTCCGGTGTACGGCGCGATCGATCTGGGTACGAATAACTGCCGCATGCTGCTGGCGCACCGCACCGGCAGCGGCTTTCAGGTGATCGACGCTTTTTCGCGGGTCGTGCGGCTGGGCGAAGGCGTGGCCGCCGAAGGCAATCTTTCCGACGATGCGATGGACCGGGCTGTCGAGGCGCTGAAGATCTGCGCCTCCAAGATCCGCCGTCACAAATCCATCCGCTACCGCTCCATCGCCACCCAGGCCTGCCGCATGGCGGGCAATGGCGAGGCTTTCCTCGAGCGCGTGCGCACGGAGACCGGGCTGGAATTCGACCTGATCTCGCCGGAGGAAGAGGCGCGTCTGGCCGTGCATGGCTGTGTCGACCTGCTGGATCCGGAAAAGGACGCCGCGCTGGTGATCGATATCGGCGGCGGCTCGACGGAGCTCTCCTGGGTGGATCTGGCCGAATGGCGCAAGCGCGGCGGACCGGAAAGCGGCGGGCGTCCGCCGATGAAGTCCTGGACCTCCACGCCGGTGGGCGTTGTCACCCTGTCCGAACGCTTTCCCGAACGCGAGGATCGCGAGGCCTGGTATAACGAGATGAAGGCCTATGCGGCGGGGCTGATGAAGACCCCGCGCGGTGCCCGCGCGATGCGGCCGCTGTTCAGCGAGGGGCGGGGGCATCTGGTGGGCACGTCCGGCACGGTGACCTCTATGGCCGGCGTGCATCTGCGCCTGCCGCGCTATGACCGTTCGCGCGTGGACGGGTTGTGGATGTCGGGCGAGGAGGCGCTGGCCGCCTGCGCCCGCCTGCGCAATCTGGATGTGGCGGGCCGGGCACTGGAACCGACCATCGGTTCGGACCGCGCCGAGCTTGTGCTTGCCGGCTGTGCGATCTACGAGGCGGTGGCGGAAGCCTGGCCGGCGGACCGGCTGCGCGTCGGCGACCGGGGGCTGCGCGAAGGCATGCTGCTGAACCTGATGCGCAAGTCGCGCAAGCGCCGCCGCAAGCGCCGCGGCAGCAGCGACGAGACGGATGGCGAAGAATGAGCGACGACGACAGCGAAAAGCCCGAAGGCGAGGGCGAAGGTGAGAGCGGCGGTCGCCGCCGGCGCCGGTCCGGTCCCGTTACCAAGGGCGGTGATGCCCGGGCGGCCAAGCAGATGTTCGAGCGCGTCAAGACGGCGCGCGGCCGCAAATCCTCCTCTACCCGCTGGCTGCAGCGCCAGCTGAACGATCCTTATGTAAAAAAAGCCCAGATGGAGGGCTATCGCTCGCGCGCGGCCTACAAGCTGATCCAGCTGGACGAGCGCTTCCATCTGTTGCGTCCGGGCATGCGGATCGTCGATCTCGGCTCGGCGCCGGGCGGCTGGGTGCAGGTGGCGCTGAAGAAGGACGCGGCCGAAGTCGTCGGGATCGACCTGCTGGAGATCGAACCCATCGCCGGGGCCACCCTGCTGCAGCACGATTTCTCGGCCGATGACGCGCCGGACCTGGTGAAAGCCGAAATGGGCGGGCCCGCCGATGCCGTGATCTCGGATCTGGCGCCCTGGACGACCGGCCACAAGAAGACCGATCACCTGCGCATTGTCGCCCTGGTTGAACTCGCAGCCCACTTCGCCCTGGAAACCCTCAAGCCCGGCGGCTTCTTCGTCGCCAAGGTCTTCCAGGGCGGCGCCGAGGGCGAATTGCTGGACCTGCTGAAAGCCAATTTCGACAAGGTCCGCCACTTCAAACCCGACGCCAGCCGCTCCGAGAGCGCCGAGACCTTTGTCGTCGCGATGGGATTCCGGGGCCGCAAGGACTGACGGTCCGGCCGCGGCTGCGGGCTAGAAGGTGTATTTCGTCGACAGTGTGAAACGCGACAGCGTGCCGGTCCGGCCGTCTTCGGTCTCGCGTTCGCCGACCAGGACTTCTGCGCCTACCGTCACGCCGGGGGCGATGTCGGTCATGTAGTTGGCAAAGCCGGACTGGACACGGCGGGTTGCCGGGGTGCCGTCGAGCCAGTCCGGGTGATCCGCCTCCAGGCGGGAATAGCCCAGATTGAAGCGCCCGGTTTCGCCGGTCTGCCGGCGCAGGGCGACATAGCCGCCAAGCACGGGGATGGCCTCGAGCTCACCATCGGGAGCGATCGCGGCCGCGTTGACGGCGTTGAGACCGATATACCGCCCCACGCCTTCGCCGACCGTCATGCTGCCGCGCAGATCCGTCCGGTCGCCCAGACGGATGCGGCCGCTGGCCGACAGGCCCCAGCCGGCGGTTTCCGCTTCGCCGGACGGGCCGGAGAGATTGCGGGCCAGGGCGGCAAGGGAGAGATTGCCGAAAGAGCCGCTGCGATTGTAGCGCAGCACCAGATCGGGCAGGGCATTGTCGCCATTGTTGATCCGGCCGCCGGTCGTTGCCGTGAGCGTGGTGTCCGGGTTTTCCAGCGCGACCTGCCAGTTGCCGCGCGTGTAGCGCAGCTGCGCCTGCCGCACGAAGATCATGCCGTCCGAGGCCACCAAGAAGCTGACGCTTTCCGGTATTGCCGCTGTGTTCTGGAAGGTCGACCAGTCCTGGCCGAAGCGCCAGCCATCATGCTCGACCCAGGCCACGCGCAGGCGCGGATTGTAGGAATTGGAAACCCGTTCATCGCCGCCGGGCGAGCCGAGGAAGTCCATCTCGATCCGCCCGCGCACATCCCCGCGATCCGTTGGGGTACGGGCCGCCAGGAAGAAGCGCGAGGCCTTGGCTGTAAAGTCGGTCACCGCGTCGCCGCCGGTTCCGCCGACAGGCGTCGCGCCGGGGATGTAGAAGTCCCGGGCGATCGATCCGGGCGCAATACTGCCATCGGAGATGTCGCTGACATGGGCGTCGGCATCGACAAAACCGCCCATCTCGATCCGGCCTGCCGTGGTTGCAAAGCCCGCCGGATCTGCGCTGCGCACGGGAGCGGGGCTGGCTGGCGCGGCGAGGCGGACGACACCGTCTTGCGGTGCATCCTGGCCGGCCGCCGTGGCGTCCAGGTCGGCGCGCAGCTCGGCGACCATGGCTTCGAGCGCAGCAATCCGTGCTTCCAGCTCGGCCCGGTCATCGGCAAGTGCAGCACCCGGGACAAAGCAGGCCAGGACAGCGGTAAGCCCGGCAAGGCGCAGGGCGGGGACGAGAGATGACATGGCGTGTTCCTGCTTGTTGGGCGGCAAGGCGGGCATCAGGCTGCCGCGACATCGGCGAGGAAAGCTTCCATGGCCTTGCGCAGGGCTTCCGCGTTCGAGGCGACATCGTCGGCGGCTTCACCGACCTGGCCGGAGGACTGCATCGTCGTCTCGGCCGACCCGGACACGTGATTGGCACTGTTGGCCGCGCTTTGCGTTCCGTCCGCGGCCGACTGGGCGTTGCGGCTGATCTCCGAGGTGGCTGCGCCCTGCTGCTCCACGGCAGCAGCAATGGCCGCCGTCGTGCTGGACGCCGTCGCCATGGCTGCGCTGATCGCATCGATCGCCCGCGCGGCCTCAGTCGCTGCAGTCTGGACAGCCTCGATCTGGCTGGTGATTTCGCTGATCGCGCCGCTGGTCTGGTTGGCCAGTGACTTCACCTCGCTCGCCACAACGGCAAACCCCTTGCCGGCTTCACCGGCCCGTGCTGCCTCGATGGTCGCGTTGAGTGCGAGCAGGTTCGTTTGCTCGGCAATGTCAGAAATCAGGCTGACGACCGTGCCGATGCGCTGGCCCGCCTCGTTGAGCGCGGCGACCTTGGCATTGGTCTGTTCGGTCATGTCTGCCGTATCGGAAACCGTCTTCGCCGTGGAGGCGACATTGCTCATGATCTCTTCGATCGAGGCGGACAATTCTTCCGATGCGGCGGCAACCGTCTGGACGTTGCTGGATGTCTCGCTGGACTGACGGGCTGCATTCGTTGCCTGCGACAGCGTATCGGAAGTCACCTCCTGCAGCGCGCGGGAGGCATCGCGCAGGGTTCCGACATTGTCCGAGACACGCTGAAGAAGCGACTGGCTGGTTTCCCGGAACTCGCGGATGAAGCCGTCGACCCGTTCCTGGCGGGCAAGTCGTGCCGCCTGGTCCGCCGCAGACTTCTCCTCGAGCTCGCGGCGTTCCAGCATGCCCTTGCGGAAATGCTCGACCCGGCGGGCCATCATGCCGATCTCGTCCTTCCGGCCGGCCTCCTCGATGGCGTGTTCCAGTTCTCCACCGGCCAGGCGGTTCATGGTTTCGCCGAGATTGGACAGCGGAGCCAGGATCGAGCGTGTCAGGCCCAGGAGAATGGCGGTCAGGATACCGCCGAAGGCGAGTAGGGTCAGTCCGGCCTCAATCAGCTTGTTGCGCATCATGGCGTGAATGTCGTCGACATAGATGCCGGTTCCGACGATCCAGCCCCATCCGTCGAAGCCCTCGACGAAGGTCATTTTGGGGGCCGGTTCTGTCTCCCCCGCGCGCGGCCAGCTGTAGCGCACCATACCGGAGCCTTCGGCACGGGTGATATCAACCATTTCGACGAAGAGGCGGACGCCGTTGGGGTCCTCCATCCCGCTGCCGTCCGTGCCGTTCAAGTCGGGGCGGAAGGGGTGCATGACGAAATGGGCCCGTTCGTCGATAATGAAGAAATACTCATTGCCCCGATATCGCATCGACTCGATCAGCGCGGCGGCTTCAGTCCGGGCTTCGGCGGGCGTGAGTTCTCCGCTGTCGACGCGAGCCTGCTGTCCTGCCAGCACGGAAATCGCGTTGTCGACGAGGCTTGCGAGCTCGGTCTGGCGCTGGCTGAGAAGGCTGCGATAGGTGGAATACGCATTCCACCCCATCATGAGGGTCGAACCCAGAACGACGGTGGCAAGAATGACCGCCATCTTGGTCTTGATCGTCATCGACTGTGCCATGCGGCACCCCCTGTCTGACTGCTCGGGGATGTCCGCCCCGGGCAGAACTACGTCCAGGGTCCAGATGACGACGAGGCTGTGTACGAAAGGTTATCCGAAATCGCGGCGTGTGGCCGGCCAACTTCGCAGGACAGAGATTGTCCTGACAAATCAGCCGCTAATCACAACGTCTGGACGCAGTCATATGTTATGAACGCGCGCAGGAAGCCGCTTGAAGCGGCCTTGTGCGGTTACGCCACGGCGTCGTCCCGGTCCACCGTCGAAGCCGTGCTATCGGGATTGCTGACCACGTCCATCGGGGCCGGGCGGCCGAGATAATAGCCCTGGCCTTCGTCGCAGGCCTCGCTGCGCAGGAGGTCGAGCTGTTGCACGGTCTCGATGCCTTCGGCGAGCACCGGAATGCCCAGGCTCTTGGCCAGCGCCAGGATGGCGCGCACCACGGCCAGCGAACGGTGATCGTGCTCGAGTTCCTCGGTGAAGGACTTGTCCAGCTTGATCTTGTCGAAGGGGAAGGTGCGCAGGATATCCAGCGAGGAATAGCCGGTACCGAAATCGTCGAGCGCGACGGACACGCCCAGCGCCTTGATCTGCCGCATGATGTGCAGGGACTGAACCCGGTCCTTGATGACGGCGGTCTCGGTCAGCTCGATCTCGAGGCGGGCCGGCGGCAGACCGGTTTCCATCAGGATCTGGTGGATCTGCTGCGGCAGGCCGGTATGGGTCAGCTGCACGGCGGAGAGATTGACCGCGATCTTGTGCGGCTCGGACCAGCGCATGGCCTCTTCGCAGGCGCGGCGCAGCACCCATTCGCCCAGCGGCAGGATCAGGCCGTTGGCCTCGGCCAGCGGAATGAAATCGTCCGGACCGATGCGTCCGCGCGTCGGGTGGGTCCAGCGCAGCAGTGCCTCATAGCCGCGGATGTCGCCGGTGCCGATCGCGGTCTGGACCTGGTAGTGCAGCTGCAGCTGGTCGGTCTCGATCGCCTCGCGCAGATCGCTCGCCAGCGCGCGGCGCTCGCGCACCGCTTCGCCCAGCCCGGTATCGTAGAAGCAGACATCCTGCAGCGGGTCGACCTTGGCCTTGTACATCGCCAGATCGGCATTGCGCACCAGCGTGTCGCGGTCGCTTCCGTCCTGCGGGTAGACGGCAATGCCCAGGCTGGCACCGGTCGCCGACTTGTACTCGCCGAACACGACAGGGTCGTTGAACAGGCTCTCGATCGCCTCGACGCGTTCCTGCAGGCCGATGCGCGAGTCGGTGCGCAGGACCACGCTGAATTCGTCACCGCCCAGGCGGGCTGCGAAATGCGTGCTGCCGACAAAGCCCTTCAGGCGATTGGCCAGGGTGCACAGCACGGCATCGCCGGCTTCATGGCCCCACACATCGTTGATTTCCTTGAAGCGATTGAGATCGATCCCGATCACCGCCACGCCGCCATCCTCGGCTTCGGCCAGCCAGTCATCCAGGCAGGCATTGAAGCTGGTGCGGTTGGGCAGGCCGGTCAGCGGATCGTGCAGCGCCATGTGGCGCAGGCGTTCGTCGGAGCTTTCGCGCACGCGGGTGTCGATCAGATAGCTCGACATGCCGGTGCCGACGATCACCAGGCCGGCAACCGCGATCGACAGCGCCATGGCGCGGAAGGCCGCGCTGTCGGCGCCGTGCTCGATCCCGGCCAGCGGCGTGACTTCGAAGGCGGCCATGCCGGTGAAGTGAAGCGCGACGATGGCGAGCACGAGAATACCGGCCGGCGCGTAGGACATCGCGCCCGTGGTCCAGCGTTTCACGCCCATGAAGGCGAGGGCGGTCAGCGTCACCGACAGGATGATGGAGGCGGTGATATAGGCCTGGTCCCAGGAGACCAGCCCGTCGACGCGATAGGCGAACATGCCGGTGAAATGCATCGCCGCGATGGCCAGGCCGAACACGGCGCCGCCCAGCGGGTTGGCCAGCCGGCCCAGCGGGGCGGTCGACAGCAGGATGCCGATGCCTGTGCCGGCAATGGCGATGATCATCGAGATGACGGTCAGGGCGGCGTCGAAGCTCACGGGGACGCCGGGCTGATAGCCCAGCATGGCGATGAAGTGTGTGGTCCAGATCGAGGAGCCGGCACAGACGGCGGTCAGGAACTGCCAGCCCAGGCGTTCCGGCGTGGCCTCGCTCGCCGCGGCGCGGCGGCCCAGCCGCAAGGTGGCGAAGGAGCCGATGACACACATCGCCGCTGCCAGAAGCACCAGCCAGAGATTATGTTCCGTGAAAAGACAGGTAATCACCCGCATGACCAACCCCAACTTTCTTTTTTGGTCGCGCTATGGGGCGGTTTGTCGCAGCGGCATATTGATATTTCGTGTCTGGAAGTCCTCAATTTGATTGGGGATATTGGCTTTTCTCACATGCGCGCACGACAGCGTCTCCGGGCGCATCGGCGCCGGAGGGCGGGCATTGCAGACGACCCTTCGGGGTATCCGGTATCTAATATGGGTACGAGAAGTCCCGCAGGATCGTCTGCAACCCGGTGAAGCCGATTAAGAAGCCGGCCGATCGTGCCCGCCTCAGCGCCACCCGCTCCGCAACGCCTGTGCACCGGCGACAGCGGACCGTGAGGTGATTATGCGCGGTCTTTGCAGGGTGGGGATAAGATCGGGGTTATCCCCGCTTGCGGGTCAATCCTTGCTTGCCCGAGCCTGTGCGAAAGCCCGGCGGACGGCGTCTTCGCCACTGCCGGCGGCGAGTTCGCCGGTCCGGGCCTGCGCGATGCCGGTTTGAAGCCGGTCACGCAGTACGGCAAGTTCCGCTTCCTCGGCTTCCAGAAGCCGAAGGCCGGCCCGCATGGCTTCCGAGGCATTCTGGAAGCGTCCTGATGCCACCAGCCGGTCAATCAGGCCGGACTGGGCTTCGGTCAGAACGACATTGCGTGTGGCCATGAGGCGCTCCTTTGTCAGTGTGGCAATATATGCCAATGCGGGGCCGGGCGGCAGATCCCTGCCTGGTGCCGGCCTCGCCAAATGCGACAATTCCGCGATGTCGCACCCCGCCCCCTTGCCTCCTTGTCGAATCCGGACTAAAGCCGCGCCGCAAGCAGCAGAAAGGAGTCTCCCATGGAGATTCGCGAAGGTCTCACCTTCGACGACGTGCTCTTGCAGCCCGGCCCGTCCGAAGTTCTCCCCGCCGACGCCAATGTGTCCACCCGCATCGCCAGCGATGTCGGGCTGAACATTCCCGTGATGGCCGCCGCCATGGACACCGTGTCCGAAAGCGGCATGGCGATCGCCATGGCCCAGGCCGGCGGCCTGGCGGTGATCCACCGCAATCTCACCATCGCCGAGCAGGCCGAAGAGGTCCGCCGGGTGAAGCGGTTCGAGAGCGGCATGGTGGTCAATCCGGTGACGATCTCGCCGGACGCGACGCTCGCCGATCTGCGCGCCCTGATCGCCCAGCACCGGATTTCCGGCATTCCCGTCGTGGAAGGCAATGGCAATGGTCTGCCGGGCAAGCTGGTGGGCATCATCACCAATCGCGATGTGCGCTTTGCCGACGACCCCAACGAGAAGGTCGGCAATCTGATGACGCGCGATGTGGTGACGGTGCGCGAGGGCGCCTCCCAGGACGAGGCGCGCGCCAAGCTTCACAAGCACCGGATCGAACGCCTGCTGGTGGTCGATGACCAGGATCGCTGCATCGGCCTGATCACGGTCAAGGATATGGAAAAGGCCCAAGCCCACCCGATGGCCGCCAAGGACGCCCAGGGGCGTCTACGCTGTGCGGCGGCCACGACGGTCGGCGATAGCGGTTTCGAGCGCTCTGTGGCCCTGATGGAAGCCGGCGTGGACGTGGTGGTGATCGATACCGCCCACGGCCAGAGCAAATCGGTGCTCGACCAGGTCACCCGGGTGAAGAAAGCCTCCAGCGCCGCCCGTGTCGTCGCCGGCAATGTGGCGACCTATGACGGTGCCAAGGCGCTGATCGATGCCGGTGCGGACTGCGTGAAAGTGGGGATCGGGCCGGGCTCGATCTGCACCACGCGCGTGGTCGCCGGTGTCGGTGTGCCCCAGCTCACCGCGATCATGGATGCCCGCCGTGCAGCCGAGGGTTCCGATGCCTGCATCATCGCCGATGGCGGGATCAAATTCTCCGGCGACATGGCCAAGGCCATCGCGGCCGGCGCGCATTGCGTGATGATCGGCTCGCTGCTGGCCGGCACGGAAGAAGCGCCGGGCGAGGTCTTCCTCTACCAGGGCCGGTCCTACAAATCCTATCGCGGCATGGGTTCGCTGGGTGCGATGGCGGCCGGGTCTGCCGACCGCTATTTCCAGAAGGATACCGAGCGCATGAAGCTGGTGCCCGAAGGGATTGAAGGCCAGGTGCCCTACAAGGGTCCGGTTGGTCCGATCCTGCACCAGATGGTGGGCGGTTTGCGTGCGGCCATGGGCTATACCGGTTCGCGCACGATTGCCGATCTGCACAGCCGCGCGCAATTCGTGCGCATTACGAATGCGGGCCTGCGCGAAAGCCATGTGCACGACGTGAAGATCACACGCGAAGCGCCGAACTACCCGACCACGAGCTAGTCTCCTGGCGCTGCCAAAACCGGTGTATGGCAGCCATCCATTGCGGATGGCTGTCGTTCGCCGGAAAGCCTGCCTAGGGTCGCGCAGGGCCGCCGGACGTGCGGCTGCAAAAGGGGAGTGATGCAATGAACACGGCTTTTCTCTATCCGGTCCTGGTGCAGGTGGCGCTGACCTTCGCGCTGGTGATTGCGACCGGGCTGACCCGGACAGCCGCTATCCGGCGGGGCGAGGTGAAAGTGTCCGAGGTGGCGCTGGGGCAGAAGGCGTGGCCGAAACGGTCGATGCAAGTCTCCAACGCCTACCAGAACCAGCTGGAAACGCCGATCCTCTTCTATGCCGGCGTGCTGTTTGCGGGCGTGTTCGGCGTTGCCGGAGATCTCCTGCTCACCCTGGCCTGGATCTGGGTCGGATTGCGCATCGTGCATGTCGCGATCCACATCACCACCAACCACATGCTGCACCGTTTCGCGGCCTTCCTGGCAAGCGTGCTCGTGCTGGCTGCATTCTGGGTCTTCATGGCCATCGAGGTGCTGACCCGATGATGCAGGACCAGCCGCCGCTCGATCTGTCGAAAGATGTGCTCTTCCTGCTGACCGGCCAGTGGGATGACGCCGATGGCGGTCCCTGGTTGTGCGCCGATTGCTGCACGATGGAGGGCGCGCTCGCGGTCAATCCGCACTGGGTGGATGCCATCACCCTGGTGCGCGTCGACTATGCCCGGCCGCGGGCCGAGATCGTCGCCCTGCTGGACGCCGACCACCAGAACGCGCCGACCCTGATCCTCGCAGGGGACACAGTGGCGCACGAGGAGCCGGAGGCCGTGGTGAACGGCCTTCGCATCTTCACCGATCCCAAGACGATCTGCCGCCAGCTTGCAGCCACCCATAGCGGTGCCCGGCCGAAATAGCGCTCCTGCGCGCGGCACTGTCCGGCGTGTCCCGCTTGCGCTAGGGAAGGCGCCCTTTTGATCCGGCGCTTTGCGCCGGACGACTTCCCCGTTATGCCGGGACGTCAGATGCACAGGATCGCACCCCATGAGAGACGGCGCCCGTATTGCTGCGGCCATTGAAATCCTCGACACGCTGACGCGTCAGCACCAGCCGGTGAAGGACGCCGTGCGCGATTGGGGCAAGGCGCACCGCTTTGCCGGATCCGGCGACCGGGCCTGGATTGCGGGCCTCGTGCTCGACGCGTTGCGGCACCAGGCATCGATCGCCCATGCGATGGGTGAGGGTTCGGCCCGGGCGCTCGCCCTGGGTACGGTCGGCCGCATCTGGGGACTGTCCGCTGACGAGATCGACGCCCTGTTCGAGGGCGACGAGCACGCGCCGGAACCGCTGAGCGAAGCGGAACGGGCAGGCCTTGTCCGCGACATTTCCGATGCCCCGCTCCACGTGCGGGCCGATGTGCCCGAATGGCTGGAAGAGAGCCTGCTGCGCGCCTTCGGCGATGCGGCGGCGGAGGAGGGGCATGCCCTCTCTTCGCGGGCTCCGGTCGATCTGAGAGTGAATGAACTGAAGGCGGATTTCGACAAGGCTTTCAAGGAAGTATCCTCGAAACTCAAAGCGGCTGAAAATACCCCTCTGGTGCGCTCGGGTATTCGCATTGCCCAGCGCGATCCGCGGGGCAAGGCCGCCGCCGCCGAGAGCATTCCCGCCTATGGCAAGGGCTGGGTCGAGGTGCAGGATGCCGGCTCCCAGCTGGCGGCACTGGCCGCCGGAGCGCGGCCGGGCCTGCAGATACTGGACTATTGCGCCGGTGCAGGCGGCAAGACGCTCGCCCTGTCAGCGCTGTTGATGAATACCGGCCAGGTTCACGCCTGGGATCTGGACTGGCGCCGGCTGCGGGCCATCTGGCCGCGCCTGAAACGGGCGGGATCGCGCAATGTGCAGGTTCATGATGGCAATGAAGACAAGGCTTTGTCCGAATTTGCTGAGAAAATGGATGTCGTGTTCTGCGATGCCCCCTGCACCGGAACCGGCACCTGGCGCCGGCGGCCCGATGCGAAATGGCGTCTCAAACCCGCGGCGCTGGAAAAGCGCATGGCCGAGCAGGACACGGTGCTGGACCGCGCCTGGCGCTATGTGAAGCCCGGCGGCCGTCTGGTCTATGTCACCTGTTCGGTCTTGCCGGAGGAAAACGGCGACCGGGTCACGGCCTTCCTCGATCGCACCGATGCGTTCAAACCGGTTCCGGCGCTCGATGTGATCGAAGCCAGCGGCCACCTCGCCGAAGGCGCCCGCGCGATGCTGGAGCCCTGCGTCGGCGAACACGGCGCAATCCAGCTCTCGCCCGGCCGCACCGACACTGACGGCTTCTACATCTGCGTGATGGAGCGGGTGGGGTAGGCTGGCGGCTTTGGCGCCACCCGCTTCATCCTGCCCCTTGATGGGGCAGGGGGACCGCGCCGAAGGCGGGGTGGATGGGGTGGGAGCAAGGTGTTTCCGGCTACACACTCAAACGGCCACTACCGGGTTTCACCCCTTCCGTCCGGCTGCGCCGGACACCTTCCCCATCAAGGGGAAGGATGGGTCGGTGCACTAGCCGCGCACCTTCCGGCGGCGTCCCGGAGCCGGAGCCGCCGCATAGCCCAGGGCGTCCAGCCGGGCCCGCACCTGCGGCGTGACCTGCGCGTCGAGCGCCGCGCCGGCACCGATGCGGCGCTGGGTCAGGGCTGAATTGATCAGGGGCAGGCTGTCGCGCTCCAGCCCCTTCAGCTCCACAGGCCGGCCGGCGAAGTGGAGCATGGCGGGTTCATAGCCCAGCCCGAGGAAGGCCGTCAGCGCGGTCAGCGTGGCCTTGGGCCGTTTGACCAGATCCTCATAGCGCACCCGGTGGATCCGGCCGGCCAGGGCCTGTTCGGCGCGCAGGCCGATCCCTGTGAGATCGAACCAGTATTTCAGCGCGGCATCGGGCCGGCTGACATGCGGATAGGTCTGGCCGTTGGCATCGCGCCAGTCGCGTTCGAGCAGCGAGGCGGCGACATCGCGCCCGTCGCGCACGACATGGATGAACTTCGCTCGCGGCAGCAGGCGCCCGAGCTGTTCGAATGCCGCAATGTTGAGCGAGGTCTTCTCGATCAGCACGCGGCGCGGATCGGCCGCCAGCGGCACTTCGAACAGGCCCGTCAGCAGGTCTGCCATGGCCTGGCGCATATCCTCGGCCTGGAGGTCGAAATCGCGCGCGTGCAGATCGCCCAGCTGGCTGGCGAAGGCCTGCCATTGCATGGCGATGGCGGGCGGCAGGCCGGTATCCGGTCCGCAATGGATGCGGCTGTGCGGCTCGACCAGCCGGCGCAGAAGGGTGAGGCCGGAGCGCGGACAACCGCCGGCAAAGACCAGGCGCTGACCGTCGCCGGGGGCGGGGTCAGCCGGCTCAGGCATAGCCGAGCGTACGCAGGACGCGGCCGGCAACGGCGTCGATCTGTGCCAGCTGGCGGTCGTCGAGATCGCGCTGCCAGCGTCCGATCGCCGAGGCGTCGATCGGCTGGGCGACGCGTTCGGCGCTCGACTCGGTCGAGCCGGCATCGCGGTCAAAATGGCGGGCGTGATCGAGGGCACGGGCTTTGGCGGCCGCGTCTTCACCGAGTTTGTCGAACAGCCGCTCGATCTCGTTCTCCGGATCGGTCACAAGGCGCTCGTAGCGCAGTTCCAGATAATTCGGATCGTCATGCATGCGGGCGCCGGCCTGGACGCTGTGCACCCAAAGCTCGGCGGCCGCCCCGGCATCCTGCGTGATCGCCATCGGCCGCCCCTTGCTGTCGCGCCAGTCCATCGAAAGAAGCGAGGCCACGACATCGCGCCCGTCACGCACAATCCCGATCAGCGGGCTGTCCGGGAAGAGCCGGCGCAGTTGGCTGAAGTGCAGGATGTTGGCCGGCGTCTTCTCGGCTACGCGCGCGCCGGTACGGACGTGCAAGGGCGACAGAAGTGTGTCGATCGTCTTTGCGAACCGGGCATTCAGCGCATCGGCATCCAGACCGTAGTCGGTCGAGAGAACGTCGAGATGGGAGGTCTCGATCTGCTCTGCCAGGTGGCATAACGCCGGGATGACCCGCATCTCCGGCCCGCAGACGATATTGCGGCTGGCATTGACGATGGCGCGCAGGAGGGTGGTGCCTGAGCGGGGCGCGCCGCCGATGAAAATCGGAGATTTTCCAACTGCATACTGCATCGCGCCGCATCCCTCGCTGTGACGAGAGTGGGGCGTCTACTATAACGGGCGGCTATCCGGTAAGTTAAACTAATTCAATGTATTACAGAGGTGTAATGCAATTACTCCCGCTCGAACACCAGTGACGCTGTCACAGGGACCACCGGTGTGATCGAGGGCAGGCCGGCCAGGCCCTGAAGCGTGGCGAGACCGTCTGCCAGGCCGAAATCATCGACATGGAGCAGGACCGGTTGCGCGGTTTCCACCAGCACGCGCTCGCCATTGAGATCGGTCACGGTAACCTCGGTCTCGACCGGCAGGCTGACGCCGTGCAGTTCCAGCGTGCCCTGCAGCGGCAGGGTGGTGCGCTGGCCCGGTTCCAGGCCGGTCAGGGCCGCAAGATCGATCTGCGCTGTCAGCCGGGCCTGCGGATACTCGCCTGTCTGGAAGAAATGTTCCCGCATGCGCTCATTGCGGATATCGATGCCGGTTTCCACACTGTCCAGCGCGATCAGGAGTTCGGCCGTTCCGTCCTCGGCAACCGAACCCGTGAGGTTCGTGAAATGATGCGTCTCGGCGATCTCGCCGGACTTGATGGAGACGAAGCCGACCGAGGAGGTCGCGCTGTCGAGCTGCCAGTCATTGCCCTGAGCCGCGGGCTGGGCGCAGGCCGCGAGGATCAGAGCGGCGGGAAGAAGGGCGTGGCGAAACCGGCGCATGAGAGTCTCCAGATTGCGAATGCGGGCGCCCTATAGGTGAAGCCCCCGGAGCCCGGGATCAAGGGAAACCGGGCCGGGCGCCGGGAAAACATCTGCCCGGTTGCATACGGGGCGCCCGTGCCCTCTAGCCATTTTGCCCGTTACGCGCTATCCGGCCGCATGCTGAACCTCGACTCGGCCCTTTCCTCACAATTTGACCTCCGGGAGGCCTGCGCCTGCAGGCCCGTGCGCGCATGACCGACGATATTATCGACCAGAACCACCAGAAACTCCTGATCATCGATTTCGGTAGTCAGGTGACCCAGCTGATCGCCCGCCGCGTGCGCGAAAGTGGCGTCTATTGCGAGGTCCACCCTTATAATCGCGCCGACGCCGCCTTCATCGACGATTTCGACCCCAAGGCGATCATCCTGTCCGGCTCGCCGCACTCGACGCACTGGGACAATTCCCCGCGCGCCGATGACAGCGTCTTCACCCGCGGCCTGCCGGTGCTGGGCATCTGCTATGGCGAGCAGACCATGTGCGCCCAGCTGGGCGGGGCGGTGGAAGCTTCGGACGATCGCGAGTTCGGCCGTGCCGACATCACCCTGATCGAGGACAGCCCGCTGTTCGAGGGCTTCGGCCCGGTCGGTCATGAGGAACGCGTCTGGATGAGCCATGGCGACCGGGTCTCCGCTCTGCCGCCGGGTTTCAAGGTGATCGCGAAATCGGGTCATGCCCCGTTTGCCGCCATCGCCGACGAGGACCGCCGTTTCTACGGTGTGCAATTCCACCCGGAAGTGGTTCACACGCCGCGCGGCGCGGCCCTGCTGCGCAATTTCACCCACACGATTGCCGGCCTGACCGGCGACTGGTCGATGAAGTCCTTCAAGGACGAGGCGATCGCCAAGGTGCGTGCCCAGGTCGGCGACAAGAAAGTTATCTGCGGTCTCTCCGGCGGTGTCGACAGCTCGGTCGTGGCCGTACTGCTGCACGAGGCGATCGGCGACCAGCTGACCTGCGTCTTCGTGGATACCGGCCTGATGCGCCTGGGCGAGGCGGACGAGGTGGTGACCCTGTTCCGCGAGCACTACAACATCCCGCTCGTCCATGCCGATGAGGAGAAACTTTTCCTCGAGGCGCTGGACGGCATCGACGATCCGGAAAAGAAGCGCAAGACGATCGGCAAGCTCTTCATCGACGTCTTCGAGGCCAAGGCAAAAGAGGCCGGCGGCGCCGACTTCCTCGCTCAGGGCACGCTCTATCCGGACGTGATCGAAAGCGTCAGCTTCGATGGCGGCCCTTCGGTCACCATCAAGTCGCACCACAATGTCGGCGGCCTGCCGGAGCGCATGAACATGCAGCTGGTCGAACCGCTGCGTGAACTGTTCAAGGACGAGGTGCGCGCGCTGGGCCGCGAGCTGGGCCTGCCGGAAGCCTTTGTCGGCCGCCATCCCTTCCCGGGGCCTGGCCTGGCGATCCGCATTCCCGGCGCCGTCTCCAAGGAAAAGGCCGACATCCTGCGCAAGGCCGACGCCATCTATATCGACGAGATCCGCAAGGCAGGCCTCTATGACAAGATCTGGCAGGCCTTCTCGGTGCTGCTGCCGGTGCGCACCGTCGGCGTGATGGGCGATGAGCGCACCTACGACCACGTCCTGGCCCTGCGCGCGGTGACGTCGGTCGACGGCATGACCGCCGACTACTACCCGTTCGAACACGATTTCCTCGGCCGGGTGGCGACGCGGATTATCAATGAATGCCGCGGCGTGAACCGGGTGGTCTATGACGTCACGTCCAAGCCGCCGGGGACGATTGAGTGGGAGTAGGCACGGATTCTTGCCGTCTCTTGCTGCCGATTGTCGCGCCAGACGGCCTCGTCTTCCGAGACGAGGCAGTTTCCTTGATGGAACGCTTCAGCGTGCGTTCTGAGGCGTGCACCTGTGCAAGACGATGGCATCTGTGCGATCAGCAGTCCGGCTTCTGAAAAGCCATCAATAGCGGCCTTACGGGCAGGAGCGTACTGAATGAGCGTTACGCAGGCCGAAGTGATCGACGTTTTGCGCCGCATTGAGGCGGGGGAAATCACGCTCACACCTGACCGCGACCCTCAAGAACACATCAAGGGCGACATTCTGTTTTCTGCGAGCAATGGCTGGAAGATAGAGGTGTCCAACTGGAGCGGAGAGTTCGGCGGGATTGTCGAAATCGGACTTCCGGGCGGTGGCAATCTGGATCTGGAATATCTGGAGACGCATATGCCGGAGGTGGGGCAATACTTTCCAACCGGCGAGGTCGCTTGGCGGGCCTATCGTATGAAAGCTGTCGAGGCCGGTTTTGTATATGTTCCAGTCGACAAGACCGGGCCTTTAGCGACGGCGAGCCCTGGCGACCTGATCGAGATTGCCGACCGGAAGCCGCCGTGGATTGTGGCCTATCACAGTCTGGGGCATGTGCTGCTGGCAAACTGGCCGGGGCGGCTCTGGCTGGTTCAGGTTGTTGAGAGACTGGAGCCGCAAGGTCATCGCGGAAACTATACGCGCTGCATTTCGGTCAGGATCATCCGGGAGATAAAGACGCATCACGTGTTTGGCGCACACGGCGAAGCGGTCGAAGAGGTGTTGGCATATGCGTCCGCGCTGGCGCGGCCGCAGGCCGAGCAGCTTGCTGCGAACAGGCATGATGAGGCCAAGGTACTCCAGACCGCCGGCTGGTATCGTTGGCTGGCGGAAACCGAGAAGCGTGAGACATCAGACGAGTGCAGCATGGATGGGGTGCTCGCCGCTGGGCAGGGTGCCACGCGCTCACCCATTGGGCATGGGCTGTCTCTGGTTCATGGAGGTGTCTGGAATGCGGCCATTCGTGCGGACGGTGATGCTGCAATCGAGGAAGATGAGGATGAGAGCTGGCTTGTCTCGCCTTGGTCTGAAGCGGCGAGCGCGCTGATGGATGCAGCCTGGGGGAAGGGCGCGCCGGAGTTTTTTGACGAGGCAGAGCGCGAGATCCTCCTTCAGGCGTGGAGGGCGCGAGTTGCGGCTTGAAAGCGCTTGGGGACACTCTTGCCGAATTCGAGGCCAAGGTCAGATATGTCCGGATCAGCCCAGAATTGGTGAATGCAAATCGTCCACGGTCGGGCCAAGCGGAACCTGATCCGATGTTGGCCCTTGATGAATGAGGGGACCGGTGCATCAGCGGCGGTGGAGTGGGGGACCTCGGCTAGAGTCAGCAAGCGTTTTGCGCTTTCACCCCTTCCGCCCCGAATTTTTTGCTCCGGCCCGCCTTCCCCGTCGGGGAAGGATGCCTTCCGCTCGTTTAATTGATTTGTAGTGCTTCGTGCACCACATTTCGGTGAGGAGGCTTGCGATGCTCAATTTTACCGGCCCTGGCCGCACAGCTGAAAAGCAGACCCGCACGACGCAAATTCGTCATGGCGATCAGCTTGGCGAGATGATCGAGCGTGCGGCGACGTCGCTGGGTGTCGACAAGTCGGTCTTCCTGCGCGCCGCAATCGAGAATGAGGCCGCGCGCGTGATCGAAGCGCAATCCCGCCATGTGCTTTCGGCGGAGGACGCAGCACGTTTTTCCGCGGCCCTGGATGCCGATCTGCCGCCGACGCCGCGGGCCCTGGAGGCTGCAAAAGCCTATCGCCGCCGCGTCGTGCATGCCGACTGACGGCGTCGATCTGCGCATCGAAAAATTTGATCCGGCGCGGCATGACCGCGCCGGTTTTTCATGCGGCGTCGACCGGCTGGACAATTATCTCAAGCTGACGGCGAAGCGGCCGCAGGTCGACGACATGACCCGGGTCTATGTCATCACTGCCGACGGCGACAACCGCATTCTGGGCTATCACGCCATCAATCTGGGCATGATGGATGTGACAGAGCTGCCTAAAAAGCCGCGCGGTACGCCCGCTCATGGCGAACTGCCCGTTCTCTTCCTCGGCCAGGTTGCTGTCAGTCAAATTGCGCAAGGTCAGGGGATCGGCTCGATCCTGATGCATCATGTTTTCGAGAAGGCCAGCCGGATAAGCGAAGAGGCCGGCTGCTTTGCCCTGGTTCTCGATGTGATGAACGATGGCGGCGAGGCCGCGTTCGCCCGCCGCTGCGCCTGGTATCGGGATTTCGGATTCCAGGATTTCGCCAGCCAGGCCGGACGCATGTTCATGACGATGAAGCAGGTCCGCGCGATCATCCAGGCCCCTTCGGTCTAGCCTCCGCCCGCCACACCGCACTCCATCGCGAACAGCGCTTCCAGATGCTGCCGCGCCTTGTCCGCATTCATCGCCGGATCGCCTGCCAGGATAAGCCCGGCGAGGCCGTCGCGCAGGGCGTCGAGGCGCAGGGCCGTGGCGGCCGGGTCGGGCAGTTGCCAGTCGCCGTTTGTCACACCTTCGGTAAGCAGGCGGGCGAGGGCGCTGCGCAATTGTGTGCGGATCCGGTCCAGCGCTTCGGCGATGGGCGGGTCGTGCGGCGCCAGCCGTTCGGCATCGATCCACAGTCGCCAGTAAAGCCGGGCTTCCGGTGCGAAGGCCTCGGCCATGAAGCGCCCGATCGCGGCACGGGGCGTTTCGTCTGCGCGCCGGATGTCAGCCGGAGCGTCCTCGAACACGGCTTCCCAGGCCGCTGCCCGCAGCACCGGCCAACGGAAATAATGGTTCAGCAGGCCCGTTCCCACGCCGGCACGTTCGGTGACACTGCGGGTCTGGGCCGCTTCCAGACCGCTCTCCATCAACACTTCGACCGCCGCCCGGAATATCCGCTCGCGGCCGCTGCCCCGGGGTTTCTTCACATCTGTCATCGCGTCCCTCTTGACTCATTGAGCCATTGCTCAATTAAATTGAGCGACTGTTCAATGAGGGTTTTATGCCGGTACCGGATCGTAATTCAACCGTCGATACGCTGCGCACCGCGGCACTGATCGGCATCTGCGTGGTCAACCTGCCTTTCATGGGCCTGCCACAGGGCGCGGTGCTGTCGGCACCGGACGGGCTGTGGAACCAGGCTGCTGCGTTGTTCACGGGGATCTTTTTTGAAGCCAAGTTCTTCATGCTGTTCTCCTTCCTGTTCGGCTGGGGGATCGAGATCCAGCAAAGGTCGGCCGAGCGGGCCGGTGCCAGTGCCGGGCGGCGTTATGGCCGGCGACTGGTCATGCTGGCTCTCTTTGGCATTGCGCACGCCATTTTCGTCTTCTCCGGCGATATCCTGTTGCTCTATGCGCTGCTCGGCCTGCTGATCTGGCCGTTTCGCCGTGCGCGTCCCGGCGTTCTGGCAGCCATTGCGGCGGGCATGGTGCTCGTGTCCTGCCTGTCGCTGATATGGCTGGCCACGCTGCTGCCGTCCGGGGCCGTGCCCCTTCCCTCGGGGCCGGGGCTGGGCGGCAGCTATGGCGAGGCCGTCCTTGCGCGCCTGGCGGACTGGCCGGAAACCCTCGTCTTCCTGATCATCCTGCAGGGACCGCTGGCCTTCTGCGCCTATGCGGCGGGACTGGCGGCGGCCAAGACCGGCTTCTTCGAACCGGGTTCCCCCTGGCGGCGCCATTGCGCCCATGCCTTGCCCTGGCTGCTGATGGCTGGCCTGCCGCTCAACATCGCCTATGGCTATGTCGCCAACGGGCCGGGCTTTGGCAGCAATGGTCTGGCCGATCTTGCGAGCTTCGTGTCGCTCGGTCTGGGCGCCCCCGTACTGGCCGCGGCCTATCTCTGCATCATCCGTCTCGCCTTCGAACGGCCGCGCCTGCCGGAGATCCTGGTTCTGGCCGGACGGAATTCCCTGTCCGCCTATGTGCTGCAGGGCGTGATCGCCGGCGTGCTGTTCGGAGCCTACGGGCTGGGCCTGTTCGGCCAGCTGGGACATGCCGCCCTCCTGCCGCTGAGCGTTGGCGTGGCGCTTGCAGCCATGCTGGCTGTCGGACTGTTTGCCCGGCTGTTCGGGCGGGGGCCGCTGGAAGTGGTCCTGCGCCGGGTGACCTATGGCGCACCGGCCCGGCGTAGCGGCGGGGAAGGGGCAAAGCCATGAACCCCTTCGTCATGCTCGTGCGTGTCATGGCGCTGGCCCTGCTCATCGCCCTGATGGCAGCCCTGACGGGCTGTGCCGCAACACCGGACATGCCGTCCGGGCGCACCGACGCCGTCACCGGTTTTTGGTCGCTGCCAGACGGTCAGGGCGTGATCGAGGTCCTGCGATGCGAAACGCGGGCCGATGCCCTGTGCGGCCGGCTCGTTGCCTATGACGGGCCGGACGATGCACGCGACTATTCCCACCCTGACTTCTGGGCCTGGGGCGAGCGGGTCTGCGGCAGCCAGGTCGTATTCGATGCGCGTGCGCAGCCGGAGACCGGGGTCTGGCAAGGCCGGGTCTATGTCCGCGCCGAGGGGGCGGTCTACCACGCCGAGATCGCAGCCGCCGGACCGGACAGGCTTGACGTGCTGCTCTATGAGGGGGCGAGCATGGACGAGGGGGTGTCGGTCGCGATCGGTGCCGCGATGGGCAATCTGCCCGACCCGATCGATCTGGGCTATCTCGCCGTTCGCGCGGCCGCCGGGCGGGAATTGCTGGCCCGGGAGCAGGTCTGGCGACGGATCGATGCGGTTCCCGGCCGGTGCGACCGCTGAGCTGCAGCAGCGTACTTGATAGGGTCCGAGCGCCTGAATTTCCGGAAAGCAGCCGGTCAGGCCTTGTTTCCGACACAGTTCCGGCGCATAAGATGGCTCATCGATATTGAATGACGAATCTTCTGGGCGCGGTTTTCGCCCCCCTGACGCTCTTCCTTCCAAAATCGACACTCGGGTATCTGCCGGCACACGGTCGGCGGGGCCCACCTACACGTGACTGATTGAAAGGATCTCGTCATGGCTATTGGTACCGTTAAATTCTTCAACACCACCAAAGGTTTCGGCTTCATCGCTCCGGAAGATGGCTCCACGGACGTGTTCGTCCACGCCTCTGCCGTCGAGCGCGCCGGCATGCCGACGCTGTCGGAAGGCCAGAAGGTCAGCTTCGACGTCGTCCAGGACAAGCGCTCCGGCAAGAGCGCCGCTGACAATCTGGAAGCCGTCTAGGCATCCGGTTTATCCGGCAGCTGGATGCCAGCACGCCGGATTGGCAATTGCAAAGGCCGGGCATCAGCCCGGCCTTTGTCGTTTCCGGATCCCGGTTCAAGGAGAACACACGCATGGTCCAGAAAATTGATGAGAGTATCTTCACGCTGAAGTCGACGGCGCCGAAATCCAAGGCCGATGTCACCGATGCGGTCGTGCGCGAATATCTCAAGGAAGAGCACGAAGCGCGCACGGCGCTCACCAGCAAACTGCGCGCCGCCCGGCTGGCGCTGGAAGCCAGCCAGCCTGCACCGGAACCGGTCAAGCGCCGCAGTCCGCGCCGCGCGAAGTCCTAGCCCGGCTGCAGTGCCGCAGCATCCCGTTCCAGCGTCCGCTTGACGGCCGGCCGGTCGGCACAGCGGGCGACCCAGTCGCGGATTTTCGGATTGTCCGGCAAAAGGTCGGAGAACCACTGGAACGGGCTGGAACACAGAAGGTCGGCGGCAGAGTATTTTTCGCCGAGAAGGTATGGGCCCTTTTCCAGCGCGTCGGTGAGCCGGGCCAGCATGGCGTCCATGTCGCGCAGGCTGGCGGTGATCGCAGGATGCGACAGGCCGGCCCAGTGCAGGATGAAGACCGGCTCCATCACGCCTTGATAATAGAACAGCCAGGACAGGTAGGCGCCGCGTCCCGGCTCGCCCTCGATCGGACCGAGTCCGGCTTCGGGGTATTTGTCGGTGAGATAGAGGATGATCGCGCCGCGCTCGCGGACGGTTTCCTCGCCATCGACCAGGAAGGGCACTTTCTTCTCCGGATGCGGATTGGCCGGATCCGGACCGCCCGTGCCGTCCTGGCGCGGGATTGTGACTTCACGGATTTCGACATCGGCGCCGAGTTCATCGATCAGCGCGACGATGCCGGAGGAGCGGCTCATCGGGGAATGATAGAGCGTGGGCATGGGGTTTTTCCTTTGTCTAGCGATGACGGTGTCTTACACACGCCCTGCTGACAGATTGCGGCAGGAGCGAGAATGGCCCGCACAGACCGTCTGATGCGTCTGATGGACACGATGCGGCGCCTGCCGTCCCCGGTGACGGCCGCGCGGCTGGCAGACGAGACCGGGGTCTCCCTGCGCCAGCTCTATCGCGACATCGCCACCCTGCGTGCCGGTGGCGCCCTGATCGACGGTGCGGCGGGGGTTGGCTACACGCTGACCGAGGATCCGGCCCTGCCGCCGCAGAGCTTTTCGCGTCTGGAAATCGAGGCGCTGATGCTGGCCGTGGGATCGCTGGAACGGATCGGCGACGACACGCTGACAGCCGCCGGCAAGAACGCGCTGGCGCGGATCATCGCGACGCTGCCGGACGCCCAGTCGCGCCAGGCGATGCACTCGGCGATGCGCGCCTGGTTCCCGGCCGACACGCGTCCACCGGTCGGGATCGACATGGACCTGCTGCGCCAGGCCTGCTGGGACGAGTTCTCGCTCGTCATGACCTATCGGGATCTGAAGGAGAACCGCACCGAGCGCGAGATCTGGCCGTTGGGTCTGTCCTATGGCGAAGGCACGCTGATGCTGCTGGCGCATTGCCGCCTGCGGCTGGACTATCGGGTTTTCCACGTCTCGCGCATTGAAGGTCTGGAACGCGGCGGCGAAAGCTTCCGGCCGCGCCGGGCCGGCCTGTTGAGGGACTATGTCGCGGCCCGCCGCAAACAGCTCGCGTTGTCGTAGAACCCGTCAGGCAATGGCCGCGAGCCGGTCTTTCAGGGCAGCTTTGGCGAAATCGAGGAAGACACGCATCTTCGTCGGCAGGGCCCTGCGGCTCGCATGGATGAGATGCACGGGCAGGGGGGCGGGCTCGAAGTCTTCCATGAGGATGCGCAGCGAGCCGTCGCGCACCGCGTCCGCGCACTGATAGCTGAGCACCCGGGTCACGCCGATACCCTCGCTTGCCGCCCAGACGGCGGCATCGGCAGCAGAAACGGTGAGCCTGGGCTGGCAGGCGATATCGACCGGCTTGCTGCCCGGCGGCGTCAGGCTCCAGCGGCCGCCCGGTGAGAGGACATCGAAATGCACGCCCGGCAGGGCCGCAATGTCGTCGGGCGTTTTCGGCGTGCCATGGGCAGCAAGCAGCTGCGGGCTGGCGACGAGAACCGTCCGCACTGATCCGACGCGGGTTGCGATCATGTTGCTGTCGGGCAGGGCACCGATCCGGACCGCCATGTCGATATGTTCTTCCATCAGATGCAAATTCCGGTCGGACAGGGTGAGGCCGACGCTGATCTGCGGGTAGGCGGCGAGAAAGTCTTTCACGACGGGCAGGGTGTGCAGCCGTCCGAAACAGACAGGCGCGGTCAGGTTCAACGCGCCGCGCGGCGTGTGGAATTCGCCGGCCGCGGTGCGCTCCGCCTCGTCGATATCCTCCAGGACGCGGCGGGCCGAGGCGAGATAGGCGACCCCTGCGTCTGTCAGGGCGAGCTTGCGCGTGGTGCGCGTCAGAAGCCGCGTGCCCAGATGGGTTTCCAACTCGGTCACCTGCCGGCTCACCGTTGCCAGGGGGATGCCCAGCGTGCGGCTCGCGGCGGAGAAGCTTCCGCTGTCGACGACCTGAACCAGGATCGACATGGCTTTGAGACGGTCCATGATTGTTCCGAAAATTGGAAAAGACGTTTCCGGAAGTAGCGGATTATCGTTTCCGGTGAAATGCCTATTTCTCCCCGGCAAGACGCGATCCGCGATGGATCGCACGGACCCCGAAGGAGAAAACATGTCCCGTCTGCCGATCCCCGCTCTCGATTCCGCACCGGAAGCGTCCAAGCCGATCCTCAACGCTGTGCACAAACAGCTCGGCACCGTGCCGAACATGTTCCGCCTGATCGCGACCAGCCCGGCGGCACTGGAAGGTTTTGCCGGCAATAACGGCGCGCTGGCGAAGACGCTCGACGTGAAGACCCGCGAACGCATCGCCCTGGCCGTGGCCCAGATCAATGGCTGTGACTACTGCCTGTCCGCCCACACCTATCTCGGCCTGAACCTGGCCAAGCTCACGCCGGAAGAGATCGACCGCAATCGCCGCGGTCAGTCCGGTGATGCAAAGGCCGAAGCCGCGGTCCGCTTCGCCGCGAAAGTGGTGCGTGAGCGCGGCCAGGTCTCCGATATCGATATCGCCGAGCTGCGCGATGCCGGCTACTCGGATGGCCAGATTGTCGAGATCGTCGCCGTCGCGGCCGAGAACGTCTTCACCAACCTCATCAACATCGTCGCCCAGACGGATATCGACTTCCCCGTCGTCAGCGCTGCGGAAGCGGCCTGATGGCGAGCGGGCGGGCCGGTTTACCGGTCCGCCCGTTCTTTTTGCGGCGGCCAGGACAGGAGCTTCGCCATGAGCTACGGATTTCTCGATATTGCGACCACGCCCGGCGTGCGTGCGATGCAGGCGGAAATGGGCAGTGCCCATGTCTGGGAACAGTTCGAGGGCGATCGCGCCTTCGACCGGTTCGGGCGCAACGAGATGGATTTCATCGCGGCGCGCGACAGTTTCTACATGGCCACCGTGTCCGAGACCGGCTGGCCCTATGTTCAGCATCGCGGCGGCCCGGCGGGCTTTCTCACTGTGCTCGACGAGCGCACGCTGGCCTTCGCCGACTATCGCGGGAACCGGCAATACATCTCTACCGGCAATGCCCGGGCAAATGCCCGTGTCGCGCTGATCCTGATGGACTATGCCAACCAGGCCCGCCTCAAGATCTTCGCCACGGTCGAGCTTCTGCCGTCCGGGCCGGACAGCGACCTCGCCGACCAGGTCCTGACGCCGGGCTATCGCGCCCGGCCGGAGCGCATCGTTCTGCTGCACCTTGCCGCCTTCGACTGGAACTGTCCGCAACACATCACACCGCGCTTCACCGAGGCAGAGATCATCGAGACCATGCGCGGGGTGCGTGAACGCCTGGCGGGTCTCGAGGACGAGAATGCGCGTCTGCGGGCCGAGCTCGCCCTTGCGGGCAACCGGGAGGGCGCACGATGACCCCGACCATCCGCCCGCCGGTTCCGCCCTTCACCACGTTCAAGGCCGCCGCCGAAAAGGTCCGCCTGGCCGAGGATGCCTGGAATTCGCGCGATCCGGAACGGGTCTCGCTGGCCTATACGCCGGACAGTGAGTGGCGCAATCGCGAGATCTTTCTCACCGGGCGCGCGGAAATCGTCGCCTTTCTGACCGGCAAGTGGAAACGCGAGCACGACTATCGCCTGATCAAGGAGATCTGGGCATTCCAGGCCAATCGCATCGCCGTGCGTTTCGCCTATGAATGGCGTGACGATTGCGGCAGCTGGTATCGCGCCTACGGCAATGAAAACTGGGAGTTTGCGCCGGACGGGCTGATGCGGCGGCGCATTGCCAGCATCAATGACACACCGATCCGCGAGGCCGACCGAAAATTCCACTGGGAACAGGGCCGCCGGCCGGACGATCATCCTGGACTGAGCGAGCTGGGGCTGTGAGGCGGCTGGGCAGCATTGCCGGCTTGCTGGCCGGGTTTGTGCTCTTGCCGCTGGCGCCGCATGCCGAGGTCATGCCGATGGCGGACGGGCGCCCGAAATCGCCGCCGGGTTTCGACCGCGCAGGGTGTTCCCCCGTCATGCAGGCCGCCATCCTGGCCTTTCAGCCCGATTGTGCGCGGCGCATGGCCCGCCTGGCCTAAAGCAGGGCTTCGACTGCGCCGCGCAGTCTTTCCGGTGTCTCCTGGGGCCCGAAACGTTTGACCACATTGCCTTCGCGGTCGACGAGGAATTTGGTGAAATTCCACTTGATGGCTTTCGAACCCATCAGGCCGCGGGCTTCGCGCTTCAGGAATTCATAGAGCGGCGCCGCGTCCGCGCCGTTGACGTCGATCTTGGCGAACATCGGGAAGTTCACATCATAGGTGAGCTTGCAGAAGTTCGCGATCTCCTCGGCATCGCCGGGTTCCTGATTGCCGAACTGGTTGCAGGGAAAGCCGAGAACCACGAGCCCCTTGTCCTGCAGGTCCTTGTAGAGCGCTTCCAGGCCTTCATACTGGGGGGTAAAGCCGCATTTCGAGGCGGTGTTGACGATCAGCAGCACCTTGCCGCGATAGTCGGCGAGCGAGACTTCCTCACCGGCGATGTCGATGGCGTTGAAGTCGTAGATCGTGGTCATGCGCAAGCCTCCTCGGGTTTGGCACGCATTGTTCACGAGTCAGCCCGCGCCGTCGATGCCCCGCCGCGCAAGGGCGGCAACTCTGGACGTGATTGTGGCATCTGCCGGGGATGACCGAGCCCACCCCTGGCCGCCACCCGCATCAGGCGCCTGAAGGTCGGGCATTCCATATGGGTCGGCGCGCGGCATTCGGCGGCGTGGCGAAGCCCGTCGCGCATTGCGGTCAGCCGCCCGATGGTCCGGTCGATATCCTCCGCTTTCTCCGTCAGCTGGTCGCGGTCGATGCGCGGTTCGCCGTCGGGCGCGAACATGCCGCCGATCTCGTCCAGCGAGAAGCCGGCCGCCCGGCCCAGGGCAATCAGGGACAACCGGTCGACGACAGACGGGTCGAACAGGCGTTTCAGACCGCGCCGGCCGATCGACACGATCAGCCCCTTTTCCTCGTAATAGCGCAGGGTCGAGGCGGGCAGTCCGGTCAGCCGGGCGAGTTCTGCTGTGTCCAGGTCTTTCATCGCTTGACCTCAAGTTGACTTGAGGTGGCAGCATGAGCCTTCCGCCGCTTTCCGGCAAGGCAAAATGGAGATCGACATGAACACGGCGCAGGCAAATCCGCCCACGGCGAAGGATATATGGAACGGCATTGCCGGGCAGAACTGGGTGGAGGCCCAGGTGCTGCTGGACGGCATGTTCAAGCGCTTCGAGGATGTCATCGTGACGGGCTGTCTGGAGCAGGGCGCGCGTGATGTCCTAGACGTTGGCTGCGGCACCGGTGCAACCACACTGGCGCTGGCAGATCGTTTGCGCGGTGCGGGAAGCTGTACTGGTATCGACATCTCGGAACCGATGATCGATCTGGCCCGCAAACGTGCAGCGATGTCGGGATCGAAAGCGGACTTCATCTGTGCGGATGCCGAGGATCATCCGCTTGGCGTTGCCCGGTACGACCGCATCGTGTCGCGCTTCGGTGTGATGTTTTTCCGCGATCCGGTGCGCGCCTTCGCCAATCTGCGCGGGGCCAGCGTCGCGGGCGCACAGCTGGCCGTCATCGCCTGGCGCGACCCGGCGGAAAATCCCTTCATGACGGTCGCGGAAGCCGCGGTGCGGCCTTTGTTGCCGGAGCACCTTGCTGCGGCGCTCCAGCCGACCGGACAATTCGCCTTTGCCGATGAAAACCATGTGCGCGGGATACTTCGCGACAGCGGGTGGTCCGGCGTTACCATGGCGCCACTCGATCTCGCCTGTTCTCTCCCGGAGCGCGCGCTGGAGACGTGGCTGACGCGGCTCGGCCCGCTCGGACGGTTCCTGCCCGAACTCGATACGGATCATCGTGCGGCGGTGATCGAGGCCGCGCGTTCCGCATACGGGCCCTACACCGCCGGGGGCATGGTTCGCTTCACGGCTGCGTGCTGGGCGATCGGAGGCGAGAATGTCTGATCCCGCTATCGATTTTCTGATTGCCGCCGTGCTGATCGGATGCGGAGCAACGGCGGTCATGGATGTCTGGGGCGTCGTGAAGGCGCGCCTGTGGGGTGTCGCCTCGCTGGATTATGCGCTTCTGGGCCGCTGGATCGGTCACATGCCACGGGGGCGGTTTGCGCACCGGTCCATCGCTGCGGCTGTGCCTGTCGCGGGTGAGCGGGCGCTGGGGTGGCTCGTCCACTATCTGACCGGTATCGCTTTTGCCGCGTTGCTGCTGGCAGTGCGGGGGCTTGGGTGGCTTGACGCGCCGACTCTCGCGCCAGCTCTCACTATTGGCCTCGGGACCGTACTGTTCCCCTTTCTGGTCATGCAGCCGGCACTGGGGGCGGGCTTTGCCGCCAGCCGTACCCCGGCGCCGGGCCGCGCCCGCTTCCACAGCCTGGTGACCCATGCCGTGTTCGGACTGGGACTTTATCTGTCCGGACTGCTGGTGAGTTCGTTATTGCCATGAAGGCATCGGCGGGGATGCGATCGGGGGCCCGCCGGACCGCCTTGCCGGGTGCGAAAGACTGTTCGAGCCCGGCTCGACACGGCATAGGGTGACGCACCCAAGCAAACCTCCCGGGAGACTGATCATGATCGACAGCCAGGCCGCCCGCATCGACAGTCTCGAGTCCCATATCGCGCACCAGGATCGCACGATCGAGGAGCTCAACGAGGTCGTGCTGGCCCAGCGCGAGGATATCCGCCGGCTTGAACGCCGGCTCGACAAGCTGATGTCCCGCGTCGCGACGCTGGAGGATCAGGCGCCGCTGCCGGACAACGCACCGCCGCCGCACTATTGAGCCACGGGCGTCTGGCGAAAGCGTCAGTCGGTCGCACCGGTCATTATTGCTTTTGAGATGCAATCGCATTACGGCTGCAGCCTGTCTGATGGCTGACCCAGAGTGCGATCATGAAATTCCCCATTCTTGCTGCGATGGCGGCTGCAAGCCTCGCGACCGCCTCTGCTACCGCCCAGAACGAGGCCGACGGGTTCGGCGTTCTGGTCATGGCACATGGTGGTGGCGAGACGTGGAACGGCGAAGTGCGCGACATGCTCGCGCCGATCGATCAGGATTATCCGCTGGAACTGGCCTTCGGCATGGCCGATGCGGTGAGCCTGCAGGAGGCTGTCGACCGGCTGGAGAACCGTGGTGTCGACCGTATCGGTGTGGTGCGTCTCTTCATCTCAGGTGAGAGCTGGTACGAGCGCACGCGCGAGATCATCGGCCTGGACACCGGCGCGCCGGCGCGGCCTGAACCGGAAGACGCGGACGGGGAAGAGGGCGGCCATCACGGCATGCGCATGGAATACTGGCGCCTCGACACCGATGCGGAGTACGCGCTTTCGACTGAAGGGCTGGCCGAAGCGCCGGAGATGGGTGCGGTGCTGGTCGAGCGGGCGCGCTTACTCAGCGAAACGCCCGAGAATGAGAGTGTTCTGATCCTCGCCCACGGTCCCGGCGATGATGCGGAAAACCACCGCTGGATCGACTGGATCGATGCGCGCGCAGATACCGTTCGCGAGGCGATGCCCTTCCGCGAGGTTCGTGTCGAGACGCTGCGCGAGGACTGGCCGGAAGCGCGCGAAGCCGCCGAAGTGCGGATCCGGGACTTTGTGACAGCGGCCAATGAAGGCGAGGGGCGCACGATCGTCCTGCCCTATCGGGTCCAGGGCTTCGGGCCCTATGCCGAGGTTCTGGAAGGCCTGGACTACGCCTCCACCGGCCGCGGTCTCCTGCCGAGCGTCGAGGTGGAGCACTGGGTGCGCCGGCAGATCGAGGACATACGGGCGGGTGCGTTCGAGACGCCGCTGCCGGCGGATGTTCATGCTGCAGCACCTGTTGCCGACCGCATGCACATGTCTCGTGACTAGAAGCGTCCCAGGCGCTCCGGCTTGACCTCGTCCCCGCCATGCCGTGAGGCTGGCGCGACGCCGAGTCGCCGGAGCCTGCCATGTCCGAACAGCTGAACCTTCTGGATCCGGTCCGCACGACGGACCGGCTCTTCTTCGCTCTTTTCCCCGACCCGGACACGGCCGGACAGATTGCGGCGCTGGCGGCGCAATTGCGCGACAGGCACGGGCTGACCGGCCGTCCGCTCTCGCCGGAGCGCTTTCACATCACCCTGGCCCATCTCGGCGACTATGCGGGTTTGCCCGCCGATCTGGTTGCCAAGGCACGCCAGGCCGGTGACCGGGTGTCATCACCATCTTTCCGTCCGCATTTCGACCGGGTCGGCAGTTTCTCCGGGCGGTCCGGAAACCGGCCCTTCGTGCTGCAGTCGAGCGAGAGCGAAACGCCTGTGACGGCGTTCCAGCGCGTATTGGCGCAGGCCATGATGGGGACGGGGCTGGGCCGCAAGGCCGGCCCGTATCTGCCGCATGTTACCCTGCTCTATGACGACGCGATGATCGCCACGCACCCCGTCGCGCCCATTGCCTGGACCGCGGGCGAGTTCGTGCTGGTGCACAGCCTGCTCGGTCAGACGAAGCACGTCATTCTCGACCGCTGGCCGCTCGGGAGCTGACGGCCGTCATGCACCGGCTTCAGCGCATCGTCGACTGTCTGGATATCCGTCCGACCGAGCGGGTGCTCGAAATCGGCTGCGGTCTGTTCACCCTCAGCCGGGCCGGGCGCGAGCGCCTGTTTGAAGCGCTCCGAGATCAGGCTGGGTCGGTCAGGCGGGCAAAGGCCACGACCGGATTGCGTCCGTATGCGCGCGCGCAACGCGGACATGTGGTGAGGAAGAAGTATATCGCTTCCGCCGCTTCACCACGAGCCGCCAGCAAGGCCTCCATTTGCTCGATCCAGCGGGGCTGTTCACTGTAGGGGCCCTCGAAAACCCGTGTACGGAAATGTCCTGACATCTCTACCACCTCGGAGCCGGGCACCCGCTTCGCGATGGCGAACAGGTGTTCGGCCTTCCAGGGCGACAGATCGCGGCTGAGAACCAGGAACTGGCGTTCCGGTCCAGCACCCGCGGCTTCGATACGGGCAAAGGTGCGTGCGAAAACCTGACCCATATTCACCGGCATATGCGCAACGCTCAGTGTGGTCGCCCGGACAAAGAGCTTGTTCCTGAAATGCAGCAGCTGGTCATCCCACCCGACCGGGTTGAAACGCGGGCAGCATCCGGTCGTGTTCTCGGTATCGTCGTACTGCGGGGTTTCGTTGATTTGCATGTCCGGAGTCCTTGCCAATGGGGCCGGAAACACTATCGGGCATGACAGCCGTGGCGGCTTTGATCCAGCTCAAATGCCCCGATCAGGATGCAGTCTGAGCCAGCGCTGTGCGAACCTTCGGCATGATGCGGCGGCTCACCGGCACCTCGCTGCCCTGGGTCAGCAGCAGCCGGCCGATACCGGAGGCGTCGCGCTCAAGCGCGTTGACGAAGGCGGTGTTGACGATGTGAGAGCGATGAACGCGCAGGAATGTCTCCGGCAGTTCCGCCTCCAGCCCCGCCAGGGAGCCGTTGTAGAGCGCTGTGCGGCCGTCATCGTAGTGGACTTCGACATAATCTCCGGCGCCTTTCAGCTGCACGATCCGGTCCGTGGGCACGTAATCGACGCGTCCGGCACTGACGAGCTGCAGCTGTGCAGGCGCTGTGCGCTGGCGTGCTTCGGCCAGGGCCGTTTCGAGTTGCCGCGCGCGCCGCTCCTCGGCTTGCCGGCGCTGGCGTTCGCCGACGAGGGTCAGGGCCTGGTGGTAGAAGAGGAAGATCAGCATGCCGCCGGCGGCGAGGTAGAAATAGGTGTCGATGAAGTCGGTCGGGAAAGCGATCATGAGCGCTGCGAACGCGCAGAAAAGCGCGAGATAGGCCGGGGCCCCGGGGCGTTTCCCGATGCTCCAGATGATGCCCCCGATGATCCCGGCCGCCACGGCAGCCAGAAGCGCGAAGCCGGTCTTGCCGTCGAAACCGGGCACGACGACCACGATCAAGGCCATGATGGCGGCCAGTCCGGCCAGGCGAAGCATCCGTGCCCTGACGCCCAGCCCGCTCAGGCGCAGCAACAGGTAGGCGTTCAGGCACAATCCGAAACCGAAGGCACAGGCGAGGATCGTCACCAGCCGGATCTCGTGCACGGGGTAGGGATAGGAGTAGAGCGAGCGCGAGACTTCCGCCAGCAACTGGATCGCCGCAAACAGCGAGGCCGCCGACAGGATGGCCGAGCCCTCGCGGTCTTCGCCGCGCAGGGCTGTGACGCCGAAGAACAGGCAGCCGATCGCGAAGGCACCGAATGTGATCAGGGATGGCCAGTAGGCCAGGATCATCCTCTGGCCCGGGTTCCGGTAGGGACCGAAGGCGACGCGATGGATCGGCGCTGCAAGCCGGATAAGGCCATGCTGGGCCGACAGGCGAAGCACGACCGTGTTCTCGCCCTCCTGCACAAGCGTGCGCGGGACATAGATCACACTGTCCATCCGGCCAGGGACCTCCGCGTCGCGCGTGCCGGCGGGCCGGCCATTGGCGCCCAGATAGGTGCCATTGATCCAGGCTTCGCTGGAGGCCTTGGCGAGCACCTGCAGTCCGAACGGTCCGGGACCGTCGAGATTTTCAGGACGCAGGATCAGCTGCGCCTGCACCCAGAGATGCCGGCCCTGCGGATCGACGGACCATAGCGGCACGGTTTCGCAGTCCGGTCCGGAGAAGTCGGGAAGCCGGTCCGGATCTTCAACGGGGCAGACCCGCGCATTTGCCGCTTCGACATGAGCGCCCGGCTGAGCCTGTGCCGGGTCGCACATGATCAGCCAGGCCGTGATGGCGGCGAGGAGGGCGCAGATGGTTTTCATTCACCCAGTCTAGCCTGCCGCCGGGCGAAGGCCGATGCCGTTTGCAGGCCGGTCATGACCGTTCACAGATCGCGGCGTGTGGGGTGGAGCAGGGCGCCCGAGGATGAGGGTGAAACAGCTCCAGAGGTAGTCCCATGCCCCCCATCCGATCCCTTCTCGTCATTGCCGGTCTTGCCATGGCGCTGCCGGTGATCCCGGCCGCAAGTGCCGAGGACCCGATCACCTTCACGGCGCGGTCCGGCGACAGTGTCGACGCCCTGCGCGGCTCGTTCCAGGTGCCTGAAAACCGGTCCGATCCCGGCAGCCGCATGATCACCCTGTCCTATGTCCGCTTTCCCGCAACCGGCGATGCCGACGGACCGCCGATCGTCTATCTGGCCGGGGGGCCGGGCGGTTCGGGCAGCGGTACGGCAGAAGGGCCGCGCTTCGAACTGTTCATGGCGATGCGCCAGCATGGCGATGTCATCGCCTTCGACCAGCGCGGAACCGGCGACTCGACCCGCCTGCCGCGCTGTGTCTCCTCGGTCCATGTATCCGAGACCGAGCCGGTGTCCGACGCCGAATACGGTAATGCCTACCGGCAGGCTGTCGAGGAATGCGGCGCCTTCTGGCGCGGCGAGGGTGTCGCCATCGAGGGCTATACGACGCGCGAAAGCGTGCAGGACATTTCGGCGCTGCGGGCCCATCTCGGCGCCGACACGGTCACGCTGTGGGGTATCTCCTATGGCAGTCATCTGGCCCTGGCGGCGCTGAAGGATATCCCGGACGAGATCGACCGTGTGATCATCGCCAGTGCCGAAGGCCTCGATCAGACGGTGAAGATGCCCGCCTATACCGACGCGTATTTCGCGCGCCTGCAGGCGGCCGTGGACAGCCAGCCGCAAGCCGCGGCCCGCTATCCGGATATTGCCGGCATGATGCGCCGGGTGCATGCGCGCCTGGAGGCCGAGCCGATCCTGCTGGATATCCCGCAGCAGGATGGTTCGGTGGCGTCCGTTCTCCTGCAGCGGCGGCACATGCAGCAAATGAGTTCCGGCCTGATCTCCGACCCGCAATACGCGGCGATCCTGCTGGCGCTCCATGCGACGCTCGACGCCGGCGAGACCGGGCTGGCCATCGGACTTCTGCAACGCTTCCACACGCCGGGCGAGCCGGTCTCGCTGAGCGCCATGCCGACGGCCATGGATCTGGCCTCGGGTATCGGCGATGCGCGTCTGGCTGCGTTCGAACAGCAGGCGCAGAACGGGCTGGTCGGCGCCTATCTCAACCATCCCATGCCGCAGATCCGCGGCGCTTGGAACGGCTTCGATCTGGGTGAGGATTTCCGCACAGCGCCGGCCGGCGACACGCCGGTCCTGCTGCTCACCGGCACGCTGGACGGTCGCACCTATCCGGAAGGTCAGGCAGCGGCAGTATCCGGACTGTCCGATGTGACACAGGTGATCGTGCGCAATGCCGGGCACAATCTCTTCATGACATCGCCGGAGGTGCACGATGTCATGCACCGCTTCATGCGCAATGAGCCGGTGGGGACCGAAGAGATCATTGTCGATCTGCCGGACTTCACCGAACTGCCCTTCTAGGCGGGACTGACCGTCGACCAATACCGCCCCGGCCCGGCTTGATTTCCGGGCCGGGCGCGGTCATACCGGCCCTATCGGACCTCGAACCCGGAGCGCGTGATGAACAACCACCTGCAAATCGAAACCCAATGTTTTGCTTTTGCCGGTGTTTGCCATGTCTGCTTCGATCACGCTTTCCAGTCTTTCCCTCGCCACGCCTGATGCCCGTCCGCTCGTCGCGGACCTGACGCTCGCCTTCGGGGCGGAACGCACCGGCCTTGTCGGCCGCAATGGCTGCGGGAAGTCGACCCTTCTTCATGTTATCTCCGGTGCGCTTGCACCTGCGGCCGGCGAGGTCTCCGTCACGGGGAAGATCGCCCTGATGGAACAGCATGCCTGCGCCGGTGCTGCCACCATTGCCGAAGCGCTGGGGGTGGAGGAGGCGCGGGCCTGCCTGGCGCGCATTCTCGATGGCACGGCCAGCGAGGCCGATCTCGATCAAGCCGACTGGACGCTGGAAAGCCGTGTCGAGGCCGTGCTGGTGCAGGTGGGCCTGCCAGCCTGGCCGCTCGACCGTCCGGCTGCGGCCGCCAGCGGTGGCCAGAGAACGCGTCTTGCAATCGCGCGCATGCTGCTGGCCGAACCGGATATCCTGTTGCTCGACGAGCCGACAAATAATCTGGATGCCGACGGCCGGGCCGCGATCCTGTCTCTCATCGAGAGCTGGCCCGGCGGCATCATTGTCGCCAGCCATGACCGCGACCTGCTGGAGCGTATGGACCGGATCGTCGAACTGACCCCCGTGGGGGCGACGGTTGTTGGCGGGGGCTGGACCGCGTTTGCGGAGGCCCGTGCGGCGCGGCTCGCCCGCGTCGAGGCGGAGGCCGAACGGGCCGCGGCCGGTGTCCGTCAGGCCCGCGCCGCGGCACGCCAGCGATCCGAGCGCAAGGCGCGCTCGGACCGGGCCGGGCGGCAGGAACGGGCCGCCGGCAGCCAGCCCAAAATCCTCCTGGATGCGCGGAAGAACCGCGCCGAGGGCAGTGACAGCCGGGTGGCCCGCATGTCGGCGCGGCAGCTGGAAACAGCCGGGGCCGAATACGATGCTGCGCGCGAGAAGGTCGAGATCGTCACGCCGCTCAGTATCGATCTTCCCGCCAGCGGTCTGGCCACCGGCCAGTCGGTGCTGAGTGTCCAGGACCTTGTCTTCTCGCGCGACGGTCAGCGGATTGTCGGTCCGCTCTCGTTTGAGGTTACGGGGCCTGAACGGATCGCGCTTGCCGGTCCCAACGGGTCGGGAAAGAGCACGGTCTTCGATCTCGTGACCGGGCGGCTGCAGCCGGACAGCGGGACTGTTTCGGGCCGTCATGAGCGCTTCGCGCTGCTCGATCAGGCGGTGAGCTTTCTGGAGCCTGACTTGTCGGTTGCCGCCAATGCCCGCCGGCTCAATCCGCAGCTTTCTGAGAACACGGTGCGCTCAGCGCTCGCGCGTTATGCCTTCCGGGCAGAAGCCGCTGAGAAGCCCGTTTCCGTCCTGTCCGGCGGCGAGCGGATGCGGGCCGGACTGGCCTGTCTTGCCTGCGCGGCGGAGGCTCCGCAATTGCTGATCCTCGACGAGCCCACCAATCATATCGACCTGGAAGCGGTGGAACTCTTGGAACAGGCCCTCGCGGGTTATGACGGCGCCATCCTGGTTGCCAGCCATGATGCACGCTTTCTCGACGCAATCGGTGTCACCCGCACGATCACGCTGGAAGCGCCCGGCACCGTGTGACCGGGGCAAATGAGCAAGAACAGGCACGCTGTCCCTGCCGGTCCGGGTGAGTATCATTGCCGCCCGGACAGAGGAGACATGGGGATGAGAGCGGATAATCGTGCAGGCTATGCCGACCGGATCGATCGTGTCGTGGCGCATATCGAGGCGGCCGACGAGGACGCCATGCTGGACCTGGATACCCTGGCGGGCGTGGCGGCGCTGTCGCCGTTTCACTTCCACCGCATCTACCGGATCATGACGGGGGAGACCCCGGCGGAAACCGTGCGCCGCATCCGTCTGGTGCGTACCGCGCCGGCCCTGCAGGATGACAGCCTGACCGTGACCCAGGCGGCCGCGGCTTCGGGGTATTCGTCCAGCCAGTCCTTCGCGCGGGCCATCAAGGCCGCGACCGGTGCAACGGCAAGCGAAATCCGGGCGGGAGGCGGCAGCCTGTTCGAGCGTCTGCTGCAGCCGCAGAACATGGATGCCGCGACCCCCATGCCGGTCGAGATCGTCTCGACCGATCCGCTGCGCCTCATCGCAATCCGCAATATCGGCGCCTATGCCGAGCTGAACCGGACCTATGAGCGCCTGTTCGCCACCGTCTTCTCGCAGCTTCCGATGGAAAGCCTGCGCGGCATCTGGGGTGTCTGGCACGAGGATCCGCGTTTCTGCGATCCCGCCGAGCTGCATTTCGACTGCGCCATCGAGATTGGCGAGGACTTTCTGGCGCAGGGTGAGGTCGAGCTGCTCGATATCGCCGGTGGCCGGCATGCCCGCCTGCGCCATGTCGGCAGCTATACGACGCTGCACGACACAATCGACAGGCTCTATGCCCGCATCATGGCGGACGACACGCATCTGATCGCCGACCGGCCCCTGATCGTGAACTATGTCGACGACCCGGAAAGCCGACCTGAAGCGGAATGGCGGTCGGATATCTATCTGCCGCTCGCCTGATTTTGGTCCCGGTTTGCTGACATCCGGTTTGAGGTCGGACCTGTGGTCCGGATAGTCTGGTATCGGCCGGTAGGAGACAGAGCATGCGTGCATTTCTGGCAGGAGCGGTGACGGGGCTCGCCATGTTGATGGCCGCCGGGACGGCACAGGCCCAGCCCGCGGTCTATCGCGTGGTCAATGTCGACAGTCATGACGTACTCAATGTGCGCAGCACGCCCAGTCCGACGAGTGCACTTGTCGGCTCTCTGCCGCCCGGAGCAAGCCGGGTCGAGATTCTGGAGACGCGGCACGGCTGGGGCCGGGTTCTGCTTCGAGGCGCTGAGGGCTGGGTCAGTCTCGCCTATCTGGCGGAAGACGCGCGGCCGGACATTCCCGGACAGTCAGCGCCGGGCGGCTTTACCTGTGCCGGCACCGAGCCCTTCTGGGGGATCGAGATCGATCCGGACGGCCAGGGGCGTTTCAATGACGCGATGTCGCTGGGTGAGGAACGTGATTTCGAGGTGCGCGATGCGCGCACGGCGCGAGGCCGCATGCATCCCTTCGTCTACCGGTTCGAGGGGGAGGTGACCGGATTTGCGCTTGTATCGCCGCAGGCCTGTTCTGACGGCATGAGCGATCTCGGCTATGGCTGGCATGTCAGCGCGGATATCGAAGACGGTGACGGACGCCGGCTGCTGGACGGGTGCTGCCGGACACCGGTTGCAGAATAATTTCCGGGTGCTGCATCCGGACGGGTTCCCGGCGGCAACCTGGTATCGAAAGGCACCGCGGGGTGCCGCCGGAAAGGGACAAATGCGATGGTCGAGATCTTTGAAAGCTATTGGTGGCTGCTGTTTCCGCTGGGCTTTTTTATCGCCGCAGGCTGGGGCAGTTTCATGCGCTACAAGCGCACCCAGGCCAAGATCGATCTGATCAAGAGCTACACCGCGGCTGGCAAGGAACCGCCGGCCGAACTGCTGGCCTCGCTCGACAGCGACAATACGCACCGCCACGAGTATCACACGTCTGGCGATGAGAGCGGTGGAAGCCCCGGGGGCGGTCACGTCTTCCTGGTCGTGCTTTTCACCGGTCTGGCCGGGGTCTTTGCCTATACCGGCTATGCCGGTCTGCTGGGCGGCGCCACCCGTGAAATGTACTTCATTTCCATGGTCCTGGGCGTTCTGGCGGTGGCATTCCTTTTCAGCGGCCTGTTTTCGCGCCGCCGCAGGAATGACTGATCATGCAGACCCCCGACGACGCTGCGCTGGTCGCGGCGGCGCGGTCGGGATCGGATCAGGCCTTTGCCCGCATCGTGGACCGGTATCAGTCGCCGGTCCGCGGCTTCCTGCGGCGGGTGAGCGGCAATGATGCCGATGCCGACGAGATCGCCCAGGATGCCTTCGTCGACGCCTGGACGCATCTGCGCAGCCTGCGCAACGGGGCCAAGCTGAAATCCTGGCTGTTCGCGATTGCCTGGCGCAAGGCCAAGGCGCGGGCCCGCTCAATGGCCCGCACGCGCACCCGCGAGACGGCCTGGCAGGCCGTGCAACCGGCCAGTGACGAGCCGCAGCACGAGATGGCACTGGCGATGCAGCAGGCGCTGGTGCAATTGCCGGCTGAACAGCGCGCCGCGGTTGCGCTGTGCCTGGCCGGCGGCTGGTCGCACAGCGAGGCGGCAAATGTCTTGGACTTGCCGCTGGGTACGGTAAAATCCCATGTCAGCCGGGGCCGCACCCGTCTGATGGCCATTCTGGGAGTGGATGATGCGTGAACACGATCCGCTGCAGGATTTCTTCCGCGCTGGCGATGTGCCGGCGCGCGATCCCGGTTTCCGGCTTGCCGTGATGGCCGATATCGCCCGCCGCCGCTTCCGGCGGGAACTGGCCGAACGGCTGGGGCAGGGGCTGGTGGTGTGCCTGCTCGTGCTGATCATGGCCCCCATTGCCGGAGACGTTCTGGAAACCCTGTTCCGGGGCGGGGAGGCCCGTTTCGCCCTTGTGACGCTGCCTCTGGCTCTGGGCGCGGCCCTGATCGGCCATTTCTGGCTGAACGGCCGGCTGCATGTGCGCCTGCCGAATTTGCTCTAGCCTGGACCCGGATTCCGGCGTCAGCCATTTGCCCCCGCGACGCGGGCGTGAATCGCCTATACTCGCGCCCGGACAGCGGGGAGGTGCGCATGCTGGTCCTGATTACCGGTCTGGTTCTGTTTCTGGGCGTTCATTCGCTGCGCGTGGTGCCGGGCGCGCGGCCGGCCCTGCAGTCGGCGCTGGGGGAAACACCCTACAAGCTGGCCTATACCGCGATCTCGCTCGTGGGTTTCGGCCTCATCATCTACGGCATGATGCTCGCCCAGCCTGTCGCCGGAACCGTCTGGGCACCGCCGGTCTGGACGCGTCATCTGGCCTTCACCCTGGTGCCGCTGGGGCTGATCCTGATCGTTTCCGCCTATGCGCCGGGACATATCCGCCATTGGGTACGCCATCCCATGCTGGCCGGGGTCATGCTGTGGGCAGGCGCGCATTTTCTTGCCAATGGGGAGCGCGCCGCGCTGGTCCTGTTCGGCAGTTTCTTCGTCTGGTCGCTGGTGACCTTCGTGTCGTCCTGGCTGCGCGAGACCCCGCCGCCGGTGGTGAAGGGCTGGGGCGGTGATCTGACGGCGATCGTCCTGGGCGCTCTTGCAGCCCTTATCATCATGAATCTTCACATGTATCTGTTCGGCGTGGCCATCATCGGATAGTCCGCCTGCATCCAATTCCGCACAATGGTGCATCAAGGTGTCAAACGGGCAGCATTGTGCGGACCCGCCCAGATACGGGAGTTACGAAAATGGACCTGACAGTCATGCTGGTGTCGATGTCGCCCTTCATCATGGTGGTGGCTATCGTCTGGATCGCAATGAGCGCGGTATCGCGCAATCGCCGGGCGACGCTGCGCGTCGTCGAGGAGGCGATCCGCAACGGGCAGACCATGACGCCGGAGACGATCCGCGCGCTGGGTATGCCGCGCAAGGATTCCAACGGCGATCTGAAGAGCGGTTCGATCCTGGTGGCCATCGCGCTGGCCCTGATCGTCCTGGGCTTTGCCATCTTCGGTGTCGAGGGTGACGAGGAAGCCATGTACATCATGCCGGCCGTCGCAGCCTTCCCGGGCCTGATCGGGCTGGTGCTGATCGGCTTTGGCCTGTTCGGCAAAAAAGACCAGGCCTGAGGAGGACGCCGCCGATGAAGGCGCCGGACGAAGAACTTGTCGCCCTCGTTGTCGCCACCAAGAATGCGGCGGCTTTCGGGGAGCTGGTCCGGCGCCACCAGGGGCTGGTCAGGGCGATGCTGCAGCGCATGTGCCGCAATCATGCCCTGGCCGACGATCTCGCGCAGGACGCCTTCATCCGCGCCTACGAGAAGATCGGCACCTTCACCGGCAAGGGCGCATTCAAATCCTGGCTCTGCTCGATCGCCTACACCGAATTCCTGATGGCCGCACGCAAGCGGCGCTCCACGGAGCGGGCGATGGAGAAGTTCAAGACGGGGCTGGATGACAGCGAAGCGCCACGGGACATGGGCAATGTGGTTGATCTCGACCGGGCGCTTGCCACATTGAAGGAGGAGGAACGCATCGCGGTCGTGATGTGCTACTCCTGCGGACTGTCGCATTCCGAAGCCGCCGAGGCGACCGGGATGCCGCTGGGGACGGTGAAATCGCATGTGAACCGGGGGCGGGCCAAACTGCAGGCCTACTTCCAGGAAGCTGAGGAAATGGCGTCATGACGATGGATGATGCATTCGATGCAAGGCTGAAGGCGGCCTTCGCCGACGCCGCAGCCCCGCTGGAGCGCGAGAGCGAGAGCGAAGCCTTCTCCAGATCGGTGGTGGAACGCCTTTCGCGTCCGGACCGCAAGCGGGTCCTGATCCTCGGCGGTGCCGGGTCCACGGGGTCTGCCATTGCCGGGACCCAGCTTGAGAGCGTGCTCGGCAACATGCATGTGCCTACTGAAGGCCTGTTGGCCAATGCCGGCTTCCTGATGTCGCCGGAAGTGCTTGCGGCCGCCGCCATGGCTGTGGCCGTCGGTCTTGTGGCTGTGGTTCTGCCGCGCCGGATTGCCGGCTGATACCGCACCGGCGAGCGCGGGCTTTTGCACCGCAACATTGTGAGCTAGTCTCTCCGGCCAACCCCGGAGAGACAGCCATGTCCGCCCAGACCCAGACCCGCCGCATCACAGCTCCTGAAATCCGGGCCCGCAAGGGTGGTGAGCCGATTGTCTGCCTGACGGCCTATGACGCGCCGATGGCGCGGCTGCTGGACCCGCACTGCGACCTCCTGCTGGTCGGTGACAGCGTCGGCATGGTGGTGCACGGGCTTGATTCGACCATCGGCGTTACCCTCGACATGATGATCCTGCACGGCCAGGCCGTGATGCGCGGCGCCAAGCGCGCGCTGGTCACCGTCGACATGCCGTTCGGCAGCTACGAGAAATCGCCGCAGCAGGCGTTCGAGAATGCGGCCCGCATCCTGTCCGAGACCGGCTGCCAGGCGATCAAGATCGAGAGCGGCACCTATGCCGCCGAGACGATCGATTTCATGGCCCAGCGCTCGATCCCGGTGATGGGCCATATCGGGCTGAGGCCCCAGGCGGCGCTGGCCGATGGCGGTTTCAAGGCCAAGGGGCGTACCCGTGCGGAACGTCAGAAAGTGATCGACGAAGCCATGGCGACCGCGGACGCAGGCGCCTTTGCCATCGTTGTGGAAGGCGTGGCCGAGGATCTGGCGCTCGAGATCACCCAGAAAGTGCCGGTTCCCACGATCGGCATCGGTGCTTCGGCAGCCTGTGACGGCCAGGTTCTGGTCACACAGGACATGCTGGGCGTGTTCGAATGGACGCCGAAATTCGTCAAGCGCTATGACAACCAGGCCGAACGCACCACCGCTGCGGTGCAGCGTTATGCCGAGGAGGTGCGCGATCGCAGCTTCCCGGCAACGGCACAGGTCTACACCATGACGCGTCAGGACGGTTGAGCTCTGTTGCCGCCCGGCGCGGGTAAGGCTAGGGTCCCGCGCAAACCTTTGGGTATGGGCACAAGAACGACGGAGCCACATCGACGTGGTCGATATTTTCGAAGAAGTCGACGAAGAACTTCGCCGCGACAAGTATCAGGATTTATTGCGCAAGTACGGCCCCTGGGTGCTGGGCGGCGCGCTGGCGATCATCGCCGGTGCGGCCGGTTACCAGGGCTGGAACGCCTGGCGTACGGCGCAGCATGAGGCGTCGTCCGATGCCTATGTGTCTGCGCTGCGTGCGGCCGAGGCGGGCAATTACTCTCTGGCATCGACCGGATTCGAGACGCTCGCCGAGGACGGCGTCGGCGGCTATCCGGAACTGGCGCTGTTGCAGCGCGGTTCGGTGGCGCTGGAAGAGGGCGATCGCGAAGCGGCTGCCGGTTTCTTCGACCGGGCGGCCCGCCAGGCGTCCGATCCTGTCATTCGCGATCTGGCCACGCTGAAATCGGTCTGGGCCCGGTGGGAAGCGCTCAGCTTCAACGATATCGAGATCCGCCTGACGCCACTGACCGGCGACACCTCGCCCTACCGCTTCCTGGCGCGTGAGGCGATCGCTGCGGCTGCGCTGCGCGATGGCAATCTCGAACGCGCCCGCGAAACCTACCAGCTGATCAGCTTCGGCTTCGACGCCCCGCAGGGCGTGCGGCAACGCGCCCAGGAAGCCCTGGCCGTGATCGCGAGCCGGTCGGCGACGCAGGCACCGGCCGAAGCCGCAGGCGGCGAAGCTGAAGCCGATATGCCGGCAGGCGACGTGACGGAAGACCCGTCACCGGCCGGCGATGATGAAAATGACGCCGGGGAGCCAGGCGATGAATAGTGTCGAGCGTATCCGTAATCTTCTCGCCGTGGCGCTGATCGCGCCGCTGGCTGCCTGTTCGTCGATCCCGGACATTCCCAATCCGCTCAATGTGATCCCGGGCATCGGTGACGACGATGATGAAAATCTGAACGGCACGGCGCCGGAAGATAACCGCGTTTCGATCATGTCGTTCGAGCAGGGGCTTCAGCTCGATACCGAAGCGGCGCCGGTCGATCTGCCGACGGCGTATGTGAACCAGGTCTGGCCGCAGCCGGACGGGTATCCGACCCATGCCCTGCAGCACACCCAGGCCAGCGGCCCCCTCGAAGTGGTTTGGCGCCAGAGCTTCGGTGAAGGCTCGGACAATAACCGCCGTATCATCGCGCGGCCTGTTGTCGCCGATGGCCGCATTTTCACGATCGACGCCAACGGCGTGGTCTTCGCTCACGACGCCGATGGCGGCAGCCGCCTCTGGTCGACGCGTCTGGAAGGCCCCAACCGGCGTGACCGCATGTCCTTCGGTGGCGCCGTCGCCTATGATGGTGGCCGTATCTACGCCCATTCCGGCTACAACTATTTCGTGGCGCTGGATGCCGAGAGCGGTGACGAAATCTGGCGCAGCGAAGTGCTGGTTCCCTTCCATGGGGCGCCGACCGTGGCCGATGGCCGTGTCTTCGTGACCAGCGACAATAACGAGCTTCTCGCGCTCGACGCCGATGACGGCACCGTCATGTGGACCCATCCGGGTATCGTCGAGACGGCCCGCCTTCTGACCGCGCCGTCCCCGGCCGTGCTGGGCGATCTGGTCATTGCCCCCTTCGCCTCGGGCGAGCTCATTGCGCTGCGTGTGCAGAACGGCAATCCGATCTGGTCGGACAGCCTGTCCGGCTCGTCCCGTCTGACCGCCGTGTCCGAGATCAACGATCTCGCCGGCAGCCCGGTCATCATGGAAGATGCCGTCTATGCGATGAGCCATTCCGGCCTTCTGGTGGCGATCTCGCTGCGCACGGGCGAGCGTCTGTGGACGCAGCCGGCCGGCGGTTCCCAGGCACCGTGGGTGGCAGGCAATTATCTCTTCGTCACCACGAATGAAGCCGAGATCGTCTGCCTTGATCGCCGCGACGGATCCGTCCTCTGGATGACGCAGCTGGACCTGTTCGAGAACCCGAACAAGCGCCGGGATCGCATCGCGTGGACGGGCCCCGTTCTCGCCGGTGGCCGTGTTTTCGTGGCGTCCAGCAATGGCCAGGGCGTGGTGCTGAATGCCTATGATGGCGAGGTGCTGCGCGAGATGGACCTGCGCGATGATGTCTTCATCGGTCCGGTCATCGCCAACGAGACCATCTATGTCCTCACCGACGAAGCGCGGCTGATCGCAATCCGCTAACGGCAAATCGGGCATCCAGCGGCTTTTTGTGATTTCATTCCGCGTGAAATTGCTCTAGGCGCTCGCCAATGACTGCATATCTTCCCCGCATCGCCGTCGTCGGACGGCCCAATGTGGGCAAATCCACCCTGTTCAACCGGCTGGCCGGAAAGCCGCTGGCGATTGTCGACGATCGCCCGGGGGTCACGCGTGACCGCCGCGAGGCGCGCGGCCGGTTGGGCGACATGGAACTCCTGCTGATCGATACGGCGGGCTATGACGATGGCGAAAAGGCCGGTCTGGACGCTGAAATGCGCACCCAGACCGAGATCGCGCTCGAGGATGCCGATCTCTGCCTCTTCCTGATCGATGCCCGTACCGGCGTGACGCCGCTGGACAAGAGCTTTGCCGATGTGATCCGCCGCTCGGGCAAGCCGGTCGTGCTGGTCGCAAACAAGTGCGAAGGCCGGTTCGGCGAGAGCGGGTTGATGGACTCCTATGGCCTCGGCCTGGGCGAGCCTGTCCCCCTGTCGGCGGCGCATGGCGGCGGTATCGGCGATCTCTATGACGCCGTCGAGACCGGCCTGGGCGCCATGGCCCGCGATGCCAAACGCTATCGTGACGACAGCGAGAATCCGCCGCTGCGGATCGCCGTGATCGGCCGTCCGAATGCCGGCAAGTCGACCCTGATCAATGCGCTGATCGGCGAGGAACGCCTGATTACCGGTCCGGAAGCGGGGATCACCCGCGACGCGATCTCGATCGACTGGATGTGGGACGGCCGCCGGGTACGCCTGCACGACACGGCAGGCCTTAGAAAGCGCGGCAAGGTCAATGACCGGCTGGAGCGGATGAGCGCGGCCGACACGCTGCGCGCCGTGAAATTTGCCGAAGTCGTGCTGCTGATCGTCGATGCCGGCCACCCGCTGGAAAAGCAGGACCTGCACCTGGCCGACATGGCCTACAAGGAAGGCCGGGCGGTCGCGATCGCTGTTTCCAAGATGGACCTCGTGCACCAGCGCGACGCCTTCATCAAGGACATCCGCACCGAGTTCGAGCGCCTGCTGCCGCAGATGACCGGCGCGCCGATCCTGCCGATCTCCGCCCTGAAGAAGAAGGGGCTGGAGACGATCATGCCGGCCCTGTCGCGACTGCATACCGACTGGGATGCCAAGGTGAAGACCCGGGATCTCAATGACTGGCTGCACGAGATGATCGAGCGGCATCCGCCGCCCTCGATCAATGGCCGCCGCGTCAAGCCGCGCTATATCACCCAGACCAAGGGCCGTCCGCCGACTTTCGTGATGATGTGCTCGCGCGCCAGCGAACTGCCGGAAAGCTACAAGCGCTATCTGGTGAACGGGCTTCGCGAGGCCTTCGATCTGCCCGGTGTGCCGATCCGTCTGATCGTGAAAGCGGGCAAGAACCCTTACGCCGATGGCGAGCGCGGCGGCAGTGCGCCGGTCCGGGCCGGAGCGCCGGCGCGGGCCAGCATGCCGCGCATCCGTCAGAAGCCCAAGGGCGCCGCCGGATCGGTCAAGAAAGCCGGCAAGCCGGGCAAGGCGGTCGGGCCGCGCAAGCGCAGCTGACAATAGCCGGTCCTTCCTGCACGGCGCTCAGGACGTCTCCAGCCGGTATTTGCGGAAGACCTCGCCCTCATAGGTGATCTCGCCCACCATCTCGGCGCCCAGCCGGGCCAGACCGCGCACATGGCGGCGCGAGGGCGGCAGGAGGAAGGTCACATGGGGGATGCGCGCATCGGTGCGGGCATAGGCGAGGGCCTTTCGGATGATCGCGAGGCCGAGACCGAAATCCTGCGGCCGCAGCACCAGGCCGTAATCCCAGTCCTCGCCTTCCTTCTGGAAGCCGCCCCAGCCGGCATAGCGGCCGTCCGCCAGGATCGCCCAGTGTCCCAGCCCGTCCCGCGCCCAGCACGCCTCCTTGGCGGCGATGAAGGCTGTGCAGGTCTCCATGTCCCACCCGTTCTTCAGCAGGGGCATGTGCTCGGCCAGACGCGGATCGGACATGTGGTCCAGGATCGCGTCAGGCGCGACCCCGGTCAGGCGTATGAAGGTAATGTCAGGACGCTGAGGCATGACGCCAGCTAGCACCGGCCCGGGGCAACGGGAAGCCGGTGCGTCACGCGCTCACGGCAAGTTGAGCGCTAGCCCTCGAACCGCACGATTTCGCCGTGGCGGGCGCAGTCCGGGCCGACCAGTTCGGCGACCAGCGGCCACAGGGCGGCCGGTTCCGGCAGGGAGTTGGGATCCTCGCCCGGGAAGGCCTTGGCGCGCATCCGCGTGCGCATGGCACCGGGATAGACGACATTGATGCGCAGGCTGGGCGAATTCACGTGCTCGGCAGCCCAGGACTGGGCGAGGGCGTCGAGGCCGGACTTGGCGGCCGCATAGGGTGCCCAGAAGGCGCGGCGCGAGCTGGCGGCGCCCGAGGAGATGAAGACGGCGCGGCCGGCATCCGACGAGAGCAGCGGGCCTTCGAAGGCGCGGATCATGCGGGCCGGGGCGACGAGGTTCACACCCAGCACATTCTGCCAGGTCTTGGCCTTCACCTGCGCGGCAGGCGTCAGCTCGCCCAGCGCGCCGGCATTGGCGATCATGATGTCCAGCTTGCCCCACCGGTCGGTGACGATCTGGCCGAGCTGCTCGATCCCGTCTTCCGACATCAGATCCATCGGCACGAGCGTCGTGGTTCCGCCGGCGGCCTTGATGGCGTCGTCCAGTTCTTCCAGGGCGCCCTGCGTGCGGGCGGTGGCGATCACATGGGCGCCGGCCTTGGCCAGTTCCAGGGCCAGAGCCCGGCCAATACCCCGCGAGGCCCCGCTGACAAGAGCGAGGCGGCCTTTCAGATCGATGTCGGTCATGCGTCCACCAGAAGCGAGAGCTGGAATTCCTTGGCCGAGAGGTCCCGGTCATGGTCGACGAGACGCGTCGGATACTCGCCGGTGAAGTAGTGGTCGGCGAGTTGCGGGTTGGCGTCATTGCGCCCTTCGCCGCAGACGGCCTGGTAAAGACCGTCGACCGACAGGAAGCCGAGGCTGTCGGCCTCGAGCTTGGCGGCCATCTCGTCGAGGTCCATGTTCGCGGCGATCAGTTCGGCCCGTCCGGCCATGTCGATGCCGTAGAAGTCCGGGAATTTGATCGGCGGGCAGGCCGAGCGGAAATGCACTTCGGACGCACCGGCCTCGCGCATCATGCGCACGATCTTCAGCGAGGTCGTACCGCGCACGATCGAGTCGTCGATCAGCAGGACGCGCTTGCCGCGCACCACGGCGGCATTGGCCGAGTGCTTGCGGCGGACCGACAGGTCGCGCCGGTCCTGGGTCGGCTGGATGAAGGTTCGGCCCACGAAGTGCGAGCGGATGATGCCTAGCTCGAAGGGAATACCGGAAGCTTCCGAATAGCCGATCGCGGCCGGCACGCCGCTGTCCGGCACGGGCACGATGACATCGACATCGGCCGGGGTTTCCATCGCCAGCTGGCGGCCCATCTGCTTGCGGGCCTCGTAGACCGAACGGCCGCCGATGATCGAGTCGGGGCGGGCAAAATAGATGTATTCGAAGGCGCAGATACGGGCCGGATGGGCCGGGGCGAAGCGTTCGGAGCGGATGCCGTCCTCGCTCACCACGACAGCCTCGCCGGGCTCGATATCGCGTACGAAACTCGCACCGACCATGTCCAGCGCACAGGTTTCCGAGGCGAAGATCACCGCGTCACCCAGCGTGCCCATCACCAGCGGCCGGATGCCGTAGGGGTCGCGCGCCGCGATCAGCCGGTCATTGACCAGCGCCACGAAAGCGAAGGCGCCCTGGACCTGTTTCAGTGCCTGCAGGACACGATTGGTCAGCTTGGTCTTCTTCGACTGGGCAGCCAGGTGCAGCACGACCTCCGAATCGGAGGTCGACTGGAAGATGGCGCCGTGGCTGACGAGTTCCTCGCGCAGGACGCGGGCATTGGTCAGATTGCCGTTATGGGCGAGGGCGATGCCGCCGCCGCGCACATCCGAATACAGCGGCTGCACATTGCGCAGCACCGACGCACCCTGGGTGGAATAGCGGGCATGGCCGATCGCGACCTTGCCGGGCAGGCGTTGCGGCATGTCCGGCGAGGTGAAGTTCTCGCCGACAAGGCCGAGATAGCGCTCGATATGGAAACGCGACCCGTCATGGGTCGCGATGCCGCAGGCTTCCTGTCCACGATGCTGCAGGGCGTGAAGCCCGAGCGCCGTGAGAACACCGGCATCTACCGCATTGTAAACGGCGAAAACACCGCATTCTTCCTGGGGGCGATCCGTCTCGGGATCGTAAGTGAGCGTGGCAGTTTGGGGGTTGGCCTGGCTCATCCGTCCTCGTCCTGGTCATCCGTGGTCGAACCGATGAGGTCATCTAGTCGGTTTCGGTCGCGGCTTCCATAGGAGCTGTCATTATTTCTTATTGTTTCTGCAATCGGGTCGTCCTCGCCATAGGGCAGGGGACGGGTCTCGGCCAGTCGCGAGGTCTCGGGCGCCAGTGTCTGCAGGGCCCGGGCCGTTGCACCGACCAGCGGATAGATGCGCGCCTGGGTCACCCAGGCCGGCGGGCGTCCGCTTTCACCCATCGTTGCGGCCATGAAGATCACACCGAGACCGAGCAGGACCAGACCGCGCACGACGCCGAATACGAAGCCGAGCGTGCGATCGACCACATTCACATCCTCGCCCTTTGCCAGCCCCTTGGACAGGGAACTCGTCACGAAGGTGACGGCCAGGTAGATCAGGATGAAGACGGCTGCACCGACGGCAACAGGTGCCAGCCAGTCGGGGTCGATGATTTCGCGGGCCGGACCGATGAAGACCGGCAGGCTCCACAAGGCTGCCAGTGAAGCGGCAACGAAGGCGGTGACTGACAGGGCTTCGCGGACAAAGCCGCGCACCAGCGCCAGGAGGCCGGAAATCAGCAGGATGGCGAGGCCGATCCCGTCGAAGGCACTCAGCGTGCTATCCATCCCTGCAACTCCTACTCTCCCGCCAGAGCCCGCAAAGTCTGCACCAATTCGAGCGCCGTGGCCACGCCATGCACCCGCACGGGTGCGTTACCGTCGGCCGCTGCCTGGGGCGCGATGGCCGAGTCGAAACCGAGCTTGGCGGCTTCCTTCAGCCGGGCCTCCGAACGGCCGACAGGCCGAACATCGCCGGAAAGACTGATTTCTCCGTAAACAACGCCCTTGCCGGGCAGTGCCACATCCATTGCCGAGGAGACAATCGCGGCGGCGACGGCCAGATCGGCGGCCGGTTCGGTGATTTTCAGCCCGCCGGCGACATTCAGGAAGATGTCGCGATTGGAGATATTGACGCCGCAGCGCGCTTCCAGCACGGCCAGCACCATGGCCAGGCGTCCCGAATCCCAGCCGACCACGGCGCGGCGCGGCGTGCCGAAAGCGGCGGGCGCGACCAGGGCCTGGATTTCCGACAGGACCGGCCGCGTGCCTTCCATGCCGGCAAAGACGGCGGCACCGGGATTGGCCTCGGCGCGGCCATCGAGAAAGAGAGAGGAGGGGTTGGCGACCTCACCGAGTCCCTTGTCGCCCATCTCGAACACACCGATCTCGTCAGTCGGACCGAAGCGGTTCTTCACGGCGCGCAGGATGCGGAACTGGTGCGAGCGCTCGCCCTCGAAATAGAGCACCGCATCGACCATGTGCTCGACCACGCGCGGTCCGGCGATCTGGCCGTCCTTGGTGACATGGCCGACCAGGATGACGGTGCAGTTCCGTTTCTTGGCAAAGCGGACGAGTTCCTGGGCGCAGGCGCGCACCTGGGCCACCGTGCCCGGCGCGGCCGCCAGCTGGTCGGTCCACAGCGTCTGGATCGAATCGATCACGACGATGTCCGGTTTTTCCGACTTCAGCCCGTCCAGAATGTCGTTGAGCGAGGTCTCGGCGGCCAGCGCCACCGGCGCATCGGCCAGACCGAGCCGCCGGGCGCGGCGGCGCACCTGGTCGATCGCTTCCTCGCCGGAAATATAGATGGCGCGCGTATTCTGGTTGGCCAGCTGCGCCATCATCTGCAGGAGAAGCGTCGACTTGCCGATGCCGGGATCGCCGCCGACCAGGATGGCCGAGCCGGGCACCAGCCCGCCGCCTGCGACCCGGTCCAGCTCGTCTATCCCCGAACGCAGGCGCGGCGTTTCCGGGGTCTCGGCGCCGAGATCGACCAGTTCCAGGCGGGCCGCGCGGCCACGTTTCTTCGGAGCGGTTGCCTGTGTGCCCAGGGGTGCGGATGCGGCTTCCTCGACCAGGGTGTTCCACTGGCCGCAATCATCGCACTTGCCCGCCCATTTGGAATGGACGGCGCCGCAGGACTGGCAGACATAGACGCTATCGGATCGGGCCATGTGGGTGTGTCTCCTTCTGTTTGCGCACAGTCAAGCAGGGGAGGATGACAGAATGTGTCCGGGGTCAGCGCCGTTTGGCAGCCGGCTTGTAGATGCGGTGGAAACGCAGGCCCAGGCGGACCAGGAATTCGTAGGAAATCGTGGCGGCGCTGTCGGCCATGTCCTCGATATCCCCGCCGAGGAAGCAGACCGGATGCCCCGGTGCGAGCGGTATATCGACATCGGTCACGTCGACACCGATCAGGTCCATCGAGACCCGTCCCAGGATCGGCACACGGGTCTCGCCGATCCGGCCGAACCCGCCATTGCCGAAGGCGCGCAGCAGACCGTCGGCATAGCCGGCCGCGACCGTTGCGATGCGGCGCGGCGTGTCAGCCGTGAAGGTTGCGCCATAGCCCACCGTATCGCCGGGCCGCAGCGTGCGGATCTGCAGGATCGGCGCGTCGATCTCGACCGCCGGTTCGAAGGGCGAGGGATAGCCGGGCGCGGGAACCCCGCCGAACAGGGCGAGCCCCGGCCGCAGCACGTCGAAATGATAGTCCGGCCCCAGCAGCACGCCCGCGGAATTGGACAGCGAGGCGGGAATGCCGTGAAAGGCCTCGCGGATGCGGGAGAAGCGTTCCAGCTGCCGCGCATTGAGCGGATAGACCGGCTCGTCGGCGCAGGCGAGATGGCTCATGATCTGCCGCACATCGATCGCATCCAGCCGGGCGGGATTGGCGATCAGCGCGTCGGTTTCCTCGGGGCCGAGGCCCAGACGGTTCATGCCGGTGTCGAAATGCAGGGCGCAGGGCAGGTCCGGTGCCTGCTCGCGCAATTGTTCCAGCTGGGCGAGCTCGTTGATCACCGGGAAGAGCTCGGCCTTGCGCAGGGCCGGCAGTTCGGCGGGCCAGAAGCCGTTGAAGACATAGATATCGGCCGGGCGTCCGGCGAGCGCCGTGCGGGCCTCTCGGCCCTCCGACGTATGCGCGACATAGAAGGTGCGGCAGCCGGCATCGGCGAGGGCCGGCACGACTTCCATGGCGCCGAGCCCATAGGCGTTGGCCTTCACCACCGCGCCGGCCTCGGCGCCGGGCGCGAGGTCGCGGACCTTGCGGTAATTCTGCTGGATGGTCGCCAGATCGATGATCAGGCGCGGAGCGGGTTCGGCGCGTGTGTCAGTCGGACTCGTCGTCATAGCGGGTCTCGAGATCGGTGAACTTCGTCAGCATGCCATCAAAGTGGAGCTTTGCCGATCCGATCGGGCCATGACGCTGCTTGCCGATAATGACTTCAGCGACTTTCTCAATCCGGCGGAACTCTTCTTCCCAGGCGAGATATTCCGGCGTGTCTTCACGCGGCTTCTCGCGTTCCTTGTAATAGGCTTCCCGGTAAACGAACAGCACGACGTCAGCATCCTGCTCGATCGAGCCGGATTCCCGCAGGTCCGACAGCTGCGGTTTCTTGTCGTCGCGATTTTCCACCTGACGTGACAGCTGGGAGAGGGCGATCACCGGGACGGCGAGTTCCTTGGCCAGCGCCTTGAGGTTCTGGGTGACCTCGGAGACCTCTTCCACCCGGCTGGCGCCGGCACGGGCGCGCGAGGAGGTGACCAGCTGCAGATAGTCGACCACGATCAGGTCGAGGCCGTGCGTGCGCTTGAGACGCCGCGCCCGGGCAGCGAGGGCGGAGATGGGCAGACCGCCGGTATCGTCGATATAGAGCGGCAGACCCTGGATCTCGAGCACACCGTCGCGGATGTCCTCGTACTGGGCCGCATCGATCGTGCCCTGGCGGATCATGTAGCCGGGAATGCCGGTATGGTCGGCGATCAGACGCGTGGCGAGCTGTTCAGCTGACATTTCCAGCGAGTAGAAGCCGACCACGCCGCCATTGACGGTCTTGCGTGTGCCGTCGGGCTGTTCCTCGTACCGGTAGGCCTTGGCGATGTTGAAGGCGATATTCGTCGCCAGCGAGGTCTTACCCATCGAGGGTCGGCCGGCGAGGATGATCAGGTCCGACGGGTGCAGCCCGCCCAGCTTGCGGTCCAGCTCTCTCAGACCCGATGAGATACCGGCCAGCCCGCCTTCGCGCTCATAGGCCGCCGAGGCGGTTTCCACCGATTCCGCCAGTGCCTGCTTGAAGCTGACAAAGCCGCGCGAGGCCGAGCCTTCCTCGGCCAGATTGTAGAGCTGTTGTTCGATGTCCTGGATCAGGGCACGGGCCTGGATCTCGGCATCGCCACCGCCACTGGCGGCATTGGCCAGGTCGTGGCCGATGCGGATCAGTTCGCGGCGCAGCGCCAGCTCGTAGATGATCTTGGCGTATTCGACAGCCGCATTGCCTGTCACCGCGCCTTCCATCAGGACGGCGAGATAGGTGGTGCCACCGATTTCGCGCAGCCCGTCATCGCGGTCGAACTGGGTTTTCAGCACCACGGCATCGGCCAGCGAGCCGCGGCCGATCAGGTCGGCGGCCGTTTCATAGATGCGGCCGTGGACCGGGTCGTAGAAATGCGCCGGCTTCAGCCAGTCGGCGACCCGGTGATACATCTCGTTGTCATACAGAAGCGCACCCAGAAACGCCTGCTCCGCATCCAGGTTGTGCGGCGCCGTATCGGCATCGGCAATCTCGGAGCCGTTCTCGACGAACGGCTGCAGCGCGGTGGTCATTCCGGTTGTCCCCTGTACCTCGCCCGCAGGCGAAGAGCGGATCAATACCGGTCCGGATCGCCCGTGACCACTGTCGAACACTGTCAGATGCAGCTGCCGGCCCGGTCGGCGTTAACGATTGTTGATGGCTGTGGATAACGTTAAGTGCGCCTTGCCTGTCATGGTGTTGACGGTTGGGGCAGGAGAGTTTCAGGAGCGGGAAAACAAGGGGTTGCGCGGCCGGGTTATCCACAGTGCGACTGTTACGCGACGGGCCGGGACCGGAAAGGCGTGGTCGTACGGAAGATCAGGACAATGGCGACCATCTGGATCACGGTCAGCCAGGCGCCGATCGCACCGCCGTCATAATAGGGCAGGAAGGTCGACAGCACCCAGGCCGTTTTCGCCGCAATGAAGTGCACGAGGATGGCGGCAAAAGCCCAGCGGGATCTGAATATGGCCAGCACGGTGGCCAGCGCCGCGCCGGCAAAGGCGATGATGATCGCCGTTTCCAGCGGCCATTCGATCACCGGCCGCACGTCCTCGAACGTCACATTGGGTTCCAGATCGACATATTCGTCGACCGAGAACACATAGAGGCCGAGAATGAAATAGCCCTGCGACAGGGCGAGCAGGAAACACAGGATCACGCCAAGCCAGCGCTCGACGAGACGGAAAACAACCGGAAAACCCATTCGCGTCTACTCGGCACGGAAGCAGGTCCGGCCATCCCCTACAATTTGATACGCTAGCGCGCGTCATCCGGATTGGCGAGGTGCAAAGAAAAAGGGCGGCCCGGCGGGCCGCCCTTTGAAAACTCGGGAACCTGCAGGGCTTACTGCTCGGTTTCCTCGGTCTCGGCTTCGTCGCCGGCCGTTTCGGCTTCCGCAGCCTGCTGGGCAGCCAGTTCCTGGCCTTCCTCGCTGGCTTCGAACAGGGCCGCAGCCTGGGCTTCGGCGATGGCGCGATCTTCGTCGGCCTGGGCCGCGATCACGTCTTCACCGGCCGCCTGGCGCTCGGCTTCCTCTTCGGAACGGGCGACATTGATCGACACCGTCACGGAGACGTCGGCGTGCAGCTTGATGCGCACATCGTGGACACCCAGCGTCTTGATCGGCGAGTTCAGCACGACCTGCGAGCGGGCAACCGAGGTGCCGCTGGCCGACACGATGTCGGCGATATCGCGGGAGGTGACCGAACCGTAGAGCTGACCGCTCTCGCCGGCCTGGCGGATCATGACAAAGCTTTCGCCATCGATCGTTTCACCCGCCGTGGCCGCTTCCGCAGCGCGTTCGGCGTTACGCTTTTCCAGCGCTTCGCGTTCGGCTTCGAAACGGGCCAGGTTGGCTTCGGTGGCGCGCAGCGCCTTTTCCTGCGGCAGCAGGAAGTTGCGGGCGAAGCCCGGACGCACGGAGACAACGTCACCCATGGCGCCAAGGTTTTCCACGCGTTCAAGGAGAACCAGTTTCATGTGTCAGTCCTCCCTCAATCGACCACGTACGGCAGCAGGGCCAGCTGGCGGGCGCGCTTGATGGCGCGGGCCAGTTCACGCTGCTTCTTGGCCGAAACCGCGGTGATGCGGGACGGCACGATCTTGCCGCGCTCGGACATGTAGCGGAGCAGCAGCTTGGGGTCCTTGTAATCGATCTTCGGCGCGTTTTCGCCGGAGAACGGGCAGACCTTGCGGCGACGCATGAACGGACGGCGTGCCGGCAGGTTGGAAATGTTTCCGGAAGACATCTGTTAAGTCCTTTCTAGCTGCGCTCGCGACGGCCGCGACGATCGTCCTTCTTGGACAGGATCGCGGACGGCTCTTCGCTGTGGTCCTCGACACGGACCGTCATGTGACGGATCACGTCTTCGGACAGGCGCTGGATACGGTCCAGTTCGGCAACGACATCCGCCGGAGCGTCCATGTCGATCAGGCCGTAATGGCCCTTGCGGGACTTGTTGATGCGGTAGGCAAGGTTGCGCAGACCCCAGTATTCGGTCTTGCCGGTCTTGCCGCCCTTCTCTTCGATCAGGGCTTTGGTCTCTTCGATGAGAGATTCCATCTGCGCCGGGGAAATGTCCGGACGCGCAATGAAGATGTGCTCGTAAAGTGCCATGTCGGCTCCCTTCATAAGCGGTTGCGGCGCACACCATGCCGAAGGGTCGGGCAGGTCTGCGGCGGCTCCGAAATCCCTGACCCTGCACCATGCAGGATCGACCGGAAGAACGGACCGCAACCAGGCGAAGCGCGGGCCTTACCCGAATTGAATGCACAGCGCAAGGCGCAAGCGCCCTTGCGCGCGGCCTCCCGCAGGAGGTATCGAGCGAACCCGAACAGATCGGCCATTTGAGAGTCGGGAAGGGAATACTCCATGAAATTTGCCTTTGTCTTCCCCGGTCAGGGCAGCCAGGCCGTCGGCATGGGCCAGGAACTGGCGGAGCGCTTTGCCAGCGCGAAGGCGGTGCTGGACGAAGTCGATGCGGCGCTGGGCCAGGACCTGTCGGGTCTGATGGCCAATGGTCCCATCGAAGAACTCACCCTCACCGAGAACGCCCAGCCGGCCCTGATGGCCGCCAGCCTGGCCGTGATGGCGGTGCTGAAGAGCGAGTTTGACGTAAACGTCAACGCCGCCGAATTCGTCGCCGGTCACAGTCTTGGCGAATATTCGGCCCTGGCGGCCGCCGGCGCGCTGTCGGTCAGCGATGCCGCAAAACTGCTCAAGCTGCGCGGTCAGGCCATGCAGAAGGCCGTGCCGGTGGGCGAGGGCACGATGGCGGCGCTTCTGGGCGCCGACGAGGATCTGGCAGCCCAGGCCGTTGCAGCGGGCGCCCAGGCGGGTGTCTGCGCGATCGCCAATGACAACGCGCCGGGCCAGATCGTGATCTCCGGTTCCGTCGCGGCCATCGATGCCGCCATCGCCAGGGCCGGCGAGCTGGGCCTGAAAAAGGCGATGAAACTGCCGGTCTCCGCGCCCTTCCATTGCCCGATGATGCAGCCGGCCGCCGACGCGATGGCCGAAGCGCTCGCCGCGGCGACGATCAAGGCGCCTGTCGTGCCGGTGGTCGCCAATGTCACTGCGCGTCCGACCGATGATGTCGAGACAATCCGCCGTCAGCTGGTCGAACAGGTGACCGGCCGCGTACGCTGGCGCGAAAGCGTGTTGTGGATGGTCGAGGAGGCGGGCGTCACTACGCTGGCCGAGGCCGGTTCGGGCAAGGTGCTCACCACCATGCTCAAGCGCACCACCAAGGACGCCAATGGCGTTGCCCTCAATTCCGCCGACGATCTGGAAGCCTTCGCGGCGGCTCTCAAGGAGAACGCATGATGTTCGATCTTACCGGCAAGACTGCCCTCGTGACCGGTGCCACCGGTGGTCTGGGCAATGCGATTGCCCGCAAGCTGCATGCCCAAGGCGCGACCGTCGCCCTGTCCGGCACGCGCGAAAACGTGCTGCAGGAGCTCGCCGGCGAGCTGGGCGAGCGCACCCATGTCCTGTCCTGCAACCTGTCCGACGCCGAAGCCGTCGACGCCCTGCCCAAGCAGGCCGCCGAGGCGATGGGCGCGCTGGACATCCTGGTTGCCAATGCCGGCATCACCAAGGACCAACTCCTCATGCGCATGAAGGATGAGGACTGGGACACGGTGATGCGCATCAATCTGGAAAGCTATTTCCGCCTGTCCCGTGCCGCCCTGCGCGGCATGATGAAGGCGCGTTGGGGCCGTATCATCGGCATCACCTCCGTCGTCGGCGTCACCGGCAATCCGGGCCAGACGAATTACTGCGCCTCCAAAGCCGGCATGATCGGCTTTTCCAAGTCGCTGGCCCAGGAAGTCGCAGCGCGCGGTGTGACGGTGAATTGTGTCGCGCCGGGCTTCATCGCCTCGCCGATGACCGATGCACTGACCGACGACCAGAAGGCGGCCATCCTGACGAAAATTCCTGCCGGCGATCTGGGTTCGGGCGACGACATTGCCGCCGCCGTGGTCTATCTCGCCAGTTCCGAAGCCCACTATGTCACCGGCCAGACCGTCCATGTGAATGGCGGCATGGCGATGATCTAGCGGCAATATCCGAGCCTGCGGACACGGTGTCACATTCTGGCGTCCCGTCATTATGTGTGCTACGTGCCCGCGCATCTTGGGGAGGGGCCTTGTAATTGGGCACTTCCCGTCTTCTCCTGCACCGCTATAGTCTCGCGGTGATTCATTATGAGGGTCTGAAATGTCTGACGTTCTCGAGCGCGTTAAGAAAATTGTTGTCGAACATCTCGATGTCGAGGCCGAAAAGGTCACGGAAAACGCGAGCTTCATCGACGACCTGGGCGCTGACAGCCTGGACAATGTCGAACTGGTGATGGCGTTCGAAGAAGAGTTCGACATCGAAATTCCGGATGATGCCGCCGAGCACATCCAGACGGTCGGCGATGCCGTGAAGTTCATCTCCGAGAAGGTGGGCTAACGACCCCTTCATGCGTCGCGTCGTTGTCACAGGCATCGGGCTCGTCACGCCGCTGGGCTGCGGGCGGGAAGTCGTTTGGGAACGTCTTCTCGCCGGTCAGTCGGGGCTGGGTCCGATCGAACATTTCGAAACGGATGATCTGGCCTGCCGGATCGCCGGACTTGTTCCACGCAGCGACGGACGCGGCGGCGGCCGCGAGGGCGATGCCGGGGTGTTCAATCCCGACGACGTCCTGAGCGCCCGCGACCGGCGCCGGGTCGACGATTTCATCCTCTACGGGATTGCCGCCGCCGACGAGGCGATTGCCGACAGCGGCTGGACACCCGGGACGGAAGACGAAAAGCAGCGCACCGGCGTCATGATCGGGTCGGGGATCGGCGGTCTGGAGACCACCTACCAGGCTTCGGTCGACCTTTATGAGAAGGGGCCGCGGCGCCTCTCTCCCTTCATCATTCCTGCCATGCTGATCAATCTGGTCTCCGGCCAGGTGTCGATCCGTCATGGCCTGAAAGGTCCGAACCACGCCGTGGTGACGGCCTGTTCGACCGGCGCCCACGCCATCGGCGATGCGGCCCGCCTGGTCGCGCGCGGCGATGCCGATGTGATGGTGGCCGGCGGTGCCGAAGCCGCCGTGTGCCGTCTGGGCATTGCCGGCTTCGTCGCCTGCAAGGCGCTCTCCACCGGTTTCAACGACACGCCGGAAAAGGCCTCGCGCCCCTATGACACCGGCCGCGACGGTTTCGTCATGGGCGAGGGCGCCGGCATTGTCGTGCTGGAAGACTATGAACACGCCAAGGCGCGCGGCGCGAAAATCTACGCCGAAGTGAAGGGCTATGGCCTGTCCGGCGACGCCTATCACATCACGGCGCCTGCCGAGGATGGCGATGGCGGTTTCCGCTCCATGTCCGCCGCGCTGAAGGATGCCGGGCTCGCGCCGGGCGATATCGACTATGTCAACGCGCACGGCACTTCGACGCCCCTGGGCGACGAGATCGAGCTGCGGGCCGTCGAGCGCCTGTTCGGTAACAGTGCCGACGGGCTGGTGATGTCATCGACCAAATCGGCGATCGGCCACCTTCTGGGCGCGGCCGGTGCGGTCGAATCGATCTTCTCGATCCTGGCGATCCGAGACGGGATCTGCCCGCCCACGCTGAACCTGGACAATCCATCGGTTCAGACCGCGATCAATCTGGCGCCCAAGGCCGCCGTGAAAAAGCCGGTCCGCGCCGCCCTGTCGAACTCTTTCGGATTCGGCGGGACCAACGCGTCCGTGGTATTCGTCGCCGCAGAGTGACGCCTGTCGGGGAAATGTGAATGAGCGAGACGCCTGCGCCGAAGTCCGGAAACGGGCTGGCGAAATTCTTTATCGGATTGCTGGTGGTTCTCGTCGTGCTGGCGCTCGGTGCGCTGGGTGCGCTCTATGGCGGCTATAAATGGCTCGAGGCCGAGTTCGCCGAACCGGGACCGGCCGCTGAAGAGACCGTTATTCTCCTGCCGCGCGGTGCCGGGCTGATCCGCATTGCCCAGCAGCTGGAAGACGAGGGTGTGATCACCGATCGCCGCATCTTCCGCGTCGCCGTCACCCTGGACGAGGGCGACCGGGCGCTGCGTGCGGGCGAGTACCGCATCCCTGCCGGCGCCTCCATGGCCCAGATCTACGAACTCCTGCGCTCCGGCCAGACCGTGCAGCACCCCGTGACCTTCGCGGAAGGGCTGACCAGCGCGATGATCGTGGCCGTGCTCAACGAGGTCGAGGTGCTGACCGGCGAGATCGCCGAGATTCCGGCTGAAGGCACGCTCCTGCCGGAGACCTATCTGGTCACCCGCGGCACATCGCGTCAGGAGGTCATCGACCGCATGGCGGCTGCCCAGACGGCGCTGCTCGATGAGCTGTGGCCGGCCCGCGCCGAAAACCTGCCCTTCGACACGCGCGAGGAAGCGATCATCCTGGCCTCGGTCGTCGAGAAGGAGACGGGTATCGCGTCCGAACGGCCCGAAGTGGCCTCCGTCTTCGTCAACCGGCTGAACCGCGGCATGCGGCTGGAGAGCGATCCGACCATCATCTACGGTATCTCGCATGGCGAGCCGCTGGGCCGCGGCCTGCGCCGGTCGGAAATCGACAACACCGAAAACGCCTGGAACACCTACCAGATCGCCGGCCTGCCGCCGACGCCGATCGCCAATCCGGGCCGCGAATCCCTGGCCGCCGTGCTCAACCCGGCCGAGACGAGTGCGCTCTTCTTCGTCGCCGACGGCACGGGCGGTCATGTCTTCGCCGACACCTATGCCCAGCATCTGCGCAATGTGGCGCAATGGCGCCGGATCGAGCGCGAACGCCGCTCGAACGGGGGGCGGTGATGGGCGTGCTCTCCGGCATGACGGGGTTTGCCCGCTGCGAGGGCGTGACGGGCGACTGGCGCTGGGCCTGGGAGGCGCGCAGCGTCAACGGCAAGGGGCTGGAGGCCCGTTTCCGTTTTCCGCCCGGCCATGACCGTCTGGAAGCCAAGGCGCGCGATCTCGCCAAGGCGCGCTTCACGCGCGGCAATGTGCAGGCGAGCCTGACCCTCAAGCGCGACGCGTCCGGTTCCGGACTGGATATCGACACCGCCCGGATCGACGCCCTGCTGGCGGCGGCGGCCCCCTATGTCGAGCGCGGCGTGATCGCCAGGCCGAGTTTCGAGGGGCTGGTGGCGCTCGCGGGCACGCTGGGCGGTCCGCAGGACCAGACCGCAGATCCGGCGCTGGACACGGCCCTGCTGGCGGGGCTGGCGGACGCACTCGACGCGCTTCAGGCGGCCCGCCACGATGAAGGGCGGACGCTCGAAACCGTGCTGAGCGGCCATATCGACACGATCGAACAGCTCACCCGTGAAGCCGCTGCGAGCGCCGCGGTGCGCATCGATACGATCCGCGACCGTCTGGCGGCCAAGTTTGCCGAGCTGATCGAAGGGGATCTGCCGGAGGACCGGCTGGCCCAGGAAGCCGCCGCGCTCGCCGTGAAGATGGATGTCCGTGAGGAGCTGGACCGGCTGGAGGCGCATATCGCCTCGGCCCGCGAACTTCTGGCCGCCGGTTCGCCGACCGGCCGCAAGCTGGACTTCCTGTCGCAGGAGTTTAATCGCGAAGCGAACACTCTATGCTCCAAGTCTTCCGATTCTTCACTCACGCAGATCGGCCTGGCGATCAAGAACGCCGTCGATCAGTTCAGGGAGCAGGTACAGAATGTCGAGTGACGGCCATTCCGGACCGATTTTCCGCGGCCGCCGCCGGGGTGTTCTTCTGGCGCTGTCCAGCCCGTCGGGGGCGGGCAAGACGACGCTGTCCAAGCGCCTGATCAGCCAGAATCCCGATGTCATTCTGTCCGTGTCGGCGACGACCCGCGATCCGCGCCCGGGCGAGGTCGACGGTCAGGACTACCACTTCATGTCCGTCGACGACTTCAAGGCGAAGGCGGCCGAGGGCGCGTTCTTCGAATGGGCAGAAGTGTTCGGCCGCTATTACGGCACGCCGAAAACACCGGTGATGGACGCCGTGGAAGAGGGCCGCGACGTGGTCTTCGACATCGACTGGCAGGGCGCCCGTGCGATCGCCGAACAGGCACCGGAAGACACGGTGCGTGTCTTCATCCTGCCGCCTTCGCTGGCACTGCTGGAAGAGCGCCTGCGCAAGCGCGGCCAGGACACGCCGGAGATCATCAAGGGCCGCATGGACCGCGCCAAGGACGAGATCTCGCACTGGCACGAATACGACTACATCATCGTCAATGACGACTTCGCCCGTGCGCTGGAAAAGCTCAGCCTGATCCTGCACGCCGAACGCCTCAAGCGCACCCGCCATCCCTGGCTCGACGATTTCGTCGACGCGATCATGGATGAAGAATAGGCGACAGGGCCTCAGCCCTTCGCGGCGCGCCAGGCCTCGGCCAGCCGCCGGAACCCGGCCACATCCACCGTTTCCGCCCGTGCGCCCGGATCGATGCCGGCTGCGATGAGCAGATCTTCCGCGCTGGCGTTCGTCTGCCCGGCGGCCTGTGCCAGGCTGCGGCGCAGCGTCTTGCGGCGCTGGCCGAAGGCCGAGGCGGTGACAATGCCCAGCGCCTCGACATCGGCGAAGCGCTTGTCGTCCGGCAGCGGATCCAGCACCACGACAGCGCTGTCGACCTTGGGCGGCGGGGTGAAGGCCCGTGCGGGCACTTTCAGCCCCATACGCACATCACAGCGCGCCTGGGAGATCACGGCGAGGCGGCCATAGGCCTTTGTGCCCGGCGCCGCGACGACGCGGTCGGCGACCTCGCGCTGGAACATCAGCACCGCGCGCGACCACCACACCGGCTCCGCTTCGAGCCATTTGATCAGCAACAGCGTGCCGACATTGTAGGGCAGGTTGGACAGGATGATCCGCGCGCCGTCGCGCGGCAGGCTGGCATCCTCGTCGACCTTGAGCGCATCGGCCTCGATGATGTCGAGACGCCCGCCACTGGCCGTGCCGATCTCGCCCAGCGCGCCCAGGAAGCGGCTGTCCTTCTCGATCACGGTCAGGGTTTTCGCCCCGGCTGCCAGGATGGCGCGGGTCAGTCCGCCGGGGCCGGGACCGATCTCGACGGCGTGGGCCGCCGACATGTCGCCGGCCAGGCTGGCAATCTTGCCGGTCAGATTGAGGTCGAGCAGGAAGTGCTGGCCGAACGCCTTGTTGGCGCCCAGCCCGTGGGCGGCGATGACGTCGCGCAGCGGGGGCAGGGCGTCGAGGTTCATCGGCGGTGCTCCGCAATCTCTGCGGCCTGTCGGATCGCCGCGATCAGGCTGTCGGGACGTGCCACGCCCTGTCCGGCAATCGCGAAGGCGGTGCCGTGATCCGGCGAGGTCCGCACGATCGGCAGGCCCAGCGTGATGTTCACCCCGCCATGGAAGTCCAGCGTCTTCACCGGGATCAGGCCCTGATCGTGATAAAGGCAGACCGCGGCATCATATTGTGCGCGGGCCTCGGCGTGGAACATTGTGTCGGGCGGCAGGGCGTCGGTGATGTCGATCCCCTCGGCGCGCAGGGCGGCGGCGGCCGGATTGACGATCTCGATCTCCTCGCGGCCCAGGGCACCGCCTTCGCCCGCATGCGGGTTCAGGCCGGCCAGAGCCAGCCGCGGCGCGGCAATCCCGAAATCGCGGATGAGCGCATGATGGGTCAGGCGGGCAATCCCGGCGATCCGCTCGGGCGTCAGCGCCGCAATTGCGTCACGCAGGGAGAGATGGATCGTCGCCAGCACCACGCGCAGCCCGCCGCCGGACAGCATCATGGCGGGGCCGCGCGGGCCCTCGACGGGAGCCTCGGCGGTCAGTTCGGCGAGATATTCGGTGTGACCGGGAAAGCTGAAGCCGGCCTCGTAGAGCACGGCCTTGGATATCGGCGCGGTGACAAGGGCTGCAGCCTTGCTGTCGCGGCACAGGGCGACACCGGTCTCGATCGCGGACGTGATCGCGCGCGCATGGGCCGCATCGGGCTGGCCGGGCGTGACGGGTGCGGAACAGGTGTGCGGCGTGGGGAAAACGGCGAGACGGTCGCCGGGAAGCTGAGCGTCCGGAGCGTCGACAATGGCCGGCCCCGGAAGGCCGAGCCGGGCAGCGGTACTGGCGAAAACGCCCGGGTCGCCGAGGGCGAGCAGCGGAATGGATGTTCCCAGCTCTGCCCGGGCTTTCAGGATGATCTCGGGGCCGATCCCGGCCGGATCACCCATCGAAACGACGATGGGTGAGCGCGCTGTCATCACTCGCGGATCTCGATGGTCGCGTCGCGGCGCAGATCGCGCAGCCAGCGGCGCGCGAGCAGGGAGAGTTGCTGGCCACGCAGCTGCGATTCGACATCGTCGCGGCTGGGCACGCCGGGGCCGGTGATCGAGCGGTCACAGACGATCAGTGCGGTAAGGCCGGCGGGCGTATCGATCACCCCGGTGTTCTCGCCGGCATCAAGCGGTTCCAGCGCCTGGCGGATTTCGTCGCGCATGGCGTCGGCGCCGATGCTGCCGAGGGGCGTGTGGATGGCACCGTCGATACGCTCGGCGATTGCCTCGCTGGCCTCGCACTGCGGATTGTCCTGCAGCGCCCGCTCAAGGCGGCTGCGCGTATCGTCCGCTGCTGCGCTCTGGGGCACGGTGATCTGCACGAGATCATATTGCACTGAGGTCGTGCCGTCGCGCACGGAGACCAGTGCAATGACCATGAAGCCACCCGGGACCTGGACCGGATTTGACAGGGCACCACGGCCGCCGGACTGCTCGAACTGCCGTTGCATTTGCGGCATGATGGCGGCGACTTCCGGCTGCAATTCGGACAGCGCGACCCAGCCGATCTCTCCGTTGGCGGCGGCCGAGCTCGCATCGGAAAACTGCCGGGCCAGTTCCGGGAAGGACGCGCCTTGCTGCAGCAGGTTCATCACATTGATGACCCGTTGCAGGGTTTCCTGTTCCTGACCGGGACGGCGCACCTCGAAAAACATCTCGTAGATGTAGTATTGCGGCTGCGAGGCGCTGGCGACGAGCCGTTCGAGTGCCAGTTCGATCTGCTGTTCGGAAATCCGGATGCGTGAGCCATAGCGGCCATTGACCAGGATCTGCCAGGCGATTTCCGCCTCGATCTGGCTGCGCAGGGTCGACGGATCGATACCGGAATTCTGCAGATCGGCCAGGATCTCGTCGAGTGTTGTATTGTTCCGGGCCGCCAGATCCAGAAGCGAATTGTTGATTTCCTCGTCTTCGATCTCGATCTCGTATTGCCGGGCGGCCTGCATCTGCAGGTGTTCGTCAACGAGGCCGCGCAGGGCATCGTCCTGGATCCGGGCCAGCGTCTGTTCGTCGATCTGGGGAATGCGGGAGCTCGAAATGATCAGGCGCATCCGGTTGCGCACATCGACCGTGGTGATCGGCTCGTCATTGACGAGCGCGGCGACGCCCTCCGTCGTCGACTGGGCATGTGCGCCACCGGCAAGCACCATGGCGGGCAACACCGTCAGGGCGGCAAACAGGGCGAAGACGAAGTTCTTGGCGGTCATAAGCAATCGCATTTCGGTTCGGCGCGGAACATTACTCAAACTCGGCAGGGGCGCAATCACGGGACACCGTTACTGGTCGGGATCCAGACTGCCCAGGGTGAAGAGGGTAATCCGGAACTGGATCGATTCCGAGGGGCCCAGGCTCTGGATTCCCAGATCCTCGCGTTGATAGACAATCTCGAACTGGGTGCACTCGTCACGATACATGAAGCCGGTCTCCTGGCGGCGCGACAGATCGAGGTCGATGTCGCGGGTCACACGCGCCACCGCACTCCAGCGGTCGGTCATGCGCACGAGCACATCGGCACGCAGTTCACGCTGCGGTCCTCGAATGGCGGCGTCATCGCTGGTATCCAGATAACCCAGCATGGCCCTGAACCGGTCGCCGCGGTAGAATACCGCCGCCTGCAGCGTGTTGACGTCGTAGTCTTCGGTGTCGAGGCGGGTCTGGATCTCGGCCGAGAACTGGGCGATGTCGATCTCGCCGGCGACGACATAATCGGAGCTTTCCTCGAACAGCCCGCTGGTCGGGCCGAAGGCGGCGTCGCCGTCGAAACGCTCGCTGCGGCCGGCGAAGGCGCGGAAACGGCCCGTTTCACCCCAGAAAGCCGTGGCGCGCAGGCCGTAATTGGCGCGCGTACCTTCTTCCCAGATGTCGTAGCCCGATGCCCGGACCGGCTCGAACAGCATGCTCTCGTCCAGATCGGTCGACAGCGTATCCTCATTGAGAATTCGGTTCCGCTCCGGGTCATCAGTCGCCGCCACAAGCGACAGGACCGGTTCGATCACCCAGTCGACCTGTTCGCCGGGGCGATAGAAGGGCCAGCTGAATTCTGTACCCACCAGGCCCAGCGCACGCGTGAAACTGTCGGTGTCGTCCTGGCCTGCCTGCACAGGCAGGTCGGCGAGATTGTAATAGTCCACACGGCCCAGCGCGAAGGGCTCGACCACCACGCCGCCGGGGGCGATCCAGCGCGTGCGCCAGTCGGCCGTCGCGCTGGCGCGGGTATAGTCTGAACCCAATTCGCGGGTCAGGTGCGTCGCATTGCCATTGAGCGAGACACGGCCCCAGCCATCTGGCGCATCGACGATCTGCGTCACATCGATCTGCGGCGCCAGATGAGGCAGGGTGTCGTCGTTTACAACGGTCTGCAGCGACTGATAGGTCGCCGCCAGTACCGATCCATAGCGGTGCCGGGTCCGGTTTTCCACAAAGAGCTGGCTGACCAGCTGGCGGTTCACCGCCTCGATCGGCTGGCCGAGATCCTTGGCGCGTTCGGAAAAATCATAGCGGCGCAGGTGAAGATCGTCGGAGGCACGCTGGATGCCGAAACCCCAGCGCCAGTCCTCATTGATCTCGAAACGGCCGCCGCCGAACACATGCCAGCGCCACTCCTCTTCGCCAAAGCGTTCGCCGTCACTGTCGATTTCCGCTTCGCGCGTCACGCTGGCTTCGAACTCGGTAAAGCCCGACCAGAAGCGCTTGCGATACTCGGTGTAGAGAAGCGGATTCACATTGGTCATCACGCGCGGGGCGATGACGATGTCCTGCGACGGGGACAGCGACCAGTAATAGGGCTGCTGGTAGACGAAACCGAGGCGCGAAGAGACGCCGATCTTGGGAAAGAGGAAGCCCGAGCGCCGCTCCGACGACGGGTCCGCATGGGCAAAGACCGGGGCGTAGAGCACCGGCACGCCAAGGATCTCCAGCCGCGCATCGCGGTAATAGATCATCTGCTCTTCGGCATTCTGGTGCACTTGGCGGGCCCGCAGACGCCAGGTCGGATTGCCTTCGCCGTTCTCGCACAGCTCGCACGCCGTGTAGTAGGCGTCGCGCAGCGTCATCGACGCATTCTCGTCGCGGATCGCCGAGGCGGCCGCGACGCGGCCATTGCGTTCCAGCCTGGATGCAAAGCCCAGCGCGATACCCGAGGACAGGGCCGAATCGAGCTCGACCTCGTCGGCGTATTGCGGGTAGGGGCCCTGGCCGATGATCACGACATGACCGCGGGCGATCACGCGATTGCTTTCGGGGTGGTATTCCAGCTCGTCCGCCATCAGCGTGCGGTCCTGCTGGCGTACGCGCACATTGCCGCGCGCGACATAGCCGCCCTCGGCGAGATCGTCGATCCGGTCGGCTTCCAGGTAGATGGGCGGGTCCGACGGTTCCGGCGTCTGCGCCAGCGCCTGGGCAGGAGCCGCCATCGCCAGCGCCGTCGTGCTCAACAAAACTGCCGCGAGGCGGCGAACCTGTGACGCCATGCGCGTCATCCCCTTGATCTGTCCCGAACCCCGGCCGAACGGATCGAACCTGACTAGCCGAACCCGTCGCCCGCGTCCATGCCGTCAGCCGTCTTCGGTCGACGCAATATAGGTCAGCGCCATCAGCGCGGTGATTGCCGGTGCCGCCCAGGCGGCCGTCAGCGGCGGCAGGGCGCCCGTCGCCCCGAAGGAGCTGAGGACTTCCTGGAAAAAGAACATCACGAAACCGGCCAGCCCGCCGACCAGTGCAAAGGCCGCGGCACCGCCCAGCCTGTGCAGGCGCAGCGTTGCGGCGGCGGCGATCAGTGTGGCCGCCAGCAGTGTCAGGGGCAGGGCCAGCAGGCCGTGCCAGCGCAGCTCGTAGCGCGCGGTCGCCAGACCGGCATCGCGGGCCGTGGCAATCAGGCCCGGAAGATCCCAGAAGGACACGCCCTGCGGCGAGCGTGCCCGCTCGAACAGCGCCTGGCGGTTGATCTGGGTGGGCAGGGTGATCATGCCGAGTTCCAGCGCGCTTTCATTGGGGAGGCGCTCGATCGCGTCTGAGACCTCCCAGAAGCCGTCCATCAGCTGCGCCGTGGCGCCGTCTATGCGGCGTTCCAGGCTGGGCACGCCGTCATTGCTCAGCGAGAAGTGATAGAAGGTCGGGCGCCGGACTTCCTGGCGGTTCTCTTCCAGTGCCATGGCGGAGATCACCGTGAAGCCGTCGGCCGTGGTCTCGCGCAGCCAGACTGGCTCTTCCACGCCCGGTGTCTGGCGCACATTCATCAGGGCGTCGCGGCGGCGCTGGAATTCGGCATTGCCGGCGGCGGCCAGCGGGTTGAGCGCCGTGGCGCCGATCACGCCGGCCACGACGGCAAACAGCATCGGCGCCGTCAGGATCCGCCAGGCCGACATGCCCGAGGCGCGCATCACGATCAGTTCGGAGCGGCGGTTCAGGCGGAAGAGCGAGGTCAGGATGCCGAACAGGAAGATGAAGGGCAGGGTGGTTTCCAGCAGCAGCGGCGTCTTCAGGAGGGTCAGACCCAGAAGGTCGAGCGTCGACACATCGACCCGCGTGCCGATGGCGCGGGACTGTTCGACGAAATCGACCAGCACGATCACCGTGGTGATGGTCAGCAGCGCCAGACCCAGCCCGCTCAGCGTCTGGGTCAGCATGTAGCGATTGAGACGGCCGCCGGTCATGCGGTCACCTCCGGTCCGGCGAGCGGGGCGGTTTCGGCTGGCGGGTATTTGGGCCGGCGGCGGGCGGGCCAGTAGATCACGGCCAACGCACCGGCAATGCCCGCCAGCGGAATGATGTACTGCATGGCATTCATGGCGCTGTCGTCGGCACTGGCCGACTGCACGCCGAAGCCGACCAGGCGCATCGTCATGCCGGCTGCCACAGCGATCATCACGCGGCGCGAATGGCCCATGCGCGAATGATCGCCGGCCAGGAAGGCGGCCGCGGCGATCAGCGCGAAGGCGATATTGTAGAGCGGTGCCGACAGGCGGTAATGCGCTTCCGCCCAGGCCCGTTCGGGACCGCCGGTACGGGCGATCGTGCCGGCATCGGGCCAGATCAGCTCGTGCAGGAAGCGGTCGCTTTCCTTGAAGAACATGGCGTCGACCGGGCCGATGAACTCGCCCAGATCGAACTCGGTGCGGTCGAAGGAGCCGTAGAACAGCTCGCCGGCCTCGTCGATCTGCTGGCGATTGCCGTCGATCAGCACCATCACCGAGCGGTCGTCGGTGCGCACCACCACGCCTTCGCGCGCGGTCAGCGTCGACTGTTCCTCGCCGCGCGTATCGTCGATCAGGATGTCCTGCATGCGGCCGGACCGGTCGCGGTCGCGGGCATAGATGGTCACACCATCGCCCAGCTGGGTGAAGGCGCCGGGCGTGATCAGGCTGGCGGCGACATCCGAACGCAGCTCGTGCAGCGAGCGGCGCATCTCGCGATAGGAAACCGGCTGGACGAAGAGGTTGATGGCGAGGTTGGCGATCATCACATAGACCGCCAGGCGCAGCACCGGCGTGATCATGCCGAACCGGCCGAGACCCGAGGCCTGCGTCACCACCAGCTCGCTGTCGCCGGACAGCCGGCTCAGCGTCGACAGCACGGCGACGAACAGTGCGAGCGGTACCAGGAGGGCGGTCAGATGCGGCAGCGCCAGCAGCGTGATCTTGATGAAGGTCAGTGCAGTTTCCGAATAGCCGGAGACCAGATCGACATTCGACAGCGACTGCGTGAGCAGTGCCAGTGCAGCGAAGGCCCCGACCGCGGTCAGGAAGGGCCAGAGCAATTGCTTGAAGAAATACCGCTGAACGAGAATCATGATCCGGCTTGTGCTGCGCGATCCGCCTTCTATCTCACGTCGTGATCGGATACCACTTCCGCGACATATGTTTTTGCGCCCGGCTGACATGTCCGGGCCTTCGCCACACCGGAGAGGGAAGCCATGAAAATCGAATTCGCCGCTGCCGCCAGCACGTCCGGAGCGATCGCCGTGCCGGTCTATGAGGGCGCGAGCCTGTCGGCTGCGGCCGAGACGCTGGACGGGGCGACCTCGGGCGCCGTGAAGCGGGCCGTGGCGGCTTCGCGCTTCTCCGGCAAGCCGGGCCAGACGCTCGAAATCGTGGCGCCGTCGGGGGTCGAGAACAGCCGCATCGTGCTGTTCGGCCTGGGCGAGAAGGACAAGCGCTCGGCCTCGACGCTGGAAAAGGCCGGTGCGGCCGTCGCCAAGCTGCTGCTGACCAGCGGCGAGACCAATGTCGCCGTCGCGCTCAATGGCGAGACCGATGCGGAGGGCGCGGCCCGCGCTGCGCTGGGTGCCCGTCTGGCCGCCTATCGCTACGACCAGTTCCGCACCAAGCTGAAGGACGACCAGAAGCCCTCGCTGGAAACCGTCTCCATCGTCGTCGACGACACGTCTGCGGCGGACAAGGAATGGGCGAGCTGGGGCGCTGTGGCCGACGGGGTCGACCTGGCGCGCGACGTCACCAACCTGCCGCCGAACGTGCTGAACCCGGAAACCTACGCCAAGAAGATCGAGGGCCTGGCCGAGTTCGGCCTCGAGATCGAGATCCTCGACGAGGTCCACATGACCGAGCTGGGCATGGGCGCGCTTCTGGGTGTCGGCCAGGGGTCGGAGTTCGAGAGCAAGATCGCCATCATGAAGTGGAATGGCGGCAAGGAGGGCGATGCCCCGCTGCTCTTCGTCGGCAAGGGCCTGACCTTTGACAGTGGCGGTATCTCGCTGAAGCCGGGTGCCGGCATGGACGAGATGCGCGGCGATATGGGCGGTTCGGCCGCCGTGGTCGGCCTGATGCGCGCCCTGGCCGGCCGCAAGGCCAACGTCAATGCCATCGGCATTGTCGGCCTGGTCGAGAACATGCCCGACGGCAATGCCCAGCGCCCGGGCGACATCGTCACCTCCATGTCCGGCCAGACGATCGAGATCCTCAATACCGACGCGGAAGGCCGTCTCGTGCTGGCCGATGTGCTCTGGTATTCCCAGGACCGGTTCAAGCCGAAGCTGATCATCGACCTGGCGACGCTGACCGGCGCCATGCTGATCGCGCTGGGCAATACCCGCGCCGGCATTTTCACCAATTCCGACGAGATCGCCGATCACCTGTCCAAGGCGGGCAATGACAGCGACGAGCCGGTGTGGCGGATGCCGCTGGGCCCGGACTATGAAAAGCACATCGAGACCAAGAATGCCGACATCAGGAATGTCGGCGAGGGCCGCCTGGCCGGCTCGATCTCGGCCGCGGAATTCCTCAAATGCTTCGTCAATGAGCGCCCGTGGTGCCATATCGACATTGCCGGCACGGCGATGGGCGGCATGAGCCCGAAGGACGATCCGCGCCAGCCGAGCTGGGGCACCGGCTGGGGCGTGCGCATCCTCGACCGCTTCGTGCGCGACAATCACGAGGGCTAGGCCCGGCTTTCATGTCATCCCGGATGGATGCCCGGCCTTGTGCCGGGCGGAAGTCCGGGACCTATACGCCCGCACTTTGACCAGCTGACGCCGGCAGCGGAGCCACGCTTTCCCACGTCCGGCGGTTATGGGTCCCGGCCCTGCGGCCCGCCTGTGCGGGCCAGAAGCTTGTGCCCGCGTAGGCGGGGGGCCGGGATGACACCGGCATTGTTATACTGTCCACTGGACCCCGGGTTCAGATGCAGGAGAGGGCGATGAGCGGCGAACTCTGGTTCTACCATCTGGAACGTTCCGCCCTGGAAGACGTTCTTCCCGAACTGCTGGAAAAGACCCTGGCGCGGGGCTGGCGGGCGCTGGTGCGTTCGCCGGACGCGCGGCGTCTGGAAGCCCTGGACCAGTGGCTGTGGAGCTGGCGCGATGACAGTTTCACGCCGCATGGCCAGGCGGGGGCGGGGCAGGAGGCACGACAGCCCGTCCTGCTGGCCGAGGACGAAGCCAATCCCAACGGCGCCCAGTGCCTTTTCCTGCTCGACGGAGCCGAACCGGAAAATCCGGACGGGTTCGAACGCATGATTGTCATGTTCGACGGGCATGACGAGGCCTCGGTCCAGGATGCCCGCGCGCTCTGGAAGAAGGCGGCCGCCGACGGACGCACCGTGTCCTACTGGCGCCAGTCTCCCGAGGGCAGATGGGAGAAAAAGGCATGAAACATATCGTCCTCGCCGCGCTCGCCGCCCTGGCCGTTACCGCCTGTTCCAGCGGGGGCAGCGGGATGGGGCCGTCCGGCCCGGCCCTGCCGCCGCCGGATATGGATGGGGACATGGACGGCGATATCGCCGCGCCGGACACCAGCCCCTGCGGTGCCACGCAGATGGGCTATCTCGTCGGCCAGCAGGTCGAGGAGGTCGATCTGGCCAGCCTGTCCGGCAATGTCCGGCTGATTTATCCCGACACCGCCGTGACCGAAGACTACCGTCCGGCGCGGCTCAACCTTGACCTGACCGAATCGGGCGTCATTCTACGCCCCTGGTGTGGCTGACCCGGTCGAGTAGCGTGCGATGAAAACCCGTCTTTCCCTGCTGATTGCCTGTTTCCTGGCGGGCTGTGCCCTGACAACGCGCGGCGGTGAAACACCGGCGCCTGCACCCTATCCCGAGATCGCCGGCAACCCGTCCGCAGACACAGGCAATGCCGCGCCGGCCCTGCCGCCGCTGGAAGATGCCGGCGATGTCGACGCCAATCCCGTGCGCCCGCCGATCACCGGCGATTGCGGCATGGAAGACCTGCAGCACTTTGTCGGCGAGCCGCGGGTCAATGTCCCGCGCAACGCGATGCCGGAAAACTACCGCGTCGTCGGCCCGGACACGCCGGTGACGATGGACTACCGCCCCGACCGGCTGACCATCCGCGTCAACGAGAACGACATCGTGGAAAGCATGGCCTGCGGCTGATCCGGGCCGGCTTTGAACCCGTAAGCAGCGGCGCTATGATCCCCTTGGCCAGGACCGGGGGGATATCATGGCTTTGCTTCACACACTGATTGCGTCGGCAGCCCTGATGGGCGCACAGGCCGACGACACGCCGATCACCGGGCGCACCGAGGAAGTCGAGATCCGCTACAGCCGCCAGGACGGCCAGAATCGCTGGCAGGCGGACGAGCTGGGCGGCACCTGGTCGGGCATGGGCTCCTATCGCAACCTGTTCGGCGTCTCCGAACGCCGCCGCACCCGCGCCGACCTCACCGTGACCGGCGGCAGTTTCGGCGAGGTGCCGCTGGAGATTTCCTGTTCCGGCGGGGAGAGCGAGCTGCGCCTGGCCTGGATCACCTTCGACAGGCAGGACCTCGTCTATTCGTGCACCTTCACCCGCAATGGCGAAGCGCTGGACAGCCGTTTCGAGCTGGCGCTGCAACGGCGCGGTCTGATGGGGTTGGGGCGCAATGAGCGCGCCGGCGAATTCCATCACAACGGCACCACGCTGACCTTCGAGACCCAGCGCCTGTCCGGCGTGGCCTTCCCGTCCGGCCGCGTGCCCGGCTATGTCATCCGGCATGACGGTGTGGATGTCGGCGGCATGGATTACGGCGTGATGCAGTCGCGCATGTATCTGCCCGGCGAAGACGACACGCTGCGCGAACCGGTCACGCTCGCCGCCATCGTGCTCGCCCTCTTCTTCGACCCGGCCAACATGCCGGACTAGGACGCGCTCCGGCTCTTACGGATGAAACAGGTGGTGCACCCGGCTGGCCTGCCAGTTGGCGATGGGCAGGGTGAGGGCGGCGAGTTCGTGGGCGATGTCGCGGGCGGTTTCCAGCGCATCGTCGCGCGTGATCTCGACATCGTCGAATTCCGGCGGCTCATGACTGTCCGGATCGGCCGGGGCCAGCGCATCGACATGCATCACTTCGGGCGCATGGGTGGGCACTTCCTGACGGAAATCGCCGCCGCGCGGATGCGTGCGGGCGCGCATCTTGCGCACCCGGGCCAGCGAGATCGGGGCCGCAACCGGCGGATCGATCTTCATGCCGCACCTCCCGCCCGGCACACGCCGCCCCGTCCGCTCACGCAGACCGGTTCACCGTTCACAGGGCTCGACAGGCAGTCGGCAGGCATGGTTTCAGGCACCTCGGCTGATTTCGGGTAATATTGTATAAATCGACTCTTAAGGATCGATTAACCGGATAGGCGTTTGGCGCAACAAGGGGTTAGCGCCGCTTCGCCGGATCAGTTGATCTGGAATTGCCGCCGCAAGGCCAGCAGCCACAGGAAAATCAACGCCGACGAGACGAGGCCGTGCAGCAGCATGACCAGGGTCACAAGCCCCCGGAAGACCGGGGCGGTGTCGCCGAGATAGGCGAAGGGCTCGCCCCGGCCCAGCAGCAAGCGGAAAGGGCCCAGCATGCCGCGGAAGGCGGCTTCCAGCGTATTGCTTGCAATCGGGTGCATAGTCGGCCCGCACTCCAAGCCGAAGCATACATCGGACAGCTGAGCGTTCCCGGCGAGTGCGAATGCGCATGTGAGGAAGCCCAGTGTCACTGCCACCAAGGGGAAGCTTGCGAGCAGTGTCACCAGCGGCCGCAGGATGGAGCCGCCATAACCGCTGAAGAAGCGATACGCCTGCGAGGCCGTCAGTTCCGCGCGAACCGACCAGGCCTTGAGCCAACTGCGCAATCCCGTGATTCCAGCTTTCAATTCTTCAAGCCGGTGGCGTACTCGCCTTTCCCGCGCGGCGAGTTCATGGCTGAAAAACTCCTGCTCCCGCTTGCGGTCGCCATCGGCTGCCATGGCTTCCTTGAGTGCCCGGCAGCCAGCCTCCAGCGCCGCATAGCGCGCATCCGCGCCGGAGCGCTCGGCGTCGTGATCAGCATGTTCTGGATCACGCGCGCTATCACGGGCAATCGCCGCTTCGGCGTCGGCGAGCGCCTGATCGAACTGGTCGCGTTCGGGATGGTGACTGTCGAGCAGCAGACCCTTGTCCAGCCGGATGCCGTGAAAGGCGGAAAAGGGCAGGCGCTCGACCCCTTTCAGATCCAGCGGCTCGAAAAACCGCGCGCCCTCAAAGGCGCTGTTCCGATCCTCGGCCTTCTCCGGAAACCGGACGTACGAAAAATCCGCCAAGCCTTTGAAATAGGCGCCGCGCAGGTTCAGCCGTCCGCGAAATTGGGCGCCGGGTTGCGGCTTCCTGGCGCGTGGTTGATCCGACCGACCAAATTCGCAGGATCGGAGAAAATGGGCGCCCCTGAAACTCGCCTCGTGCGAGAAGAATGCACCTAAGAAAATTGCGTTTCCACCAGAGAATTCCGCGTCGGAGAAGTCGGTATCCCCGCCGGAGAACTCTGCATTGATAAAGCTGGCGATTTTGCCGGAGAATTGCGCGTCGAAGAAGTTGGCATCTCCGCCGGAGAATTGCGCTTCGACGAAGTTGGCATCTCCGCCGGAGAATTTCGCGTCGACGAAATTGGCGTCTCCGCCGGAAAATTCCGCGCCGTAGAAGTCAGCGTCTCCGCCGGAGAATTGTGCGCTGGAGAAGTTGGCATTTCCGCCGGAGAATTCCGCGCAATAGAAGTCGGCGTTTCCGCCGGAGAATTGCGCATCGGAGAAGTCGGCATCTCCGCCGGAGAATTCCGCGCTGTAGAAGCTGGCGTCTCCGCCGGAGAATTTCGCGTTGATGAAACTTGCCGTTTCGCCGGAGAATTGCGCGTCAGAGGAGTTGGCATCTCTGCCGGAGAACTGCGTGTTGGAGAAGTCGGCGCGTCCGCCGGGGAATTCCGCGTCAACGAAGCTGGCGTCTCCGCCGGAGAATTGCGCGCCTGCGAAGTAAGTGTCTCCACCTAAGAATTGAGTGCCTGCGAAGTCGGCGTTTCCGCCGGAGAATCGCGCTCTGGAAAAGCTGGCCTGCGAGCAGAATAGTGCTCTGGAAAAGTCAGCCAGCGATCCAAACTCAAGGCCTTCGGCGTTTGCTCTTACCAAGAAAGCCGAAAACGCAGCGGCGAGGTGCAGGGACGGGTCTTTCTCCGGGGCAGGCGGACGGGGGAAAGCGCGCAGGATGGCGCCTGTTACTTGCGCGCGCAGGTCGGGTGCGGCGCAATTTTCGCCGCCGATGGCTTTGTCGGTCGGACCGCTCTTGGACAGGAGGCGGGATATTTCGGTTTCCAGCTCGGCCCACGCGCCGGCATCTAGTTCGGCCTTGAAGGTTGCGGTGCCATCTTCATAGGCTTGGGGCAGGTGCAGAATATGAAAGTCGGGTTGACGTGGTCTGATGATCAATAGTCCGGCTCTGAACAGATACTCATCCGGCCGCAGCCATTTCGTATCCGGATCCCAGCGGAAGTAATCCTGCAGCGTGGCGGGCCTGGATCCGTCAGGCGCCGATTGCGTCTCCACACACTGACCGTTGGACGACACGGACCAGCCAATCCAGCGTTTTCCCGCCAACCCCTCCCAGCTGAAATCATGCGCCCACCAGCGCTTCCACCACGCCGCTTCGCGCGCCGCCTTCTCCGCTTCCTTATCCCCTGTCCCCGTCATGCGCTGCCCTGCGATCCTGAGCTGTGAGGGCTCGAGGTTCGCGTGGTTCACGGGGCGGGTCAATCGGACGTTGAGTGGGGCTTCGCCCGCGAGCGCTACTCCGCCTGTGCCGTCTCCAGCGCTTCGGCGGCTTCCAGCCAGTTGAGTTCGGCGGCGTCGAGGAGGTCGACGGCCCTGGCCCGCTTGATCTGGAGGTCGGTGGCGGTCTTGGGGTCTTTTTCGTAGAGGCCGGGGGCGGCGAGGCCCTTGTCGATGATCTCGATGACGCCGCGCAGGCGTTCGGCTTCCTTTTCCCAGCGGGCGGCTGCGGTCTTCAGCGGTTTCAGCGTCTCGCGCAGCGAGGCCTTGTCGCGGCGGCGCTGCGACTTCTCGTCGGCGGGCGCAGGCTTCTTGCCCCGGGCGTCGCGAGCGACGCGGCCCAGCAGGGACTGGCGATAGGTCTCGATATCGTCGTCATAGGGCGTCACCGTGCCGTCGCCGACCACCCAGAGCCGGTCGACACAGCTTTCGATGATGTGGCGGTCGTGGGTGATCAGCACCACGGCGCCCTCATAGGCATTGATGGCGTTGATCAGCTCGGCGCGGCTGTCCATGTCCAGGTGGTTGGTCGGCTCGTCGAGGATGAGCAGGTGCGGGCCGCCGAACGTGATCAGGTTGAACAGGAGGCGCGCCTTCTCGCCGCCGGAGAGGTTTTTCGCCGGCGTTTCCTGGCGGTCGCCGGGCAGGCCGAACCGGGCCAGGCGCGCGCGGCGCTGGGCCTCGGTGGCGTCCTCCATCAGCTCGATCACGTGCTGATAGGCCGACATGTCCGGCGACAGATCGTCGATCTGGTGCTGGGCGAAGAAGGCGATCTCCAGCTTCTTGTGCTTCCTGAGATGGCCCGAGAGCGGGTCCAGCCGGTCATTGAGCAGTTTGGCCAGGGTCGACTTGCCCGCGCCATTGCGGCCGAGAATGCCGATCCGGTCCTCGGTGTCGATATTCAGGCTGATATCGCGCAGCACCGGCTTGCCCGGCTCATAGCCCACCGACACGTCGAGCATGCGCACGATGGGCGGCGCCATGCGGCGCTGCGGATTGGGGAAGTCGAACGGGGCGACCGGGTCTTCCACCTGGGTGGCGACGACCTGCATCTTTTCCAGCCGCTTCACCCGCGACTGGGCCTGTTTCGCCTTCGAGGCCTTGGCCTTGAACCGGTCGACAAAGCTTTGCAGGTGGCGGCGCTCGGCCTCCTGCTTTTCCACCAGCTTCATCTGCAGGCGCTGTTTCTCGGCCAGCGCCTTTTCGAAATCGTCATAGCCGCCTTCATAGACGGACAGCTTGCCCTGTTTGAGATGGGCGATCTTCTGCATCGCGCCGTTCAACAGGTCGCGGTCGTGCGAGATCACCAGGGCGGCGCCGGGGAAGGTTTTCAGATAGCTCTGCAGCCACATCACGCCTTCCAGGTCGAGATAATTGGTCGGCTCGTCGAGCAGGAGGAGGTCGGGGCGGGCGAACAGGGTGGCTGCCAGCGCGACGCGCATGCGCCAGCCGCCGGAGAATTCGCGGCAGGGGCGCTGCTGTTCCTCGCCGGTAAAGCCCAGACCCGACAGGATCGAGCCGGCGCGGGCCTCGGCCGTGTGCGACTCGATATCGGCCAGCCGCGTCTGGATCTCGGCGATCCGGTCGGGATCCGTTGCCGTTTCCGCTTCGGCGAGCAGGGCGGCGCGCTCGCTATCGGCGGCCAGCACTACATCCATCAGCGTTTCCTCGCCGCCGGGCGCTTCCTGGGCGACCGAGCCGACGCGCACGCCTTTTTGCACACGCACATCGCCGCTCTCCGCAACGGCTTCGCCGCGGATCAGCCGGAACAGGGTCGACTTGCCGGTGCCGTTCCGCCCCACCAGACCCATCTTGGCCTTGGCCGGCAGAAAGAGCGTCGCCTGGTCGAACAGCATCCGGCCTTCGATGCGGTAGGTGAGGTCATTGATGTGCAACATGGGAAGGCCGTTAGCGCGGAGCGGCGAGCCGATCAATCCGGAAAGGCTGATGGGTGGGGCTGTTGGTCCGCAGGCTTTCATATATCAAAATACACGTATAAATAGTATTATCGAAAAAGCTCTCATATGGTGTATTGAGTAATGGTAACTTATGCGGTACCAATATGAGCGTCGGGAACGGTCGACAACTGGTCGTCTACGAAGACTCCGCGGGGGCGTGCCCGTTCCAGCACTGGTTTGACTCGTTGAAGCCCGATGCTGCTGCGAAGGTGACGACGGCCCTGGTACGGTTGGCCCGCGGCCTGGGTGACCTTGAGCCGGTCGGCAGCGGAGTCACCGAGCTGCGCATACACTGGCAAGCGGGCTACAGGGTCTATATGGGGTTCGACGGGCCGGAAATTGTCATCCTGCTGTGTGGCGGCACCAAGCGTCGCCAGAAGGCGGATATCGAGCGCGCGAAGCGGCTATGGGCTGACTACAGGGCCCGCAAGCAGCGGGCGGGCCTATGAATACGCGGAGCAGTTCAATGCCACTCACCCGGGATTTCAGGATGATGGTGAAAGCGCGGGTCCAGAGCGATCCGGCTTTTCGAAGGGCGATGTATCGCGAAGCGCTGGAGGCGATGCTGGCTGGCGATGCAGCGACCGGGAAAGCGTTGCTGCGCGACTACGTCAACGCGACCGTAGGGTTTGAAAGGCTTGAAACCCTGACCGGCACACCGCGCAAAAGCCTGATGCGGATGCTCAGCCCGTCCGGCAATCCGGGGCTCAACAGCCTGCTTGGCGTGCTGCGGGCGCTCAACGAGGCTGATGACGTGACACCGCAAGTGCGCGTGGCCTGACGGCGCCCTGCCGCGCGGCTTGTGGCGGGGGGCAAGCGCCGCTATAAGCCGCGCGAATCCCAGAGGCCGGTTTGCCCGGACAGTCACAAAAGTCTTCGAGGACCTTTCCCATGGCGCTGCAACGCACCTTCTCCATCATCAAGCCCGACGCGACCAAGCGTAACCTGACCGGCAAGATCATCGCCAAGTTCGAGGAGGCCGGCCTGCGCGTCGTTGCGTCCAAGCGCATCCACATGACCCGCGAGCAGGCCGAAGGCTTCTACGCGGTGCACAAGGAGCGTCCCTTCTTCGGTGAACTGGTCGACTTCATGATCTCCGAACCGGTCGTCGTGCAGGTGCTGGAGGGCGAAGACGCCATTGCCAAGAACCGCGAAGTGATGGGCGCCACCAATCCGGCCGAAGCCGCCGAAGGTACCATCCGCAAGGAATTCGCCCTGTCGATCGGCGAAAACTCCGTGCACGGTTCCGACGCGCCGGAAACAGCTGCCGAAGAGATCAAGTTCTTCTTCTCCGACGACGAGATCGTCGGCTAGGCCGGACGTTCCAGACCGGATTGCAGACAGGGCCTGGCACGATCGCCGGGCCCTTTCTTTTTGCGCACCGTTTTTTGTCTCTGCGGCATTGATCCTGTGCGTTCCGCCCCCTACCTGCGCTGCACGTCGCGCGGGGAAGCTTCATGGACATGGCCCTCTATCTCAGCCTGGTCGGCTTTGTCATTGCCATGTCAGCGACGCCGGGCCCCAACAATCTCATGCTGATGTCCTCCTCGGCGCTGTTCGGGGTGCGCCGTACCGTGCCGCATTTCCTGGGCGTGCAGATCGGTTTCAACCTGTTGCTGGTCGCGGCCGTGTTCGGTCTGGGCACACTTGTGGCCCGCTATCCGGTGGCGCTGGACGTGGTGAAGATCGGCGGATCGCTGTGGCTGGCCTGGATGGCCCTGGCCTTCGTGCGGGCCGGGCTGGCGCGTCCGGCCGAGCCGGGCGAGGCCAAGGCGCCCAAGCGCCGTTCGCGGCCCTTCCGCACCTGGGAGGCGGCGCTCTTCCAGTGGGTCAATCCCAAGGCGCTCCTGATGACGATCTCGACGGCGGGCGCCTATATCGCCCTGGCCGACACCGCCGGCGAGCGGGCCATGCTGTTCATGGCGACCTTCCTGCTCTTCGGTGCGCCGTGCGGGCTGATGTGGGTGCTGGCGGGCGGCGTGATCAATGGCTTCCTGACCGATCGCCGCCACGCCCGCATCCTCAATTTCGCGATCGCGCTTCTCCTGCTCGCCACGATCGCCATCATCCTGAAAGGCTAGCCGTCGAGCGCGGTACGGATGCGGGTCACCAGCTGGTCGAGGACGACATCCTCCGATCCGCGCAGGACGGGGAAGTCGAGGGCGACGTCCGGTGTCACCGGATGTGACTCCAATGTACCATTTATGCGCACGATATGGGCCTTGGGATAACCCACTATGATGCCGGTATGGGGCAGGGTGAACTGCTCCATCGCGCCATAGGTGGTGGCCATGTCGGCCGTCGTCTCGCCGGTCACGACACCGAAGCCATAGTCCTGGATCTGCGCCGCCATGGTCACCGCATTGGAGAAGCTGTAGCGGTTGATCAGCACAAAGACCTGTCCCTCGAACCGGTCTCCGTCCGGGCGCGGCTGAGCGTAGGGCAGGTCGATCTCAATGGTCTCGCCCGGTGCATGGGCCGCATAGAGTTCGGCATAGGTCGCCGACATGCCGCCTTCACCGTCCGGCAGCGTGTCCAGGCGGGCCTGGTTCGCCGCGGTCGTCTCCTCGCTGACCCGCACGGTGAAACGCGAGGCAAAGCGGAAGGGCCGGTCCGCGATCCAGGCCATGACCGGGTCGGAGAAGGAATTGTCGCCACCGGGATTGTCGCGCAGGTCGAGGATCAGCGCTTCCGCGCCGGCTGCCCGGAACTCATTGAAACTGTTATCGACAAAGGCCGTGAACGCCGACGGGTCCCAGACATTCCCGTCCGGCTCGGTATTGTAGAAAGGACCCGGGCGCAGATAGGCGATATCGCTGCCGATCATGTGGGCCTCGCGGCCATCGAGGCTGAAAGGCTGTTCGCCCGCTTCAGCCGGCGCCAGTGCGTCTCCGCTCAGGAAGGGCAGGGTAAGCGTCTCCACCGATCCGTCGGCATGACGCACCTGGAGCGTGACTTCGGCCATATCCGGCCATTCCAGCCAGACCAGGCCACGCAGATAGGTTTCCAGCAGCGTATGCGCAAAGCGTGGCGTCTCGGCCGACAGGTGCCGGGTGAGGGTCGGGATCCAGACCGTGTTCGGCTGGCCGTTGAAAGCGAGGATCTCGTCGCCCGGCTCCAGGCCTTCAAGGTCCGCCGCCCGCGTCTCCACGAAGACCCGGCCTTCGCGGATCGAGATCGTCAGCGGCAGGACGCGGCCGCCCGCTGCGCGGAAGGCGCCATAGGCTTCCATCGGGAAATCGATACGCGCATGGGCATGGCGGGCCAGCGCGGTGAATTCCTGGAACTCCCGGCGGATGTCCAGGCGGGTCATCGGCCGGTCGAAACCGGCCCGCATTTCCGCATGCCGCTGATCGAACACGGCCTGCGGCGTGACGGCAAACAGGTCGAAATGCGCGGCGCGCAAGCCGGCATAAAGCCGGTCGAAGTCAGCGCGGACCACGTCGGCCTCATAGACCGTGTCCGGCGTCGGGGCCTGCGCGGCGATCGGTGCCGCGAGGGCTGTCATCAGTGCGGTGCAAAGGGTCAGGCTCTTGAGCATTCCGGTCTCCCGTGTCTTCTTTCAGGTGGGGCTGCCCGGACACTGGGGGCGCCGCCTGACAAAAGGCCATGACCCAATCTTCCTGATCGTCTGACCTTTTTCTGACCGGGGCAAGGGGACTGTAAAATCAATGAAGTACGGCAGGGCATTCAAGCTCGCAGACTGGCGTGTCGAACCGCGGGCCGGCCGGATTACCGGTCCCGGCGGCAGCCAGGATGTCGAGCCGAAAGTGATGGACCTGCTGTGCCTGCTCGCCGAAGCCGAAGGCGATGTGGTCTCGCGCGAGACCATCGCCGAGCGCATCTGGCCCGGCGTCACCGTCAATGACGACGCACTCGGGCGCTGTGTCTGGAAGCTGCGGCGGGCGCTGGGCGATCCGGCGCGTGCGCCGCGCTATGTCGCGACCGTACCCAAGCGCGGCTATCGCCTGCTGGTGCCGGCCGAACCGGAAACCCTGCCGGCGCCGGTGCGCGCCGTTCCCGCCTGGGTGCGCGGCGTCGTGGGAGCGCTGGTGCTGCTGGCGGCATTTCCCGTCTTCTGGCTGGTGCGCGAGCGTATCGCCCCGCCCGGTGCACCAGAAGACCGCGCTGAAAGCCTGACCGACCGCGCGGACGATTTCTATTACCAGTTCCAGCCTGGCGATAATGACGCGGCCATGCGGCTCTACGAGGCCGCCCTGGCGCTCGAGCCCGACAGTCCGCGTGCGCTCGCCGGGCTCGCCAACACGATCACCCAGCGCGTCATCCGCGCCCGGCCGGACGACTGGCCCGGCGAGGCGGGGCAGTCGCGGATCGGTGCGGCGCTGGCCTCCGGTCAGACACGCGAAACCGCGGCCGCCCGGCAGCTGGAACGGGCGGAGGCCCTGGCGCGGCAGGCCATCGCATCGGATCCCGAATACCCGCTGGGCTATCGGGCGCTGGGACTGGCCCTGTCGGCACAGGGCGATCTCGACGGCGCGATCGAGGCGCACAATCGCGCCCTGACCCTCGATCCGGATGCCTGGGAAGCCTGGGTCAACCTGTCGGATCTGCACGATCTCAAGGGCGAGGCCGATCTGGCGCTGACCTATCTGGAGCGGGCCTATGAGGCCATGAGCCGGGTCTATGACGAGCAGACCGTGCTGATCCGGCCCTGGTACAGTCCCACCGGGCTCAGCATCGCGCGCGGCCATGCCCTGCGCGAGGACGCTGTGACGGCCGAACTCTGGTATCGCCGCGTGCTCTACTGGGACCCCTATAACCGCGCCGCCACCACCGAACTCGCCACGCTCCTGCGCGAAACCGGCGATCCGGCCGCAGCCGACGCGCTGTGCGCGGAGGGCGCCGCCCGGACGGGGGATCCGGAGCTCTGTGCAGGCTCTGAAAACTAGCCGTCCGGTGCCGGCTTCTGACGCATGGCCTTGGTTTGGGAGCGGCGGGCCTTGGCCTCTTTCTGCTTGCGGATGGAGGAGAGTGACGGGCGGGCCTTCTTGCGCGGCTTGGGCGGGGTGAGGGCGCGTTCGATCAGCACGCGCAGGCGCGCGCGGGCCTCGGCCCGGTTGCGCTCCTGGGAGCGTTGATTTTCCGCCCGGATCACAAGGACACCCTCGCGGGTCATGCGCGAGCCGGCCAGCCGGACAAGCCGCTGCTTCACTCCCGGTTCGAGGCTCGAACGGGCGACATCGAAGCGCAGCTGGACGGCGCTCTCGGTCTTGTTGACGTGCTGGCCGCCCGGACCGGAGGCGCGCAGGAAGCGTTCCTCGATCTCGCTCTCGTCGATGCTCAGCGTGTCGGTGATGCGCATGGAACCGCTCGCCTCCTTTCCTGCGCCCGTGTTTCGGCGCTGCGCACGGAAAGGGCAAGTTGAAGAAATGCAATTGCGACACATTCGCAATAATGCTATCCGGAGCTCATGACACACTCCATCGAAATCCCGCCTGCCGCTGCCCGCGCGGCGGCAGGCCTGGCCGCCCCGGGAACCGGGCGTTTCTCAGGCTCGGGCGCCAAGTCCTACGATGCGCGGATCCGGCGCCTTGTACCGGGCTATTCGGTTCTGCAGGAACTGATCGCGCCGGTCCTGGCGGCACGGATCGGACGCGGTGCGGCATCCATCCTGCTGAGCGGGGCGGGTACCGGCGCCGAACTGTCCGAACTGGCTTTCCAGTCGACGCAATGGTGTTTTACCGCCGTCGATCCGGCCGCCGACATGCTGGCCATTGCCGGCCGTCGGGCAGAAATGCTGGGCTGTCTGGAACAGGTCGATTTCCGGGTCAGCACGCTGGGTGAATACACCCCGCTCCACCGGCATGACGCAGCGCTGAGCGTTCTGGTCGCCCATTTCCTGCCCGACACCGGCGAAAAGGCGCGCTATTTCGCCGATCTGGCCGACCGTCTCCGGCCCGGTGCGCCGCTGATCCTCGCCGATCTCGGACTGCTGTTCGAAGACGCAACACGCCCGGCCTTCAGCCGCTGGATCGAGTCGGTTGCGCCGGATCCATCGCTTGCCGCACGCACCGTGGAACGCATGGCGGAGGATTTTCACCCGGTCAGCGAGGCGCGTCTGGCAGAGCTGCTTGAAACTGCTGGCTTCGCCCCGCCGGTCCGTTTCTTCCAGGCGCTCGATATTGCCGGCTATCTGACGGAAAGGTGCTGAGCCCCGGCTCGGGCCGTCAATCGTGCGGGTTCATCAGCAATTCGGCGCCGAATTCGCGAACCTGCAGCCGGACGCGTTCGCCGGCAACCCGGGCCTTGCCCGAGCAGGCCAGAGCGACGCATTGCGGATAGAGCTTGTGCTCGGCTTCCAGCACGCGTGCGGCCAGCGTGTCGGGCGTATCGCCGGGCAGAACCGGCACGGCGGCCTGGCCGATGATCGGGCCGTCATCCATTTCCGGACGCACATAATGCACCGTGCAGCCATGGATGCGCACACCGGCTTCCAACGCCCGCTCATGCGTGTGCAACCCCTTGAAGGCCGGCAGCAGGGAGGGGTGGATATTGATCAGGAGGTCGCGCCAGCGCTCGGTGAACCAGGGCGTCAGGATGCGCATGAAGCCGGCCAGGCAGACGATGCGCGGACCATACATCTTCAACGTCGAATCGAGCGCTTCCTCGAAGGCTTCGCGGCCATCATAGTCGCGATGATCGACGACTTCGGTCGCGATACCCGCTGCCTCGGCAACGGCGAGGCCGGGCGCGTCGGGCCGGTTCGAGGCGACCAGCACGATCTCGGCCGGAAAATCCTCGTCCTTCGCCGCTTCCAGCAGCGCCTGCATGTTCGAGCCGCGCCCGGAAATGAGCACGGCGATCTTGGTCTTCGCCATCGGGATTATCCTGGGTCAGGCTGTCTCGACTTGCCCGACAATCATGGCGCGCTCGCCGGTCAAGGCAAGCGCCTCGAGGGCCGCATCCGCAGTCTCCGGTGCGACGCATAGCAGCATGCCGACGCCACAATTGAAGGTTCGGTGCATTTCGTGGACCTCGATCCCGCCGGTCTCGGCGAGCCACTGGAACATCGGCGGCAGGGTCCATGCGGAATAGTCGATCCGGGCTTCCAGACCGTCCGGCATCATGCGCGGCGGGTTCTCGACCAGACCGCCGCCGGTGATGTGGGCGAGGCCCTTCACCAGGCCGGACTTGATCAACGGCAGGCAGGATTTCACATAGAGCCGCGTCGGCGTCAGGAAGGCTTCGCCGAGCGTCTTGCCCGGCTCGAACGGGGCCGGGTCGGACCAGTCCAGCCCGGCGACTTCCATCACCTTGCGGACCAGCGAGAAACCGTTGGAGTGCACGCCGGAGGAGGCGAGACCGATCAGCACATCGCCGGCTTTCATGGCGTCATGATCGGGCAGGAGGCGGCCGCGTTCGGCAGCCCCGACAACGAAGCCGGCCAGGTCGAAATCATCCTCGGCATACATGCCGGGCATTTCCGCCGTCTCGCCGCCGATCAGGGCGCAGCCGGACTGTTTGCAGCCCTCGGAAATGCCCCTGACGATGGCTTCGCCGCGCGCCGGGTCGAGCTTGGAGGTCGCCAGATAGTCCAGGAAGAAGAGCGGTTCGGCGCCCTGGGCCAGCACGTCATTGACGCACATCGCCACCAGATCGATGCCGACCGTATCGAGAATGCCCGTCGCGATTGCCAGTTTCAGCTTGGTGCCGACACCGTCCGTGCCGGAAATCAGGATCGGGTCGTGATAGCCGGCGGCCTTGAGGTCGAAAGCGCCGCCGAAACCGCCCAGATCGGCCGCAGCACCGGCCCGGCGCGTCGCGGCAGCAAGCGGTTTGATGCGGTCGACCAGGGCATCGCCGGCGTCGATGTCGACCCCGCTGTCTGCATAGGTGAGCCCGTTCTTGCGTCCGCTATCATCGGTTCCGGCCATGCCGATTCCCCAGCCTTCTGTCAAAGTGCGGCGGAGTACAGTCGAAACCCGCTCCAGACGCAAGCCACGGGCTTCACGCGGGACTGCGTCCGGTTATAGTGGCGCGACATCCGAACCTGACAGGAGCCTGCCGTGCGATTCCTTCTCGCTGCCTTGTGTCTGAGCCTTGTTCCGCTGGCAGCGGCGCAGGCGGACGACCCCTATACGGTCACCGGCGTGGAGATCGATGCGACCGCCGACAATGCGCTGCAGGCGCAAACCCGGGCGATGCAGCAGGGCCAGCGCGTTGCTGCCCGCCGGCTGATCGAGCGTCTGACCCTCGCCGAGGACCGGGTCGGCACGCCGCTCGAAAGCGGCGCGTTTACCCTGGACGATGCCATCATCGCGGAAATGATCTCCGGTCTGCAGATTCGCGACGAGCAGCGCAGCGGCACCCGCTATCTCGCCAAGCTGGATGTCGGCTTCCATCGCCGCTCGGTGTCGCGGGTGCTGGAGAATTACGGCATTCCCTTTGTCGACAGCCCCGCCCGGGCCACGCTCGTCCTGCCGGTGCTGGATGCCGGCGGCGATCTGGTGCTGTGGCGTGACAATCCCTGGCGTCAGGCCTGGCAGAGCCGGCGCTTCCGTCATGCGCTGACGCCGATGACTGTGCCCGCGGCCGACCCGGCCATGGCACCGATCACGGCGCGCCAGGCGCTGCAGCTGGATGAAGCCGCGCTTTCGGCGCTGGCCATGCAGCATGGCGTCACCCGGATCGCGATCCTGCGCGCGGCTCAACAGCCCTCCGAGGCGGTGCGGGCCGGTGGTTATATGGTGGAGTTTGCCCAGGACGGGACGATGGCCGTCGATACCTGGGGGCCGATGAGTTTCTATGGCGGCTGGGCCGAGGCGGCGGACTTCTTCGTGATCGAGCGCGAGGATGCCTGGAAGCGCCAGAGCATTGTGCGCGATATGGAAGAAACCGAGTTGCGGGTCACCGTGCTCTACAGCGGGATCGACGAATGGCGCCGCCTGCAGACCGCGCTGGCGCGTGCCTCCCTGGTGCGCAATGCCCAGCTCGACGCCCTGTCGCGCGACGGTGCACGCATGACGGTGCAGTATCGCGGTGCGCTGGATCAGCTGGTCTCGGAACTTGCCGAACGCGGTGCCGCACTGGAAGAACACCCGGAACTGGGCTGGGTGGTGCTGGCTACCCGGTGACCCCTTGAACCGGCGGGCCGACATGACACCCCAACTGGCACTCGATCTGCCGGCGCGCGAGGATTTCAGCGCGTCCAGCCTGATCCTCGGCCCGTCCAATGCCGAGGCGCTGGCCGCACTTGGCCGCTGGCCGGACTGGCCGCGCAATGTCATGGCGCTGATCGGGCCGGAAGGGGCAGGCAAGTCGCACCTGGCGACGGTCTGGGCGCTGCGCTGCGATGCCGAGATCGTCGAGGCCGCGGACCTGGCCGAACGGCTGGCGGACATTGCGCCGGGGCGCCGTGTTCTGGTGGAAGACATCGACCGCGCACTGGACGATGACGCGCTCTTCCACACGCTTAACCGTGCCGCCGAGGGCGATATTCCGGCGCTGTTGCTGACCGCCCGCAAACCGCCGGTCCTGTGGCCCGCACAATTGCCCGATCTGGTGTCGCGGCTGCGGGCGCTGCCGCATGCGGATCTGCACGAGGCCGACGATGAATTGCTCACCCGGCTGATCGAGAAACAGCTGCAGGACCGGGGCGCCCCGATCCGGCCCGGCGTGATAGACTATCTCCTTCCGCGCATGGAGCGTTCGGCCACGGCGGTACGCCGCATGGTGGAGCGGATGGACAAGCTGGCGCTCGTGAAGAAAACGCCAATAACACGTGCTATTGCGCGGGAAGTGCTGGAAACCTGCCAGGACAGTGGAGAGACGGAATGAACCTCCCGGCCCGGGACATCGCCGACATCGACGCGTTGATGCAGTCGCCTGCGCGTTATCTGAACCGGGAATTGTCCTGGGTGCGCTTCAATCTGCGTGTCCTCGAGGAGGCGGAGAATCCGAACCATCCGGTATTCGAACGCCTGCGCTTCCTGTCGATCTCGGCCAGCAATCTGGACGAGTTCTACATGGTCCGCGTCGCGGGCCTGCGCGCCCAGATGCATTCCGGCGTCACTGCGACCAGTATCGACGGGCTGACACCGGCCGAGCAGCTGGAGCAGATCCACGCCCTGGCCGGCGAGCTGATGCTCAAGCAGCAGAATCTCTGGCGCAAGCTGAAGACGGAGATGGGCAAGGCCGGGGTGAAGGTCCTCGAACCGCACCAGATCTCAAAGACCGACGAGGCCTGGCTGCGCGGCGAGTTTCTCAAACACACCCTGCCGGTGATCACGCCGCTGGCGATCGACCCGGCGCATCCCTTCCCCTTCATTCCCAATCTGGGTTTCGCGCTGGCGCTGCAATTGCGCAAGCGGGAGGCCGGAAAGCTGATGAATGCGCTGATTCCGCTGCCCAGCGGTGTGAAGCGCTTTGTGGAACTGCCGACGCGCGCGCGCCGTGATGGCGGCCGGCCGGACCGGCGCTTCATGTCGCTGGAAGCGGTTCTGACCCTGTTCGTCGACACGCTTTTCCCGGGCCATGAAGTGGTCGGCAAGGGCGTGTTCCGGGTGATCCGCGACAGCGATATCGAGGTCGAGGAAGAGTCCGAAGACCTGATGCTGGAATTCGAGAACCTGCTGAAACAGCGCCGCCGCGGCGCCGTGGTCCGCCTGACCATGGAAACCGGCATGCCGCCGGCGCTGCGCGATCTGATCGTCCAGCACATGCATGCCGGTCCGCAGGACATCGTGCCGGTGAACGGGCTTCTGGGCCTCGCCCAGATCGGCCAGCTGATTCCGGACGACCGGCCGGACCACATGTTCAAACCCTATGAGCCGCGCTATCCGGAACGGATCCGCGACCATGGCGGCAATTGCTTCTCGGCGATCCGCGAGAAGGACATCATCGTCCACCACCCCTATGAGAGCTTCGATGTGGTGGTCGAATTCCTGCGCCAGGCCGCCGCCGATCCGGACGTCATCGCCATCAAGCAGACGCTCTACCGCACCTCCAAGGACAGTCCGATCGTGGCCGCTCTGATCGAGGCGGCCGAGAGCGGCAAGAATGTCACCGCCCTGGTCGAGCTGAAGGCGCGTTTCGACGAGGAAGCCAATCTGAAATGGGCGCGCGACCTGGAACGCGCCGGTGTGCAGGTCGTCTACGGTTTCATCGAGTACAAGACCCACGCCAAGATATCGCTGGTGGTGCGGCGCGAGGGTTCGGACCTGCGCACCTATGCCCATTTCGGCACCGGCAACTACCACCCGATCACGGCGCGGATCTATACCGACCTGTCCCTGTTCACCGCCGACCCGGCTTTCGGGCGCGATGCAGGGCGGGTGTTCAACTATGTCACCGGCTATGCGCGCCCGGAGAATCTGGAACGCCTGTCGGTCTCGCCGATCGGCATGAAGGAATTCATTCTCGAACATATCGAGCGCGAGATCGAGAATGCCCGAGCCGGCAAGCCGGCGGCCGTGTGGGCCAAGCTGAACTCGCTCGTGCATCCGGAGATCATCGATACGCTCTACCGCGCCAGCCAGGCCGGCGTGCGGGTGGAACTGGTGGTCCGCGGCATCTGCTGCCTGCGTCCGGGGATCAAGGGCCTGTCGGAAAACATCCGCGTCAAATCCATCGTCGGCCGTTTTCTCGAGCATTCGCGCATCGTGTGCTTTGCCAATGGTGCAGCGATGCCATCGCCCGCGGCCAAGGTGTTCATCTCCTCGGCCGACTGGATGCCGCGCAATCTGGACCGCCGGGTCGAGCATCTCTGCCCGATCCAGAATCCCACCGTGCACCGGCAGGTTCTGGACCAGATCATGGTTGCCAATCTCAATGATACCGATCAGAGCTGGTACATGGATTCAGAGGGCGATTATCACCGTGTCGACACGGCCAATGTCGACAAGCCGTTCAGTGCGCACGCCTATTTCATGACCAATCCCAGCCTGTCCGGCCGCGGCCACGCGCTCAAGAACGACCAGCCGCCGACCCTGACCGGCAGTACCGGCAGCTGACCGCCTTGGACGAGCCCGCCCAGCCGATCGAGCCGCTGATCGCGGAAACCGCCATTCATCGTGACATCGCGGTGATCGATGTCGGCTCCAACTCGGTGCGCCTGGTGCATTTCCGGGTCGAGGGGCGGGCGCTCTGGCCGATCTTCAACGAGAAAGTGATGGCCGGTCTGGGCCGCGGCGTTCGCGAGACAGGGCGTCTGCATGCCGAAGGCCGGGACATCGCCCTGCGCGCACTAAAACGCTTCCAGCGCCTGCTCGACGCCAAGGGCGTGCGCGAGCGCCATGTCGTGGCCACGGCTGCCGTCCGCAATGCGGTGGACGGTCGCGCGTTCGTGGCAGAGGCGGCCGAACTGACGGGGCTGGACATCCGGATCCTGTCCGGCGAGGACGAGGCACGCCTGTCTGCAATGGGTGTGCTGACCGGGATCCCCGATGCGCGCGGCGTGATGGGCGATCTGGGCGGTTCCAGCTTGGAACTCACACCGATCGCCGACGGTGCTGTGAGCGCGGGCAAGACCTTCGAGCTCGGCCCGCAGGCCGTGCTGTCCGGTGATCCGTTCGACAGTGCGGCGGCCCAGGCCGTGATCGACGAACGTCTGGCCGAAGGCGGCATCCTGACGGGGCAGGGCGGCACCTTCTATGCCGTCGGCGGTGCCTGGCGTGCCATGGCGCAGCTGGCCTTTGCCCGGTTCGACCATCCGCTGCATGTCGTGCACCAGTTCGAGCTGTCGGCTGCCGAAGCGCTGGAACTGGCGCGTCTGGCGACCCGTCTCAGTGCGGCATCCCTGACCGGTGTGCCCGGACTGTCCTCGCGCCGGGTGACCACGCTGCCCTATGCTGCACTTCTCCTGCGGCGGGTGATCCGGCATGGCGGGTTCGGGCGCGTCGTGTTCTCGGCCTATGGTGTGCGCGAAGGTGTGCTCGCCGAGGGCCTGCCGCCTGACCTTCTGGCGACCGATCCGCTGATCGCGGGGGCCGAGACGATGGCCCGTCCGTCTTCGCCCTCACCGGATTTTGGCCGGGCGCTCGCCGCCTGGATCGCACCGGCGATGCGCGAGGTGGAGACGGCCTTCGATCCGGCGCGCGACCGCGTGCTGCAGGAGGCCGGTGCACGGCTGACCGATCTGGGTGCGCGCTTCCATCCCGACCACCGGGCCGAACTGGCCCGTGATACCGTGCTGTATGCGCCATTCGCGGGCGTCACCCATGCCGAACGGGCCTTCCTGGCTGCCGCATTGCACTATCGCTATGCCGGCAAGAGAAGCGAGCTGGAGCCGCATGCCGAGTTCGAGCTCTTGAGCGAGGTGCAGCACAATATCGCCCAGATGATGGGCTGTGCTCTGCGTCTGGGCGCGAAACTGTCCGGCCGGGCGCCGCGCCTGCTGGATCGCTTCACCCTGACCGTCACACCGGCCGAGGTCCGCCTGGCGGTCGATGAGAGCGTGCGCGATCTCTATGTCGAGCGATCCCTGTCCCTGCTGGACAATCTGGCCGGCGCGATCGGCCGCGAAGGGCGTGCCGAGTACGTCTAGGACGCAGCGGGCCGGTTATAATTTATCCTCGCCGCGGACTGCAAAAGCCGGCGATTTCTTACAGTGGCGTAAGGTTTGTCCGACAGTATGGTCGCGGGATAAACCGGCTCTGCGGACATATGTTCAAGCGTTTAGGGGAATATCTTTTCGCGCCGGTACCGGTGCCGCAGGACGTGGCAGGCTGGGTGCGGGCGCGGCAGCTGGACGCGTTTCAGCGCTTCAGCCCGGTCGCGGCCGCGGCCAATATCGCCAATGCGGTACTGGTTGCGGGTGTGATGATACAGACCAGCCATATGTGGTCCGGCCTGTTCTGGGCGCTCGCCATCACCGCGCCCAATCTCTTCCTGCTCTACGGCTGGCTGCGCAAACGCCGGCGCCCGCTGCGCCCCGCGGCTTCGGAACGGTCGATCAGCCGCAATCTGCGCGACAGTTCGATCCTGGCGCTGGTCTGGGCCGCTTTTCCGATCCTGTTCTATAACTCCATGTCAGGCTCGTTTCAGGCAGCCGTCGTGGCTGTGACGGTGGGCATGCTGTGCGGCGGCGCCTTCATGCTGTCCAGCCTGCCGCGCGCGGCGATGGCGTGGATCGGCATCATCACTGCAGGATCGCTTGTCGCCCTGTTCCAGAACCCGGATCCGGTCGAGCTCTATGTCGCCGCACTGCTGCTGGTCTATTCTGGCGTGCTGGCGCAATCGGTCCGCTGGTCCTATTCCGAATTTGTCCGCCGCTTGCTGGGCGAGCGTGTTGCACAACAGCAGACCGAGCTGATCGGTCTCCTGCTGCACGATTTCGAGGAAGCCGCGTCCGACTGGTTGTGGCGTACCGATACTTCCGGCCGGATCCGTTCCGGCCTGCCGCGCTTCGACCCTGACAGTATCCACTCGGATAATCAGCCAGCGCCCGCGCTGCTGTCGCTGTTCGAGCGGGATGTGGCCGCCAGCGAGCTGGCGCATCTGATGGCCGGCGAGGAGGCGTTCTCCGATCGAGAGCTGCGGCTGAAGGGTGACGGCACGGTGCGCTGGGTCAGCCTGACCGGCAAGCCGCGCTACGAGGACGGGTGCTTTACCGGCTATCAGGGCGTGGCCTCGGATATCACTGCGACGCGCGAGAGCGCTGAACAGATCGAGTATATGGCCTCGCACGATACCCTGACCGGCCTGGCCAACCGGGCCACGCTTTCGGCACTGCTCGATCAGCGCATGCAGTTGCCGGACAGCCGGACGAGCCTGCTATTGCTGGATCTGGACCGTTTCAAGGTCATCAATGACACGATGGGGCACGGGGCTGGCGACCGCGTGCTGGTGACGATTGCCAGCCGTTTGCGCCATGTCGTGGGCCGGGCCGGCACTGTGTGCCGGATGGGTGGCGACGAGTTCGCCATTGTCCTCACCGATCCGGGCCGCGAAGCCCAGTATATCGGGCGTCAGATCGTCGATGCGATCGAATTGCCGATCACGATCGACGATGCCGTGCTGGATTGTTCGACGTGTATCGGTATCCGCCAGCTCGGCGCCGGTGACACCTGCGTTCAGGCGGTGCTCAGCCAGGCCGATCTTGCGCTGTATCGCGCAAAGGCGAGCGGGCAGGGCAATGTGGTCGAGTTCGATCACACGATGGATATCGAGGCCCAGGCGCTGATGCAGATGGAGCGGGACCTGAAGGCCGCGATCGACAACAATCAGATCCATCTCTTGTACCAGCCGCTGATCGATATCGACCGGAACCGGACCACCGGCTGTGAGGCGCTGCTGCGCTGGACACATCCCGAACACGGCAATGTACCGCCTGACCGGTTCATCGAGCTGGCCGAGCGCAGCGGGCTGATCGTGCCGATGGGCGAATGGGTAATCCGGTCGGTTGTCGCGGCGGCGGCGCGGATCGATCGCGATATCTGCCTGGCCGTCAACGTGTCGCCGGTGCAATTGCGCAATCCGAACCTGCCTGCCGTCTTCATCGAGGCGCTGACGCGCTACGGGGTCGAGCCGGGCCGTATCGAGGTGGAGATCACCGAATCTGTTCTGCTGGCGGATACCGATGCCAATCTGAACGTCCTGCAGAAGCTGCGCGAAATCGGCCTGAAGATCAGCCTGGACGATTTCGGCACCGGCTATTCCTCCTTCAGCTATCTGCGCAAATTCGCCTTCGACAAGCTGAAGATCGACCGCTCCTTCGTCGAACCGCTGGACCGCGAGCCGCAATCCATCTCCATCGTCGGGTCGATCAACGCGCTCGCCCGGGCCCTGCAGATGACGACGGTCGCCGAGGGCGTCGAGACCGAACGCCAGTTCGAGGCCGTGCGCATTATCGGCTGCGACCAGGCCCAAGGCTATCTCTTCGCAAGGCCACTCACGCTGGACGCGCTGGTCGCACATGTCGAGGCCGAGCGCCGCGAGGGCGCTTTGAGAATGAGCCGCGCCGGCTGACCGGGCTCGCCACAGCACGCGCTGCACGCTATCTGGGACGAGACGGATCGCAGGGGATGGCGGCGTGAGTTTTATCGACGGCTACAAACACCAGCTTGTGGGTTATTTCGGCTATTTGCCGGTTTACCGCCCGCTTGAGGATATTGACGGGCCCAAGCAGGAGTTTTCCTGTCCGCGCGGCGGTCTGGTCATCGGCGGCGGCAGTGGCGAACACCCCGGTCTCGTGCTTCGCGATCCGGCTGGTGCGGTGGCGGAATTCCTGCGCGAGACCTGGCCGGAACGTGCAGCCGAAGCCGGGTGGCGCAAGGCGATCCACCACCATCTGCGAACACCCTCAGACTGTCTCGATTTTTCCAGCTGGGACGTCGAGGACCATGTCCGCTTCTACACACTCTGCACCACGGCTGTGCCGAACCCCTATGATCCGGAAGGCACGGCATCGGGGTTCGAGAGCTGGCTGTGCTGTTCGCTGGGCGAGTTCGTCTTCTTTGCCATGCCGGAGCTGGCGCGCGGTCTCATCGAGCGTCTCGACGACCCCGCGCGCGATCTGGTGCATGTCTACTGGAACAACATCCTGCTGCTACCGCCGGGCCTGCCGCTCTATGCCAATGGCGGCAGTACCTGGGATGCGCGGCTCAAGCCTTTGGACTAAAGCGTGATCAGGTGACGTGAAAACCGGCTCACCGGCTCGATCACCCGATCGCCTCAGGCTTTCACCTCGGTGACGCAGACCTTGCCGTCCTTCAGCGTCAGCGACAGCTCGCCCCGCTTGAGGCGGCGGGCCGGTTCGCCGAACACGTCGCGCCGCCAGCCGGTCATCGCGGCGACATCCTCGTCATCGCCGCTGGCGATCTTTTCCAGATCCGGCACGGTGGCGATGAGGCGCGGTGCGACACCGGCATCCTCGGCGACGAATTTCAGCAGCACCTTGAGCAATTCGACCGTCGGGCCCGTGCCCTGCGGCTGCGGTGCGGACTTTTCATACTTCGGGGCATAGGCCTCCGGCTCGGCCAGCGCCGCCGACATTTTCTCGAACAGGCGGCGGGCCGGCGAGGAACGTTCGAAGCCCTTGGGCACGGCGCGCAGTCCGGTGAGCTGGTCCGGCGTTGTCGGCGCGACATTGGCGATCTCGTAGATCGCATCGTCCTTCATCACGCGCTGGCGCGGCATGTCCCGGGTCTGGGCCTCGGTCTCGCGCCAGGCGGCAGCGGCGCGCAGCGCCGCCAGCCATTTGGGCGAATTCTTGCGCAGCTTCATCCGGCGCCAGCTCTCCTCGGGATCGAGCCGGTAGGTCTCCGGATTGGTGAGGATTCTCATTTCCTCGGCCAGCCATTCGGCCCGGCCCTTCTTCTCCAGCCGCTCCTGCATGATCGGATAGAGATCGCGCAGATGGGTGACGTCGGCCATGGCGTATTCCAGCTGGGCATCGCTCAGCGGGCGCCGCGACCAGTCAGTGAAGCGCGGACCCTTGTCGATCGGGCGTTTCAGCAGCGCCTTGACCAGCGCGTCATAGGCGATCGAGTCGCCCAGGCCCAGCGCCATGGCCGCGACCTGGCTGTCGAACATCGGATGCGGGATCAGGCTGTCGCCACCGCGATGGAAGAAGATCTCCAGATCCTGCCGTGCGGCATGGAACACCTTGATGATCCGCTCGTCGGCCATCAGCTCCCAGAAGGGTTCCAGATCGAGCCCGTCGGCGAGCGGGTCGATGATGACTTCCGTCGGGCCGCCGGCTGCCTGGATCAGGCAGAGCTGCGGCCAGTACACCGTTTCGCGCATGAACTCGGTGTCGACAGCCATGTAGGGATTCTGGAGGAGGTCGTCACAGGCCTTTTCCAGGCCCTTTGTCGTCGTGATTATATTCATGGAGTCGCCGTTTAGCGTGGTGGGAGCGTTTTGACTATCTCGAAGGCGAGTCGGGGGCAGAGCGCCAGCGCAGGGATTGCCGCCAGAGAATAAACAGACCCGCCAGAAGGCTGATCGCGGCGATCACCAGGAAGGCGGTCTGGATCGGCAGGGTGAGGGCGGCGATGGCGGCCAGCACGAATTGTCCGGCGGTTGCCGTGGCTGCGTTGAGGATGCCGCCCGCCGCCAGCAGCCGGCCGCGCAGCTCGGCCGGTGCGCGGCGCTGGGCCATGGCCTGCAGGGGGACCACGAAGAGACCGGCCGACACGGCTGCCATGCCCAGATCGATCAGGATGCGCAGATTGGCCGGCTCGGCCATGAAGGCATTGGCCGAGACCAGCGGCGCGCCCTCGGGCGTCAGCGGGTTGGACCAGGTGTGCAGGGCGACATCCCCGGCGAAGATCACCACACCGAAGGCACCGGCAATCGAGAAGGGCAGGGCATCGCCATCCCCGCTCAGCGCGCCGCATGCCATGGCTCCGATCGCCGCGCCGACCGTGAACAGCGCCGAGAAGAGCAGCACAACGGTTTCGTCTGCGCCCAGCACAGAGGCCGTGAAGACCGGCATCAGCGTGATGATCGAGGCGGCCAGCATCCAGAACCAGGCCACACCCATCAGCGGCCGCAGCACGTCCGGCGCTTTCAGCGCATAGCCCAGCACGCGGAACGTCTCGCCGATGAAGTTGACGGTCAGCGGCATGTCCGGCTGTGAGGCCGGCGCTTCCGGCAATTGCCGGATCGCCAGCCAGCCGATGATTGCCATCACGACCAGCCCGCCGCCCACGGCCTGCGGCCCGAAGGACTGTGTGATCAGCCAGGTGCCGGTGCCGATACCGATCAGCACCGAAACGTTCAGCAGGCCGGAGATCAGCGCATTGGCGGGCACCAGTTCCTTGTCGGTCAGAAGTGTCGGCAGGGCAGAATTCTTGGCGGGGGTGAAGAAGGCCGATTGTGTGCCCATCAGGAAGAGCGCCGTCATCAACAGGTGAGGCTGTTCCAGGATGAAGCCCAGCGCGGTGATCGCCATCAGCCAGATCTCGGCGAATTTGGCAAAGCGCATGATGCGCGTGCGGTCGAACTTGTCGGCCATGCGCCCGGCGATGGCCGAGAACAGGAAAATCGGCACGGTGAACATCGAGGCCGCTACAGAGACCAGGGTCAGCCGGTCGAGCCCGAACATCGTCAGGCCTTCGAAGGTGATCAGCGTGACCAGGGCATAGCGGAAAAAATTGTCGTTGAAGGCCCCCAGGGACTGGGCGACCAGCAGGGGCAGGAAACGCCTTTGCGTCACCAGCTGTGCGGCAATCTTGGCACTCATGACACTGTCTCCGTGTCGGTCTTCCCGTGCGCGCGGCCTTCGGCCTCCAGCGCGCGGGTGCGGGTTTCAATCGTGGTCATCAGGCGCGGCAGGAAGGCATCGCGCGGCAGGCCGGGCGGGATCGGATCGAGAAACGCGATCACCGCCGGGCCGGGGTGCTTGATCCATTCATTCTTCGGCCAGCGCAGCCCCATATTGGTGGCGACCGGCACGACGGGGCGGTTCAGCGTCTCATACATGAGGTGCACGCCTCTCCTGTAGCGCTTGGCCTCGCCGACCGCGGCCAGATGGCCTTCCGGATAGATCAGCAGCGGGCGCGGATCGTCGGCGGCACGGTTGAGCACGTCCTGCATCGACTGGTCCGAGGCGCGGTCGCCGGGCGAGTTGACCATGGTCGCGCCAGACCGGGCGACGATGCGGCCGACCAGCGGAAACTTGGCGATCGCCGTGCCGATAATGAAATTGATGTCGCCGGTCACCGCCATCATCATGAAACCGTCGGCCCAGGACTGGTGTTTCGAGGCGATGATCACGGGCTGTCCCGATGGCGGCGTGCCGCGCACCTCGATCCGGATCCCCATCACCCATCGCATCAGGCCGCGCACCGTGCGGCAGGCCGTGCGCATGACAGCGCGAATGGGCCGCGGCGAGGGCTGCAGGGTGAGGACGGCCGCGATCAGCACGAACACGGCCAGACAGGCATAGAACAGGATGTTGAACACGGTCGATCGCATGACACTCCCCGGGTGTGGCCGGGCCCTGGCGGCGTCTCACGCGCAGCTCCGGACCTGACGGCTGGAAGACTGCGCGCGTTCTTCACGCGGCGCAAACCGGGCCGCATACTCTGCTTCCAGCTCGCGCGAGCGGGCCTCGACGCGGGTTTCCAGTTCCGCCAGCACCGCATCGCGGTCGGCACTGGGGGCGATCGGGTCCATGAATTCGATCACGGCGGTGCCGGCGAATTTGGCCCAGCCCTGTTGCGGCCAGCACTGGCCCAGATTGGTGGCGACGGGCACGATCGGCCGGTCCAGCGCCTGGCTCAGGCGCCACACGCCGGACCGGTAGCGCAGGCCCTCGCCGACCGGGGTGAGATGGCCTTCCGGATAGATCAGCACCGGGCGCGGACGGCCTTCGCCCTGCGAGCGGGCAATGCCCTCGGTCAGGCTCTTCTGCGCTTCCGCGCCGCCACCATTGGACAGAACGATCGCGCCGCAGCGTTTCAGCACCCAGCCGATCAGCGGGAATTTCAGCATGTGGTCGCCGCACACGAAATTTACATCGCCGCACTTGGCCATCATCACGATACCGTCGCCCCAGGACTGGTGCTTGGCGCCGATGATCACCGGCTGGTCCTTCGGCGGCGTGCCGCGCACGTCCACGCGGATGCCGCAGACGACGCGCATCAGGATCACCGTGGCGCGGCAGTAGGAGCGCAGACCGTGCATCAGCACGCGGCGGCCGGGCACGAGCGCCAGGATGGCGCAGACAATGGCGTAGACGCCGGACAGGAACCAGTAGGCACAGTTGAACACGAAGGACCGCATCACGGCCTCCCTTGCAGCTGGAAATCGGTTGGAAAATCGGGCGGATCAGGCCGTGTGCAGCACGGCCATGATCGCGCGGGTGAAGTCGTCCACATAGTGGGTGAGCGGTCTGGCGATCCGGCCGTAGAGCGAATACTCCGCCGCCTGCATCACCACGCCCAGCGCCATGGCGGATTTCAGTTCGGCATCGCCCCGGGGGATTTCGCCGCGCGCCATTGCATCGGCCACACAGGCGGTCATCAGGTCGGACGGGTCGGCCCCGCCATCGCCCGACGCCGCGATGAAGTAGTTGCGGTGGGTGAGGTGGAAGGCGAATTGCGCCGGATCGGTCTCTGCCAGGTGGCAATAGGCCCGGGTAAGGGCGCGGGCGATATCCTCCAGCGAGGCGCCGGGGGCCAGATTGTCCGTCACCAGGCTTTCCAGGCGGGCATGGATCGCCTCGAACATCTGCCGGCCCAGCGCATCCTTGGACTTGAAGTGGCGGTACATGGCGCCGTCGGATATGCCGCAGGCTCCGGCGATCTGCTTGATCGACACCCCGTCCATTCCGTGGCGGGCGAACAGCATCAGCGCCGCCCGCTCGATCCGCGCCTTGGTCGTACCGGCCTTCGCCGTCACGCCGGTTTCGGCATCCACACCGTCGAACAGGTCTTTCCTCAGCATTCCGGTCATCGCTTTCGTCCCGTGTTGCAGGATCGCGTGAACGATCATTCACACATTTTATGAAACGATGTTCGTAGAATTGCAAGTGAATAATTACTTACATGCACGGTATGGCATCATAATATTGAATTTCAAGGATAAAATTTTAGAAACACCTTCTCCCCCGACCGGGGAGAAGGTGCCCGCAGGGCGGATGAGGGGCGCGCGGCAGCGCTGCAAAGAGTCCTGAGTGGGCCGCGG
>NZ_JBDWAS010000015.1:0-178417 GCF_039978735.1 Maricaulis sp.
CTGGCGTCCGCCGGCGGGCCGTTTTGTTTGAAGCGTCGTGCTGCGAGTGCGTAACAAAACGCAACAATGCTTTAATTGCGTGCTGGAGCCCCGTGGTGTTGTGTGCCAGCCAGGGACGACGGCTTCCGTCGGGGCCTGGCCCGCTTGGCCAGACCACCGGGTGGGACAGACCGTTGAGTAAGATAGTAGCAGGCGGCGTTAGACAGTGACTTACCGGCAGACATTGGCAGCCCCCGCGGTTTGCGCGGGTATCGGTCTCCACTCCGGCGAACGGGTCCGCATGGTCCTGCAACCGGCCTCCGCCGGCTCGGGTATCCGCTTCATCCGCTCCGACATTGATGATCGCGACAACCGTATCGCGGCGCGCGCCGATGCCGTCAGCGAAGTCCGTCTCGGTACCACCCTGCAGAATGACGCCGGTGTGACGATCGCCACTGTCGAGCACCTGATGGCGGCGCTGGCCGGCTTGGGTGTCGACGATGCCGTGATCGAGGTCGACGGTCCGGAAATCCCGGTGATGGACGGTTCGTCCGAGCCCTTCGTCAAGCTGATCCGCCAGGTCGGCCTGAAATCCCAGTCGGTGCCGCGCCGCGCCATCCAGGTGCTCAAGCCGGTCTCGCTGGACCTGGACGATCGCCGCGCCTGCTTCATGCCCGCGCTCAAGCCGATGATCGAGATCGAGATCGCCTTCGAGCACCAGGCGGTGGGCCGCCAGGCCTGCGTGTTCGACATCACGCCGGAAATCTTCTCCACCGATATCGCCCGTGCGCGCACCTTCGGCTTCCGCAAGGATTACGACGCGCTGCTCGCTGCCGGCCTCGCCCGCGGCGGTTCGATGGACAATGCCGTCGTGCTCGACGATACGGGAATCGCCAATCCGGAAGGGCTGCGCTTCAAGGACGAGTTCGTGCGTCACAAGGCGCTCGATGCGCTGGGTGATCTCTATCTCGCCGGCGCGCCGATCATCGGCTGCTATTCCGCCGAGCGTCCGGGCCACGCCATCAACAACATGGCCGTGCGTGCCCTGCTTGAGGATACGAGCGCCTGGAAGTGGGTGAACATGCGCGATGGCGTCACCCGCGACATGGCGATGGCGCACTCCTGACACGCGGTTGACCGTCAAGGTTACTGAAGGGGTACTTTTGCCCCGGCCAATCATCCGCTACAACGCTGATTGAACGGGTGGTCGTCCGGCCGCCAAAATTGTCGAGCCCCGTGTCCCCATGACCCTTTCGCCGCGTATTCTGTTTCCGCTTGCCTTTGCTGTTGTCCTTGCGGGTTGTTCTTCCAACCGTCCGGATACGGCCGTCGCCTACGTCGAGCGCCCGGCGGAAACCATCTACGCGGAAGCCATCCAGCGCATGGACCGCAATCAGTACGACATCGCCGCGGCGATGTTCGACGAGGTCGAGCGCCAGCACCCCTATTCGGAGTGGGCGCGCCGCTCGATGCTGATGGCGGCCTTCGCCAACTACCAGTCGAACAATTACGAGGAAGCGATCTCGGACTCCGAACGCTTCATCTCGCTGCACCCGGGCAATCGCAGTGCGGCCTACGCCTACTATCTGATCGCGATCTGCTATTTCGAGCAGATCATGGATGTCGGCCGCGACCAGGCTGCCACGCGCCAGGCACTCGATGCGCTGGAGCAGGTGGTGCGCCGCTATCCGGAAAGCCGCTATGCCACGGATGCGCGCCTGAAGATCGACATGACGCGCGACCACCTGGCCGGCAAGGAAATGAGCGTCGGCCGCTGGTATCTGCGCCGCAATTATCACCTGGCCGCCATCAATCGCTTCCGCAATGTGCTGCAGGAATACGGCACCACCTCGCACGTGCCTGAAGCACTGCACCGCCTGGTGGAGTCCTATGTGGCGCTCGGCATCGACGAGGAAGCCCGCCAGGTCGCGTCCGTGCTCGGCTACAATTTCCCGGGCAGCGAGTGGTACCAGAACAGCTACGACCTCCTGACGCGTGAGGGTATTACGCTCGAGGTCGATCCCGAGCGCGAGGACCCGTCCTATTTCGAACGGGCCTGGCGTCGTCTGTTCGGCTGACGGGTCGGGGGTGCGAACGCCCTGAATGCTGCTCTCCCTCTCCATTCGCAATGTCGTCCTGATCGATACGCTGGATGCGGTCTTCGAGAGCGGGCTCTGTGCCCTGACCGGCGAAACCGGCGCGGGTAAATCCATTCTTCTCGGGGCTTTGGGGCTGGCGGCCGGCGAACGGGCCGATCGCGCCCTGGTGCGCGCCGGTGCCGACGAAGCCCAGGCCGTCGCCGAATTCGAACTGCCCGACAGTCATCCCGCCCGCGCCCTGCTGGACGAGGCGGGGATCGCGGTCGAACCCGGCGAACCCCTGATCCTGCGCCGCCGCCTTGGCGAGGACGGTCGCTCGCGCGCCCATGTCAACGACCAGGCGGCCAGTATCGGCCTTTTGCGTTCGCTGGGCGATGTGCTGGTGGAAGTCCACGGCCAGCACGACGGGCGCGGCCTGATGGATCCCAAGACCCATCGCGGCTATCTGGACGCCTATGCCGGGCATGACGATCTGCGCACTGCCTGCCGCACCGCCTGGAAGGAGTTTTCCGGGGCCCGGCGCCGGCTCGACGAGCTGGTCAGTGCCAATCGCGCCTCGGACGAGGAAAAGGCCTTTCTCACCCACGCCCTGGAAGAGCTCGAAGCCCTGTCGCCGAAGACCGGCGAAGAGGCCGAGCTGGCCGAAGAGCGTCAGTTCCTGCAGGGCGCCGAGCGGGCGCTGGGCGATCTGCAGGAGGCCCAGGAGGCCCTGGCCGGCGATGGCGGCGGGCTGGAAGGCCGGCTGAACGCGGCCCTGCGCGGGCTGGAGCGTGTGCGTGGCCATATCGGCGAGGGAGGCGGCGCTGCCGGCGAGGCGCTGGACCGCGCCGCCTCCGCCATCGACCGTGCGCTGATCGAGTTCACCGAGGCAGAAGACGCGCTGGGCGATGCGGCCCAGGCTTTCGATGTCGAGCCCGGCCGGCTGGATGCGGTGGAGGAGCGGCTCTTCGCCCTGCGCGGCCTGTCGCGCAAGCACAGTGTCGATACCGACGAGCTGCCCGCCCTGCATGGCCGGCTCGCCGAACAGCTCGACGCGATCGAGAATGCCGCCGACCGCATTGCCGAGGCCGAGAAGGCTGTGACCGCAGCCCGCGCCCGCTATGACGATGCGGCCCACGCCCTGTCGCGCAGCCGCGAGAAGGCGGGCGAAGCGCTGGCTGTGGCCGTGGCCGCCGAACTGCCGCCGCTGAAAATGGACAAGGCGCGCTTCCGCGTCTCCGTCACCTCTGACGACGAGCGCGCCGGCCCGGATGGCCGCGACAGCGTGGTCTTCGAGGTCGCCACCAATCCCGGCGCGCCCTTCGGTGCGCTCGACAAGATCGCATCGGGCGGCGAGCTCTCGCGCTTCGGCCTCGCCCTGAAAGTCTCGCTCGCGGGCGAGGATGAGGGCCTGGTCCTGGTGTTCGATGAGGTCGACCAGGGTGTGGGCGGGGCTGTCGCCGATGCTGTCGGCCGCCGGCTGAAACGCCTTGCCGAGAAAGGCCAGACACTGGTCGTCACCCACTCGCCGCAGGTCGCTGCCGTGGCCGATCATCACTGGAAGATCGTCAAGGATGATGACGGCAAGGGCGGGGTGCGCACCACGCTCGTCCGTCTTGAAGGCGACGAACGCCGCGAGGAAATCGCCCGCATGCTCTCCGGCGCTGAAGTCACCGATGCGGCAAGAGCCCAGGCGGATGCGCTGATGGCGGTGAAGGCCTAGGCCTTTCAGCACCATGCGAATGTCATCCCGGCCGGATAGCCCGCGGAGGCGGGCTGCAGGGCCGGGACCCATACGCTCAGAGACGATCCTGTTCTTCAAAAATCGAAACCGCGCCTGCTCTCGGCCACTGCCGGTGTTTATAGGCCCCGGCTCTGCGCCCGGCCCGGGGCCGGGCATCCGGCCGGGGTGACAATACTGGTGAATTCCGGGAACCCGCGACAAACCCCTCCCGCCCTGCCACTCTTGCTGCGAATGCGGGCCGCGATGCCCTAATCTCGCACTTCGAATCGCAACGGAGCCGGCGATGAGCGCACTCAAGGACGTTGAAAATCTGACAGTCGAAGAGGCGCGGGCCGAGCACAAGCGGCTGGCGAAGGAAATCGCCGCCCACGACAAGGCCTACTACCAGCACGATGCGCCGAAGATTTCCGACGCGGCCTACGACACGCTGCGCCAGCGGCTGGAAGCGGTCGAGGCGCGTTTTCCCGAACTGGCCGGTGCCGACAGCCCGACCCAGCGTGTCGGCGCGGCGCCCTCGGGCAAGTTCGGCGAGATCGTCCATGCGGTGCCGATGTTGTCGCTGGGCAATGCCTTCAATGATGAGGACGTGGCCGATTTCGTGGGCCGTATACGGCGCTTCCTCGGCCTGGCAGAGGACGCGCCCGTGGCGATCACGGCCGAGCCGAAGATCGACGGCCTGTCCGCCTCCATCCGCTATGAAAAGGGCCGCATCGTGCATGGCGCCACCCGCGGCGATGGCCAGACCGGCGAGGATGTGACGGCCAACCTGCTGACGCTGGACGATATCCCGGAAACCCTGCCGGGCTCGGGCTGGCCGGACGTGCTGGAAGTGCGCGGCGAAGTCTATATGTCGCATGAGGATTTCGCCGCGCTCAACAGGCGGCAGGAAGAGGCCGGCAAGCCGGCCTACAAGAACCCGCGCAATGCCGCCGCCGGCTCGCTGCGGCAGATCGATCCGGCCATGACCGCCCAGCGTCCGCTGCGCTTCTTCGCCTATGCCTGGGGCGAGGTGAGTGCACCGCTGGCCGAAACCCAGCTCGACGCGGTCAGGCGCCTGGGCGATTGGGGTTTCCCGACCAACCCGTTGATGAAGCGCTGCGAGAGCGTGGACGATCTCATCGCCGTCTATCGCGATATCGAGGCGAAACGCGCCACGCTGGGCTATGATATCGACGGCGTGGTCTACAAGACCGACCGGCTGGACTGGCAGGAAAGACTGGGCTTTGTCGCCCGTGCGCCGCGCTGGGCCATCGCCCACAAATTCCCCGCCGAACAGGCCACCACCGTGCTGGAAGCCATCGACATCCAGGTCGGCCGCACCGGCGCGCTGACGCCCGTGGCGCGGCTGACGCCCGTCACGGTCGGCGGCGTCGTGGTCACCAATGCCACCCTGCACAATCAGGACGAGCTGGAGCGCAAGGATATCCGCATCGGCGACACGGTGGTGATCCAGCGCGCCGGCGATGTCATCCCCCAGGTCGTGCGGGTGGTCGATCCGGACCGGGCGGGCCGGGCCGAGCCCTTCGAATTCCCCACCGAATGCCCGGTCTGCGGCAGCCAGGCGCTGCGCGAGCACGATCCGAAAACCGGCAAGCTGGACGCGGTGCGCCGCTGTACCGGCGGGCTGATCTGCGCCGCCCAGCTGAAGGAAAGGCTGAAGCATTTCGTCTCGCGCAAGGCCTTCGATATCGAGGGACTGGGCACGCGGCAGATCGACATGTTCCATGAAGAGGGCCTGGTTCGCGAACCGGCCGATATCTTCACCCTGAGACGGCGCAATGAGGCCGGTGAGATCACGCCGCCCCTGCAGGAGCGCGAGGGTTTCGGCGAGACGAGTATCGGCAATCTCTTCGCCGCCATCGACAGTCGCCGCACCATCGCCCTGGGCCGTTTCATCAATGCGCTGGGCATCCGTCATGTCGGCGAGAACACCGCCCAGCTCTTCGCGCGCACCTATGGCAGCTGGACGGCCTTCCGCCAGGCGGCGGAAAACCTCGCCGACGAGACCGTGCGGGCCGAGATGCTGGGCATTGACGGCATCGGCAATGCCGCCGTCGAGGCGCTGGACCAGTATTTCACCGAACAGCACAATCGCGACCTGCTGGACCGGCTGGTGGCCGAACTCGTCATCGAGGACGCCGAAGCCGTCGCCAATGACAGCCCGGTCGCCGGCAAGACGGTCGTCTTCACCGGCACGCTGGAACGCATGACGCGCGACGAGGCCAAGGCCAAGGCGCAATCGCTCGGCGCCAAGGTCTCCGGCTCGGTCTCGGGCAAGACGGATTACCTCGTCGCCGGCCCCGGCGCCGGCTCAAAGGCCAAGAAAGCCGCCGAACTGGGCGTGGAGACGCTCACCGAGGACGAGTGGTTCGTGCTGATCGGGGAAGGGTGAGGGCCATCGTAGGTGTCATCCCGGATGGATGCCCGGCGAAGGCCGGGCGCAAGTCCGGGACCTATAATCCCGGTGCCCATCCAGCTGTCGCGGGCAGTGGACCTGCTTCCGGCCAGCAATAGCACGTATGGGTCCCGGCCCTGCGGCCCGCCTGCGCGGGCCATGCGGCCGGGATGACAGGCAGAACTGCCCCCTACTCCTCCACCCGCCGGTACACCCCGTCCACCGGCAGGTCGCCGTCAAACCCGGCGACATAGCTCAGCAGTACGGCTTCCAGCACGTCCCAGTCTTCCAGGCGGCAGGTGCCGGGTTCGACCTCGTTCTCGAAGATCTCGTAGCGATTGCGGTCGGCCTCGGCGAGGTCGTCGCATTGCGGCTGGTGATAGGCGGCGACGCCGCCCTCATAGACATAGACCAGCCCGTACAGCCACACATCCTCGCTCTGCTTCATGCCGGCATAGAGGCCCGGAGCGATCTCGCGCAGGCGCACGCCTTCATGCGGGAAGTTGGCCACGTCCGAGTGATAGCGCCCGCCGCGGTGCTCGACATAGCCCGTCCACATCGGCCGGTCGAAGGGGCGGCCGTCGGGATGGTTGGGCGTGTGGGCATAAAGACCTTCTTCCAGCGGGAAGTCGGCCGCGAACCGGCCGATCAGGGCCCGGTCTGAATAAAAGCAGCCGCCCAGAAGGGCGGCTGCTGTGATGATGACAAGGCCGGTGCGGATCACGGGGTGGCGCCGGCCAGTGGTTCGGTCGCCTTGAGCAGCCAGTCGGCCACCTCGCCGGAGACCAGCGGCAGCACGCGCTGGCGTACCATGGCGTGATAACTGTCCAGCCAGGCCAGCTCGTCGGCGGTCAGCAGATGCGTGTCGATCAGACCCTTGTGGATCGGTGCGACGGTCAGCGTCTCGAAGCCCAGCATCGGCCGCTCGCCACCGGCAATATCGGCCGCGTCGGTGACGAATTGCAGGTTCTCGATCCGGATGCCATAGCCGTCCGCCTTGTAGTAGCCCGGCTCGTTCGAGACGATCATGCCCGGCTCCAGCGGCACGGTATTGGCGGCCTTGGAAATCCGCTGCGGACCCTCGTGAACGCCCAGGAAGCTGCCCACGCCATGGCCGGTGCCGTGGTCATAGTCGAACCCGGCCTGCCACAGCGGCAGACGCGCCAGCACGTCCAGCTGGGTGCCGGTCGTGCCCTTGGGGAAGCGCACCATGGACAGGGCAATATGGCCCTTCAGCACGCGCGTGAACTGGGTGCGCATCTCCGCTGTCGGAGCGCCGATCGGCACGGTACGGGTGATGTCCGTCGTGCCGTCCGGATACTGGCCGCCACTGTCGACCAGGTAGAGCGTGCCTTGCGCCAGTTTCAGATTGGTCGCTTCGGAGACGCGATAGTGTGCAAAGGCACCATTGCCCTGGGCGCCGGAGATCGTGTCGAAGGAGAGATCGCGCAGTTCGGGCAATTGCTTGCGGAAGCTTTCCAGCTTCTGCGCGGCCTCGATCTCGTCGACCTGGCCGGACTGGGCGAAGGTGTCCAGCCAGTGCAGGAATTGCACGATGGCGCCGCCATCGCGGATATGCGCCTGGCGGGCGCCCTCGATCTCGGCAGCATTCTTGCGCGCCTTGGGACGCATCACCGGATCTTCGGCCTGCTGAACCTCGGCACCGCCGCCGCGCAGGCTTTCCAGAACCCAGGCCGAGGCCGTGGTCGGATCGACGCGTACGGTCTTGCCGGTGTACTCGGCGAGGCCCGCCCCGAACTCGCTTTCCGGACGCAGGGCGATCTCATTGCCCAGATGCGCACGGGTCTCGTCGGTGATCTTCTCCGGCGCGACGAAGAAAGTGGCCGTGCCGTCCTTGTCGATGATCGCGGCCGACAGGGGCAGGGGCGAGCGCGACACGTCGCTGCCGCGCACATTGAACAGCCAGGCGATCGAGGGCGGTGCGGTGATCACCGCCGCATCGGCGCCTTCCTTGCCGACAATCGCGCCGACACGGGCGCGCTTGGAGCCGTGATCTTCGCCGGCATATTCGATCGGGTGCGGGATGACCGGCGTCATCGGCGGTTCAGGACGGTCGGTCCAGGCCCGGTCGACCGGGTTCTCGCTAACCGGAACCAGGGTCACACCGGCCCGGCCCGCGGCGACCTGCAGGCGGTGCAGCGCGGCGGGCGAGTGCAGGCGGGCGTCATAGCCGATCTTTTCACCGGCCTTGCCCTTGTCCTCGATCCAGCCGGCCATGCCCTGTTCCACGAGGTCGGCGTATTCGAAAATCTCGCCATCGACCTGGTTTTTCACCTGCAGGGTATAGCGCCCGTCGACGAAGACCGCGGCGCGGTCCTTCATCACCAGGGCGGCGCCGGCGGAGCCGGAAAACCCGGTCGCCCACAAGAGGCGCTCATTGCAGTCGGGCAGGTACTCATTGTCGTACTCGTCCTCGTGCGGGATCAGGAAACCGTCCAGGCCGAGCTCGTCGAGGGCGGCGCGGATCTTCGGGACGTTCTCGCGACCATAGTGCGGGCCGCCTTTGACGTCGAAAGTCTGGGAAATCATCTGGGTCATGGCGCGGAAGGTATGCCCGCGCGCGAACGGGTTCAATCCTTGTCGCAGCGGGCCTTGTCGCAGCCGGCTTTCCGCCCAGCCATGCGATTGTGCAGGGGCGAATTGCCGGGACGCTGATTGTGCATCGCACAAACTCATGGGAAAGGCCCCGTAAACCAAGGGAGTTTTCCATGTTCTACGGGATCGACGACTGGCGTCACATGAATGCCAACGCCATGATCAACCGCGCCCTCGACCGTTCGCGCGAACGCGCCGGCGTGCGCACCCAGCCGCGCACCACCGATATCGACGCCTTCCTGGCCGGCGCCGGCCTGAGCGCAAAGCGCAAATAAGGCTCACTGTGCAGGGTCAGGCGCTGCCGAGGCGGCGGCGCAGCTCTGCGACGAGGCTGCGGCTGACCGGAATCCGGGTGCCGTCTGTTGTCTCCAGATGATAACGGCTGCCCTCGGCTGAGGTGATTGCCGCAGCCTGGCCGAGATTGACCGCATAGCTGCGGTGCAGCCGGAAGAAGCCGTCTGGCAGTTCGTCCAGCAGGGTGCGCAGATTGCGGTTGTCGAAATGCTGGCCGCCGGACGCCATATGCACTTCGGTGTAATTCCCGGCGGCCTTGAGATAGGCGATGCTATCGGGCTCGACCAGAACGGTGCGGCCCGAGGTCTCCAGCGCAAAGCGTGGCGTGCGCGGCTCTGGATCGGGCAGGAGATAGCTCCTGTGTCGCAGGGCGAAGACGCCCAGCAGCGCCAGCGCAAAGGCATAGATGCCGCGATCGATAATGTCGGCCGGCTGCCACAGCGCATAGGCCGACACGATCAGCAGCCCCGGCACGATCAGTCGCTCGGCCGGTCCGCCGCGCCAGGCCAGCCAGATCGCCGATGAGGCCATCAGCGCGGCCAGGGCAAAGGCGGATTTGCCATCATACCCCGTAACCAGCACGGCGCTCGCCGCCACGGCGGCCAGTGTTGCGGCCAGCCAGGCCGTCGCGATACGCGGCGCTGCCGGCCAGCGCAGTTGTACAAAGCGCAGCCAGCATGTGCCGAAGACGGCCAGCCCGGCCAGGCTTGCGGCCTGGCGCGGCTGGTGCCAGTCATAGGGATAGTTGATCAGCGAGCGGGATATCTCGGCCGCTCCCGCCAGGACCAGGCCGGCCAGAGCCGCCACCAGCCACAGACCCCGCCGGTCGCCGGTGGTGCGGGTGCGCACCATGAGGCTGGCGATCAGGGCGATCAGGCTTCCGCCCATCACGGTCAATGGCAGGTAGTAGCGGATCGAGCGCCGCGGATCGGAGGCATAGGGCATCACGAACAGGCCGTGCACCACCGCATAGGGCGTATAGCCGGCGCGCTGTGAGGAGAAGCGGATGGCAATCCGGTTACCCGACGGGCGGATGAGGCCGGGCGGAATGGCGTAGAGACTGTCGATCGGGCCGGCGGTTTCGGCGTCCCGTGTCGCACCCGGCTCACCCTTGCGGCCGATCACGACGCCGTTGAAATGGATTGTGGCCGACAGCGGACCGATCAGGCTTACGGCCGGCGGCGTGCCGTCATCGGGCAGGGGCACGTCATCCCAGACCATCCAGGCGATGCCGGCCGGGCGTTCGATGGCGTGATAGTGGATCGGCGATCCGGGAAGGTCCGGTCCGGACAGGGCTTCAAGACCGGTATCCGTATCGATCATCTGCACGCGGGCCGGCGCCACGGCGTCGAGTCCGGGGCCGGGCAGGAAGACCAGGGTCACAAGCGCAAGCAGCAGTGCGCCCAGGACCTCCAGCCCCGGGCGGGCGCTGTGCGTCGTGCTGAGCCATCCATCCGCCATGCGAGCAATTCGCCCGTTTTTCCTGTCCGGGGCAAGCAGGGGCTTGCATCAGGCCTTTGCAAGCGCGGCAAGGGTGCCGTGCCGGAAACAGGAGACGAGACGTGTTGTCAGTTACATCCACTGCCATGGCCCTGTGGGCGGCGGTTTCGCTGCAGGCCGTCGAGCCGCAGGTGGAAAGCGCGGCCCAGGCCGCTTTCGATGCCGTTGCCCAGGGCTATCCCGCACTCAACGCCACCGTGATGGTGGGCGATGCCATCGTCTGGGAGGCCGAGGGCGGTCAGGCGCGTCAGTCGCAGGATGGCACCGCGACGGACTATAATTTCTACTCGATCGCCAAGATGCTCACCGGGCTGGTCTATCTGCGTCTGGAGCAGGACGGGCGTCTGGATCTCGACACGCCGGTCCGCAGCATCGATCCGGACCTGCCGGCGCACTATGACGGCGTAACGGTCTACCAGCTGCTCGATCACAGCGCCGGCGTGCGGCACTACGCGAGCGAGGCTGACTGGATCGGCTTTTCCGACCGCCGCTGCGCCCTGCCGTCCGACGCTCTGGGGCATTTCATCGACGATCCGCTGGTCACGACGCCGGGCTACACGACATTCGGCTATGTGCTGCTCAGCCATCTGCTCGTCACGCTAACCGGCCAGGCGGACTTCGATGCAGCGATGCAGGACGTGCTGGGCGAGGCCTACCGGGCGCACACCGATCGCGAGGATGCCGTCAAGGCCACGGCCTGGGTCGGCGAGGCGGGCGACTGGCAGGCCTATGAAGACCTGTCGGCTGAATGCAAGTTCGGCGGGGGCGGGCTTCTGGCCAGTGCCCGCGATCTGGCCGAAACCGGGGCCGCGCTCTATCGCGGCGAGATCGTCGATCCGGCTGTGCTGGCCGAGGGACCGGCTTACTGGGCCGGCCGGGCGGAAGAGGTGAACCTCACCTATGCCGCGCACTCCGGTGGCTCGCCGGGCGGCCGGGCCTTCCTGATCGTCTATCTGGAACCGCAGGTTTCCGTCGCCCTGACCGGCAATTATGACGGCGAGAATCTGCAGGCGCTGGCGATCACCCTGGCCGACCTGTTTGCCGGTCTTCCGCCAGCTGAGTAGGGGCAGCCGAGACGAGGCGGGGCCGTCAGGCCGGGCGCGTGGCGATCAGGGTTTCCCAGCCCTCGATCGGCTCGCGCCGCGTCACCGCGAGGCCGGCATCCGTGTAGGCCTCGCGCACGCGGGCTTCCTGTTCGGTCAACAGGCCGGACAGGATCACCTTGCCGCCCGGCGTCAGGGCCTGCGCGATGCCCGGCGCCAGATCGACCAGCGGGCCGGCGAGGATGTTGGCGAAGATCAGCTCGAACTGCCGGCCGGCGAGCTTGGGATGGTCGAGACCTTCGGCGACGAAGCAGTCGATCCCCGGCGTCGCATTCTTGGTGCAGTTCTCGGCACTTTCCTCGACCGCTTCCGGGTCGATGTCCGAAGCCAGCACCTCGGCGTCCGGCAGCACTTTCGCCGCCGCGATCGCCAGCACGGCCGTGCCGCAGCCCAGGTCGAACACGGTCGCCGGGCTTTCGCCGGCCTCCAGCATGTTCGAGAAGGCCATCAGGCAGCCGCGCGTCGTGCCGTGATGGCCGGTGCCGAAAGCGGGGCCGGCCTCGATCTCGATACCGGTCTGGCCCGCCGCGACCGCATCGCGGTCATGGGCGCCGAACAGGGTGAAACGCCCGGCCTCGACCGGTTTCAGCCCTTCCAGCGACAGGCGCACCCAGTCTTCTTCCGGCATCGGGCCGAATTCCACCGGCACCGCCTCGGTGAGACCGCAGATCTCGCGGAACGTGTCGATGTCCGGCATGGTTTCGAACAGCACGTCCAGCCGCGCGCTGTCGCCATCCTCGAACAGCGACCAGGAGAGGGCCGGGGCCGACGCGGCAGCGTCCAGCCGTTCGACGGCATCGGCGAGGATCGCGAAATCGGCATGCGCGACAAGGCGCCAGAGCGTGGACATGGGCAGCATCTCCTGAAACTGGCGCGGGTGATGGACGTTCAGGGCCGCAAAATCAAGCGCGGCCGGCCGGTTGCGGCGCCGGCGGCGGCAGCAGCGCCTCGTCGATGGTCAGATGCACCTGCTGGCCGTCGGCCTCGGCATGGCGGTCGACCTCGGCCAGCTTGTCGATCCGCGCCAGCACGATCGCCGTGTGTCCGGCCGACGAGCTGATCGCGCCGATCTTGGTCGTACCGGCCATCACGGCGGTGCCGCGCGGCGGCGCTTCGCCAGCAAAGACCGCCGGGATGGAGCGCTTGCGGATCGTGCCGCGGCGCTTCATGCGCGAGACGACTTCCTGGCCGATGAAACAGCCCTTCTTCCAGCCCACCCCGCCATAGACGTCCAGATTGACATCGGTGGGGAAGACTTCCGCCTCGCCATAGTCGCGGCCGAAGGCCGGCACGCCGGCCTCGAATTCATACGTGTCCAGCGGCTTGTCCTCGCCGGTTTCCAGGGCGCGGGCGATGCCGCGATGGATACGCCCGCCCAGGCGCGGATCGGGCGCCGAGCCGGGGAAGGGCGCCGTCGCCCACACGGCGGCCAGATCCGTATTCAGGACGATCTCGGCCTTGGCCCGCAGCTTGAACAGGGTGAGGCGTTTCACCAGCCCTTCGGCCGGGGCCTCCGGCACGTCCAGCCAGACCGTGTTGTCCTCCGCGAAAATCATGAAATCGGCGAGGATCTTCCCCTGCGGCGTCAAGAGCGCGCCGGGCCGGCATTCGCCGGGCTCCAGGCCGGTGACATCGGCGGTGATCACCCGCTGCAGGAAGCTGCGGGCCTCGTCTCCGGCGACGGAGATCACGGTGCGGCCGGGCAGGCGGCGGGGCGGTGTGTCGGGCAGGGTCATGCAATGGCATATGGCATTGTGTTCGCGTCTGGCCAAGTCCCGCCATGCGCGCTATTGCGGCGAGCATGGAACGCGTGCTTTTCATCACCTCGACCCGGATCGGTGACGCCATCATCAATTCCGGGGTGCTGAACCATCTCGTCGAAACGCGTCCGGATGCCCGTTTCACCATTGCCTGCGGCCCCCTGGCGGCCTCGCTCTTTGCCGCCGTGCCGCGGCTGGAGCGGGTCATCGTCATGGCCAAGAAGCCGGCCGGCGGCCACTGGTTCGATCTGTGGCGCCAGACGGTGGGGACTGAGTGGGATCTGGTCGTCGACCTGCGCTGTTCGGCAACGGCCTGGCTGCTGCGCGCGCGCGAACGCCGCATCCTGCGCCAGGCGGACGAACCGGTGCACAAGGTGATCGAGGCCGCCAGCGTTCTCGGGCTCGAAGACACACCGCCCGATCCGGGCCTGTGGCTGTCGCAGGCCGACCGCGCCGCGGCGCTGGAACACATGCCCGAAGGCCCCGGCTATCTGGCGATCTGCCCGTCCGCCTCGTGGATCTTCAAGGTCTGGCCGCCGGAGAAATTCGCCGAATTCATCCTGCGCTTCACCGGGCCGGACGGCGTCATGCCCGGCGCGCGGGTGGTGATGCTGGGCGGGCCGCACGATGCCGGCTATGCCCAGCCGATCTATGACGCCCTGCCGGAATTCGACTTCATCGACCTTCTGGGCCTGGGCCTGCCGGAAACCGCCGCCTGCCTGGCGCGGGCGCGCCTCTATGTCGGCAATGACAGCGGGCTGATGCACATGTCGGCCGCGATGGGCACGCCGACGCTGGGCCTGTTCGGCCCGTCAGACGACCGCTGCTATGCGCCCTGGGGCGATCATTGCGAAGCGGTGCGCGGCCCGGCCACATTCGACGAGATCGACCGCGCCCATGGCGACCGGCGCAAACACCCGGAAAGCCTGCTCGCGGACCTCGCCGTCGATACGGTATATGATGCTGCCCGAAGCCTGTTCGAAAGGACCAAGCCATGAGCCGGACATTCGACCTGATCCTGAAGGGCGGCGAAGTCGTCAATCATGATGGACGCGGCGTTGCCGATATCGGCGTGACCGGCGGCAAGACGGTGGAGATCGGCGATCTCTCGCAAGCCTCCGCGGCCGAGACGATCGACTGTACCGGCCTTCTCGTCGTACCCGGTGTGATCGACACCCAGGTGCATTTCCGCGAACCGGGCATGGAGTGGAAGGAAGACCTGCAATCGGGCTCGCTCGCTGCCGTGATGGGCGGTGTGACGGCGGTGTTCGAAATGCCGAACACCGAACCGACCACCACCTCGCCGGACATGCATCTGGACAAGCTGGCGCGCGCGAAAAACCGCATGCATTGCGATCACGCCTTCTATGCCGGGGCGACATCGGAGAATTCCGAAGTGCTGCCGGAGATGGAGCGCATGGTCGGCTGCTGCGGTGTGAAAGTCTTCATGGGCGCCTCCACCGGTTCGCTGCTGGTGAAGGATGATGAAGGCGTCGAGCGCGTGCTGAACGCGATCTCACGCCGCGCGGCCTTCCACTCCGAGGACGAATACCGGCTGGAAGAGCGCCGCAGCCTGGCAGTCGAGGGCGACTGGACCAGTCACCCGGTGGTGCGCGATGCCGAGGCCGCCATCCTGTCGACCAAGCGCCTGGTGCGCCTGGCCCGCAAGACCGGCAAGCGCATTCACGTGCTGCACGTCTCGACGGCCGAGGAGATGGACTTCCTGGCCGCCCACCGCGACGTCGCCTCGGTGGAAGCCACGCCCCAGCACCTCACCCTGGAAGGCCCGGAAATCTACGAGCGCATCAAGGCGCGCGCCCAGATGAACCCGCCCCTGCGCGACGCCTATCATCGCGCCGGCCTGTGGCGCGGCCTGCAGCGCGGCATTGTCGACGTGATCGGGTCCGACCACGCCCCGCACACGCTGGAGGAGAAGGCCAAGCCCTATCCGGCCAGCCCGTCCGGCATGCCCGGCGTGCAGACCCTGGTGCCGATCATGCTGGACCATGTAAACGCCGGCCGTCTGACCATCGAACGCTTCGTCGACCTGACCTCCCACGGCGCCCAGCGCATTTTCGGCATCGCCGGCAAGGGCCGCATGGCCGCCGGCTGGGATGCCGACTTCACCCTGATCGACATGAAGCGCTCGGTGGAGATCACCGATGACTGGTCGGCCTCCAAGTCCGGCTGGACGCCCTTCGCCGGCATGACCGTCACCGGCTGGCCCGTCGGCACGATCGTGCGCGGCAAGAGCGTCATGCGCGACGGCGCCCTGGTAACCGAAGGCGCCGGCGAACCCGTCATCTTCCAGGAAGCGCTGCCGAAGCGCGGGTAGGGCGTGGTGACGGGCAAAAGGACGGCGTAGATTGTCATCCCGGCCACCCGCCTACGCGGGCGCAGGCTTCTAGCCCGTGGATGCGGGCTGCAGGGCCGGGACCCATAAACACGAACGCTGGCCGGAAGCGGGCAGGGTGTCGATACTGCAGATAGCTGGAACAATACCGGGATTATGGGTCCCGGACTTGCGCCCGGCCCGGGGCCGGGCATTCATCCGGGACGACAACGGAAACGATGTCGCCCTTCAGGAAACCGCATAGAGAGACAACCCCGTGACCACGACCATCATGACGGCCATTGCGCCGGGCGAGCTGATCGACAAGATCACCATTCTGCGCATCAAGTCCGAGCGCATCGGCGATGAGGCGAAGCTGAAGAATGTCCGCACCGAGCTGGATATCCTGCAGAAGACCCAGGCCGCAGAAGTGCCGCAGAGCGACGAGATGGTGCGGCTGGAAGATGCGCTGAAAACCGTCAACGAGGCGCTGTGGGAGATCGAGGACGATATCCGCGACTGCGAGCGCAAGGGCGATTTCGGCGCGGAATTCATCCGTCTGGCCCGCGCCGTCTATGTCACGAATGACAAGCGCGCAGCGCTGAAGAAGGAGATCAATCTCCTCCTGGGCTCGACCATCGTGGAAGAAAAATCCTACGCCGAGTATTGAACCGGGCGCTGTGCGCCGGTATGCGGCGCTGAAACCGACAGCGCTACCGAGCAAGGACAGTCCGCGTGGATCGCCAGAGCTTCTACTTTTTCGATATCGACGAGAATATTCTCCACCTGCCGACCCGGATCCATCTGCTCAACACGATGACCGGCGAAGAGCAGGCCATGCGCCAGCACGAGTATGAGGACATCAAGGCCTATCTCGGCGTGCCGGGCCTGTGGGAAGACTGGGCCGATCCGCCGGCGCGCGCCTATCGCGAGTTTGCCGACGGCAAGGATCGCAATGGCGAGGAATACCTGCTGCGCGATGTGCGCCGGGCGCTCGATACCGCCAGCTGGAAGGGCCCGTCCTGGGAGATCTTCAAGTACGCCGTGCTCAAGCGTCGCCCGGTGGCGATCATCACGGCGCGCCAGCACTCCCGCGAGACCATTCGCGAAGGCCTGAAACTCCTGGTCGAACACGGCCATCTGCCCGAAGAGCCGAACTATCTGGCGATCTATCCCTGCTCCAATCCGGAAATCCGCGACGAGCTGGGCCCGCACCTCACCACGGCCGGCCTGAAGCGCCGCGCCATCCGGCAATGCGTCGAGATGGGGCTGGAACAGTATGGCCGTCAGCTGCCGCACTCCTTCGGCATGTCGGACGACGATCTGAAGAATGTCGACCTGATCACATCGGCCATGCTCGAAAGCAAGCTGGACCATCCCGACAAGCGTTTCTTCGTCATCTCCACCAATCGCCGCCGCCACGTAAAAATGGAAATCCTCCCCCCGCACAAGGACGAGGAAAAACTCCGCGCGGCCGAGGACGCGTATTACGGGTAGGTTTTGCGTGGCCGCTGCCGCGGCCGCCCCTCATCCGCCGCTTCGCGGCACCTTCTCCCCGGCGGGGGAGAAGGGGTTACGCACTTCCTCTCCCCGACCGGGGAGAGGAGGAACGTGGCTCCGCTGGAAACCCCTTCTCCCCGACCGGGGAGAAGGTGGGCGAAGCCCGGATGAGGGGCGGCGCGTAGCGCCAGAAAAAAACCTACTCGCTCCGGTGCACCGTCAGCAGGGGTACATAGGCCGAGCGGATGGCGGGGACGAGGCCGCCGAAGAAGCCGATCACCACGGCCATCACCATGCCGGCAATCACCGATCCGCCGGTCACGGCGAAGGAGAACACGACCTGGGTGAAGCCCGAGCCCAGCGTGGAGGCCGAGACGCCATTGAACAGGAGATAGGTGGCGAGTGCGCCGACGAGGCCGCCCAGGGCAGCCAGCACCAGCGATTCCACCATTGTGCCAACGGCGGCAGCAAAGCCGGAAAAGCCGATGGCCCGAAGGGTGGCGATCTCGCGCATGCGGGTGTCGACCGAGGAATACATCGTGTTCCACGCCCCGGCGAGCGCACCGATCGCCATGGTGATGGCCAGCGGCCAACCGATATAGGTGATGATGTCGGCCATGCCGCCGCTCTGGTCGGCGTAGAAGTCCACTTCCGACGTGATGTCCAGTTCCAGCCGCGGATCGTTCTCGGCGAAATCACGCAGTTCCTCGATGGCGTCCGGTGTGGTGAGGCGGGCGCGTACGGACTGCATGGAGCTGCCGCGTTGGTAGAGGTTCTGCACGACGCCGATATCGGCCCAGATCTCGCCCTCGAAGACAGAACCGCCGGTCGAGAAAATGCCCACCACGACCCACTCGTTATTGCCCAGGCGGATGCTTTCGCCGAGTTCGAAGCCGGCATACTGGCTCTGCACGGCTTCGCCGATGACCAGCTCATTCGTGCCCGGTTCGAACATGCGGCCTTCGAGAAGGCGGAAATTGCCGCGCAGGGCGGCGGCTTGCGGGCCAGCCCCGCGCAGGGGCATGTTGGCTTCAGTGTCCGAACCGCGCTTGATGGCGTTCACGACCACATAGAGCTCGCCGGAAACGAGCGGCTGCCCGTCGCTGTCCGTGGCAATGCCGGGGGCCGTTTCCAGAATGCGGAACTGTTCGGCCGACAGATTGCTGTTGAGTTCGGCCTGGGAGCCGCCGCGCAGCATGATGGCGACATCCTCCGAGCCGGTGCCCGACAGGGTCTGGCGAAAGCCGGCCGCCATGGCGAGGAAGCCCAGAAGCACGCCGACAACCAGGGCGATGGAAAGCACGGTGGCGATGGACAGGCCGGCCCGCTGATGCAGCGAGCGCAGATTGATCATCGTGACGGCGCCGATCTGATTGAACATGGCGCGTCTCCTATTGCTTGCCGAGCGCGTCGACGATGCGCACGCGATGGGCGTTGAGGGCTGGCGCCAGGCCGGTGATCACGCCGAAGCCCAGCATCAGTGCGACGGCGATGCCGAAAATGCTTCCGGTGACTGTCATGCCGGGCAGGACCTGGGCGAGAAGCGGGGCCAGGGCCTGAAGCAGACCGGCCGCCAGGCCGATGCCGAGCAGACCGCCGACCAGGCTGAGCAGCACGGACTCGATCAGCACCATGCGGAAGATGCGTGGCGCCGGGAAGCCGAGCGTTTTCATCACGCCGATTTCCTTGGTGCGTTCCTGGATCGCCATGATCAGGCTGGTGCCGACGATCAGCAGGATGATGCCGAAAGCAGCGCCGACGACATAGAGCATGATCAGGCCGATATTGCCGATCTGGTCGATGAAGGCCCTGGCGAAGGCGGCTTCGTTCGCCGTCTTGGTCTCTGCCGGCGAGTTGGCGAACATGGCGTCGATTTCCTGCGCCACCCGCTCATTCACCGCCGGATCCGTGGTGTTGATGATCATCATCGAGATCTGGTCCTGACCGAAGGCCAGCGACTCGTTGAAATAGTCGTAGTGCAGGTAGGCGGCCATGGTCGAGATTTCCGGCTCGGAGCCGGTATAGATGGCGCAGATATCGAATTCCCAGTTCGAGGACCCGTCCGGCTTCTGCCAGATGTTCGACAGCAGCGGAATCCGGTCGCCGATCTCCCAGCCATACTGGAGTGCCAGCATCTGGCCGACCATCAGGCAGGTCCGGTTGGTCGTGAAAGCCTCGGCCTGGTCTGCGGGGACGACGATTTCCGGATAGGCTTCCAGATAGGTCGCCGGGTCGACCGCGAAGGTCTGCACGATTTGCGTCGGGTCCTGATAATAGCCGCCGAACCAGGTCATGTGAGAGACATTGCGCACACCCTCAACGCCCTGCACCCGGCCCCAATAGGCATAGGGCATCGAGACCGTGAAATTGATCGTGTTCATGGTGATCATGCGATCGGCGGCAGCCATCTCGACACCGGCATTCAGCAGCCGGTTGAAGGCGCCGAGAATGCCGAAGATGAAGAAAGCGATCAGGATCGACAGGGTCAGCAGGATCGCCCTCAGCTTCTTGCGGAAGAGATTCTTCCGGATCAGCGTGAGATCGTTCATTGCGCCGGCTCCGCCTTGGCCTCGATGAAGCGGCCCTTGTCCAGATGCAGTTCGCGTGCGGCGTATTTGGCGGCCGAGGGGTCGTGGGTGACCATGACGATGGTCTTGCCCAGTTCCCGGTTCAGCAATTGCAGCGTTTCCAGGATCTCGTCGGCGGAGGCGCGGTCGAGGTCACCGGTCGGCTCGTCGCACAACAGGACTTTCGGGTCGGCGACGATGGCACGGGCAATCGCGACGCGCTGTTGCTGACCGCCGGAGAGCTGGCGCGGCCGGTGGCCCTTGCGGTCGGCCAGGCCGACAATGTCCAGCGCCGTGGCAACGCGCTCCTTGCGCTGCTTGCCCGACAGCTTGGTCAGAAGGAGGGGAAGTTCGACATTCTGGGCCGCGGTGAGCGTCGGCATCAGATTGTAGAACTGGAAGATGAAGCCGACATGCTGCGAGCGCCATTTGGCCAGCTTGCCTTCCGACAGCTTGTCCACGCGAACGCCCTCGCACTCCACCGAGCCGGAGGAGGGGCGGTCGATGCCGCCCAGCAGGTTCAAGAGCGTCGTCTTGCCCGAACCGGACGGTCCCATGATGGCAATGAAATCGCCCTGCGGGATCGACATGGTCAGCTCTTCGAAGATGGTGATCGTCTCCTTGCCGCGCGTATAGCGCTTGGACAGGTCCTTGAGTTCGTAGAGCGATGTCATCGTGTCAGTCCTCCCGGTCCGCCCGTCTCCTCCCCGGAGCGGGCGCCGTCATCGTGTTCGGATTTAACTTTACAAAATAAAGTTCTTTTACTCAACAAAGATTACGCGAGCCGCCATTTCCGGCAGGATCCGGTCGTCGCGCTCGTCGAAGGCGACGCGCACCTGGATGGTCGCGCGGGCGCGGTCGGCGGTCGGGATGATCGCCTCGACATGGGCCGCGATCCGCCAGTCCGGATAGGCATCCAGCCGCGCTTCCACGCGCTGGCCCGGCGAGACGCGTCCGATCTGGCCTTCATTCACATCGACCTCGATCTCCAGCGAGGCCATGTCGACCAGGGTGGCGACACCGGTCCGGGTGAAACCGCCGCCGGCCGAAGCCGGGGACAGGATCTCGCCGACCTGGGCATTCTTGGCGACAACGACACCGGCGAAGGGGGCGCGAACGATATGCCGGTCGATCAGGTCTTCCTGGCTGGCGACCTGGGCTGAAGCGGCCTGGTAGTCGGCGCGGGCGGCATTGATCTGGGCGGTCAGGCTGTCGGCCTGGGCGCGGGCTGCGGTGACGGCGGCCTGCGACCCGATATCCCGGTCGGCGAGGTTTCGCGCGCGCTCGAACACGCGCTCGGCCTCGGCCAGCTGGGCCATGAGGGAGCGGGCGCGTGCCTGGGCAGCATCGCGCTGGGCCTCGAGCAATTGCAGCTGGATGCGGGCACGGTCATCGTCGAGCCGGGCGATCACTTCGCCGGCCTCGACCACCGTGCCTTCCTCGACCAGCACCTCGCTGATCCGGCCGGTGATCTCGGCGGATACCGTCGCCTGGCGCCGCGCCACGACATAGCCGGTCGCAACCAGTCCGGACGAACGCGGCGTGCGTTCGGTGCTCGCGGCAGCGGGCGTGGCCGGCTCGCTGGCTGGCGGGGGCGTGGCGGGCTGTTGCGCCGCAGGCGCCGGATCGGGCGTGTTGCTGCGGGTGAAATACCAGGTCCCGCCGGCCGAAAGACCGGCGACCACCAGCGCGATCGCGGCGGTCACGCCAACAGAGACACCGCCGCCACCTTCCGGCTCGTTGCGGTCAATGCTCAAGGATTCCAGCTGTGAACGGCGATCCGACATCCTGTCCCCTCATTCCCGTCCGGGCATGAATAGACGGTCATGAAGAGATTTGAAACGGGACAATCGGGGCTTGTGTCCCACATGTCAGAAAAGTGCTTTTTTATCACAAGCAATTAAAGGTTGTTGTTCGGGCGTTCCTGTGCTTGTCTGACATGGTCTGTCGGGGAGGGCAGGATGCGCGCGGCAAGCTTGGCAGGTCTGGGAATAATCGCGATCGCGCTGGCCGCCTGCGCGACACCGCAGCACAATTACGTGCCGGAACGCAGTGCCTTCAGCCGCCCGCCGATCGGTGAGACGGTCACGGCCCGTGTCGGGGACGTATTGCTGGCGCAGGGCGAGGTGACGCGGACGCAGGGCATCGACGTCCCCGCGGGAACACAGATCGGCGGCTATACGCTGCAGGGCGGTTTCTATCCGCAGACCGGTCAGGACGAGACCCATACCTATCACGGCTTCGCTTTCGGATCGTCAGCGCCCGGCGGGCTGATCGCCGGTGCCTTCATGGACCCGCCGGTCTCGATCCAGGCCGGCAGCGAGGCCGGCCAGCTGTGTGTCGTCACGGCGTTCAATATCCGCGCCTGCCGGGAGCGCGCCTTCGAGCGCACCGAGCGCGTGCTCGAACGCGACAACTCCTTCCAGCAGACCCTGATCTATAACGGGCGTGTCGGGGATCGCATCAATATCGGCTATCGCGAATTCTCTGGGAACATGGCCCGGCCCGCCTTCTCGAATGCCGTGGAATACGATCTCTCGGCCTCGACGCTGATCGGCTATCAGGGCGCGCAGCTGGAAATCGTCGAGGCCACGAACACCTCGATCACCTATCGTGTCCTGAGAAATTTCAACACCGCAACGCCTTGAGGGGCCAGGTCCGGTCAGTCGAAATAGGCCGAGCGCATCATGTCGGAGAGGTCGCGGCCGCGATGGGCGAGGGCGCGGCGTTCCGCATCGGCCTCGGCGCCGCACCGCGCCCGGTAGCGCTGCTGCGACCGATAGCCCTCGTTGAAACTCTCGATCAGCCGGTCGCGGCGGCGGCCATTGTCCGAGGCTTCCATGGCAAGGAGTTCGACCATGCGGTCGCGCCATTGCTGGGCATTGTCGCCCTCGCAGGCATAGGCCAGATAGTGCAGCTCACCGAGCGTATAGGCGAGGAAGGGCAGGGTGCGGTCGAGGTCGAGATCCTGCTCGTAGCGGGCCTCGCCCTGCGCCGGCTCGCGCGACGGCTTCTGCGCCTCCGCGAGGGGCGGCAGAGCCATGGCCAGGGCGACCGCAAGCAGGAGACGCGTCGGGATCATGGCCGGCATCATGACGTCGATTGTGGCGCGCTCAAGGCTGGATCTGCCAGCGCCTCGACAATCGCGCGGGCCCGGCCGATCACGTCCCGCGTCTTGTCCCAGCGGGTCATCGCCACCGCCTCGTCATAGGGAAAGAAACCGGCCTCGCTGACATCGTCTGCGGCGACCGGCTCGCCGCCCGTCCACACGCCGGCAAAATCGACCAGCACATAATGCCAGTCGCCCGGATGGCCGGGTTCGCGCGCACCGATGGAATCGATGACATCGATCAGCCCGGCGATCCGGGCGGTCGTGCCGGTCTCCTCGGCCAGTTCGCGCAGGGCGGCTTCCGCGGCGGTCTCGCCATATTCGATCTTGCCGCCGGGCAGCGACCACTCGCCTTCATAAGGCGGTTTGCCGCGCCGGATCAGCAACACCTCCTCGCCGCGAAAAACGACGATGCCGGCGCCGGCCACGGGACGGGGCGCTTGTGTGTCCGGATGCGTCCCGGACATCACTCGTATGAGGCCCTTGTGTCACCCTTGTGTGCACTCAATGTCACTTTGCGGTCCATCCACCGTCAACGCTGATCCAGGACCCATTCATATTGGCTCCCGCGTCGGAGACAAGATAGAGCAACGCACCGGCGAGCTGGTCATAGGTGACGAATTGCTTGGTCGGCTGGGCCGCCAGCAGCACGTCGCGCACGACTTCTTCCTCGGTGATTCCGCGTGCCTTTGCCGTGTCGCCGATCTGGTTCTCCACCAGGGGCGTCTTCACATAGCCCGGGCAGATCGCATTGCAGGTGATGCCCTGTTCGGCGACTTCCAGCGCCAGCGTCTTGGTGAAGCCCATCACGCCATGTTTGGCGGCGACATAGGCCGACTTGAAGGGCGAAGCGACGAGGCCGTGGGCCGAGGCCAGATTGACGATCCGCCCCTTGCCCTGACGCTTCATGATCGGCAGGGCGGCCTTGGCGCCGTGGAAGACCGAGGTGAGGTTGATGGCGATGATCGCATCCCACTTGTCTTCCGGGAATTCATCGACCGGCGCGACATGCTGGATACCGGCATTATTCATCAGGATGTCGAGGCGCCCGAACTCCCGCTCGGCGAACGCCACCATGTCGGTAATTTCGTCGGATTTCAGCATGTTGGCGGGGTGGTAGCGGACCTCCACGCCGTGCCGTTCGGCAATCCCGGCGCGTTCTTTCTCGATCGCATCCGCATCGCCCAGACCGTTGATGATCACATTCGCGCCATTCTCGGCCAGGGCGTCGGCCATGGCGGCGCCGATGCCGCTTGTGGAGCCGGTGACGATGGCCACCTGGCCGGTGAGATCGGTGCGGATGGAAGACATGAACCACCTTTCAAGTTTGTGCTCCGCGCAAGAAACGGCAGGCCGGAGGCCGGGTCAAGAAACGCATATGGTGTGTATTTTTCAAAATACAACCAATGCGCGTTTTTTGTGCAAGAATGAAAACGCCGGCCCAAGAGGCCGGCGCAATCCAAGGAGGGAGCAATGTTTCGGTTTCCGAAATGCTGCCTCGTCCTTTTGGTGAGGAGAAGACGGATCGGCGGGTGGACCCTGTTGATCCGGCTCTCCATCGCCTGAAGGGCGGCCAAGGGAGGTGGTGGCAGCCATCTCCTGCGGCCCTTGGAGGATAGCACACTGTCCAGGTGCGGGGAATATGGAGGCCTAAGCCGCCTTCGCCGCCACAGGCTGGGGACGCGTGAACAGAAGCTCGTCCTCGCTGGAGCCGTCCGCCTCGAAACGATAGCCACCCAGATCGAACTTGCGCAGTTCGGCCGGATCCCCGACGCGGTTCTGGATCGCCCAGCGCGCCATCATTCCGCGGGCCTTCTTGGCGAAGACCATCAGGGCGCGCAATTGCCCGTCCTTCTCTTCCTTGAAGTTCGCCGTGATGACGCGGCCCTTGAGCTTCTTGCGGTCGACCGATTTGAAATACTCGTTCGAAGCCAGGTTCAGGACGACGGGATTGTCCTTGCCTTCCTGCAGGCTGTTGAGCTCTTTCGCGATCCGGTCGCCCCAGAAATCATAGAGGTTTTCGCCGCGGCGCGTGTGCAGCTTGCGGCCCATCTCCAGCCGGTAGGGGTGGATGGCATCGAGCGGACGCAGCGCGCCATACATGCCGGACAGGATGCGCAGATGGTCCTGGGCATAGTCGAGATCGGCGTCCGACAGGCTGTCGGCCTCAAGCCCGCGATAGACCTCGCCATTAAAGGCAAAAGCCGCCTGCTTCTCGCCCGGCGCATCGGCATCGAAAGCCTGGAAACGTTCGCGGTTGAGGCGCGCCAGATCGTCGGAGATCTTCATCATCGCCTTGATCTTCGGCGCTGTCAGCTGGCGCGTCGTCTTCGACAGGATGCGGGTCTGGTCGATCAGCGATGGCTCGGTGGCGGGCAGATCGCGTTCGACCGGGTCGAAATTCATGTTCTTGGCGGGCGACAGCAGAATCAGCATGGCAGGCCTCCTTCTCCTCCAAAGTAGGGGAGGCGGTCGGGCAGGAAAAGGCACCGGGCGCCGCTTCTGCCATGAGTTCTCTCAATGTCCGCCCACGGATTTTCCAATGAGGCAAGCGTGCAGCCAATGGCGCGCCGCCCGTTTTGGTTGTATGCTGGCGCCAGCTTGCGAGGTGTCGCCATGTCGTTCTTCTACAGCCTGGACAAGGCCGATCCGGTACAACGGCGCATCGCGGCACGTCTCCTCAGATTGGGCGCCCGGCTGGACGCCGAAATTCCCGCCAAGACGCTGGACGCCACCCTCCTGCTGGCGACCTGGAATATCCGCGAGTTCGACAGTCCCGCCTACGGTCTGCGCGGGATGGAGCCCTACCACTACATCGCCGAGATCATCTCGCGCTTTGATCTTGTCGCGCTGCAGGAAGTCCGGCTCGACACGGCGCCACTGGACAGGCTGCGCAAGCTTCTCGGTCCCTGGTGGAAATACCTGGTGACCGATGTCACCGACGGCACCCGGGGCAATAAGGAGCGGATGGCTTTCCTCTATGACAGCCGCAAGGTGCGCTTTGGCGGTCTGGCGGGGGAAATCGTCATTCCGCCGATCGAGACGCGCGACGAGGCAGGCCGGCTGGTCTATTCGCCTGCGAGCCAGCTTGCCCGCACGCCCTATGTCGTGGGTTTCGAGGCCGGCTGGTTCAAATTCATGCTGTCGACCGTGCATATCCTCTATGGCGAGAGCCGGGCCGACGATCCCGATCGCGAGCGCGAAATCCGCGAACTGGCCCGCTTCATGGCTGCACGGGCAAAGGAGGATCACGCCTGGGCGCGCAATCTCATCCTTCTGGGCGATTTCAATATTTTCGCACCTGACGACGTCACCTTCTCGGCGCTGACCGATGCCGGTTTCGTCATTCCCGAGGGGCTGCAGCAGGTCACCAATGTCGGGCGGGAAGAACGCTTTTTCGACCAGATGGCCTTCATGACGCCGAACCTGACGCGCGACCAGATCGTCGCCGCCGGTGCCTTCAACTTCTACGATTGCGTCTACTGCGAGGATGACGAGGCGCTCTATGTGCCCGATATGGGCGAGGCCTATCATACTACGTCGCGGGGCGAGCCTCGGGGCAACAAGTCGCTCTATTACCGGACCTATTGGCGCACGCACCAGATGTCCGATCATCTGCCGCTATGGGCGGCGATCAAGGTCGATTTCGGGCGCGAATACCTGGCGTCCAGAACGGTCTAGAACAGCACCCGCGGATTCATGATCCCCTTGGGATCCAGCGCCTGCTTGATCGCGCGCATCACCTTCACATCGACCGGCTTGCGATTGGCCAGTTCCTCGCGCTTGAGGATACCGATCCCGTGCTCGGCGGAGATCGATCCGCCGAACTCGTCCACCGTATCGTAGACAATCTTCGACATTTCACCGGCACGCGCCATGAAGCCGGTATGGGCGTCCGGATCGATGCAGGCGATGTTGTAGTGAACATTGCCGTCGCCGACATGGCCGAAGGCGACGACGATGCCGTCCGGAAAGTCCCGGTTCACGCGCTGCGTGGCGACGTCGATGAAGGCGGACATTTTCGACACCGGAATCGACACGTCATGCTTGACGGCGAGGCCCTGGCCGCGTTCGGCCTCGGCGATGCTTTCGCGCAGGCGCCAGAGATCCTGCATCTGGGCCTCGTTTTCCGCGATCACGGCGTCCTGGACCAGTCCGGCCTCGAAGCCCTGCTCCAGTGCGGCCTCCATGGTCTCGCGCGCACCGTCCGGGCGGCCGAAACTCATCTCGCAGACGACATACCAGGGATGTTTCGCCTCCAGCGGATCGCGCGTGTTGGGTATCCGCATCAGTACGAATTCCAGCGCCAGGCTCGGCATCACCTCGAATGCCGTCACGGCACCGCCGGAGACCTGTTTCGCCATGCCGAGGAACTTCACCGCATCGTCCACGGAGTTCATCCCGATGAAGGCCAGCTCCATGCGGCCGGGACGCGGATAGAGTTTCAGCGTGGCCGCCGTGATGATGCCCAGCGTGCCTTCGGCGCCGATCAGCAATTGCTTGAGATCATAGCCGGTATTGTCCTTGCGCAGGCCTGTCAGCCCGGACCAGATCGTGCCGTCCGGCAGCACGGCTTCCAGGCCCAGGACCAGTTCCCGTGTCATGCCATAGCGCAGGACGTGCACGCCGCCCGCATTGGTGGAAATCAGCCCGCCGATCATGGCCGAGCCCTGGGAACCCAGCGAGAGCGGGAAGAGGCGGTTTGCGCCTTCCGCCGTCTGCTGCAGGCTTTCCAGCACGCAGCCGGCCTCGACGGTCATGGAATCATTGTCGGTGTCGATCTCGCGCACGGCGGTCATGCGCTTCAGCGAGATCAGCACTTCGCCCTGGGGCGTCGCCGCCCCGCACAGCGAGGTATTGCCGCCCTGCGGCGTGATCGCCACGCCGGCCTCGGCGCACAGCTTGACCACAGCCGAGACTTCCCCGGTGGAGGCCGGTTTGAGCAGGATCGGCGTTTCGCCCTTGTAGCGGCCGCGCCAGTCGTGGACATGCGGTTCGAGTTCCTGCGGATCCTGGCTCCAGCCTTTCGGGCCGAGTGCGGCCTTGAGATTGTCGATCAGGTCGGCAGGCAGGGTCACGGCAGCAGTCATGGCGTCGGGTCGTCCTTGGGCGCAGCGGCGCGTTGCAAGCGGTCATTGATGGCTTCACCCAAACCCTGATCCGGGATGGGCGCAACCGCAATGCGTTCCGGCCCGCGTGCGTCGAGATCACGCAGGGCGGCAAACAGGCGTGTGGCGGCTTCGGCGAGATCGCCGGCCTCCGACAGGTTGATATGTCCACCGATGGCACCGAAGCCCAGCAGCAGCTCGCCGGGCCGGGCTTCGCTGGCATTGAGCCGCATCGCCGCCTTGGGGGCGTAATGGCTTTTCAGCATGCCGGGGCTGGCGAGCGGGGCGTCGGCCCCGGGGGCTTCCAGCGGGCCGGTGATCGGCTCGATCTGTACGCGGGCCAGACCACCGGGCCGCAACAGGATGGCGCGCTTGCCGTCGATGGCGACAACCGTCGATTCAACCCCCACCGGGCAGGCGCCGCCATCGAGGATCAGATCGACCCTGTCGCCCAGACCGTCGGCGACATGCTGGGCCGTGGTGGGGCTGATCGAGCCTGACGGGTTGGCGCTGGGCGCCACCAGGGGCGCGCCGAAAGCGCTGATCAGCGTACGCGCCGCCGGGTGGGCCGGCGCGCGCAAGGCGATACTGTCGAGCCCGGCATTGGCAATGTCGGCAATGGCAGCGTCCGGCTTCTTCGGCAGAACCAGCGTCAGCGGTCCCGGCCAGTAGGTCGCGGCGAGTTTTGCACCCAGCTCCGGCCATTCGGCGATGCGTTGGGCCATTTTCGGGCCGGTGACGTGGGCGATCAGCGGGTTGAAGCGCGGCCGCCCCTTGGCGGCATAGAGCCGTGCAACGGCGTCCGGATTGGCGGCATCGGCGGCCAGGCCGTAGACGGTCTCCGTTGGCATGGCCACGAGACCGCCCGCCTTCAGGATGGCGGCGGCTTCGGCAATGGCTTCGGCAGAGCCGGCGGGCTTGATCGGAGCGGTCATGGGGCGTGAGCTAGCGCTTCACGCCCCTGCCTTGCAAGCCTACTCGGCGGCATCGGCCTCGATATGCAGCACGAGGGTCACCTCGGCCGCAGCCGAACCCCAGCTGGACGAGCCGACGCCGTAATCGGCGCGGGCGAGTGTGTAGCGGCTGTCCGCGACGGCCCGGCCACCGTCGATAGCGAGGGTGAAGGGCAGCACGATGTCGCGCGCGGTGCCGGCCATGGCGAGCGTGCCGTGGGCTTCATAGCCCTCATCCGTCGCCCGGATATCCTCGGAGACAAAGGTTGCGGCCTCGTACTCCGACGGGTTCAGGCCGGAATCGGACAGCATGGAACTGTCCATCTGGCCATTGCCGGTCGTGCCGCTGGAGGTGAGCACGCGGGCCGAGATGGTGGCGTTGTCCAGATCGGCCGGGTCGAGCACGATCTCGGCCGACCAGTCCGAAAACTCTCCCGTTACCGCACCGCCGGACACCGTCGTCTCGAAGCCGACGGAGCTGCCGGCCCGGTCGACCTGCCAGGACTGGGCACCGGCAGGTGCGGCAGCGAGGGCCAGCGGGAGAAGAAACGCGTAACGCAACATCGGGGCTTATCCTTTCAGGACCGGGATCATGCGGGCGATCAGCCCGTCGCGGTCGACAAACTGGTGTTTCAGGGCCGCTGCGGCGTGCAGGCCGAACAGGATCAGGATCGGCCAGCCGCCGGCCCCGTGGATCGAGCCGGACACTTCGTGCAGGCTCTCGCTTTGCGGAACCGGCAGGCGCGGCAACGGCATGTCGGGATTGTTGAACAGGAAAGAGGGCAGTTCCGAGGCAGAGGCGGAAATCCAGCCCATGATCGGCATGCCGATCATCAGCACGTAGAAGGCCCAGTGCACGGCATGGGCGGCCAGCTTTTCCCAGGGTTTCATGCCTTCGGGCATGCCCGGGGTCTTGTGGGTCAGGCGCCAGGCCAGACGGATCAGCGAGAGGACCAGGATCGCCATGCCGGTCGTCTTGTGCAGGTTATAGGCCTGCTGAACCTCTTCCAGCGGCACTGTGCCGGCAAACAGGCCGTCGCGCAGGTCTTCCATGTACCAGCCGAAGAACACCATGCCGAGCAGCAGGACCGCGAGGATCCAGTGAAGGGTGATGGCGACGGCGGTGTAGCGTGGCGTGTCGGTCATGGTTCGGGCTCCCCCAGGGGCTTTTCCGCCCGGCCGGGCGGCTCTCGTCACAGTATATGCCCGCTGCCTGCGCGTCCGAAAAGCCACACAACGTCGCGGGCTGGACAAAACACTGTTTCCGGATTCGCATCGGCGGGAAGGCGGGTTATGTTCCGGCCACAAAAAAATGATGACGGAGGTCGGCCATGACATATCGCGCACCGCTGGATGAAATGCGCTTCACGCTGGAAGAGGTAGCGGCTGTTGAGGGGCTGAAGGCGACGGGTGCCTTCCCGGATTTCACCTCCGATCTGACGGCGGCCATTCTGGAAGAGGCGGCCAAGCTGGCCGAGAATGTGCTCGCGCCGCTCAATCGCGTCGGCGATGCCGAACACTGCAAGCTCGAGAATGATGCCGTCACCACGCCGACCGGCTTTCCGGCGGCCTATGCGCAGTTCGTCGAGGGCGGCTGGCAAGGGCTGCAATTCCCGGCGGAGCTGGGCGGTATGGGCCTGCCGCGGGCGCTGGGCGTGGCCGTGCTGGAAATGATCCAGGGCGCCAACCTGTCCTTCGGCCTCGGCCCGATGCTCACCTATGGCGGTATCGAGGCGCTGATCTCCCACGGCACTGACGAGCAGAAGGAATTGTATCTGGGCAAGCTGCTCACCGGCGAGTGGTCGGCCACGATGAACCTCACCGAGCCGCAGGCCGGGTCCGATGTGGGCGCGCTGCGCACCAAGGCCGAGCCGAATGCCGACGGCAGCTGGGCGATCTCGGGCCAGAAGATCTTCATCACCTGGGGCGAACACGACTGCGCGGAGAACATCATCCATCTCGTGCTCGCGCGGACGCCGGGATCGCCGGAAGGCACGAAGGGTATCTCGCTCTTCATCGTGCCGAAAATCCTGCCGGACGGGTCGCGCAACGATCTGCGCGCCATCGGGGTCGAGCACAAGCTGGGCATCCACGGCTCGCCGACCTGCACCATGGAATACACCGGTGCGACCGGCTGGCTGATCGGCGGTGAAAATGCCGGCATGCGCTGCATGTTCACGATGATGAATTCGGCGCGTCTGAATGTCGGCGTGCAGGGGGTCGGTATTGCCGAACGCGCCTTCCAGCAGGCGCTGGCCTATGCCCAGGACCGCAAGCAGGGCCGTGCCATCGATACCGAGGGCCCGGCACCGCACGCCATCATCCATCATCCGGATATCAAGCGCACCCTGTCACTGATGAAGGCCAAGATCGCCGCCTCGCGCGCCATCTGCGTGTCCTGCGCCGTGGCGACCGACATGGCCGAGCATGCCGAGGATGCCGACGAGCGCGCCGCGGCCAAGCGCCGCGAGGAATTGCTGACGCCGGTCGCCAAGGCCTGGTCGACCGATATCGGTGTCGAGGTCGCTTCGCTGGGCGTCCAGGTCCATGGCGGCATGGGCTATATCGAGGAAACCGGCGCGGCCCAGCATCTGCGCGATGCTCGTATCACGCCGATCTATGAGGGCACCAACGCCATCCAGGCGATCGACCTGGTCGGCCGCAAGCTGAACATGGATGGCGGCGCGGCCTTTGACGAGCTGTTCTCGGATATCGGGCAGACCATCGAGGCCTGCACGACCTCGTCACACCCGGACCTGCCGCCGCTCGGCGATCGCCTGCAGGACAGTCTGGATGCCATGCGTGAAGCGGTCGACTGGCTGAAAGAGGTCGACATGAAGGACCGGCTGGCCGGCGCCACCCCCTTCCTCACCCTGGCGGGCGAGACGATCGGCGGCTGGCTGCTGTGCGTCGGGGCCGTCGCAGCTCGCCGGCGCCAGAAGGAAAACATCGGCGATCCGGCCTTCGCGGCCCAGCGGATCGCGCTGGCGAACTTCTATGCCGAAGCGGTGATGACGCTGGCGCCGTCGCGCGTCGACGACGTCACCATGGGGTCGGAGATGATTGACGAGGTGGGCTTCGGCGTCTGACGCCGGCCCGCCCTACATCCACATGCCGTGCGGGTCGGGGTGGCCGCGTCCGTCCACGAGGCGGACCAGGCCCACGATCGACCGCGCCAGCATCCACACCCAGATCAGGGCAAAGCCGATCAGGCCGAACGGGGCCAGGATCACCGTGAGCACCATGACCGTGCAGGCCACAATGCCGACGATGGCCGCCCAGAAGCTCTTGATCTGGTATGTGAAGTGCGATTGCAGCCAGTTCGGTGATCCGTCGCGGCGCGCATAGGCGATGATCACGGCGACGAGGCTGGATACGCCGATGATGTTGCCGACGATCAGCAGGGCATAGTTCAGCCCCGCCAGAAGGCGGTCGTCCCGGTCGGCTGCCGGCGTCGAGGTCGGTTCATAGATCGTCTGGTTCATGAGACCGATCCTTCCCCACGAAGATGGCCAAAGCGCGGCATGGGACAGGGGATGCGACACCTTGCCGTCCCCCGTCTTTGCGCGGCGTGGCTGCGGCGGCGATGCCACGGCAGGCTGAAAATGCTGTCATCTCCGCGCCCAAGCCTTGGTTGTGACGGCGTTTCGACGTATTCGGAATGCTGATGCGTGAGCACGGGAGGTGTTCGGGTGCCCTTGGCGCGTTTCCTGGACCATGCCGGTATCGTCCTGCTTCTCGGCGGGATCGCAGGGTATGTCATTCTGCTGGCAGCCGGATTGATCGGCCGCTGGTATCTGCCTTACCCGCTGAGCGGTTTCTGGCTGCTGGTCACGGGCATGCCCGCTGCCGGCGTGGCGATCATGTTCCTGCGCGCAAGGGAGAACCGGATCGTGTTCGAAGACGGAGACGAGGAATGAGCCTGATTGTCACCATGGCGGACGCCGTGCCGGGCCGCGAGATCGACCGTGTGGTCGGTATCGCGCGCGGCAATGTCGTCCGGGCCCGCTTTTTCGGCCGCGATTTCATCGCCGGCCTGCGCAATATCGTCGGCGGTGAAGTTCCCGAATACACCGACCTTCTGTCCGAAGCGCGCGAGACTGCGCTCGACCGGATGGCGAAGCATGCTGAAGAGCTGGGCGCCGACGCAATCGTGACGGTGCGCCTGTCGACCTCGTCGGTGATGGAAGGTGCGGCGGAAATCCTGGCCTACGGAACGGCGGTAAAACTGAAATGAGTGCCTTGATGAAGCGCCTGGCAGGCCGGGCTGCGAGCGAGATTGTGGAAACCGTACGCTTTGTCGCCGGTGTGGCAGCCGTCTGGCTGGGGCTGGTGACCTTCGGTTTTGCCGCCTTTCATATCCCGTCGGAAAGCATGCAGCCCTCGCTGGAAGTGGGCGACCGGGTTCTGGTGTCCAAATGGGCCTATGGCTATTCGGTCCACTCTTTGCCTCTGGGCATCGGCTACATGCTGCCGGACAGCTGGAATGGCCGCCTGGCCTGGCACAACCCGCGGCGCGGCGATGTCGTCGTCTTCCGCGACGAGCGCCAGTCGCCGCCGCGCAATCTGATCAAGCGCGTGATCGGCATCGAGGGCGATGTGATCGAGATGCGCCAGGGCCAGCTCTACCTCAATGGCGAGCCGGTGCCGCGCGAACTCATCGAAGTGCGCTCCTACCGGGATCATCCGCGCGACAATATCGTCACGGCGACTCTCTTCGAGGAAACCCTGCCGGGTGGCCGGGATCATCCGATCTATGAGCGTGGCGACAACTATCAGCTCGACAGCTACGGGCCGGTGACGATCCTGCCCGGTACGGTGTTCGTGATGGGCGACAACCGGGATGCCTCCAATGACAGCCGGGCCTCGAACGGGCCGGGCCTCGTGCCGCTGGAGAATGTTGTCGGCCGGGCAGAGACGGTGCTGTTTACCTTCGAGCGCTGCCGCCGCGAAGACGGGCTGTACTGCCCGCGCGGGCGGGTCTGGCAAGGTCTCTAGGCCATGAAACGCCTGTCACGCCGGTCTCTGCGTCTCCGGGCAGCCCGCATCGGGGCCGAGCTCGGCGAGGCGATCAACATGTTTGCCGGCGTGGCGGCGGTGTGGTTCGGCTTCACCTCGCTCGCCTTTGCGACCTATTACATTCCCTCAGAGAGCATGCAGCCCTCATTGGAAGTGGGCGACCGGATCGTGGTGTCGAAATGGGCCTATGGCTATTCGCGCCACACCCTGCCGCTGGGGCTGGGCAATCTTCTGCCCGACAGCTGGGATGGCCGCATCGGCTGGAGCAGCCCGCGGCGCGGCGATGTCGTGGTGCTGTGGGATGACCGCCAGGATCTGACCCTGATCAAGCGGGTGATCGGTCTGCCCGGCGACATCGTGGCGATGCGCGATGGCCGTCTTTTCATCAACGGGGCCCAGGTCGACCGCATGCTGGTGGAGGACCGGACCTATCGGGAAAGCGCCGATCCGCAAGAAGCAGTCCGCGTACGCCTGTACGAAGAGCGTCTGCCCGGCGGCCGGGTTCACCCGATCTACGAGCGCGGCGACAATAACTGGCTGGACGAGTACGGCCCGGAAGTCGTGCCGGCGGGCCATGTCTTCGTCATGGGCGACAATCGCGACAATTCCGCCGACAGCCGTGCGCCGGAAGGGCCGGGCTTTGTGCGTTTCGAGAATATTGTCGGCCGCGCCGAGACCGTTCTCTACACGTTCGAACAATGCCGGCACGAAGACGGGCTGTATTGCCCGCGCGGTCGGGTCTGGCGCGGGCTGTAACGGCGCTCTAACCTCTCCGGACACACATTCCGGGGAGACACGGCCATGAGCCTCAAGGGCAAGACGATCTTCATCACGGGTGCCAGCCGCGGTATCGGCCTGGCGATCGGCGAACGCTGTGCGCGCGATGGTGCCAATATCGTTATCGCTGCAAAGTCCGACACGCCGGATCCGCGCCTTGAGGGGACGATCCACACGGCGGCCGAGACCATCGAGAAGGCCGGCGGCCAGGCCCTCGCCGTGAAATGCGATATCCGTCACGAGGAAGAGGTGGAGGCCGCTGTTGCTGCCGCTGTCGACCGGTTTGGCGGTATCGATGCCGTGATCAACAATGCCTCGGCAATCTTCCCGCGCGGCACGGCCGATACGCCGATGAAGCGCTACGACCTGATGCACCAGGTCAATGGCCGCGGCACTTTCCTGACCACCCAGAAATGCCTGCCCCACCTGTTGAAGGCGGAAAATCCGCACATCATCGCCCTGGCGCCGCCGCTGGACATGCGCGGCCTGTGGTTCGGACCCCATGTCGCCTACACCTCGGCCAAATACCAGATGAGCCTGTGCGTGCTGGGCTGGGGCGAGGAGTTCAAGGGCAGGATCGGTGCGAATGCGATCTGGCCGCGTACGGCCGTCGCGACGGCCGCGATCTCCAACGTGCTGGCCGGCGAAGAAGCGATGAAGAACTGCCGCAAGCCGGAAATCCTCGCCGATACGGCCTATGCCGTGCTGAACAAGCCGGCGGACGAGTTCACGGGCAATTTCATCATCGACGACACCTTCCTCTGGGAGGAGGGCGAGCGCGACCTGGACAAGTATTCCTACGACCCCGAAATCGAGCTCCTGCCAGACTTTTTCGTGCCGGAAGATGTGCCCGCGCCGCCAGGCGTGAAAATCATGAATGTCACGCTGGGGCATTGATGCCGGGGCGGTCATCGCCCCAGTTTAAAATACCGCTTGCATCGCGCAAAAATTCGCCAATATGAGCGTTGGAGCGTCGCACTCTGCGGCCGGTTGATCCGGCCGCTTCATTCTCGCCGGCCGTCGACGCGGCCGGCCGGAGTGTCAGACCCATGCTTCTGGTCGAAACCTATCTTCAACCCAGCCCGCTGGAAGGGCTGGGCGTGTTTGCCGTCAGACGAATCCGCAAGGGCACCTTGATGTGGACCCTCGACCCGGCGACCGATCTCGTGCTTACCGAGGCGCAACTGGCCGAACGGCCGCCGGTCTATCGCGGCTACATCCAGCGCTATGCCTATTTCGACCGTGGCCTGAACGGCTATCTGCTCGATGGCGATCATGCCCGCTTCCTGAACCATTCCAGCACGCCCAACCTCGATTTCTCGGCGGCTGACGGAAGCGGCGTGGCTGTGCGGGATATTGCCCAGGGTGAGGAAATCTTGTGCGACTACAGCCAGTTCATGGAGAATGTCGTGCTGCTGCCGACTCCGGCCCGGCGCCGGCAGGCCCCGCGGATCGCCGCTGTCAGCGGTTAGACCTGTCGCAGCTCCGGCGCGCTAAGCCGGTTCCGACTGCCTGTTCTTGAGTGCGGCGAGGACCTGGTCTGCGAGCGGCTTGCTCGAGGCCGGGTTCTGCCCCGTGATCAGACGGCCGTCGCGTGCGACATGGGGGCCGAAAGCCTCGTCATTGCCTTCGAACACCGCGCCCAGCTCGCGCAGGCGGCTTTCCAGCAGGAAGGGCACGACATCGTCCAGCCCGACCTTGCGCTCCTCGGCATCGGTGAAGCTGTTGACGCGCTTGCCTTTCACGAGAGGGGTACCATCGGCGAGCGTGGCGCCCACCAGGCCGGCCGGGCCATGACAGACCGCCGCGATGATGGCGCCGGCGTCCCAGGCCTTCCCGATCAGTTCGGCAACCGCCTTGCTGTCGGGCAGGTCCCACATCGTGCCGTGGCCGCCGGGCAGGTAGATGGCGTCGTATTCGCCGGGCGTCAGATGGGCCGCCGGCCGGGCCTGTTTCAGGGCCTGCATGGCGGCTGCGTCATCCATGAAGCGCTGCACGGATGGGGGGCGCTCGCCTTCGCCGTCATCCGAGCCGGGATCGGCCGGCGGTTGGCCGCCATGAACGCTGGCGATCTCGACCGTGTCGCCGGCATCGCGGAAAGCCCAGTAAGGATCGGTCAGCTCCTGCCAGTGAAAGCCGGTCGGCTTGCCGGTCTCGCCGAGCGTGCCGTGGGATGTGGTGAGGATGAGAATGCGTGACGTCATGGAAGCCTCCATTATGTCGTGACTGAGCCTGGGTGCGGGGCGATCACGCCCCTCAGCGTCGCAACGGCTGCAGCGCCGTCCCGTTCCGCGGCTGCACAGGACGCCGGTCTCCGCTAGGGTGCCAATTGCAGCAGCCAGCGGATGGACGGCCATGAAAACCACCCTCATCGACAGCCCCGCCAGTCTCGCCCATCGTCTGCCTGACGGGCATCCCGAGCATGACGGCCGCTATACCGCGGTGCGTGAGGCCTTGGCCGGGATTGCCGGCACGGTCTGGGCGGAAGCCGGGCAGGCGCCGGTCGAGGCACTGGCCCGGTTTCATACCGTCGAACATGTCGATCGCGTGCTGACGGCCTGTGCCGAGGCGGGTGTCGAGGGCTTTGTCGGGCTGGATCCGGACACGATCGTGTGCGGCCAGTCGGCGCGGGCTGCACTGTCAGCGGTCGGCGGGGCCATCGCCGGTGTCGATACGGTGATGCGGGACGGGGAGGGGGCAGTCTTCCTGCTGGCGCGGCCGCCGGGCCATCATGCCGAACCCGACCGCCCGATGGGATTCTGCCTGTTCAACACCATTGCCATCGCCGCCATGCATGCGCTCGAGGTCCACGGTCTGCCATCGGTCGCCATCGTCGATATCGATGTGCACCATGGCAATGGCTCGCAATGCCTGGCCGAGCGTGACGAGCGGGTGCTGTTTGCCTCGCTGCACCAGTCGCCGCTCTATCCGGGCACCGGGCATCGCGGCGAAACCGGTCTTGGCGGCAATGTGGTGAATGTCCCGCTGCCAGACGGGACTGACGGTGCGGCCTGGCGCGCCGCCTTCGAAGCCGAGATCGTTCCGGCCCTGCGCAAGACGCAGCCGGCGCTGATCCTGGTCTCCGCCGGTTTCGATGCGCATGCGGATGATCCGCTTGGCGGGCTGGGCCTGGTCGACGAGGACTATGCCTGGGCGGCGGAACGCCTGGCTGCCCTGGCATCGGAATTTGCGCATTCGCGGCTTGTCTCCGTGCTGGAGGGCGGATACGACTGCCCGGCACTGGGCCGGTCGGCCGCGGCCTTTGTCCGCGCGCTTGCCCGGGCCTGAGCGGGCGGGCACTCCCCGTCATCACAGGATTGAAGTGTCGGCGGGTAACGACGGGGCGTACCGGCTGGCTGACCCTCCCCCGTGCGACCCCGATGAACCCTTCTTCAACAGACCTCCAGAGCCTCTCGCCGGGCAGTATCACTATCGCCCGCCACGGCCGTCCGGACGCCAATCGCGAGCGCTGGCTCGACTGGCGCGGATACGAGGACTGGTGGGATAATGAATATCAGCCCGCGGGGCTTGTCGAAGGGCAGTCTGCGCCCGACGCGCTGATCCGGGCTGCTGCAGAATCACACACCGTCTTTGCCAGCTCCCTGCGCCGCGCCATCGAGACGGCGCAGGCCGTGGCACCTGACCGGGCGCCCGTTATCGATCCGGTCTTCATCGAAGCCGAATTGCCGCCGCCGCCCATGCCGGGGCGTTTCATGGCCAAGACCTGGGGCGTGTTTGCGCGTTGCTCCTGGTGGATGGGCTGGTCACGCGGCCGGGAAAGCCGGGCTGACGCCGAGGCCCGGGCACGGCAGGCCGCCGACCAGTTGATCGAGGCGGCTGCAGCCGGACCGGTTGTCTTGTGCGCCCATGGCTGGTTCAACCGCATGATGCGTCCGCAATTGCGCGGGTCCGGCTGGGTATGTGTCCGCGATGGCGGTGATACCTACTGGTCCTGGCGCCGTTATGAATACCGGCCGCGCTGAGCCCGCAATCGCGGCATTGCCGCGCCTGAGTCCGCTTTCTATGCTGCCCGGAGACGAGAGGAAGCCATGTCCGATACGCCGCTACCCGACATCGAGACCCTGAGTTTCGAACAGGCGCTCGCCGAGCTCGAGCGCATCGTGCAGCAGCTCGAATCGGGCGAGGTCGAGCTTGAAAAGTCGATCCAGATCTACGAGCGCGGTGCGGCTCTGCGGGCGCATTGTGAGGGCAAGCTGAAGACCGCCGAACTGAAGGTCGAGAAGATCGTGCGGGGCGAGGACGGCCAGCCGGCCACCGAACCGGCCGGGCTCGACTGACATGGCGCAGGACGAGCCGGCGGCACCGCTCGCCACGATCGAGGATTTCCTGAAGCTCGATATCCGCGTCGGCACGGTCGTGCGTGCGGAGGCCTTCCCGGAAGCGCGCAAACCCGCGATCAAGCTGTGGGTCGATTTCGGACCCGAGCTGGGCGAAAAGAAAAGCTCGGCCCAGATCACCGCGCACTACACGCCGGAAGAGCTGGTGGGCCGCCAGGTGCTTGCTGTCGTCAATTTCCCGCCGCGCCAGATTGGCCCGATCCAGTCGGAAATCCTCGTTCTCGGGGCCTCCGATCCGGACGGAGCGATCATCCTTCTGGCGCCGGACAAGCCCGTGCCGAACGGCGCGCGGATGCATTAGGGCTGCCGAATGGATTCTTTCGAACAACGCCTGAACGAAGCTGCCGACCGGGTGACCGTGGCGCTGGATGCCCTGCTGCCGCGTGCGGAAGGTCCCGAAGCGCATCTCAACTCGGCCATGCGTTATGCCGCGCTGGGGCCGGGCAAGCGGTTGCGCCCCTTCCTGGCGGTCGAGGCCGGGCGGCTGGTGAATGCCGATGAGCGTGGCGTTCTGCGCGCGGCCTGCGCGCTGGAATGCATCCACGCCTACTCGCTGATCCATGACGATCTGCCGTGCATGGATGATGACGACATGCGCCGGGGCCGCCCGACGGTCCACAAGGCCTATGACGAGGCCACGGCTGTCCTGGCGGGCGATGCCCTGCAGTCGGTGGCGTTCGAGATTCTGGCCCATCCCGACACCCATCAGCGCGGCAGCGTGCGCTCGCGCCTGGTCGAGCGTCTTGCCCGCGCCTCCGGCCCCTATGGCATGGTGGGCGGCCAGATGATCGACATCCGCGCCGAGACCGAACAGTTCGACATCTCGGTCGTCACGCGCATGCACCGGATGAAGACCGGCGCGCTGATCAACTATGCCGTCGAGATCGGCACCATCCTGCGCGAGGTGGAAGATCATATCCGCCGGGCGCTGGAAGGATTTGCTCACGACCTCGGACTGGCCTATCAGATCACGGACGACCTTCTGGATGCGACGGGGGACCAGGCGGAGATGGGCAAGGCGGCCGGCAAGGACGCCGGTCAAGGAAAAGCCACCTTCGTCACCATTCTGGGGGTGGAAGGCGCGCGGGACCGTTCGCGGCACTTGGCCGCACAGGCCAAGGACCACCTTGAACCCTTCGGCGCGCGAGCAGATGTTTTGAGAGAGGCCGTCGACTTCATCCTCGACCGGCGCTCGTGAAAGGCTGGACCCGTATGGCACCCACCACCCCGACCCTCGACCAGGTCCGAGAGCCCTCCGACATGCGCAATTTCTCGATCGACCAGCTGCGCAAGCTGGCCGATGAGCTGCGCGCGGAGACGATCGACGCGGTCTCGGTCACGGGCGGGCATCTGGGGGCTGGCCTGGGTGTGGTCGAGCTGACGACCGCTCTGCATCACGTCTTCGACACGCCCCGCGATACGCTGATCTGGGATGTCGGGCATCAGTGCTATCCGCACAAGATCCTCACCGGTCGGCGCGACCGTATCCGCACCCTGCGTCAGGGCGGCGGGCTGAGCGGTTTCACCAAGCGGGCCGAAAGCGAGTATGACCCGTTCGGCGCCGCGCACGCCTCGACCTCGATCTCCGCGGCGCTGGGCTTTGCCGTGGGCCGCGACCTCAAGCATGAGGATCGCAATGTCATCGCGGTGATCGGTGACGGGTCGATGTCGGCCGGCATGGCCTATGAGGCGATGAACAATGCCGGCCATATCGGCGGCCGCCTGATCGTCATCCTCAACGACAACGACATGTCGATCGCACCGCCGGTCGGTGCGATGAGCCATTATTTCGCGCGGCTGGTCTCCTCGAAGAGCTACCGGAGCCTGCGCAAGCTGGGCAAGGGCGTGGCCAAGGCGCTGCATGTCGAGGAGGCCGCGCGCCGGGCCGAGGAATACATGCGCGGCATGGCCATGGGCGGCACGCTCTTCGAAGAGATGGGCTTCCGCTATGTCGGCCCGATCGACGGCCATGATCTCGACCAGCTGGTGCCGGTGCTGCGCAATGTCCGCGACGGCGACAATGGTCCCGTGCTGGTTCACGTGGTCACGCAGAAGGGCAAGGGCTATGCGCCCGCCGAAGCGGCCGACGACAAGTATCATGGCGTTGCCAAGTTCAACGTGGTGACCGGCGAGCAGCAGAAGTCGAAGGGCGGTCCGCCGTCCTACACCAAGGTCTTTGCCCAGCAGCTCATCCGTGAAGCCGAAAAGGACGACAGCGTCGTGGCGATCACCGCGGCCATGCCGGGCGGCACCGGGCTCGACCTGTTCGGCGAACGCTTCCCCGAGCGCATGTTCGATGTCGGCATCGCCGAGCAGCATGCGGTGACCTTTGCGGCCGGTCTTGCGGCCGACGGCATGAAGCCCTTCGCGGCGATCTATTCCACCTTCCTGCAGCGCGGTTACGACCAGGTCGTCCACGATGTGGCCATCCAGAACCTGCCGGTCCGCTTTGCGATCGACCGTGCGGGCCTTGTCGGGGCCGATGGCTGCACGCATGCCGGCTCGTTCGACGTCGGCTATCTCGGGCAATTGCCCGGCATGGTGCTGATGGCTGCGGCCGATGAGGTGGAGCTGTCACGCATGGTGGCGACGGCGACGCAGATCGACGACCGCCCGTCCGCCTTCCGCTATCCGCGCGGCAATGGCACGGGCATCGAGATGCCGGACGTTATCGAGCCGCTCGAGATCGGCAAGGGCCGGATCGTGCGCGAGGGTTCGCGGATCGCAATCCTGTCGCTGGGAACGCGTCTGGGCGAGAGCCTGAAGGCTGCCGATGCGCTGGCGGCCCAGGGCTTTTCCACCACGGTCGCCGATGCGCGCTTTGCCAAACCGCTCGACGAAGACCTCATCCTGCGCCTGGCGCGCGAGCATGAAGTCCTGATCACGGTGGAAGAGGGCGCCCGCGGCGGTTTCGGTGCGTTCGTGCTGCACTTGCTGGCCGAGAAGGGCGCGCTGGATCGCGGGCTCAAGATTCGCACCATGACCCTGCCGGACGTCTTCCAGGACCAGGATACGCCCTTCAACATGTATGAAGAGGCCGGCCTCAATGCCCGTCACATCGCGGCCCGTGCGCTCGAGGCGATGGGCCAGGATGAAGCGGCTGCCGAACGCATTGCCGCCGCTCTCGCGGCAAGCTGACCGCTCAGTAGAGGCTGGAAAGCGCGTGCTCGGCGAGCGCCCGGACGGCCCGGCCATGTGAGCCGACAGGATCGTCCGCGTCAAACACGTCGAGCGCGACTTCAGGCTCAAGGCCGCGCCCCTCGTGCACCACGCCTTCGGCGTCGGCGAAGATCTCGTTCGCCAGCTCGACATACCAGCCATTGGGCAGCGGTTTGGCCAGCGGGGTCGAGAAGGCGCCGCGCGTGGTTCCGCCGGCCTGTGTCACGTTCGGCAATTGCCGCAGCATCATCGTCGTGATCTCGCCGGCGGACACCGTGACATCGCTCGTCAGCACGTAGACGGGCCCGGTATAGCGCGGTCCGTCATGCGGCTCGATGCGATAGACCGCATCCGGCTCACCGCTCCAGTCGGTGCGGACCGTATAGCCGGTGAAGGGCGTGTCGGTGAAACGGCTGGCGATTGCACGCGTGACGGCATCATAGCCGCCGCGATTGTTGGACAGGTCGAGTATGACGGCATCCGCATCGGCAAAGCCGGTCAGGGCTTCGTCGAGCATTGTGTCGAGTGCGGCGAGCTCGGCGGCGGCCCATTCCGGCGTGCCGGGCGTTTGCGTGTCCGTGAAGCCGCCCATGGTGAATATCTGGATATAGCCGACACGGCCGTCGATCATGCCGGTTATGACGCGATCATTGCCGATATGGCGTGCGCCCGGATCGAGAACCTCCCCGAGGGTCTGCTCGATCAGGCCGATGAGCCAGGGCGTTTCACCGATACCGCCGGCGATCATGGGCAGGGTGGTCCCCAGCCCGTACTGGGCGCGATGACGCTCGCCGTCGAATTCGGCAATCAGCTTGGTGTGACTGTCGCCCAGCGGTTCGATCAGGCTGGCGAGAAGGGCGAAGACGTCCGCATCGCTCATATCGTCGCTCAGCCGGGCCCGTGCCTCGGCGACCCGGGCCTGCCAGTCGACACCGCGGCGTTCGAAGAAGGCGTAGTGGCGTTCGAAGATCGAGGTGAAGACATCGAAGGTCGCGCGCCGGCCCGAGAGGTCTTGTGCGCCACACGTCTCCGGCAGGGCACCCAGCCGTTCGAAAACCGTATTGCCGTCGCTGGGCAGGTATTCGAACTTCGCGCGGTCTGAGCCCAGCGGCGTGATGTAGCGATACTCCACCTGGCTCATCAGGGTCGGACCGTCTTGCGCGGTCGCGTAGCACCCGGCGGGCGCATCCTGCCAGCGCGTGATCCCGTCCGCGTCAATCTCCAGGATCCAGCCGTAATCGGTGGAGTGCCAGATGCCGCGCGCCGGCTCGATCGTGCCATTGCTGCTGAAAATTTCACGAGGCTGCGCGAACGCGGAGGGCTCAACGCAGGCGGTCAGAAGCAGGGCAGCACAGATCGCAAGAGAAGAAGGTCGGGACATGGGAAACAAAAAAGTGACTACGGTCACCTTTTAGCGATCCTCTGGCTCCGCGGCAAGGGCTTGATAGCCTGCCAGCGCGCACAGGCGCGACAGCCGACTTTCCACGCGGTCTTCCAACCGGCCTTCCTGACCCGAAGTCAGCCATTCGCGAATCGAGCCCGTGACCAGCGTGACAACCAGATCCGCCATGGCCGCCGCATCGGTCGATGCGGGAAGTGCGCCCGCATCGGCCGATGCCGCAATCATTCCCGCAATGTCCCCGGCGACCAGGCGATCGGCCTGACTCTCGGCCGCCTGGACTGATGGTGTGGCAACCGCATGCATGTGTTTGGCCTGCCACATCCGGGGGGATGCTGCGGCAAGATCCGAACTGCGCAGGGCCAGTGCGGTCAGGCGCCGGGGCAGGGGGGCGCCGGTCAGCTCCGGCGGTTCGATGCGGGTCCGCGCGATGACATCCGCATACCATTCGGCAAGCAGATCGGCCTTGCTGGGGAAGTGGTTGAAGAAGGTCCCCTTGGCCACGCCCGCGGCCGCAACGATCTGGTCGACACTGACGGCATCATAGCCGTCCCGCTCGATCAGTGTGTGGGCTGCGTCATAGAGGGCTTTGCGAACCGCCCGCTTTTTGCTTTCTCTCTTGCCGGTCATCGGCGCAGGATGCGCAGTTTGGTGACCACAGTCACTTATTATCCGCAGGACCTCGATGCGCGCAGACCGCTACCTTGTCGAACACGGCTATTTCGAGACCCGGGCCCGGGCGCAGGCGGCGATCGCGGCCGGCAAGGTCCGGGCCGATGGCGAACCGGTCGGCAAGCCGTCGCAGAAGATCGCGCCAGGGGCACAGATCGAGGCGGAGGAGGCGTTTCCCTGGGTGTCGCGCGCAGCGCTGAAACTGGTAGCGGCGCTTGATGCTTTCGACATCGATCCGGCGGGGCGGGTCTGCCTCGATGTCGGCGCCTCGACGGGCGGTTTCACCGAAGTGCTGCTGTCACGCGGCGCGCAGCATGTCTATTCGGTCGATGTCGGGCGGGATCAGCTGCACGCGCGGCTTCAGTCCGACCCGCGTGTGACATCCCTTGAAGGCATGGACGCGCGGGCGCTGGAGGCGGATTTGTTCAGCGAACCGCCATCGCTTGTGGTCTGCGACGCCAGCTTCATTTCATTGCTCAAGGTAATCATGCGGCCGCTGGAGCTGGCTGCACCGAGCGCCGAACTGATTGCCTTGATCAAACCCCAGTTCGAGGTCGGCAGGGCGGCCATCGGCAAGGGCGGCCTGGTGAAGAACGAGGCCGACCGCCGGCGCGCGGTCGACACCGTCTGCTCCGGGCTCGAGGCCGGTTCGGATTTCAGGGTCGGCGCGGTCATCGACAGTCCGGTCGAAGGGGGTGACGGCAACAGGGAATACCTTATGGCCGCCACCCGCTCGAACCCAGCATGAAAGCTCGAAATGTCCGCGACTTAATGGCTCAATAGGTGTCGGCGGGACGCCAGATGCCGTCGGCACCCTGACACATCTGGATCTGGTCGCTCACGGCCCGGCCATAGCTGTCGACGCTCTGCGTCCGGCGCCACTCGCAGCGGCCGGTCGCCGACACGGTGGTGTAGCTCGAAGAGGCCGAATAAGTGCGCGCCGGCTCGTTGCGCTGGCCACCCAGAAGCTCGCCAGAGGACCCGTAGCCGTCGTCGTAATAGCGGTCATCGCCATAGCCGGCATTGCTGTCATAGTAGCGGTCGTCTTCATAGTAAGGATCGTCGCCGTAATAGCCGGTGTCGCCGTAATAGCCGTCCGGCTTGCCCGGATAGCGGTTGTCCGGGTAGCGGCTGTTGGACGGATAACGGGTATTGCCGCAATCCTCGCCGCCGGCGATGCCCGCACCGATCAGGGCGCCGACACCGGCACCGGCGATCGTGCCGACTTCCTCGGCATTTCCGCGATCGCGGTGCTCATAGCGGCGGTCGCGCCGGCCGTAATAGCCACGGCCATGACGGCGGGCGTCATCCCAGCGGGCGTTCCGGTCCCAGCGGTCGGGACGTCCATGGCGGTTGTTATTGCTGTCGTCAGCGAGCTCATTGCCGATCACGGCACCGAGAATGCCGCCGATCAGGGCACCGGCAACCTGCCGGTTCTGGCGGCCGGCTTCACAGTCCTGATAGGTCTGGCCCGAACGGGCACCATAGGACTGGGCTTCGGCGACGGCCGGCAGTGTAACCGAAAGAGCCGTCGCAGCGAGCAGGGCGGGGGTCAGCAGTTTCATCATGTGCCTCCATGCGTCGGGAGTGCTTTGTCCCAATGTCCAGGTGATCCTAGGCGGCGGGCGATGAGCCCAGGATGAACGGGCAGATGACAGTTTCGCAATCCCCCGGACAAGGCCCTTCACATGCACAAACGGGGCCGGTGATGACCGGCCCCGTCTGACATGCGCCCGAAGCGGGAGATCTACTGGCGGTGGGCAACCTGCCAGTCGCCGTAACCGTCGCGGCACATGCGCACGCGGTCGTAATTATACGTGCCGTCGGGCATGTAGATCTCGGCATCGCCCCACCGGCATTCGCGTCCGGCGGTGTAGTAGGTCTCGCGGACGACAATCGTGCCGCGCACGCCGGAATACGGGTTCGCCCAGTAATAGGGTTCGCCATACTCGAAGGCGTAGTTCATCGCGTAGTGGTATTGCGCCCGGTCGCAATTATCCATGCGATCGAGACTGCTGCCCAAGGCTGCCCCGAACCCTGCACCCAGCAGGATGCCGGCGCCGACACCGTCATCGCCGGCAGCCGCGCCGCCGACGAGGGCCCCGAGCAGTGCGCCGACAATCGCACCATCGCTGCCATTGCGGTCATAGCGGCACAGCCCGTCATAATAGGCAAAGCGGCGGCCCTCATAGCCATGGCTGTAGTACTGGCGGTGATAGCGCCAGCGATCCGACGGCCCCCAATGGCCATAATAGCGTGAGTTCGACCAGCCGCGATTCAGATGGTGGACCCAGTGCAGGCGGGCCTGACGGCGGGCCCGGTCACGATAGAAATCGCGGCGGCGCTGGGCATACTCCCAGCGGCGGCGGTCGTGATGGGCGCCGGGCCGGCGGCCGCGATCATTGTCCCACCGGCGGTCCCGGCGATTGTCATGATAGTCCCGGCGCTGATCGCGGCGATCCCAGGCCGGGTTCCGGCCATTGCGGTCCCGGCCGGCATCGCGATGATCCCGGCGACGATCCCAGTCGCGCTGGTCACGGCGATTATTGTCCCAGCCCGGATTGCGGCCATTGCGGTCGCGCCCGGCATCGCGGTGATCGCGGCGATCACGGCGATTGTCCCAGTTGCGCTGGTCGCGCCGGTTGTTGTCCCAGCCGGGACCCCGGCCATTTCGGTTGCGGTCACCGGCCTGGTCGCGGCGGTCATGATCGCCTGCACCGCGGCGATTGCGATCCTGTCCGCCCGGTTGACCGTCCCGGCGATGATCGCCTCGTCCCGTTCCCGGCGGGGGATCGCGGCGCTCGCGGCGGGCGTCGCCCCGGTCCCGGCCGCGCCGCTCGCGTGCATCCCGGTTGCCACGATCAGGTTGGGCCTGTTCGCGCCGGGCTTCGCGGCCGGCCCGACGGTGTTCGCGACGGTCGGGATCGCCATAGCTGTTGCCGTTTTCCTGCCGCTGGGCGTCCGCAGGTGCGGCCACCGCCAGCGTGGCAGGCAGAAGGACGAGAGCGACAAGGGCGGTGCCAAGCAGGCGGTGCTTGCGTGGTGTCATGGGACACGCCTCCGGGTCTACGCCGGGACGGACCCGGCCAGGTTGACCGAAGGTTAATTCCGTATGGATGAGCCCAGCATGAACAGGGCCTTCATCTTTCGTCCGAACCCGGAAAACCGCTCAGAACGCGCTCTGACCGGCATGCCGCAGCTTGTGATCGGCCAGCACGAGCGCAGCCATGGCTTCACCGACAGGAACGGCGCGAATGCCGACGCAGGGGTCGTGCCGGCCGCGGGTCTCGATTTCGGTCTCGTTGAAATCGCGGTCCAGCGTGCGCCGGGCAACACGGATCGAGGACGTCGGCTTGACGGCGAAACGGATCACCAGATCCTGGCCGGTGGAAATCCCGCCCAGTACGCCGCCATTATGGTTCGACAGGAAGTGCGGGCCGTCCTCGCCCATGCGCATCTCGTCGGCGGCCTCTTCACCGCGCAGGGCAGCCGAGCCGAAGCCGGCACCGATCTCAACACCCTTCACCGCATTGATCGTCATCATCGCCATGGCGAGGTCACTGTCGAGCTTGCCATAGACAGGCGCACCCCAGCCGGCCGGCACACCGGAGACCACGACTTCGACGATGGCACCGGTCGAGGAACCGTCACGGCGTAGCGCGTCCATGTCCGCTTCCCACAGGGCAGCGGTTTCCGCGTCGGGGCAGAAGAAGGGGTTCTCGTTCACCTGGTCCCAGTCCCAGCGCGAGCGGTCGATGGCGCGGGCGCCGACCTGGACGAGCGCGGCCCGGATCGCGATCCCGTCGCCCAGCACCTTGCGGGCAATCCCGCCGGCGGCGACGCGCATGGCCGTCTCGCGGGCCGATGAACGCCCGCCGCCGCGATAATCGCGTACGCCATACTTCATGTCATAGGTGTAGTCGGCATGACCGGGGCGCCACTTGTCGCGGATATCGCCATAATCCTTCGACCGCGCATCGACATTCTCGATCATCAGCCCGATCGGTGTGCCGGTGGTGACGGGGCCGCCCGTCCGGTCGTCCTCGAAAACGCCGGACAGGATACGCACGCGATCGGGCTCCTGGCGCGGCGTGACATGGCGGCTGGAGCCCGGGCGGCGCTTGTCCAGCCAGGGCTGGAGATCCTCCTCGCTCAGGGGAATGCCGGCGGGACAGCCATCGACAACGGCGCCGATGGCCGGGCCGTGGCTTTCGCCCCAGGTGGTGATCCTGAACAGGTGTCCGAATGAGTTGTGAGACATGATCGATCCGCGTTTTGGCGCAGACTAGTCGCGGATCATGCGTCCGTCACGCAGCCGACTGCGCTTTGCGGATCCAGCGGGCCAGGCGCGCATGGGCGGACGGGCGGGAATATTCGTGAATGAAGGCTTCCAGATCCGCCCGGTCGAGCAGGGAGGGGATGTCGGATGGCCCCGTATCCTGTGCTGTTGCGATGCGGATTGTGATGATCGTGCCGGGCTCGCCGACAGCGGTCACGCGTTCGCCGTCGCGTGTGCCGGCCGGGATGCGCACCAGGACGGGGCGCTCGCCATGGCGCAGGGTGCGTGTGACGCCGGTGGCAGCCTCGGTCCGGCTGATCTCGATATCCAGGCAGACCGGCGCATTGGCCTTGATCAGGTCCATGGCCGCAACGATTTCCGCCAGTCGCGCGAGCGTCTGCGGCGTTGGCGGTGTGACATCGGGATGCAGGGTTTTCACCAGCGCGCGAAAGGCGGACTTGGCCGCCTCGCGCCCGTCACCGGGCGCGAGTCCGAGGGCGGCATAGGCCTGTCCGATACTCGTAACACGCGCTGTCATACCGTGAATCTAGGACGAGAAGATTCCCGAAAGGTTGACGCCGCTGACTTTGAGCGTACCTAGGCGGCAAGCACGCCGGAGGTGAATCATGTCGAAGTCGAAGCCGGGTCTCATTCCGCCCTCACCGGACGCGGATGCGTATGCCAAGACCGCCGATGCCAATGCGGCGGAGATTTTCGACCGCGAGGAACCGTTCGCGCTTTTTGCCGACTGGCTGGAGGATGCCAAGCGCAAGGAGCCGAATGACGCCAATGCGATGGCGCTGGCGACCGCCGATGCCGACGGGCTGCCGGATGTGCGCATGGTGCTCCTGAAGGATGTCGATCCCGATGGCTTCGTCTTCTACACCAATCTGGAGAGCGCCAAGGGCCAGCAGCTGGCGGTAAATGCCAAGGCTGCGCTGTGTTTCCACTGGAAATCCCTGCGCCGCCAGGTGCGGGTGAGGGGGGTGGTCCAGCCGGTCGCGGCCGATGAGGCCGACGCGTATTTCGCCTCCCGCGCCCGGGACAGCCGGATCGGCGCCTGGGCCTCGAAACAGTCGCGCCCCCTGGAGAGCCGGTTCGCCCTGGAAAAGGCCGTTGCCCGCGAGGCGGCGCGCTTCGGTCTGGGGGAAGTGCCGCGCCCGCCGCACTGGTCCGGTTTCCGGATTGTGCCGATGTCGATCGAGTTCTGGCGCGACCGGCCTTTCCGCCTGCACGACCGAATGACGTTTTCACGACCGGATTCACACTCGCCTTGGCAGGTCGATCGGCTGTATCCTTGATGCGAAGCCAAGCGGGGGCTTGATATGCGCAGTTTTGGCAAATTCCTGCGGGCGATCCTCGTCCCGCTCGGATGGGTGTGTGCCCTTCTGGCCCTGGGTGTGCCGCTCTGGTTCGCAATGGCGGCCTTCGGGGCAAAGTGGGAATTCATCGATCTGGCGACGGGCCTGGGGTGGATGACACACACGATCGGCCGACCGCTTCTCTTCGCGAGCCTCGCGGCGGGCGGGTTGAGCCTCATTCTGTCGCTTGTGCATCTGATCGCCCGCCGGCGCTTCTTCGGTGCGCTTTTGTCACCCCTGCTCGCCGTCGTGATCGGTGTCGCAGGGCTGGGGTGGGCCTGGCAGATCGACAGGCAGCGCAGCGCCCGGCCCCTGCTGCTGGACGTGACAACGGATCTGGAAAACCCGCCGCACTTCACGCCGTCCTTCGCTGCGCGCCGGTCTGTGCATCACCAGGCGCTCGATTATGCAGGCAAGCTGGGCGAGGACGGACGTTCGCTCGCGGCCGTGCAGGCGCAAGCCTATCCGGCGCTGGCCACCGTTCATGTCGACCGGGCGCCGGAGGCGGTGTTTGCAGATGCCCTTCGCTATGCGCACACGCATCGCTGGCGCGTCGGGACAGCCTCGGCCAGTGCCGGCATGTTCGAAGCAGGTACGGAGAGTTTCTGGTACGGTCTGCGTGACGATATTGTCGTACGCGTGCGCGATGACGGTGCGGGCGGCAGCCTCGTCGACATCCGCTCCCTCGCCCGCCAGCCCATCCACGATCTCGGTCGCAACGCCCGGCGCGTCCAGGCTTTCAGCACGGCGATCGCGGACGACGCTCGCTAGGCCACTGCTACACCCAGCGTGTATTCCGCTTCCAGCCCGGGCTCGCCTGTGCAGGCGATGCGGCCGGTTTCGATCATGTGGATGAGGTGGGCGAGTACCGAGTGGGCGGCGGCGGGGTGCAGCCGCTTGTCGACATCGGCATACATCGCCTCGACCATGTCCCGCACGCGGTGCCGGCCGGCGCGGACCTGTTCGAGAATCTGCGCCTCGCGCTGCATGCGGTGGTCGATATAGGCTTGGATGAAGGGGCGCGGTTCGGTGATCGCGGGACCGTGGGTCGGCCAGAGAATGTCGAAATCGCGGTCGCGGATACGGGCCAGCTCGCGCAGATAATCGCCCATATGACCGTCCGGCGGGCTGATCACGCTGGTCGACCAGGCCATGACATGATCGCCCGCGAACAGCGTGTTTTCGTCCAGCAAGGCATAACAGACGTGATTGGACGTATGGCCGGGCGTGTGAAGCGCCTCGATCGACCAGTCCTTGCCCCGGAAAACCTGGCCGTCGCGCACCTGGACATCCGGCTTGAAACCCGTGTCGTCGCCAGCCTCGAGGCGAACCTCTCCGCCGGCGGGCGGGGTGATCTGCGGGCCGTAGCCATAAACCGTCGCGCCGTGCTTCTCGGCCAGTGGATGGGCCATTGGCGAGTGGTCGAGATGATGATGGGTGACGAAGACATGCGTCACGCGCTCGCCGTCCAGCGCGCGGTCGAGGGCGTCGATATGGTCGGGATGAACCGGGCCCGGATCGATCACGGCAACCTCGCCATGACCGATGATGTAGACCCCTGTCCCGGTGTAGGTGAACGGGCCGGGATTGGGGGCGACAACGCGGCGAATCCGGTCGGACAGCCGGTCGCAGCGGCCATACTCGAACTCAAACTCACGGATAAAGGGGATGGCAGTCATGAAAGCCTGTCGGGCTGTTGGGGTGATGAGGGGCGGACCAGGTCGCGGAAGGCCGCAGCAAGCCGCCGGGTCACGGTGATCTTGTCGCGCAGCTTCATCGCAATGGGCGGGCCCATGTCGGTCTTGTTCACATCGACGACGTAGAGGCGACCGTCGGTGCGGTCGCGCAGCACGTCCAGCCCGCCCCAGTCCAGCCGCATGGCCTGCGCAAAGCGGACCAGGCTGTCCTGCTCGTCGGCGGTGAAGACGGTATCGGTCTCGGCGAAATCGACCTCGTCGTTGGAATTGCAGAAGCGCATCGACTCGCGGCGGCGCTTGCGCAGCACCAGCGGGATGCATCCGCCGACCATCGGGCAGCGCAGGTCCTCGACCAGGCCGCGACCGTTACGGTTGTCGATCACGCGCTGATAGACTTGCCCATGGCGGGCCGGAGCGGGACCCTGGATGATGCGGCCGTCATGGGCGCCATTGGTTTCTGACTTCTCGACCATCGGACCGGTCCAGCTTTCCGGATCGACCGAGAGCGGATAGCCGAAACACTGTTCGAACACGCGGGCGACATGGCTCTTGGCGATGCTCTGGCAGCCGGCATTGATGAGGCGTGTGCCGGGCTGGACCTGGACCGGGTTGCACACTGTGCAATCGTCGAACACGAAGACGGCGTCGGCCGTCTCGGGGCTGTCGGCGATGCGGGCGCCTGCCGCGTGAAGCACCGACCATACGAGATACCAGGGCCGCGGGCGGTCCGGGGTGAACCAGATGCGCGGGCCGGGTTTCGTGGCGGCCTTCAGGCGCCAGGATTCGACCACGAAATAGAAGGGGAACCAGGCCAGCACTTCGCCGATCAGCCCCGGTTCGAGACGCAGGCGTGCCCCGGTCTTCTTGACGGTGACGACACCGTCCTGGAACTCGAAGTCTCGCCACCACAGCGCACTGTGCATGGAAGGGCCTTTCTCCTGTCGTCACGCCGCATCCTAGGCATGTGCCGGACACATGCAATTCACGCTGGATCACGGACGGCGCGGATCTTGCGTGAAGTGGCGCGCAGCCGAACACGCGAGGCGAATGTGAACGTCGGGGAATTCATAAGCAAGCGCGTCCTGCGCCTGGGTTGGCTCGTCCTCATGCTGATCGTGGCCGAGTCTTTTGTCAGTGGTGCGACAGATCAGGCAGCACTGTCCCGGACGGCCCCCTTGCCCCCGGCCGATACCGCCCTGATGCAGGAGTAACGGCAGAGGCTTCATTGACAATGCCCGCGCCCCATTGAAACTGCGGCGAACTCCGGAACGAGCCGATTACTGCATGTTTGGTTTTGTACTCCGGCGCGTAGGCGTCGCCATCCCGACTATCCTGGTGATCATCACGATCGCCTTTTTCATGATGCGTGCCGCTCCCGGCGGGCCTTTCGATCTGGAACGGCCCATGCCCGAGGAGACGCGGCAGATCCTGCTGGCCAATTACGGCATGGATCAGCCGCTGTGGCGGCAATATCTCGACTATATGGGCGATCTCGCCCGAGGCGATCTCGGACCGTCGCTCAAGCTGCGTGACAAGCAGGTCAACGAGATCATCGCCGAAGGCTTTCCGGTCAGCGCGACGATCGGCCTGTTCTCGATGCTGCTGGCGATCACGCTCGGCTCCTTCCTCGGTTCCGTGGCGGCGTTACGGCAAAACACGGCGGGCGATTTCTCGGTCATGACCTTCGCGATGGTGGGAATCAGTATTCCACCCTTTGTGATGGGGCCGATCCTGGCGTTGGTCTTCGGCCTCTATCTCGGTCTTGTGCCGACGGGTGGTCTCGATCCACGCTACGGCATGACGCCGGACCGGCTCATCTTGCCCATCATCACGCTGGCATTGCCGCAGATCGCGATCATTGCGCGCCTGATGCGTGCGTCGATGATCGAGGTGATCCGCTCGAACTATATCCGAACCGCACGCGCCAAGGGCATGTCCGCCCACGCCGTCATCTTCCGGCATGCGCTGCGGTCGGCCGTGCTGCCGCTGGTGAGCTATCTCGGTCCGGCTTCGGCCGCCGTGATTTCCGGTTCGCTTGTGATCGAACGTGTCTTCCAGCTGCCCGGTATCGGCAAGCATTTCGTCGATGCCGCCCTGCAGCGTGACTACACGGTCGTGATGGGCGTGGTGATCATCTACGCCACGCTGATCATCGTGCTGAACCTGCTCGCCGACCTGCTGTACGGCGTCCTCAGTCCCAAAGTGAAGTACGAATAATGACGTTGCTGTCGACGCCCGGGGAAAAGGCGGAAATCCTCGAAGCCGCCTCCGTGAAGGGCCGTTCCCTCTGGGACGATGCCCTGGCGCGCCTCATGCGCAATCGTGCCGCCGTCACCTCCATGGTGATCCTGGGCATCCTGATCCTGCTGGCGACGGTTGGACAGGCGCTGTGGGTGCACGACTACGACACGATCTATCGCGACAAGGTCTGGATCGCACCGACCTGGGAAGACTGGCACATTCTGGGTACCGATGCGCAGGGCCGCGACATGGTCGCGCGTATCCTGGTGGGCCTTGGTGTGTCGCTCATGGTGGGCGTGGTGGCGACGATCGTGTCGTTGCTGATCGGTGTGACCTGGGGCGCGACGGCCGGCTTTATCGGCGGCCGGGTCGATCAGGCCATGATGCGCTTCGTCGACATCCTCTACTCGCTGCCCTTCATCTTCTTCGTGATCATGCTGATGGTGGTGTTCGGACGGAATATCATCCTGATCTTCGTGGCCATCGGTGCCGTGGAATGGCTGACCATGGCGCGCATCGTGCGCGGCCAGACCCTGGCGCTGAAGAACATGGAATTCGTCGAGGCCGCCGAGGCCGCCGGCGTGTCCCGCTTCAAGATCATCCAGCGTCACATCATTCCCAACGTGCTCGGACCGGTCGTGGTCTATGTCACGCTGATGATCCCGGTCGTGATCCTGGCCGAAAGCTTCCTGTCCTTCCTTGGCCTGGGTGTGCAAGAGCCGCTGACCTCGCTGGGCCGCCTGATCTCGGCCGGTGCACAGGACATGGAGCCCGCGCCCTGGACGCTGATCGGGCCGGCGGTGACGATGATGGTCACGCTGTTCTGCCTGAATTTCATCGGCGACGGCCTGCGAGACGCGATCGACCCGAAGGACCGCTAGCGGCGAACGCAGCCGCTACGACACAAAAAAAAGGCCGCTCCGGGCTATCCGGGGCGGCCTTGTCCTTCGAGTGTGCCGGTCTTATTGTTCGCGACGTACGCGAATCGCGCGGCCATCGCCATCAATGCGGAGAAGATAACTCCCCATGGCACCCCGCCGGATTTCGGCGAAGTGTGGCCCATTCCCCCAAAGCCGGACTTCACCATCGTCTACCTGACGCCATACTTGGCCGTTGGCCATGTAGAAGACCGTCGTGTCGTAGCCCACGACTCGTGTCCGATCGATCCTCATGGTGACTGTATCGACATTGCCGTCGCGGTCGCGTTCAACAACCCTAACTTCATTGCCATCCAGTTCGGACGCGCTCTGTGGCTCTGGTGCAACTGCCGTTGCCGATGGCTGGGAGGAGGTCGAACTCGTGGAGGGTGCCTCCTCTATCCCGGAGGCGTTCAGTTCCGCCACAGCGTCGTGTTCGGATTGCGCGGCCATCAGGCTCGGGAGCCGGAACCGGGGCAGACTCGGCAGGTTGAAACCGAAGCTGTCTCGTTCGACGGCTTCGACATCTTCCCGCTCGACAATGACGATATCGCCCGAATGCCTGGCCGTCGCCAGTCGCTCTGCGCTGGCATCGAAGCAGGCTAGTCGGGCCTCGATGTCGACGACCGACCTGCAGGCGAGAACATCGTCAACCGGGTCGGTCTGAAGCGCCGTGGCGCCGGGGCTAAGAAAGGCGACGGCTGCAACAGACAGGCCGACGCGGAAAAGAACTGACATGGCTGATTCCCTGATTGTAAGGCTATTCGACACGTTCGGCCCGGAACCAGCGCCCGCCATTATTCAGGCGCATGAAGTAGGAGCCGAGGGCCCCGCTGCGGATATTGGCCGTCAGGCCGGGGCGGACGCCGCCGCGAAGTCCCTGTATGTGAGTTCCGTCCGTCTGCCGCCACACCTGGCCATTGGCAAGGGTAACCACGACATCGCCGGCGCGATTGATCTCGATATCGGTGACCGACAGGTTCTCGATCCGCTCGATATCGCCGTCTTCGGTGCGGTGGACGATACGGTCCGGCGATTGGGCCGTCGCATCGGCCTCGACCAGATCGCCTTCGCCGCCGCTGCGCCGGCCCAGTCCCGGGATGGAGAAATTGGGCAGGCTCAGACCGAAAATCGATTCTTCTGCCGCTTCGATCTGGCCGCGATCGACCGCGACAACTTCGCCGGACTCCGCATTTCCGTAGAGGGTTTCCACCGCTGCATCGAGACAGGCCAGGCGCGCGTCATCGTCTGCAATGTTGCGGCACTCGAACAGCGGTTGCAGGGGCGAGTCACCGGATTGCGCATAAGCGACGGGTGTCAGGACAAGTGGCGATATCACAAGGAGTAATCGGGCGTTCATCTTCTTTCCGTCAAGTTGCGCACGCTTCGAACTATGCGCGACCGGCAGGCGGCTGTCGACCGGCCCGTCATGTTCGGCTAGAACGAGAGTCACATCTTCCAGTGACGCGTCGGAGGGGAGACCGAACCGTGATCCGCAAAGCCATTATCAGCACCCTTTTCCTGTCCGCTTCCGCCCTTGTGCTGGCGAGTTGCGGCGGCGGCCAGCCGACCGACAGCGACGCGGTTGTCCTGCATCGCGGCAATTCCTCCGAGCCCCTGTCGCTGGACCCGCACAAGGCCACCGGTACGTGGGAGAACAACATTATCGGTGACATGTTCATCGGTCTGTTCACCGAAGACGTGTCGGGCACGCCGGTTCCGGGCATGGCCGCAAGTTGGGACGTCTCTGAAGACGGTCTGACCTGGACCTTCACCCTGCGTGAAGCTGTCTGGTCGGATGGCGAACCGGTGACGGCTGACGACTTCGTCTACGCCTGGCGTCGTATCGCCTCGCCGGCGACGGGCGCGCAATATGTGTCCCTCCTGTACCCGATCGCCGGCATGGAAGCGGCGACGCGCGGCGAACTCGACCCGCAGGAGATCGGCGTGCGCGCGATCGATGATCGCACGCTGGAGATCAGCCTGGTCAATCCGGCGCCCTATCTTCCCGGGCTTCTGACCCACTACACGACCTTCCCGCTGCCGCAGCACGTGGTCGAGCAGTATGGCGACGAATGGGTCCGCCCGGCGAACATCCAGGTCAATGGCGCCTACCGCCTTGAAGACTGGCGTACCAACAATTTCGTGCACCTGCAGCGCAACGAGATGTTCTTCGACAACGAGAATGTCTGCATCGACGACGTGTATTACTATCCGACCGTCGACAACTCGGCGGCCGGCCGCCGGGTGCGCAATGGCGAGCTGCACATCAACAATGATTTCCCTGGCCAGCAGCTGGACTTCCTGCGCCGTGAAATCCCGGACTATGTGCGCATCGCGCCCTATATGGGCACGATCTATTTCTCCATCAACACGGATCTGGACGGCTTCTCCAATCCCGACGTACGCAATGCGCTGGGCATGGCGATCGACCGGCACTTCATTGCCGACGAGATCCTGCGCGCCGGGTACGAGCCGGCCTATTCGCTGGTTCCGCCGGGCGTGGCCAACTATCCGGGCGGCGTGCGCGCCCAGTGGGCCGACATGCCGATCGAGGCGCGCCGCGAGCGTGCCCGCGAGCTGCTCGAGGCTGCCGGCTACGGTCCGGACAATCCGCTGCGCTTCGAATACACCTATCGCGCAACCCGCGATAATCCGCGCGTTGCGCCGGTGGTGCAGAATGACTGGTCGGCGATCGCCGAATGGGTCGAGCCCGAGCTGATCGTCAACGACACGCAGATCCACTACGACAATCTGCGCGCCCAGGACTTCCAGATCGCCGATGGTGGCTGGATCGCGGACTATAACGACCCGTACAATTTCCTCTTCCTGGGCGAGTACAGCTCGGTGCCGATGAATTACTCCCGCTATAATAATCCGGAGTATGACGCGCTGGTCACCGAGGCGAACCGCGAGCTTGATCTGGAACGCCGGGGCGAAATGCTGGCCCGGGCGGAGCAGATGTTTGTCGACGACATGCCGATCATTCCGATCGTCTATTATGTCTCGAAGAATCTGGTGAACCCGGACGTGACCGGCTGGGAAGACAATATCGTCGACCTGCACCGCACGCGTTATCTCTGCCTGGCCAGCGCAAGCGAAGCTGGCACAGAAGGCGAAGGCGGCTAGCCGAACTTGCAGACGACATCCCCCCGACCTAGCCTGCGCACAACAGGGCAAGGCCGGGGGATACGTCATGTCTGGAAGTGATGTCGTCAGTGATGCCGTTGTCGGTGGCGCTGCCGCCGGCGAACTGGAAGACGCGATCCGGTCATCGCGCCGCCGCAAGTCCGACCGGTTTTCGGTCTTTACTCCTCCGACGCCTGCGGGGACTTGCTCCAACTGCGCAACAGAGCTCTCCGGCCCGGTCTGCCACAGCTGTGGACAGGCCTCGGACACGTTCCACCGGCCGGTCTGGGACCTTCTGCTGGACATTCTGGATGGATTGTTCGGACTGGAGGGACGGCTGTGGCGGACCTTGCCGCCGCTCATGTTCCAGCCGGGAAAGCTGACGACGAATTATCTGACGGGCGTGCGGGCACGCTATGTCATGCCTTTCCGGCTCTATCTGACGGCCAGTGTGCTGTTCTTCCTCGCCTTCTTCGCAGTGAACGAGGGCCTGAACACCGGGCCGGAGCCGGCCGCAAGCTCTGACGTCGCAGAGGCACGTGAGGCGCTGGAGACCGGCGATCTGGAGGCGGGGCTCGCCATGATGCCCGAAGAGGCGCGGAACGAGGTGATCCGCCAGGTCGAGCGCGGTCTGGACGAGGCAGAGAACGCCGAAAGCGCGGAAACGCCCGAGGCGCGCGAACTGCGTCAACAGGCCGAGCGCAACGAGCTGAAGCAGCGTATCCGCTATGGCCTGCTGCCGGAATACTATCCCCGCGAGGCGGCCGCGCTGGACCCCGACGAGACCGTGGAAATCTCCGAGGGCATGGTGATGAATTTCGACGGGATCGAGGAGGTGCCGCTCAGCTTCCGGCTGCGCCTGGCCGATGGAATTGATGCGGTCATCGATTCACAGGGGCAGGCGCTCTGGGTCGCCATGAAGACCTGGGCGCCGCGGCTGATGTTCGGCCTCTTGCCGATCTACGCCCTGCTGCTGGCGGTCACGCATTTCTACAAGCGCGGGCTCTATTTCTACGACCACCTCGTGGTGACGCTGCATTTCCACGCCTTCCTCTTCTTCATGTTTATCGTGGTCGGGGTGGTCAGCCTGGTCATCGATTCCGCGCTCGCCTTTCTGGTCTTCTTCCTGTGGTCGAACTACTACCTCTACAGGCTGCACCGCACCGTCTATGCCCACGGCCGGTTTTCGTCCTTCCTGCGGACGGTCTTCATGGATTTTCTCTACATGATTGTCCTGAGCTTCGGAGTGCTGGTGCTGGTTTTCGTCGGCTTGTTTACGGCGTCCTAGCCAGGGAGCTCCGCCTTCATACCGGACACAAAAAAAGGGCCCGCCGGAGCGGGCCCTTTCCTGTCTTCAGCAATAGCCGGCGCGCTATTGCGGCACGGCCACCCGGCTGCGCATCTGCACGCCCGGCTGGTTCGCTTCCTGGCGGGCCTGGATGGCCGCACGCACTTCCGGCATCTCCATCAGCGCGTTCAGGCGGGCTGCCGTTTCGGCAGACTCGGCGGAGACGCCGAACAGCTCCTGGAAGGCTTCCAGCGGGGTGCGCTGGCGCGGGAAGCGGCGCAGACGTACCTCGTCCTCGGGGGCCAGGCCGGCCAGCTCGCGAGCCGCATCGACCGCATCGCGGAAGCCGCCGATCTCGTCGACCAGGCCCAGGTCGAGCGCCTGGGCGCCCGTCCACACGCGGCCGCGCGCAATCTCCAGCACGCGTTCCAGCGGCAGGTCGCGGCCATCGGCCACGCGCTGGGTGAAGTCCTCGTAGACATTGGCCATCTGGGCGCGGAAGGCGGCGCGCTGGCTGTCCGTCCAGGCTTCCTGGCTGGACATGGCCGTGGCGTATTCACCGCCCACCGACAGCGTCTCGACATTCAGGCCGACCATGCCGAACGTCTCGTCCAGCACGATCTTGCCGCCCAGCACCCCGATCGAACCGGTCAGCGTGGTGGCGTGGGCCAGCACATAGTCAGCCGGCGCGGCCATGTAATAGCCGCCGGACGCGGCGAGCGAGGCCATCGACACCACGACCGGCTTGCCGGCTTCGCGGGCCCGGTTGATCGCGTGCCAGATCTGGTCGGACGCGATGGCCGATCCGCCGGGCGAATCGACCCGGATGATGATGGCACGGACGTTCGGATCGTCTGCAGCGGCCAGGATAGCCTCGGACGTGAAGTCGCCGCCGATCATCTCGTCGCCGCCAAGCGGGCTGGCATCGGCGTCGCCGGTCACGATGGCGCCCTGGCCTTCGATCAGGGCGATGACCGGCGCATTGCTCCAGGCCGGCGAGGCCTGCTCGTGATAGACGGAGAGCTCCACCACCTCGCTGCCGGCACCGGCACGGTCGAGCGCGGCTTCACGGGCTTCGACGACATGGCCGAGACGGTCGACAAGGCCGGCATCGAGCGCCTCTTCAGCCGTATGCGGGGCGGTTTCGAACACGCTGCGGATCTCGCTCGTCGAGAAGCCGCGATCGCCGGCGATCGCGGCGACGGCGGTGTCGTAGATTGAACCCAGATAGGACTCCGCAGCTTCGCGGTGCGCGTCGGTGAAACCGGTCTGGGTGTAGGTGTTGGCGGCGTTCTTGTACTCGTGGAACTGCTCGAATTGCGGTTCCGCATTGAAGTGCTCGAACAGCCCGCCGAGGAACATCACCTCCGACGCCAGGCCGGCCGGCGTGAAGGATGCCGTGTCCTGCAGCCAGATCTCGTCAGACCCGGAAACCGCGAAATAGCCGGTCACGCTGGTGCCTTCAAAGCCCTGGGCGTGGGTGATCACGAACTTGCCGGCCTCGCGGAAGTCAGCGATCGCATTGCGCATTTCCTCGGCCATGCCCGGCGACAGGCCGAATTCATTGGCGCGAATGAAAACGCCCTGGACGCGGGCATCGTCTTCGGCGCGTTCCAGGGTCTGGACGATATCGACGACCGAGAGCGGCTCGGCGAAGGCGAAGGGCGAACGCGACGGGCTGTCGAGCCTTGGCGTGCGCAGATCCAGCTCCAGGACAATACCGTCATGGGGAAGGGCGGTCTCGCGCTGGGCGCCCTCCATGGCGGAGTTGATCATGGCGCCGATCATGAGGAAGACGACGATGACGGTGAGGACCGAGCCGACGACGACGCCGACAATCGATCCGAAGAACGTTACCCAGAACTGTTTCATGGAAGCCCTTTCGACCCACGCAGACACACGGAGACGCCGCAGTGCAAGATGCGGTCCCCTTTTGCACCATAATGTAGGGCCCGCAGGGATTTGGGTCGAGGGATCGTGTCCGGCAAAGTCCCGCTGGCGGCAATACGGCGCAGTCCGGTGGCCGGAAGCGGATGCTGTGCAGTGAGATCAGGGGCGGGAAAGTGAATGGTCGGAGTAGCAAGATTCGAACTTGCGACCCCCGCCTCCCGAAGACGGTGCTCTACCAGGCTGAGCTATACTCCGAACCGAGGCGCGGCTTATAGCCAACTCTTTTGTACGGCGCAACGCGCCAATGACAGGCAAGCTGCAGTCCGCGCCGGAGCGGGGTAGAAGCTATGCGGATTCACCTGCGGACATGCGTCATGTGCAGTTTGCGCTGCAGCAAACCGCATTGCCCCGTTGCATCCCCCCCGGGGGTTATGTATTTACCGCGCTCCGTCCTCGCTGACGGGCCCGGTTGGGGCGTCGCCAAGTGGTAAGGCATCGGTTTTTGGTACCGACATTCCCAGGTTCGAATCCTGGCGCCCCAGCCATTCCTTTCCAGATCATATCGGAAAAGAACCTGCCGGATCACCGGTCCGGCCATGCCGGCATCGCGAAATTGTGATGTTGGCACGCCGAGCCGCTCGCGGTCCGCGTGCGGCCACACGGTCCGATTTTTCGCCTGTTCCCGAAATGTCGTGTTTCGTCCCGTTTCGCTGTGCAACCGTACCGGAAACGGAATACCATTTTTGCGCGAATGACAGGCCGGGGGTGGTCGCGATACGCGAATCTTGGCGATTTGAGCGCAGCTGAGGCCGCATTCCAGCCACAAAGATGTATTGATCGTGGTGTAACGCTGGTGTTAGCGTTCATGCCAATTCGCAAGCGGCGTGCATGCGCCTATAAGTTGATGGGCCAACCATCACGGGGTTTCGAAAGGGTTGCTGGAGCGATACCTTCGAGGACTAGAATACAAACCGCCCTGTGCGGTCGCTGTCTGCAGGCCGCTCAGACCGGGCCGCTTGAGAACGAGGGTAGGGGGCCTAACCGGCAGGTTTTTGCCGGTCAGCATCGAAGTTTTTTTGGGGCGGGGGACCTGCATGGGAACCCGCATTGACCATTGTGAGGCGAGAAATGGTGAACTTGAAGAATTTGGTTCGCGCGTCGCTTATGGCGACAGTTGCGGCGGGCGCCTTCGGCGGTGCCGCCGTTGCGCAGCTGGACCAAACGCTCAGTGTTGCGCGCAACAACACGCAGGAAGGCGCGCAGACGCAGCGCCGCATCGACCAGCTGGACGACCAGCGGACCGATATTGAGCTGGAGTATCGTGCTCTGCTCGAGCAGATCGAATCGCAGCGTTTGTATGTCGAGCAGCAGCAAGTCTTCATCCGCTCGCAGGAAAGCGAAGTCGCGTCCCTCCAGGGACAGATCGACCGCGTTGACAGCATCGAGACCGATCTGGCGCCGATGATGCGGGAGATGGTTCAGAACCTCGAAGAGTTCGTGAATCTCGACCTGCCCTTCCGCCTGGAAGGCGAGAACGGCCGTCTGGCCCGCATCGAGAACCTCTACGAGCTGGTTGACGATCCCAATATCTCGCCGGCCGAGCGTTACCGCGTCATTCTCAACGCCTACGAGATCGAAGCCTCCTACGGCCGTTCGCTGAACGCCTATGAGGACACGGTCCTGGAAGAGGGTGTTCCGGTGAATGTCACCGTGCTGCAGATCGGCCGTGTCGCCATGATCCGCCAGTATGACGATGGTTCCATGACGATCCGCCATAACGGTTCCAGCGACTGGGAAGCCCTTCCCGGCAGCTATGAAGCCAACGTGACCCGCGCCATCCGCATCGCCCAGGAAGTGACGACGCCGTCTGTCTTCCTGGCGCCGCTGCCTGGCCCGGCAGTTGCCCAGTAACGGCTTGGAACGGAGAGTGAAAGTTATGAAAACCACGATGAAGATGCTCGCCGCCGCCGTTTCCATGGGCGTGGCTCTTACCGCCGGTGCCGTGGCACAGACCCAGCCGGCCGGATCCCTCAACGAGCTGCTGCAGCGCGTGCGTTCCGACGCCCGTGAAGCCAGCGCTGAAAACCAGGAACGCCTTCGCGAGTTCCAGTCCAGCACCAACCAGCAGCAGGCGCTGCTGAGCCAGGCGCGGGCCGAGCTTGCGGCCCTGTCTGCTCAGTCCGAGCGCCTGAATGCTACGTTTGAAGCCAACCAGGTCCGTATTGACGAGCTCGATGCCGAGCTGCGTCAACGCCAGGGCGCTTTCGGTGAACTGTTCGGCGCTGCCCGTCAGGCCGCCGGCGAGTTCGCTGCCATTATCGACAGCTCCATCGTCTCGGCCCAGTTCCCGGGGCGTGCCGATGCGCTGGAAGAACTGTCCAATTCGCGTACCCTGCCGACCCGCCAGGAACTGGACTATATCTGGCGTCGTGCGATCGAGGAGATGATCCAGCAACAGCAGGTCGTCACCTTCAACGCCCGCGTCACCGGCCTCGGCGACGGCGAAGCCGTACCGACCACCCGCGTCGGTCCGTTCGTTGTGTTCACCAACCACAACAACAACCAGCGTTTTGCCCTGTGGCAGGAAAACGATACGACGGGCGCATGGGCGCTCCGCGACCTGCCGGCCCAGCCGCCGGCCAACTTCGTGGGCGGTGCCTCGAACCTGTACAATGCCGATCCCGGCGAGATCGTCATGGGCGTGGTCGACCCGTCCCGCGGTCCGCTCCTCGACATCTACAAGGACGTTCCGGGCCTGGAAGAGCGTATCGAACAGTCGGGCAATGTCGGTAAGGTCATCATCGGCCTGCTGGTCATCTCCGCTGTCTTCGGTCTGTTCCGCCTGGTCTCGCTGCTGCTGACGCAAGCTGCCGTGGCCGGTCAGAAGCGCAAGTCGTCCGGTTCCAAGTCCAACCCGCTGGGCCGCGTGATGCTGGCTTACGAGGGCGCCAAGGACAAAGACGTCGAGACGATGGAACTGAAGCTGGATGAAGCCATCCTGCAGGAATCGCCGAAGCTCGAATTCGGCCTGAACTTCCTGAAGCTGGCTGCCGGTATCGCTCCGCTGCTGGGTCTGCTGGGTACGGTTACGGGTATGATCAAGACCTTCACCCAGATCACCCTGTTCGGTACCGGTGATCCGCGCATCATGGCCGGTGGTATTTCCGAAGCCCTGATGACCACGGTGCTTGGCCTTATTGCCGCCATCCCGCTGCTGTTCATTCACTCCTTCGCTCAGTCCTTCGCGCGCGGCGTCCAGCAAGTGCTCGAAGAACAGGCCGCAGGCATGGTCGCGCGTCACGCTGAAGAGCGTCACGGTTAATCGGAGGAACCGCTATGGATTTCCAGGCCGTATCAACCGGCCTTCAGGAGTTCCTCGAGCGGGGAGGCCCCGTCCTCGTTGTCATCATGGCAACAACATTTGTGATGTGGGCCTTCATCCTCGAGCGCTTCGTCTTCTTCTACTTCGCCCAGGCCGGGCTAGCGAAGCAGGCGCAGCGGGAGTGGAATGCACGGGCAGACCGGAAGTCCTGGTATGCCCATGCCATCCGCGACCAACTCATCTCGGAGGTCAAACAGCGTTGCGATCAGAATGTCGAGCTGGTGAAAACCCTCGTCGCTGTCGCTCCGCTCTTCGGACTGCTCGGCACAGTGACGGGCATGGTTTCGGTGTTCGACGTCATGGCGATTTCGGGCTCTTCGGATGCCCAGGCCATGTCGGCCGGCGTCTCGCGCGCCACGATCCCGACCATGGCCGGCATGGTGGCGTCCCTGTCGGGACTCATCTTCGCCAACCAGATCGAACGTCTCGCCCAGTCGCGCACTGCGAAACTGGCCGACTCGCTCGAGATCGGTGAGGGGAGTGTCGAGTCATGAGACGCAGAAGCAAGCACCACGACGATCAGGCTGAAGTGAACATGACGCCGATGCTCGACATCGTGTTCATCCTGCTGATCTTCTTCATCGTCACCGCCACCTTCCTCTCGGAAGAAGGCCTCGACATGCGCCCGCCACCCGACTCGGACGACACGCCTCCAGATGACGCGCCGCCTCCGATCGTGGTTCAGGTTGACGACGATAATAATATCTTCGTCAACCGGACGCGGACCGATGTCGATCGCGTGCTCTCGGCCGTCAACCGCTTCCGGGCGGAAGAGCCGAACAGCGCCGTGCTCCTGGAAGTCCAGGACGAGGCCGACCACGGCATCATCGTGCAGATCTGGGACGATATGGGCGCCAATGGCGTGCCGGTTTCGATCCAGCGCACGAATGAAGACAGCTAGACCGGGAGGAAGCCATGGCGCGACGCGTCAGTCGAGTGAATACCGGTGAGGAAGAGATCGAACTGAACATGACGCCCATGCTGGACGTCGTCTTCATCCTCCTGATCTTCTTCATCGTCACCTCGGTCTTCATCAAGGAGCCCGGTGTGGACACAACCCGCCCGGATGCCATGACCGAGGAAGACCGCAATCCGTCGATGCTGATCGCGGTGACGTCGGACAATGAGGTCTGGGTCAACCGCCGGGTCTACGAGATGAATGAACTTCGCGGGGTTATCGAGCAGTTGCTGCAAGAGAACCCCAAGGGCCGGGCGATGATCCAGGGCGATGAGGGGGCCAATATCGGCCTCATCCTCGACGTCCAGGATCTGCTCATCGAGATGGATGTCGAAGTGCATATTTCGACACTCCAGACGTAGGGAGGAGACAATATGGGTAATCTTGTCCGCCTCATCATCGGCATCCCGATCGCCGCCTTCGTCACGGTGATCCTGTTCTTCGTCATGACCCGCCTCATTCTGGTTGAGGGGGAACCGCCAGACGAAGACGTCGAGGACCGGCAGTTCACGATCAATGACGAGGTCGCCGATATCGAGGCTCGCCGCCGCGATACGACGATCGACGATGTGCAGCAGGTCGAGCCGCCACCCCCGCCGCCGCAGATCGAACGGCAGCGTGCGGAACAGCCGTCCGAAGGCCTGGCTACCGTGATGGGGGCCATTCCCGACTTCGAGGCGCCGCAGCTGAACAGCGACAGCGTGAACTTCTCGGTCTCCGACCGTGATGCGCAGCCGCTGGTCCGGATCGAGCCGCAATACCCGTTGCGGGCTGCGGAACGCGGTGTCGAAGGCAGCTGCTGGGTCCGCTTCGACGTGACCCCGGACGGTACGCCGACGAATATCGATATCTTCCGCTGCGACAGCTCGCTCTTCGAGCGTGCGTCCATGCGGGCGGTGGAGCGTTGGCGCTACAATCCGAAGGTCGAGGAAGGGGTGCCTGTGGCACGTCGCGGCGTGGAAACGCGCTTCGACTTCCAGCTGTCCGATTAATGGGAAGACGGGCGGGGGTCGTCGACACCCGCCCCGCTCTCCCGCGGGACGGAACCGGAAAGCCTAAGGGCTGGAGTGGTTCCGTAGGAATTGTCAAAGCCGGTTCGGGGAGTTGGACCGGTATGAAGGAGCCATCGATGATCCGTCTTAACGGTTTCGATACATCGGGCCTGTTGCGCTCCGTCGCGACGCTTGCCCTGGCTGCGGCCATGACTACAATCGTGCTGGCTGACGCCGATGCCCAGCGCCGCAATCGCAACCAGGAGGAAGAGAATGACGGTGCCGACCGTACATTCACCGCCCGGGTCGGCGAGATCGTGCTGGAAGCTCAGGAGCAGCAGGGCAACGACCAGTTTTCTGCATCCATCGATACCCTGAACCGCGCTTTGGGGATTGACGGCATCAATCCGTACGAGCGGTCTGTCTGCCTGCAGTTGCGCGGCCGGGCCTATTATGAGACGGAACGCACGAGCCAGGCGATCCAGGACTGGCAGGGCGCGATTGCTACGGGCGCTATGCTGTCCGAGGAAATCGTCAATCTGCGTATCAATATCGGCCAGCTTCTGATCGCCAATGAACAGTACAACGAGGGTATTCGCTCGTTGGAGCAGGCTATCGAGATGGGCGGCGAGGAAGCGGTCAATGTCGGGGTCGCCCGCATGCTGGCTCAAGCCTATGGCCAGGCCGAGCGGTACCGGGAAGGCCTGCGCTGGGCGGAACGCTTCTGGGAGCTGCGTCCCGCCGCTGAACGCAGCCGCGGCGACTATTCGCTGATGCTGTTCTACTATCAACAGCTTGACGATGTGCCGAACCAGTTCCGCATTATCGAGGGCATGGTTGCGCGCTGGCCCACCGAGAAGAGCAATTGGCGCTCCTACGCCTCTCTCCTGGCCCAGACTGGCCGCGAGGAAGACGCGTTCGAAGCCAACAAGATCATGTACATCAACGGCATGCTCACCGAGAGCCGTGAAATTGTGGCGGTGGCGCAGTATTACAGCTTCTATGAATATCCCTACCGGGGCGCGGTGATTCTCGAACGCGAGCTCAATGCCGGCGCTGTCGAACGCACCAGCAGCAACCTGCAGCTCTTGTCGAACATGTGGCGGCAGGCCCGCGAATGGGAACGTGCCATCCCGGTTCTGCGCCAGCTGGCTCAGACGACCGGAGACGGCGACGACTATCTCAAACTGGCTGAGGCCCTGTTCCAGGAACAACAGCTGGCGGAAGCAGAGGAAGCCTTCCAGGAAGCGCTGAACCGTGGCGGCCTCGATCGTCCGGGGACGGCGTGGACAATGCTCGGAAACGTCCGTGAGGAACTCGGCCGGACCGAGTCGGCGTTGGCGGCCTTCCGCGAAGGTGCGCGGTATAACTACTCGCGCGAGACGGCCAATGGCTGGATCCAGTTCCTCGTCGGTCGTCAACAGGAAGCGGCGAACAGAGTGCGGATCCGGGAACGCGTGCGTCAGGAAGAGTGCCGCTTCGCAGTCGAGGACCTGCGCGCGACAGCCACTCTGCTCGGTGAAATCGATGATAGTGGCCGTATCGTGATCGATGTTCCGGACAATTGCAGAGACCTCTACAACCAGTATGGCGAACGTCTGAACCAGAACGTTGCCGAGGGCGAAGAGGCTCCGGCCGAAGCGACCGAGGACGATACCGAATCCGACGCCGGCTAGGCGTCCGGTCATCCGGTGACAGGATCAACGCCCCGGCCCGCGCGGCCGGGGCGTTTTTCTTTGCCGGACCTGCACGGTACCGGCACCGGACCAACCTGTGCGCGATCTGATCCGGCTTTCAATCACCGGTGCCCCATTCTCGCCCGATTGTGACAGCAAGCTTTCCACATCATGACGTTGCACCGGGGCTGGGGAGTTCGCGTCATGTGCTGGGGAGGTGCACATGGGATACCCGAAATTCACCACCGGTGCGGCTGGCGGTCTGGCTGCGCTCGTCATCGCATTCACGACGCTCGGCCCGCCGGCGGCGGCACAGCGAAGCCGGCCACCGGAAACCGTCGAACGAACGCTCTCGCAGCGTGTCGGCGAGCGCATTCTTGAACTCATGGAGCATGAGGGCGCCGGCGAGCACGCCGCCGCGCTGGCGGGCTATCGCGACATGCTCGAGACCGAAGGCCTCACCCCCTATGAACGTGCCATGCTGCTGCAGCTTGCCGGGCGCAGTGCCTGGGAGCTGGACAATCCGCGTGAGGCGATCGCGGCCTGGCGAGCGGCCATCGCGCTCGACGCGCTACCGGAAGACGACGCCAATACGTTGCGTATCAATACCGGCCAGCTCTTGCTGGCCGAGGGCGAGTACCGGGCCGGGATCGATCTGATGGAGACGGCCCTGGCGCGCGGTGTGCCGCTGGGCCCGGATCTCGCCATGCGCCTGGCCCAGGGCTATGGCCAGCTGGAGGCCTACGGACCCGGTCTCAACTATGCCCGCCAGGCCTTCGATCTGGCCGAAACGCCGGACCGGCCGCATTTCTCGCTGCTGCTCTTTTTCTACCAGCAACTGGACATGCTGCCCGAACAGACGGGGCTTCTGGGGCAGATGGTGGCGCGCTGGCCGGACGAGAAAGCCTACTGGACCAGCTATGCCTCGCTGCTGGCACGTACGGGGCGCGAAGCCGATGCCTTCGAGGTGAACCGCATCCTCTATCTCAACGGCATGCTGACGGACAGCGACGAGCTGATCCGTCTCGCCCGGTACTATTCCTACTACGAATACCCGTTCGGCGGGGCATCCATGCTGGAGCGCGAGCTCAATGCCGGGCGGGTCGAGCCGGAGCCGGAGCATTTCCGCCTCCTGGCTGACCTCTGGCGGCAGGCGCGCGAGTGGGAGCGGGCGCGGCCCGTCCTGCAGCGGGTCGCGACCCTGACCGGTGCCGGGCCGGACTATGAGCGCCTCGGCGAGGCCCTCTACCGCGCCGGCGCGTTCTCCGAGGCCGAGGCCATGTTCGTGCAGGCCCTCTCGCGCGGCGGGCTCAACCGTCCCGGCGACACCTGGACGCTGGTCGGCAATACACGGGTCGAGCAGGACGATCTGCTCGGCGCCATCGACGCCTTCGAGCGCGGGCTGGCGTGGGAGTATTCCCGCGCCACCGCCCAGGGCTGGATCGGCTTCATCGAGCAGAAGATCGCCATCCAGCGCGATGGCGAACGCTTTGCCCAACTCACCACGATCGAGGCGTGCGAGCTGGAGATCGAGCGCATGCGACGCGGCCCGGTGATCTCCGAGGATCAGCTGGACAGCGAAGGCGTTCGCATCTTTGACCTCTCGGCCGAATGCGAACCCTATTTCGACGTCAATGGCCGTCTGAAGCCGGAATTCGAGCGCGCCTGACCCTTCATCCTTTCAGGACAATCAAGCGGCCGGGCCCGTCCATCCAGATGGACGGGCCCGGTCCGTTTCGCCCGCATGTTTCCCCGAGACCGCCATATTTGACCCTTTTTGCGCCCCGGTTTTGCCGGACGGGCGGGGTCTCATGATCCTGCGGCAAGGAGCTGTGTTGTGGCTCCGCAAGAGGTCGCGCCGTGTTGTGGCGTGCCCGTCCGCACCGGCCTTCCCGGCGGCGATGGCCGCCGCCGGGGGCCTGGCCGGTCAGGGGGCAGAACTGTCGGGGCCATGCAGGACCGCCCGTACTGGGGAGCCTGTAATCATGACAGCCACCTTTCATTCCGTCCGCACACCGCTGGTGTTGCCGGCTGCCGGCGCCGTTACCGCCGGTCTTTTCCTGCTGATGCGGCAATTGATCGATATCGGGCCTTACGTGCCCGAACCCGTCGAGGAACTGCCGCCCCTGCAGATCCGGTTCGATGTCGAGCCCTACGATCCGCCGGACCCAATAACCCCTGACGAGATCATGCAGCTCGATCCGCCGCCGCGGCCGCCGTCCATCGAGACAGATCGCGCCGCCGTGGAAGCCATACCGGACGGGTCGCGCTGGGCCCTGCCGCCGATCGAGGCGGTTGAGATCAGCACGGGCGGCGGTCTGGTCAATATCGACCGCCAGCCCTCGCCGCGCGTGCGCGTCCAGCCAGTCTTTCCGGCCAATGAGGCGTCACGCGGCCGCAATGGCGTGTGCACGGTCGTGTTCGACATCACGGCGGAAGGTCGCACGGCCAATATCCAGGCCCGCGACTGCACCAGCCCGGCCTTCGAGCGGGCGACCATCAACGCGGTCTCCGGCTGGCGCTACGACCCCCAGGTTCGCGATGGCGAGCCGGTGGTCTATCGCGGCGCCACCACCCAGCTCGTCTTCTCGCTGGAGGAGTAGGCATGTTGACGGGGGCGGACTATCCGCTCCCGTCTTTCTTCCCGGCTCATTGGCGATATACTTCCCCGAGGGGGGCGATAGAGGGGATCGATTGCCCATGTTGCCCAGATGTGTACCGACGGTCCTGGCCGCCGGTTTTATGTTCGTATGTCCGGCGCCCGCTGCGGCACAGGCCGGAACCGCCGATATTGCCTATACTCTGGCCGCCGACGGGGATTTTTCCGCTTTCGACGTCACACTGCGTTTCCGTGGCGAGGAAGACGGAGAGACAGGTATTCTTCTGCCCTCGGAATGGGGACCGGAAGCCGGACTGGACCGTCAGTTCAGCGACTTCGGGATCATCGAGGCAGACGGGGAGCCACGCCCTGTCGAAGCGGCCGGCGGGCGTATCGACGTCGTGCACGCACCCGGCGCCTGGCTGACATTGCATTACCGCTTCGCCCAGGATTATGACGGCTTGCCGTCCTGGGAGCAGCAGCGGGTTCCCGGCATGCGGCCTGTAACCCAGCCCGGATTTGCCGTGTTTGTCGGCGCTGCCGCCTTTGTGCATCCGGAAATGTCTGCGGACGACACGCTCACTTATACCGTGCGCGCTGAAGTTGACGGAAGCCCGGTCGAGATCAGCTCGAGCCTGGGAGAGGGGATGGCGATTGAAACCGGCGCACTCACACCAGCCAGTTTTCTGGATACACTCTGGCTGCTTGGCGATTTCAGCCGCAGCACGCATCTGACGGACGGCGCGCGTGTGCATACAGCGATCCGCGGGGACTTGCCGCTCGCGCGTGACGCGTTCCAGGATCTGGCCGACCGGACCATTGCCGGGGCTGCCAGCCTGTTCGACGACGTGCCCTTCGACAGTTATCTCATGGCGGCCATGCCCTTGCCGCCGATCCCGGACCAGTCGGCGGTGATCGGCACGGCGCTGCATCAGTCCTTCTTCCTTCTGACGACCTCGAATGCGGGAGCTGCCGAGGTGCGCCGGACTGTGGCGCACGAGATCCTGCACGAATGGATCACCGGCCGCATGGGCCCGACCGATGAAGCGACCGACCCTGCGCGTATGTGGTTCACCGAAGGTTTCACCGAATACTTCACACATCTTGTAAGGCTGCGTCAGGGCGAGATCGATCTGCAGGGTTTTCTGGACGCCATGAACGGGCTGGATGCGGAGTACAGGGTATCGCCGGTGCGCGGCTTGCCCCGCGACGAGCTGATCGAGCGTCTCTGGGAAAGCCGGGAGACCGAGCGTCTGCCCTACCAGCGCGGCGCACTGCTGGCCTTTCTGACCGACAGCGATCTGGCCGGTCGGGACGATGCCCGTCTGGCGGACGTGGTGGCGAACCTGATCGCGGAAAACCAGTCCCATCTGGCACAAACGGGTGTGCCGCTGCCGCTGACCGACGACCGGATTGCAGCTGCTCTGGAGCACGTGGCAGGGGGCGGAGCCGTCAGCCGTATCGATGCCGTGACGGGCGACGGGGCCATCCTGACCATGCCTGCGGGCCTGTTGTTCGGCTGTATCGAAACCCGCCCGGAAGGACCGGCGTTTTCGCTGGCAGACGGCGCGGATGCACAGGCGTGCGAAGCGGGAATCACGCGCGGCTAGGCGGCGCATGAAATCGGCGCCACCACCCAGCTCGTCTTCTTGCTGGAAGAGTAGGCTTCCCCCGCCAAGGCGGGGGAAGTGGCCGAGCCCGGCCTTGGGCCGGGTGAGGTCGAAGGGGGTGTGTCTGCGCGCTGCCGCTCTCTGCGGTGCTCTGCACCGCCCCCTCAGTCTGCTGACGCGGACAGCGCCCCCGCAAGCGGGGCGAGCCCTGGTGCAAGCAGACAGAAAAAGGGCGCGTCCAGGCCGGACGCGCCCTTCCTCATTCAGACGTGCGGGCAGCCTATTCGGCCGCGATTGCCTCGACTTCCTCGTCGGCCAGGCCGACTACCATCAGGGCGAAGGCCCAGTTGAGGGCGGTTTCGCGCAGGCTGTCGAAACGGCCCGAAGCGCCGCCATGGCCGGCCCCCATATTCATCTTCAACAGGGTCAGCCCGTCATCGGTCCGCCGGTCGCGCAGGCGGGCGACGAATTTGGTCGGCTCCCAGTAGGTGACACGCGGGTCGGTCAGCCCGCCCGTTGCCAGGACGTGGGGGTAGTCCATCTCCTGGATCTGGTCATAGGGGCTGTAGGCGAGCATCGTCTGATAATCTTCGGCGTTCTCGATCGGATTGCCCCATTCGGGCCATTCCGGCGGGGTGAGCGGCAGTTCCGCGTCCGACATGGTGTTGATCACGTCCACGAAGGGCACGGCGGCGATGGCACCGGCAAACAGGTCGGGCTGCAGATTGATCGCGGCGCCGACCAGCAGGCCGCCGGCCGAACCGCCATAGGCGACGATATTGCCGCGCGACGTATAACCTTCGCTGGCCAGGGCCTCACCGGCCGAGACGAAGTCGCGGAAAGTGTTGATCTTCTGCTCCAGCTTGCCGTCCAGATACCACTGGTATCCGTTCGCCATGCCGCCGCGGATATGGGCGACAGCATAGACCATGCCGCGATCGACCAGCGGCAGCGGGGTGACGCGGAAGGCGGCCGGAATGGTGATGCCGTAGGAGCCATAGCCGTAGAGCAGCAGCGGCGCCGATCCGTCCATCGGCGTGTCGCGGTGGTGCAGGATGGTGACCGGGATTTCCACGCCGTCATGGCCGGGTGCCATGATGCGGCGCACGACATAGTCTTCCGGATTGTGACCGGAGGGGACTTCCTGGCGCTTCAGCAGCACACGCTCGCGCGTGGCCATGTCGAAATCATAGGTCTCTTCCGGCGTCGACGGGCTTTCATAGGAGAAGCGCAGCGTGTCGGTCTCGAACTCATAGCCCTGCGAGATGCCCAGCGAATAGGCCTCCTCGTCGAAGGCGATATCGTATTCCTCACCGCTCTCGTAATTGTGCACCACGATGCGCGGCAGGGCGTTCTGGCGCTCCATGCGCACCTGCCAGTCGGCAAAACCGATCACGGCATTGATCAGCGTGCCCGGACGGTGGGCGACGACCTCTTCCCAGTTCTCCCGGCCCGGATTGTCGATCGGGGCGGCGACGATCTTGAAGTCCACCGCGCCGTCGGCATTGGTCAGGAAATAGAAGCGGTCGCGGGCCTCGGTGAGATAGTATTCGACATTCTCCTCGCGCGGCGCGATCAGCTGCGGCTCGGCCGTCGGATCGCTGGCGTCGATCAGGCGCAGCTCGTTCGAGGTGTGGCCGCCGGCATTGATGACGATGTAATTGTCACCGTCCGAGGTGCCGACCGAGACGAAGAAACCGTCATCGGGCTCCTCATAGATCAGCTCGCTGGCGCCGCCGCTGCGCGACTGGCGGTAGACGCGCTTGGAGCGGGAATTCTCGTCGCGCCACACCCAGTACAGCGTCTCGGAGTCATTCGCCCAGACAAAGTCGCCCGAGCTTTCATCCGTCAGCGTGGCGACGATGGCGCCGGTCGCGATCTCGCGGATGCGGATCTCGTAGTATTCGGAACCGCGGATATCGACGCCGAAAGCGACATATTGGTGGTCCGGCGAGTGTTCCATCGAGGAGAAGTCGAGATAGTCGAAATCGGCTGCCTCGGCGTCGCCATCGACCAGCACTTCTTCTTCGCCGGCCGGCTCGCCGGTTTCCGGATCGATCGGGCGGCGGGCGTAGATCGGATACTGGCCGCCTTCGCGGTAGCGGGTGAAGTATTCATAGCCGCCATCGCGCTCGGGCACCGAGCTGTCGTCTTCCTTGATGCGGCCGCGGATCTCCTGGAAAATCCGTTCCTGCAGATCGGCCGTCGGCTCCATCACCGCGTCCAGATAGGCGTTCTCGGCGTCCAGAAGCTCGCGGATATCGCTGTCCAGAACGTCCGGCTCGCGCATCACCTGCTGCCAGTTATCGTCCTTGATCCACTGGTATTCGTCGACGCGGGTAAAGCCCAGCTGCTCGATCTCCACGGGGCGCTGTTCGGCGCGCGGCGCTTCCAGCCCGCGTGCCCGTTCGATCAGGGCCGAGGTCTGCGGCGCGGCAGCGGTGGTGTCGGCGGTCATGTCAGTCTCCTGGCTGCAGGCGGTCAGCGCGAGGGCGGTCAGCCCGGCGCCAATCCGTCCGGCAAGTTTTCGCGATATCATCGTCTTCCCCTCGTGCGTGGGCCGGCCTCACGCGCCGCCCGTCTCCTCCGGCCGGAAATCCAGCACGGTCCCGTTGGTACAATAGCGTTGTCCGGTCGGTCTGGGACCGTCGGAGAACACATGGCCCAGATGCGCGCCGCAGTTGGCGCAGTGAATCTCGGTGCGCGGCAGGCGCAGCCGGAAATCCGTCTTCGTCTCCACCGCGTCAGAGGCCATCACATCGTAGAAGGAGGGCCAGCCCGACCCGCTCTCGTATTTGTGCGCGGCCGAGAACAGCGCCTCGCCGCACACCTTGCAGTGATAGGCGCCGCCGCGCTTTTCCGCATTGAGCGGGTGGGTGAAGGCGCGCTCGGTGCCTTCCTCGAAGGCGATTGCATAGGTCTCCGGATCGAGCCGGGCCTTCAGGGCGTCGATTTCGGCGTCAGTCAGTTTCGGCATGGTTGCGCGCGTCCTCGTTCGGCGGCAGCGCGGCCGGATGGGTATGGCCGCGCCGGACGGACAATATGGGCGTCGTCAGGGAAATTACCACGAGAACCAGACCGAGGCCGATCATCGGGATCAGTGCCGAGGTCTGCGGTCCCAGGAAGCCGATCATGAAACCCATCAGCACCGCGCCGGCCGGCATGCCGCCGAACAGGCCGAGCTGGTAGACCGACATCACCCGCGCCAGCTTGTCCGGCGGGGCCTGTTCCTGCACCACCGAGCGCGACAGCGAGATCGCCACACCGGCGCCCAGCCCCCACACGAAAACGAGGATGTAGAGCGACCAGAAGGGCAGGGGCAGGGCAAAGGCGCCCGTCGCCAGCACGGTCACGCTCTGGGCGATGATCAGGGCGCGGCCGGGGCGCTCGATCTGCGGGAAGCTCGCCAGCGCGACATTCGCCAGGAAGGCGCCGACCCAGAAGGACACCATCAGGCTGGCGATCTCGGGGAACCCGCCGCCATAGGTCTCGCGGATCAGCAGCGGGATCAGCACCAGGAAAGAGCCGCCCACGACCAGGAGGCCGATGGCGATCATGATCACCGTCATCGGCATCAGCACCGGCGAGCGGAAGACGGCGCGCACCCCCTCGGCCAGATCGGCCATGGGGTGGGCGGTGGACTTGTTGCGCGTCGAGCCCAGGCGCGGCAGGAAGGCGGCGGACAGGCCGCCGATGAAGAGGCCGATCCCCTGGCAGACAAACAGCGCGCCCGGGCCGGTGTAGGCGGCGATATAACCCAGCCCCATGCCCAGGATCTGGGCGCCGAACTGCACCGCCGAGGCCATCACCACGGCGCGCTGCAGGTCGATCCCGCCATGGCGGGTGCGCCCGGAAATCCGCACCACCGGATTGATCGCGCTGTCGCGGGCCGGCATCACGAAACCGCCTGCCACGCCGATCATCAGCGCGAAGGCGACCATGATCCAGTAGGACAGGTGATCGGTCATCAACAGCGCGCCCAGCGTGGCCGCGGCAAGACCGGCGAAAATGTAGAAATAGAAGATGATCCCGCGCCGGTCCTTGCGCTCGGCCAGCACGCCGGCAAAGGGCAGGAGCAGCATCATCGGTGCGGTCAGCGCGGCCTGGGCGATGCCCAGCCGCTCGGCGCTTTCGCCCAGGGTGAAGGTGATGACACCGGGAAAGATGGTGGTCTGCAGGCCGAAGCCGAAGAACCAGCCGGCGACCAGAACCAGATAACCGCCGAACGGCGGCAGTCGAAGGCGGCGATTGCCGGCGAGGGGGCGAAATACGGGCAAAGGGGCGTCGCGCTTTATTGATCCGGATGTCCGCGCCGCGAGCGGCGGACGATTGCAGCTCGCCCTGTCTACCAACTTGTGGGCGCAAGGCAACTCCCGGCCATCGTGTAGCCGCGGGCAGCACCTTTCATTAACGCCGTCACGGCATTCTGGGCGCTGATTCCAGACTGGCAGGACGCGTCCCGATGGCCGAGGCCAAGCCCTATGATCTGACCGAACCGGTCGCCACGCCGAAAACGCGGGCGCTGCTGGCGCGCCGGCTTGCGGATATTGTCGGCCTGCCGTCCAGCCGCATCACCCCGCGCGAGCGCTGGATTGTCGGCGACCTCCTGTATGATGTCATCCGGGCCTCGGATCTGGAACTGCGCCGGCGCTGTGCGGAACGTCTGGCGGCGCTGAGCGAGGCGCCGCACCGCCTGCTGCGCACGCTGGCGAGCGATGATTTCGAGGTGGCCCAGCCGATTCTGGAACGCTGCACGGCGCTGACCGATTTCGACATGATGGAGATCATCAATTCCGGCACGCTGCAGCACCGCATGACGATCGCGCGCCGCGAAGCCCTGTCCGAGACCGTCGCGGCGGCGCTGGCGGCCTATGGCGAACCGCCGGTGGTGGAGCGTCTCCTGCGCAACAAGACGGCCCATCTCGCCGCGCCCACGCTCGATCATCTCGTCGGGGCCGCGACCGAGGAGAGCTCCTATGCCGCGCTGCTGATCCGCCGCGAAGAGATGCGCCCGGCCCAGGCCTTCCGCCTGTTCTGGAGCTGCGAGCATATCGACCGTTTCCAGATTCTCGACCGCTTCGCCGTCGACCGCACCATCCTGCTGGAAGCCTCGGAAGACATTTTTCCCGCCGCCGCAAAGGAAGGCTGGTCCGATCCGATGGTCGCCCGCATCCTGCGCTATATCGACCGCCGCCAGCGCAATCGCGAAGCCGCCGACACCAGTCCCTACGGATCGCTGGAAGGCGTGTGCGAGGCGATGGAGAGCGAGGGCGCGACCTCGGACATCATTGCCGAGATCAGCCGCCTGGCCGCTGTCGAGCGCCGGCTGGTCGTGCGCATGATCGACGACATGGCCGGCGAGCCCCTGTCCGTGCTGTGCAAGGCGACCGGCCTGAAATGGCCCTTCTTCCTGCATATGTGGCGCGGTCTGGGCCGCTCCGATCAGAGCGATCAGGTCGAGCAGGCCCGGCGCGTCTATGACAGCCTGTCGGTGGAAAAGGCCCAGACGGTGTTGCGCTACTGGAACCTGTCGTCCGAGGACAAGGGCTGACCTGGCTCTGCCGGCTTCCGGCAGGGCGTGAGGTTCCGGTCGCGGCTATCGGGTCAGATCCTGGGCCAGCATCAACGCATTGCCGTCCGGATCGTAGAAGGTTGCCGTGCTGACCATTCCCTCGATGGTTTCGGTCTCTCCGTCAAACGACACGCCGGCTCTTTCGAGGGCCGTCCGCGCCGTCGCGATGTCCGCCACACCGAATACGGGAACGGTGTTGCCGGGCGTCGGCTCGGACTGCTCCCCCAATCCCAGGGTGACACCTTCGGTAAGCGTGCGCATCTCGCTCCAGCCTGCCTCATCGATGTGATGGATCAGCCGGAAACCAAGATGTTCCCCATACCATTGTGCGCTTGCATGCCTGTCGCGGACTGACAGGGCGAGGGTGATGGTATTGTCCAGTTGGGCGACCGGCATGGCGCTTCCTTTTGTAGCAAAAATATAGTAGCTATAATTTATGGATATAGATCTCCTTGTCAATCTGACATCCAAGGCCTGGTCGCTGAAAATCCTGTCGCTGCTGGACGGCGGTGTACCGGGGCGGCAGGCGCCGCTGATCGCGGCTTCGGGCGCGAGCCGTTCAGCGTTCGCCGCGAGCCTGGAGCATCTGATCAGGATCGGACTGCTGGAACGCAATCCGGGGCATGGGCATCCGCTGCGGCCGGAATTCCGCCTGACCCGGAAGGGCGTCGCTGCCGCTGCGATCGCGCGCCGGATCGTGGAGATCGTTCCCGATGACAATGCGTTCGCGGTCGTAAGGCGGAGCTGGGCGGTTCCCATTCTGGCGGTTACCGAAAGGCCGGCGCGGTTTTCCGCGATCAAGACAGGACTGGGCAGCATCACGGACCGTGCGCTGTCGCAGTCGCTGGGCGTGCTGGAACAGCAGGCGTGGGTGAGACGGGATATCGATGTCTCCCAGCGGACGCCCTTTCCGATTTACCACGCGATCAATGAGGGCAGGCAGATCAGCCGCGCCATCAGCCTCGCTGTCTAGGCGGGAGCGCCCGGCCGGACGCGCCGGGATAAGCGGCTTCAATCGCAGCAATCGGAAGAATTGATTGGCGCGCGCCACGCGCTTGCTTCAAGGTGCAATTGCGAATTGTTCGCAAGTTCCGGAGTGCCCGATGTTGTCCCGTGTCCATCGCTGTTGCCGCCTGCCTGACCGCAATGCCTTGCGCGTGCCGCGCGGTGCGCTGAAAACCCTCAGCTATGCCCTGATGCATCTGGGCGTCGCCATGACGGTCGCTTTCGCCCTGACCCGCAACTGGCATGCCGCGCTGGCGATCGGCCTGATCGAGCCGTTGGTGCAGACCGTTGCCTATTCCATGCACGAGCGCGTCTGGGCCCGGCGGACGGCCTCTGCTGTCTAAAAGGGGCGGCCTGATCGCAAGGCGGGATTCCGGACCGGCGCGTCCACCTTGCCGCGGTCTGGCGGGCGTCCATATCTGCGTCTGCAATCTGCAATCTGCAATGCACGGCAAGGAGGCCCGCAAACATGAAATGCCCCGTCGACGAGGAAACCCTGGTGATGACCGACCGCAACGGTGTCGAGATCGATTATTGCCCGAAATGCCGGGGCGTCTGGCTCGACCGGGGCGAGCTGGACAAGATCATCGAGCGCAGCGCATCCGCCGCGCCCGTCCAGTCGGCCCCGCCGGCGCGCGAGCCGCGCCGTGAGGAGCGTCATCACGACGATCGCCGCTATGACGACCGGCGCCGCTACAAGAAGCGCGAGAGCTTCCTCAGCGAACTCTTCGACTTCTGATCCCCGAAACAAAAAATGCCCGGCCGGAGCCGGGCATTTCCTTGTGCGGTTACCGCTGCCAGCCTACCAGCTGTAGCGGATCCGGCCGTAGACATAGCGGCCGGAGAAGCCGAAGGGCGAGAAGCCGGAGAAGGGGAAGATCCGGCTGAACGTGCCGTCCAGCGCCGGGGTCTCTGCCGTCACATCCGGATACTCGTCGAACAGGTTGTTGGCGCCGAAGGCGACATTCAGCCCGTCCGTGATGTCGGCCGAGAATTCGGCGTCGACAATGGTCTTCGGCGAGAGCACCTCGTCGCCGGAACCATCGGCTGCCGTGCCCGGATCGACCGTTTCGCCGAAGCGCGTCGCCCGCACATAGCCGGCAAACGGACCGCGCGACCAGTCGACCGACCCGATCAGCTTGTTCTCCGGCTGGCCGACCTCGAAGCGGGCGATCTCGCGCCGTGCAAAGAGGGAGACACCCGGCAGGACTTCCGAGGTCGGGGCGTCGGTGACTTCGGTCTCGGTGAAATTGGCACCGAAAGTCAGGTCGAAATCACCCCAGTCGGCCGTCTCGAAACCATAGCTGGCGACCACGTCGACACCGCGGGTTTCCGTTTCCACACCATTGATGAAGAAGCGGGCGCTGGTGATGTTGGTGATGCCGGCATTGACCAGCAGGGCTTCCACATCCGGGCCGGAGAGGTTTTCCGACAGCACGATGCGGTCGTCGATGTCGATGGCATAGGCGTCCACCGTCAGCGTGAACCCGCCCTGGGCGAAGACCAGACCGCCGGAGATGTTCAGCGATTCCTCGGCTTCGAGCGGCTCGCCGCCCAGCGCGGCCGCGACCGGGCTGGTGGCCGGGAAGGTACCGACCTCGACCGGCGTCGGCGGCGTACCGGTGAACACGGTCGATGTGGAGGTGAAGTAGGACTGCTGCAGCGAAGGCGCCCGGAAACCGTTCGACACGGCCCCGCGCAGTGCCAGCGCGTCGGTCAGCTGGTAGCGGGCTGCCAGCTTGCCGGTGACCGTTTCGCCGAAGTCGGAATAGCTTTCCGCGCGCGCCGCGGCGGACACGGTGAAGCGGTCGGTGACGTCGGTTTCCAGATCGATATAGGCGGCGATGGAATCGCGATCCTCGTCGATCGCATTGGACGGCTGGAAGCCCGGGAAGACCTGGCTGCCGGTGGCGAGAATCTCGCCATTGGGGCCGGTCACGCCGCCATTGATGTAGGAGGCAGGTTCACCGGCCTCGATCTCGTAGCTTTCCAGGCGGTATTCCAGGCCGACGGCGACGCTCAGCGGGCCGGCGAAGGCGTCGACCGCGTAATTGCGCTGGAAGTCGGCATTGGCGGTCAGCTGGTCATAGATCAGCGCGCCGGCATCGAAGCTCGTCGGGCTCGCGGCGCCCATCGAGGTGTTGACCGAGTTCTCCACGCCATAGCCCAGCTCGTTGCGGCCATAGCCCAGGCTGAAATCATAGCCCCATTCGGCCCAGTCGCCGCGCACGCCGCCCAGCACGGAGATGTCTTCGACGTCCGTGGTGATGTAGGGCAGGAAACCGTCCGGATAGATCGACGGGACATTGCGCGAATCCGAGGCGCGGCGATAGAAGCCGGCGCCCTGGCCGTCGCGCTGCTGATAGCTCGCCCAGCCATAGAGTTCGGCATCGGCATTGATCGGCAGGCCGGCATTGGCGAACAGGCTGATCGCCTCGGAGGCCGACAGGCCGAAGCGGTGATTGATCCGGTCGAAGCTCTGCTCGCGCGGGTCGAGACCGCCGCCGGGCAGGTCGGGATATTGCTGGCGGGTGTCCGGGCCGGCGCGGTTGGTGGGTTCGCGGTCGCGGTATTCCGCCGACAGGGTGAGGAAGCCTTCCGCGCCGAGCGGCAGGCCGACCCAGCCGGACAGGCTGGTCGTGTCGCCGTCCGAGGCCGAGCGCGGCTGGTCGACGAGCGGGATGTCGGTGGCGTACTGGCCGAAGCTGGCCGTCACCTGACCGCCCTCGCGCGCTTCACGCAGGCCGACATTGATCACGCCGGCAATGGCATCGGAACCGTACTGGGCCGAGGCGCCGTCACGCAGCACTTCCACGCGGCCGATGGCGGAAACCGGGATGGTGTTGAGGTCGACCGCCGAGGAGCCGCGTCCGACCGAACCGTTCAGATTGACCAGGGCCGAGGCGTGGCGGCGGCGGGAATTCACCAGCACCAGCGTCTGGTCCGGACCCAGGCCGCGCAGCGTGGCCGGGCGCACATGGTCGGTGCCGTCGGTGATGGCCGGCTGCGGGAAGTTGAAGGAGGGCAGGGCGTAGGACAGGGCCACATTCAGCTCGGTCGAGCCGTTGTTTTCCAGCGTGCCGGCCGAGATCACGTCGACGGGCGCCGTGCTTTCCAGGGCGGTGCGGCCTTCGGCGCGCGTACCGGTGACGACGATAACGTCTTCCGCCGACTGGGCGACGGCTGACGCTGCGGTCAGGGCGCCCAGGGCGACGCCGAGAAGCAGGTGTTTCATGAAAATCCCCTCTTGTTTTTACGGGTATTGGGTTTGAATCGACCGTCCGTGGGGCCGGGTTGGACCCGCCATTTGGGGCGTCATGCAACCGATACAAGAATATGACGGGAGTTTGACGTCTCCTGTGGGCCAAATGTCACACTCCGGCCCGGCGCCGCGGACCGCGACTGCAATTCGTGGCGCGGCGGGCAGGCGGCCGCCCGCACCTGTTTATATCCGCGCGCGCGTGTACCTGTTTTATGCACATGCCTGCCCCCTTGATGACCGCACTGAAAGTGTGTGCAACTGGTCGCCCGGTTCTTCTGGTCAAGCCCGTTTCCGGCCGCTAATAACCGGGTGAAGCGTTAACGCGCGGGGAGAATCCATGTTCTACGGCGTCAGCCTCACCGCCATTCTGGTGGCGCTCTGGCTCACCCTTTCGGGGAGCTATACCCTGAGCGGCGACTATCCCATCGTGATGGGATTGGGCGTGATCTCGATCGTGATCGCCGTCGCCCTGACCTTTCGCATGCGGATCGTCGACCGCGAGACCGTGCCGGTCGCTCCGGCGCCGGCCCTGTTCGGCTACTGGTCCTGGCTGGGCCGCGAGATCGTCAATGCCAATCTCGCCGTCACCCGCATGGTGATGAAGCCGGAAATCGACATCGAGCCGCGCCTGGTGCGCGTGCCGGCGCAGCAGCGCTCGGGCCTGGGCCTGTGCGTCTTCGCCAATTCGATCACGCTGACGCCGGGCACGGTGACGGTGGATGTCGAGGATGACGGCTTCCTGGTGCACGCGCTGGATACGTCCTTCACCGATCCGGCCGGCTTTGCCGAAATGGGCGCGCGCTCCGACATCGCCACCGATGGCCGCCGCAAGGAGGTGAAGTGATGGAGTGGGTGAATTTCATCATCGCGCTGGGCGTGGCCGGCGCCATGGCCATCATGCTGGCGCGCCTGTTTGCCGGGCCGACGCTCTATGACCGCGTGCTGGCCGCGAACTCCTTCGGCACCAAGACCGTGCTCTTCCTTTTGGTCTTCTCCGCCATTGCGGGCCGCCAGGACGCGATCGACATCGCGCTTCTCTATGCGCTGATCAATTTCGTCGCGACCATCGCGATCCTGAAATTCTTCCGCTACCGCTCGCTGGAAATCGCCCTGGCGCAGATGTCCCTGCGCAAGGCGCTGGACGGGGAGTACGAGAAATGAGCTGGGCCGAGATCCTGCAATACGCGCTGTTCGCCGGCTCGGTCGCCGCAATGGCCACGGGCCTGGTCTTCGTGCTTGCCGGTGCGACCGGCGTGATGCGCCTGCCCGACTTCTACACCCGCATGCATGCCGCCGGCGTGACCGATACGCTGGGCGCCGAGCTGATCATTCTGGGTCTCATGCTGCAGGCGCATGACTGGCAGACCGTGGCCAAGCTCCTGCTGGTCGGCCTGCTGCTTTTCCTGACCAGCCCGACCGCCACCCATGCCATCGCCAATGCCGCCCACCGGGCCGGGCACAAGCCGCGCCTGTCGCGCTTCCATCCGGCACACCCGGCCGAAGCCGGCAAGGCCAGCGGGGAGGGCCGCTAGATGGATCATTCCGATCTCACCCAGTATCTGGACTATGCGCTGATCGCCATGCTGCTGGCGGTGGGCTTCGCCATTGTCCGCCTGCGCAATCTTTTCGCCGTGGTGATGCTGACCGGCGTCTATTCGCTGCTCTCGGCGGCCTGGTTCGTCTCGCTCGACGCGGTCGACGTGGCCTTCACCGAAGCGGCCGTCGGCGCGGGCATTTCCACCGTGCTGATGCTGGGCGCCATGCTGCTGACCGCCCGCGAGAGCGAGCCGGCCGGCGCCAAGCGCCACTGGGCCGCCCTGGCGGTCGTGGTGGCGGCGGGCGCGGCGCTGTTCTTCGCCATCCCCGACATGCCGGTCTATGGCGATCCCAATTCGCCGGCCAATTCCTATGTCGGCATGGACTACATGACCTCGACCCCGAACGAGATCGCCGTGCCCAATGTGGTCACCGCGGTGCTCGCCTCCTACCGGGGCTATGACACGTTCGGCGAGACCGTCGTGATCTTCACCGCTGCGCTCGGCGTGATGCTGCTGCTGGGCTTCGGTACCGGCCGTCGCGAGGACGACGATGACGCGGCCGCCGGCAAGGCCAAGGTCAAGGCCGGCAAGGCCGGGAAGACGGAGGACAAGGCATGAGCCCGCACCTGATCCTGCGCGTCGTCTCCAAACTCCTGATCCCGATGATCGTGGTGTTCGGTTTCTACGTTCAGTTCCACGGCGATTTCGGCCCGGGCGGCGGCTTCCAGGCCGGCGTCATCATCGCGGTCGCGGTGATCCTCTACGCCCTGATCTTCGGCATGGAAGAGGCCCGCCGGGCCGTGCCGCCGGCCGTGGTGCGCTACGGCGCCGCGCTGGGCGTGCTGATCTATGCCAGTGTCGGCGTGGCCACCCTGTTCATGAACGGGGCCGGCGAACCGCTGAACTTCCTGGACTATGACGCGCTGCATCCCGACCAGGGCCACCATACCGGCCAGCACTACGGCATCCTGCTCGTCGAGCTGGGCGTGCTGACCACGGTCGCCTCGGTGATGCTGGCGATCTTCTACGCCTTCGCCGGCCGCGTGCCGGACATTCCGGACGAGGAGTGGTGAGCATGCTGGAAATCATCCTCGAACGCTTCAACTACATCCCGATCATCATCCTGATGATGACCGGCCTGTATGTGGTGATCGCCACCGGCAATCTGGTGAAACGCCTGGTCGGCCTGTCGCTGTTCCAGACCTCGGTCTTCCTGCTTTACATCACCATGGGCAAGGTGTTCGGCGGCCAGCCGCCGATCATCGCCGGCGATGCGCATGGCGGGGACGCCGGTCATGGCGCCGATGCGGCTGCCGGATATGCGGCCGGACATGGCGCCGAAGCCGCCGCCGGTCACGCAGCCGAAACGGCGCACCACGTCGCCGAAATCGCCTATTCCAACCCGCTTCCGCACGTCCTGATCCTGACCGCGATCGTCGTCGGCGTGGCGACCCTGGCCGTTGGCCTGGCGCTCGTCGTCCGCATTCGCGAGGCCTATGGCACGATCGAGGACGACGCGCTCAATGCGGCCGATTATTCCCTTGAGACCGGGAGTGCCGAATAAATGGACATGCTGGCCTCTCTCCTGCCGGCAGGCATTGCCGTGCATGCGCCTGCGCTGATTGTCGTCATTCCGCTGATCATGGCGGCCGTGGCGGCCCTGATGCCGCGCGGCATCTTCGCCTGGGGTGTCACCCTGGCGACGGCGATCGCCGTGGCGGTGCTGTCGCTCAACATTCTCGGCCAGGTCTCGACCGGCGGGGTGATTTCCTACGCCATGGGCGGCTGGCTGCCGCCGGTCGGCATCGAGCTGCGCGTCGACATGCTCAACGTGCCGCTCCTGCTCCTGGTCGGCATTGTCGGCCTCTTGTGCGTTATCTACGCCCTGCCGTCGGTCGCGGACGAGATCGCGAAGAAGCAGCAAGCGCTGTTCTATTCCGCCTTCCTGGTCTGCTTTGCCGGCCTGCTGGGCGTGACGATCACGGGCGACGCCTTCAACGTCTTCGTCTTCCTGGAAATCTCCTCGATCTCCACCTACACGATCATCGCCATGGGCGCCGGCAAGGACCGCCGCGCCCTGACCGCCAGCTACAATTATCTGGTGCTCGGCACGATCGGCGCGACCTTCTTCGTGATCGGCGTCGGCTTCCTCTACATGGCCACCGGCACGCTCAACATTGCCGACATGGCGGCCGTGCTGGAACAGAACGGCCATGACCGCGTCACCCAGGCCGCCTTCGCCTTCATCGTGGTGGGGCTGGGCCTCAAGGCCGCGATGTTCCCGCTGCATGTCTGGCTGCCCAACGCCTATGCCTTCGCGCCGAACTTCGTCACCGCCTTCCTGGCCTCCACGGCGACCAAGGTCGCCTTCTACGCGCTGATCCGCTTCGTCTTCTCGGTCTTCCACCCGGAAGTGAGCTTCGTTGCGCTGTCCTTCACCTGGCTGTTCGCCGTGGTCGGGGTCATCGCCATGATCGTCGCCTCGGTGCAGGCGGTCTTCCAGACCGATGCCCGGCGCCTTCTGGCCTACTCCTCGGTGGCGCAGGTCGGCTACATGATGCTGGGTCTGGGCATGGGCACCGCGGCCGGCCTGTCGGCCAGCATGCTGCATCTGATGAACCACGCCCTGATGAAGGGCGCGCTGTTCATGGCGCTGGGCGCGTTCGCGCTGAATTTCGGCGTGCGCCGGGTCAAGGATCTCGCCGGTCTCGGCCAGACCATGCCGGCCTCCTCGGCGGCCTTTACCGTCGCCAGCCTGTCGCTGGTCGGTGTGCCGCTGACGGTGGGCTTCACCTCGAAATGGTATCTGGTCACCGCCGCGCTCGAGCGCGGCTGGTGGTGGGCGGTTGCCGCGCTGATGATCTCCTCGCTGCTGGCGCTGGCCTATGTCGCCCGGCTCCTCTCGGCGATCTGGATGGAAACGCCGCCGGCCGGCAAGGCGGGCCTTGCGCCGGCCCGCCGCCTGGCGCCGTGGATGGTGCTCGCCCCGATGAGCCTCCTGGCCTTCGCCAATATCTACTTCTTCTTCCACGCCGCCCCGCTGGTCGGCCTGGCCCGCGCGGCCGCCAATGCCGTGATGGGAGGAAACTGAGCCGATGTGGACGCCTGAACTCTCCCTCGCCCTGGCGCTGGCCATCCCGGCCATCGGCGGTGTCGCCGTGGCGCTGCTGGGCAAGTATCCCAATCTGCGCGAAGGCGCGACGCTGGTCTCCGCCGTCCTGCTGGCGCTGAATGTCGCCTATCTGGTCGAGATCGCGCCGAGCCATCCGGTCCTGGAACTGGCCAATCTGGCGCCGGGCCTGCACCTGGTCTTCCGCCTGGAACCGCTGGGCGCGCTGTTCGCCGCGGTGGCCTCGGGCCTGTGGATCGTCAACTCGCTGTATTCCATCGGCTATATGCGCGGGAATGGCGAGAAGAACCAGACGCGCTTCTATGTCTGTTTCTGCATCGCCATCGGGGCCGCCATGGGCGTGGCCCTGTCCGGCAACCTCTTGACGATGTTCCTGTTCTACGAAGTGCTCACCCTGTCGACCTATCCGCTGGTCACGCACAAGGGTGACGCGAACGCCAAGCGCGGCGGCAAGATCTATCTGTCCATCCTGCTGGGCACCTCGATCGGCCTCTTGCTGCCCGCCGTGATCGCGACGCACTTCCTCGCCGGGTCGACCGATTTCGTCGCCGGCGGCCTCTTGGCCGTGAACGAGGTGACGCCCGCCATCGCCGGTGTGCTCCTGGTGCTGTTCGCCTTCGGGATCGGCAAGGCGGCGCTGATGCCGGTTCACCCCTGGCTGCCCAACGCCATGGTCGCACCGACGCCGGTCTCGGCCCTTTTGCACGCCGTGGCCGTTGTGAAGGCCGGCGTGTTCGCCATGCTGAAAGTGGGCACCTACATCTTCGGTCCCGCCCTGATCGCCGCCACGCCGACCTCGGACGCGCTGGCCTGGATCGCCGGTGTCTCCATCGTGCTGTCCTCTGTCGTCGCAATGACCAAGGACAATCTGAAGGCCCGGCTGGCCTTCTCCACCGTCTCCCAGCTCTCCTATGTCACGCTGGGCGTGATGCTGGCCTCGCCGCTGGCCATGCTGGGCGGGGCGCTGCAGATCGTCATGCACGCCTGGGGCAAGATCACCCTCTTCATGAGCGCGGGCGCCATCTACACCGCCACCAAGAAGACCGAGATCTCGCAGATGGCGGGCCTGGGCCGCTACATGCCCTGGCTGTTCATCGCCTACACAGTCGGCGCGCTGTCCATCATCGGCCTGCCGCCGCTCGGCGGCACCTGGCCCAAACTCTTCCTGATGCAGGGCGCCTGGGAATCGGGTCACGGCCTGCTGATCGTGGCGCTGGTGGCCTCGTCCATCCTCAATGTCGCCTATCTGCTGCCGCTCTCGGCGCGCGGTTTCTTCTCCGCGCCGGAAGAGGCCAAGCTGAAGAAGAAGCCGCCCATGCTGGTCATCCTGCCGCCGGTCATCACGGCTGCGGGCGTGCTGGTGCTCTTCTTCCTGATCGGGCCGCTGCGCGATTATCTCGCGCCGGTCTTCCTGTCCTCGTCCCTTGCTGCGGAGGCCGCCCTGTGAGCGATCAATCCGGCAAACACGATGAACTCGTGCATCCCGCGGCCCGGCCCTTCTTGTGGCTGGACGCGAAATGGCTGAAATCCTCGATGATGTGGATCCTGCTGGTCCTCGCCCTCGGCTTTGCGGCGATCGACCTCTTCCACCATCGCCATGAATACGTGCACCTGGCCGAGACACCGGGCTTTTACGCCCTGTGGGGGTTCGGCTCCTTCGTGCTGGCCGTGATGGTCGGCTGGTTCGTGATCCGCGGCTTCCTGGGCCGTGAGGAAGACTATTGGGACGGGGAGGGCGACCAATGATCGAGGCCCTCTACGACGTCTCTCCGGCCTGGCCGGTCATCATTGCCGGCCTGATCGCGGCCGCCGTGCCGAACCATTATGTGCGTAAGGGGCTGGCCCTGATCGCACCGGTGCTGGCGGGCTTCCTCTGGTTCAACGTGCCCTCCGGCGTTCACACCGGCGGCATTATCGAACTGGGCGGGTTCACGCTGGAAACCTTCCGCTATGACGGCCTGTCCCGCATCTGGGGCCTGATCTTCATCATCGCCGCCTTCATCAATGCGCTCTACAGCCTGCATTCCAAAGACCGCGTCGGCGATGCCTCCGGCCTGATCTATGCCGGTGCCGGTCTCGGTGCCGTCTTTGCCGGCGATCTCCTCTCGCTCTTCTTCTTCTGGGAGCTGACGGCGATTTCCTCGGTCTTCCTGATCTGGGGCTCCAAGACCAACGAAGCCTACAAGGCGGGCCTGCGCTATCTGGCGATCCATGTCCTGTCCGGCGTCATGCTGCTGGCCGGTGCCGTGATCCACTCCGCCGATACCGGCAGCTGGGCGTTTGACGAGAGCCTCTCGGTGAACACGCTGGGCGGTTTCCTGATCTTCCTCGCCTTCGGCATCAAGTGCGCCTTCCCCTTCCTGCACAACTGGCTGCAGGACGCCTATCCCAAGGCGACGGTCACGGGCGCCGTTGTGCTCTCGGCCTTCACCACCAAGCTGGCCGTCTACGCCCTGGCGCGCGGCTATGCCGGGACCGACATGCTGATCTGGATCGGCGCGATCATGACCGCCTTCCCGGTCTTCTTCGCCGTGGTCGAGAACGACCTCAGGAAGGTGCTGTCCTACTCGCTGAACAACCAGCTCGGCTTCATGGTGGTCGGCATCGGTGTCGGCACCGAGCTCGCCATCAATGGCGCCGCGGCCCACGCCTTCGTGCACATCATCTACAAGGCGCTCTTGTTCATGAGCATGGGCGCCGTGCTCTACCGCGTCGGCACCGTGAAGGCGTCCGAACTGGGCGGTCTGTTCAAGACCATGCCGGCGACCGCGATCTTCTGCATCATCGGTGCGGCCTCGATCTCGGCCTTCCCGCTCTTCTCCGGCTTTGTCGCCAAGGCGATGACGCTGGCGGCGGTGGCGCACGAGGGGCACTATATCGTCTGGTTCATCCTGCTGTTCGCCTCGGCCGGCGTGCTGGAGCACTCGGGCATCAAGATCCCGTACTTCGCCTTCTTCGCCCACGACAAGGGCCACCGCGTCCGCGAGGCGCCGGTCAACATGCTGATGGCGATGGGGATTGCCGCGCTGATGTGCGTCTATCTGGGCTGGCCGGACATGTTCGGCATCCCGGGCGGTTATCGCGCGCTCTACAATCTCACGCCCTTCCCGGAGGTGGCGAACGAATATCCCATGTGGACTTTCGACCACGTCGTCGGACAGATGCAGCTCCTGCTCGCCGCGCTCTTCGCCTTCGCCTTCCTGGTGCGGATGAAGTGGTATCCGGACGAGAAGCGCTCGATCAATCTGGACTTCGACTGGGTCTATCGCCGGGCCCTCGACGGCACGGCCCGCTGGGGTCACGCCATGTTCGGCCGGCTGTGGGCGTCGATCGGCAATGTCCTGGCTGCGGCACGCACCCGGATGGGTGGCCGGCTGTTCCAGGCATTCAGTCCTATGGGCGCAATCAGCCGGGATATCCCCTCTGGCATGCTGGCGATCTGGACCAGTGCGCTTTTGGCCATCGTCCTGATCATCGCCTATATCGCCCCTTAGGTTCCAAGGGGTTAGAACAAAAACGAGGGCGTCACACGCAAGGGTGGCGCCCTCTTTCTTTGCAACGCTAATAGGAATATTATCCCCACCGGGCGTAGTCCACCTAGCCTTTCACTCACGCCGCGGCCGCCTTTCGAGGCCGCGCGAGACCGGGAGTGCAGGATGGAACGAGCGATGGAAAGACTGGCCGACGATGTGGCCCGGGCCCGCCTGGCGCAGAGCGCCGCGGCCTATGCTTTCGGGGTGCCGCAGCAGGATCTCGAGGCGCCGACGCGGCATTCGAGGGAGGCCGCGCTGGCGCGGCAGGTGGCGATGTATCTCGCCCATGTCGCCTTCGAACTGCCGCTGACCCGCGTCGCCCAGGCCTTCGGCCGCGACCGTTCCACTGCCGCCCATGCCTGCCACCGTATCGAGGACCGGCGCGACGATCGCGATTTCGACGCCTGGATGGATGCGCTGGAGGAAAGCCTGCGCGGTACACCGCGCATCCTGGTGCAGTCCGGCGGGGAGGAGCGGGCATGAGCGCGCCGCGCTGGATGCGGGCGCTGTCGCGCCGCGGTGCCGTCCTGCTGCCGCATGCCGGTTCGCACGCCGTCTTCGCCGGCCCCGATCGCCGCCGCCGCCCGCTCGCCCGTCTCACACCCGCCCAGATGCGCGAGGCCGAGACCAAGGGCTGGCTCGCCCGCTCCGGCGACGGCTACACGCTCTCGGCGGCCGGTCATGTCGCACTATGTGGCAGCAATGGGTCACCCATGGTGCAGCAATCTCACCTCATTGAGCGTCCTGTGATGCACGAAAGCGGGCGTATCGAGACGGTCATGGCCAATGCGCTGGAAGGCCCGCTGGGCAAGTGGAGCGGCCTTCTGGGCCCCGCCGAACACAATGCCGCGGAACGCTTCCTGGCCGATTATCACCGTTCCAGCCTGACCCAGCGCACCACCCGCAACTGGTCCCCCACAGCCCCGCGCCGCGGCGAGGGACAGCGCCGGGGACCGGAAGACGCCACGCTGGGCGCCATCGCCGCAAAGGACCGTGTTTTCAAGGCGCTGGATATGCTGGGACCGCAACTCTCGAAAGTCGTCGAGGCCGCACTGATCCGCGAGGAGAGCCTGGCCGCCATGGAGCGCCGTTTCGGCTGGGGCCAGCGGTCGGGCGGCACGGCCGTGAAACTCGCCCTGGGGCGGCTGGCGGAAATCTATGGCTCGGGGTGAGGGTGTGCCCGTGTGGACGTCAGGCCCCCGCCGCCCCGCGAATGCGGCCGATCATCGAGGTCAGGCCGTTGGAGCGTTGCGGGGAGAGGTGTTCGGACAGGCCGATCCGCTTGAGCACCTCACGCGCATCGACCGACAGGATGTCCGCCGGTGTACGGCCGGAATAGACCCGCAGCAGCAGGGCGGCGAGGCCCCGCACGATATGGGCGTCGCTGTCGGCGCGGAAGGTGAGGGTGTTTTCGCCCGGTTCGGTGACCAGCCAGACCTGGCTGACGCACCCTTTCACCTTGTTGGTGTCGGTGCGCTCGCTCTCCGGCATGTCGGGCAGGGCCTTGCCCATGTCGATGAGATACTTGTACCGCTCCTCCCAGTCGCCCAGGAGGTCGAACTCGTCGACGATATCTTCGATCTCGGAATGGATGTCGCTGTGTGCCGTCATGTCAGGGCCGACGTAGTGCGGCCGTGGCGGCAAGGCAAGCATCCGGTGCGGTATTGGACAGCATTCCCGTGGTGGGGGAAGCGTCAGGAATTGCGTTCGGCCTCGTGCTCGACAAGCGCAGCTTCGATCCGGGTGGCGGCCATGTCGGTCAGGAAACCGCCAAGCCGTGCGGCTTCGCGGCCGGCATCGCACAGGGCGGCATTATCCTCACACCAGGCATTGACGGGTTCACCGGCATCGATCCGGGTTTCAGCCAGGTTTTGCGGCAGGTCGAAGGCCTCTCCCGCGAAATCGCGGGGGACAAACACGCTGACGACCGCAAGCCAGAGGGCTGCGCGCAGCAAGAACATCATGATCGACCTCCTTCTTATTGGCACCCGAAAGGCGAGAACCTTCCCAGTGCAGGATTGAGGCTAGTCGAAGAGGCGAAGTATAGCGAGCGAATCCGCCGTTAACCAAAAATGTCGTGCAAATATGGATCAGCGTTTTTTTGTAAAATTTGCCCGCAATTTTATCTTGTCCCTGATCGAGACACTTTTTGTTAACACGTCGCCATTCGAGCCGCTCAAATGCGGTCTATTCGGACGTATCCGCGGTATCGAGACAGCGGCTGACATCGAGCAGGGCATGCTCGGCGATGCAGAAACTGTCCTCATACTTGAAATGGCCGGCGGCAACGCATTGCTGCAGGTCCAGCCGGACCCAGGCGAGGCAACGCTCGACCATCGGGTCGCTGAGCAGGCTGTCGATCGCGGCATCGGTATCGGCACCGGTGTCCTGCAGCGATTGCAGGGCGGCGACCGAGAGAATGCGGCCGACACGGGAGCGGTCGGGGTCCGGAACCGCTTCGCCGACGGTCAGCGAAAGCTGCGGCGTCAGCGCGTCATCCACCGGCGTGGCCACATCAAGCGGCGTCACGCGCTCGAACAGGGCCGAGGCCGGGACTGCAGCGCCAAGGCTGCTGCCGGCCGACAGGCGCAGCGTGTCCGGAAGCGTCAGCGGGCTTTCGGTCAGCTCGGAGATCGCCGCCAGGCGGTCGGCCCGGTCGCGATAGACCCGGTTGGCCCAGCGCTCGGACTGCAGGGAGTAGGCGGCCGAGCGGTAGCGCTCGGAGACTTCGCGGATCTCGGCATTGTCGCGCCCGACGGCATCGATCACCGAATCCTGGGCGTCACCGGCCGCGGAGAAACTGGTTGCGAAGGCGGGATCGTTCATCAGGCCGGACATGGCGGCATTGGGCCCGTAATAGTCGGCCAGCTCGCGGACCTGGTCGATATAGTCCGGGTGATGCGCGGCGATGATCGAGGCATAGGCGATCCAGGCGGGCGCCAGCCTGTCTTCGCCGTAGAAAGCGGAGAGCCGGTCCATCGCCATATCGAGATCGTCGCCCGATCCGATCGGCGCTTCCCGCAGATCGGCAACCACGCCGTGATAGGCGGCATACTGACCGGCAGAGCGGCGAACCATGCCTTCGGTCTGGGGCGGCGCAATGTCGAGCTGGAGCTGCGGGGCGGGGGCGCTGCTGGCGGCCGTTTCCGGCGCCGGCTCTGCCGTGTCCTGCGCGACAGACATCGTGAGGACGAGCGCCGTGAGCGAACTGACAAACATTCAAAGACTCCTGACACGTCCCGCAAGCATATTGCCTTGTCCCGCGAACAGCGCCAAGTGTCCATGCGTGATGAATTATTCGAAGACCGGTTTGTTCAGAAAAGTAAATGAACCGATCTTAAGATTCAGCATTTGTTAACGATAAAGGCGAAGATTCCCGCGTGTAGGAATCACGTGGCAGTCCGCACCGGTTGAGAGATGGACCCGAAGAGCGACGATATCACGGCCTGGATCGCCCGCCGCGGTGGCGTGATTGTCAATCTGGTATGGATTGGCACGCTGGCGGCTGCCGCGCCGCAGGTCTGGCCTCTGCTGGGCGGTGCCGAATGGATGCGCGCCCTCGGTCTGACGGCGCTCGCCCTGCCGGCGATTGCCGGTCTCATCCTGCTGCCGCGTCTCATTCACCCGTTCGAACGCTTTCTCCTGGCGATGATCTGGACGGCCTTTGCCGCCGGGATCGCCGTCACCGGTGGCGGTGTCACCGGCATCGGTGCGCTCGCCTTCCTGCTGGCGCCGGCTGTCGCCGCGGCCAGCGGCCTCCGTGACGGCGTCGTCAAGGCGGCGTCCCTGTCCGGGCTGGCGGCACTGGTCGTCGCCGGACTTCAGATCACGGGATTCATTGCGCCGGCGCCGATGGCCGTCGAACTGCACCTGCCCTTCGTTCTGGGCTGCGCCCTGATGCTGGCGACCGGCTTCGGCCTGGGCGCCCTGCGCGCGGTCCGCGAAGCGGATGCGGTGCGGGCCGAAGCCGAACGGGGCCGCGTGCGCTCGAAGGCTTTCGATCATGCTCCGGCAGCCATTATCGCCTGCGATGGCGATGGCAACATCCTCGCCGCATCGGACGCGCTGCGCGAGATGTCGCCGGGCCTGCCGCGCGAGCTGGCCGGTCTGCCGCTGTGCGATCTGGGCTTTGACGATGAAAGCCGCGCCGATCTGGCTGCGCGCGCCCGCAAGGCCGCGCTCGCGCCGTCGACCGGGCATCTCGTCCTGCGTGGGCCGAGCGGTCACGAAGCCGATGTCCGCTTCCAGACCCGGCCGCTGCCGGGCGGCGGTTCCGTTGCGCTGTTCGCCGAGGATCAGGGGCCCGCGCTGCAAGCCCGCCTCCGCGAAGCCGAACGCGCCCGCGAAGAGGCGGAAGAGGAAGCGCGCGCCAAGTCCCAATTCCTGGCGTCCGTCAGCCATGAACTGCGCACGCCGCTGAACGCCATCATCGGCTTCTCCGACGTCATGAAGGCGCGGCTCTTCGGGCCGATGCCGGCGCGCTATGCGGAATATGCCGATCTGATCCATGAAAGCGGCCAGCACCTGATGGAGCTGATCGGCGATGTGCTCGACATGTCGAAGATCGAGGCCGAGCGCTATGAGCTGGTCCGCGAGCGGTTCGATATCGACGAGATCGTCGGCCTGGTCGCCAAGATGATGCGCCTGCAGGCCGAAGAGGCCGGCATCACCCTGTCGGTGAAGCGCAATGATGTGGCCGTGCCGGTCATGGGCGACCGCAAGGCCTTGCGCCAGATCCTGCTGAACCTGCTGTCGAATGCAGTGAAGTTTACGCCGGAAGGCGGGGCGATTGTCGTGATGGCCCGGCCGTCCGGCGGCCAGCTCGTCCTGGCGGTGGGCGATAGCGGGGTCGGGATCGATCCGGAAGAGGCCGAGCGTCTGGGCCAGCCCTATCAGCAGGCTGCCAATGCCCGCGACATCGAAAAGCGCGGCACCGGGCTGGGGCTTTCGCTGGTACGCGCCCTGGCCGAACTGCATGGCGGTCACATGTCGATCGCCTCGCGCAAGGGTGTCGGTACGACTGTGACGGTGACCCTGCCGATCCTCGCCGACAAGCGCGGTGATGTGGAAACCTGGCCGGCCGGTACAGTGGCCGGGCTGGATGTGCGTCAGCAGATCGAGCGCGCCCAGGCCGCATCGCAGGACATCACGGCCGCGCCATCGACCGGGCGTACCGGCACGGAATCCTGACGCCGGAGCATTTTCAGCAAAAGTGGGCACCGGTTTTTGCGGTTCGAAAATGCGACCGCTCAAAAGCCGGAGCCATTTCATCGACCTCAATTGCGATGAAAATGCTCTCTAGCTCCGCGGAACCGACAGATTGCCCGAGCGCACGAAAGCGCGGGCAGCACCGAAATCGCCGATCTCGAAATAATAGTGACCGACCGTATCGCCATGCCCGTCGATCAGCTCGATACGGGCTGTCTCGCGCGGGTCTCGGGCGATGATGGCGTCGACGGCGCTTTCGGGGAAGTGGAAGACCAGACCGGTCCCATCGGCGCTCAGGGCTGCCTGTTCGGCGGCATTGCCGCGGCCGCTGGCCCAGACCAGCGCGCGGGCATAGTCCGGCGGTGTCCAGTCTGCCCATTCCGCGCCGTCCGGCGCGGGGAAGTGTCCGTCCAGCGTCGGGTCGTACAGGTCCGGCTCCCGGCGCATGTCGCGCAGCACGAGAACAGCGGAGACCGCGCCCGGGGTTGCGGGCATGGCGGCGGAAAAGCGGATGCGCTGATCGGTCCGGCTCAGACCGACACGCAGCGTTCCGGTGTCCTGAAGCGCCGCCCAGCCGGGTTGCCCGGCGATGAATGAGCGGGTTGCGGTCCAGCCGAAATCCAGACCGTCGAACTGCATGTCGCGCAGCCGCTGCCAGCCGATGAAGGCGTCCGCCACGCGGTAACGCAGCTCGGCGACTTCCGGCCAGCTGCAGTCCGTCGCGCCGGCCTGGGCCTCGATCTCGTCGGCGTAATCGTCAAGGGCGTGGACCGAGATACCGTCGCGCAGCAGTGTTCCGCGGGCTTGCAGCCGGGCGGCATTCAGCGCGTCGCGTTGCTCGGCGGTAAACAGGCCGCAGCGCGTGTCGAGATCCAGCGCCAGCTGGCGCTCGCCGAAGATAAGGCCTGTCGCCTCATTGGCGACGGCCGGTCCGCTGGCGACCGTGAGTGCGGCGGCCAATCCGGCGGCTGCGATCCGGCTTCTGGTTGAAAAGCGCATGTTTCGTCCCGTTCCCTACAGGTCCGGGTTTAGCAGAGACGCTTTTATGCCGCGTGAAGAAGAAGGGTTAATGCCTGGCTAAGGCATTGAGTAAAATGAAATCCTCGTCTCACGCACTGGCCTTGCGGCGGCGCATGGCACCGCGCAGCAGCAGGAGAAGCGCCGCGCCGAACAGCAGGAAGGCGGCATCGCGGGTGTGATCCACGGCCAGCTCCTGCACGCGCTCGAACAGGGTCGGAGGCTGGACGGTGAAGTCGAGCGGGGTCACACCGCGCGCGCTCCACACCGCCGCCCGGCCTTCCAGCGCCGACCAGAGATTGGAGCGGGCCAGCTGGCGGCCGGCGCTCTCGAAGGAGGCGATATCCGGTGCCGTCAGCGTGCCGATCCAGCGGCCGGCATTGCGGCGGTCCTGGAAGAGCGAGGCGACACCGACACCCAGTTCCGCCCCTTCACGGGTCGTGGCCGTTTCGCCGTCGCCTTCATCGGCATAGGCGGCTGCAGCCAGGCGCATCAGGCCACGCTGGCCGCGCGAGCGTTCGGCGGCACGCAGGGCGGCGCGCAGCTCGTCCGGCGCATTGTGGTCGATGACTTCGAACTGGGTCGAGTTGGGGCCGACGAGCAGAAGATTGTGATTGGCGGGAGCCTCTTCCTCCGCATCGCCATACCAGGCATAGAGCCAAGCTTCGCCGCCGATCAGGGCCGCACGGGCAAGCACGGACAGGGCGCCATAGCGGTCGCTGTCGAAGCGGGTGGAGAACTGCACGGCGGTGCGGGCACCCTGGTCGGCGCTGAATGGCAGGCCCGAGGCCGCGAAAGTGCGCAGGTCGGCTGTCTCGGTAAGGGACGCATCGACCTCGATGGAGGGGCGGCCGAGGCGGTCTGCCCGGATGGCGTCGGCGGCGAGGAAGGTCGCGCCATGTCCGGCAAAGGAGCGCGCGCCCATCAGACGGGCTGCAGCGGTCGCTTCGTCGATATTGCGTCCGGTCACGACAAGGCGCGGCTGGCCGTCATTATAGAAGGCGATTTCCGGGCCCTGGCTGGTTTCCGAACGCAGGGCGGCCCGGTCGGTCTCGTCCAGGCGGGCAATCTCGGCGATGCGCACAACCAGATCGGCATTGGCGGTGTCGCCGGAGAACAGCGGTACTTCCCCGGCGCGCAGGGCGAGGCCCTGGGCGACCAGGCTTTCCAGCGTGATCCGCTCGCGGCCGGCTTCGGTGTCCAGTGCGATGCGGCGCGGCGCCGCGAAGTCGGATCCCAGCGCCTGTTCAAGCTCGCCCAGCGTCGACAGCGGTGCGACGGGCTCCAGCGTCAGGCGCAGGCGCGAGCGGCGCGCATCGACGATCCAGCCCGTGGCGGCGTTCTCGGTTGCATAGCTGATGGTCAGGGTGTTCTCGCCCGGGCGGAAATCGGCGGAGAAGAGCGCGAAACGGGCTTCCATCGCGCGGGCCTGCGGGCGGATGACAATCGGGTCGCCGCCATTGACGCTGACCTGGATGCGGCCATCCGTGCCGTCGCTGGCCGGCCGTGCCGCCAGGCGCAGCCAGGCTTCCGAACTCACGACGTGCGGCGGCAGGGTGAAATGGATATCGGCCGCCGGCTGGGAGGTGGAGAGAACGAAGGCGTCGCCGCGTCCGTCGAGATCGGCGAGGGCACGCTCCTCGGTGTTCACCCGTTCGGCGGCAAGCTGTTCGGCCGGCGCAGCCTCCTGTATCGAGGACGCCTGAACACCGGACACGCACACGGACCATGCGAAAATGGCCGCCGACACAACACGAACAAACATGGAATACTCCCTCACCCGTTTAACAGATTATTAAGCAATTGAGCGGCCATCAACGAAAATGAGCGAACTGAAGACGAAATTCTGGGTCGACGCCCTTGTCAGACGGGCTGATACGGGTCTGGCGTCCGCCTATGTGATTCGCCGGGGAGACGAAGATGCGGGCGCCGTGCTCGTAAAAGTGGTGCTCGCACGCGACCTGGCACAGCTCTATGTCCCGGCACGGGACGGTGAGGGGGAACGGATCTGGACGGTGTTCCGCCCGGTTCCGGCGGGGGAAGCCGATATCGATGCCTATTGCCGGCGGCGCATCGAGGATGATCCGGACATCTGGCTGGTCGAGATCGAGGACCGGGGCGGGCGCCACTTCCTGACCGAACCGGTGGAATCCGCGGCGCGGTAGAAAAGCTTTAACGCCATCGCGCGAAAATGGGTGACGCCGAAAAACTCATTTCGTAGCGAGACGGACGATGTTGTTCCTCTTCAACGATGTCGTGTTCGACCTGGGTGATTTGAAGTCGGTGCTGAATGACGGCGCGATGCCGCTCACGCCAACCCAGATCGAGACACTTACCGCCGGCCAGCTCAATGCGCTGGTCCGGGAGGCTGTGTTTGCCGATCCGAATGTCGCTCGAAACAAGCCTGAACATATCCGGCATCTGTGCGCACTGATCTGCTATGTCGCGCCCGGAGCAAACGGGTTGTTGGCCGTGCGCCCCGACGGGGCGACGAGCTGGCACGCCGTGGGACTGCGTTATGCGAACGTCCCGATCACGACGCTGGCCTATCTCTGGCGGGAGCAGGCTGACGGGCACCTGACAGCCGCCAAGGCAAACAGTGCGGTCTGGATGGCAGGCAGTGAACCCTTGCCTCAGGCCACGGGAACGGGGTAACCCCCGGCTTGCATTGTCTTGCGAGCCCTATAGATGACTTCCAATTCGACAGACGCGCCGGAATGGGCGCGCCGCCGGTCCTTCGCCATCATCTCACACCCGGACGCCGGTAAGACCACGCTGACGGAGACCCTGCTGCTCTCGGCCGGTGCGATCCGCCTGGCCGGACAGGTGCGGGCGCGCGGCGAGAACCGCCGGACCCAGTCGGACTGGATGAAGATCGAACAGGAACGCGGCATCTCGGTCTCGGCGTCGGTGATGACGTTCGAACACCGCGGTCTCCTGTTCAACCTGCTCGATACGCCGGGCCACGAGGACTTCTCCGAGGACACCTATCGCACGCTGACCGCCGCCGACAGTGCCATCATGGTGCTCGACGCTGCCAAGGGTGTGGAGCCGCGCACGCTGAAACTGGTCGAGGTCTGCCGCCTGCGCGACATCCCGATCGTCACCTTCATCAACAAGATGGACCGCGAGGCGCTGGATCCGGTCGACCTCTTGGAAGACATCCAGGACAAGCTGGCGCTGGATGCCACGCCGATGCAGTGGCCGTCCGGATCGGGCAAGCGCTTCAAGGGCGTGCTCGACATCGCGACCAATGATCTGCTGCGTTTCCAGAAGCCGGGCGAGGACCGCGATCCGCACGAGCCGGCCGAACGCGTTGCCCTGGATGGCAATTCGATCAGCGAAGTGCTGAGCGCGGAGGAGGCCGACGAGTTGCGCGAGGGCGCAGAGGTCGCCAAGGAACTTTGCCCGCCCTTCAACCGTCAGAGCTTCCTGGAAGGCCATCTCACACCGGTCTTCTTCGGCTCGGCGCTGCGCGGCTTCGGCGTGCGTGAGCTGCTCGAGGGACTGGCCGACATCATCCCGGGACCGGCGCCTGTCACGGCGTCGTCGAATGGCAATCCGGTCGAGATCGAACCGGGTGGCAAGGAGGTCGCGGGCTTTGTCTTCAAGGTCCAGGCGAACATGGACCCCAATCACCGCGACCGGGTGGCGTTCGTGCGTCTGTGTTCGGGCAGGTTCAAACGCGGCATGAAGCTGAAGACCGAGGCTGGCAAACAGCTCACCGTGTCTTCGCCCATCCTGTTCTTCGCCCAGGATCGCGAGATCGCCGACGAGGCCTTCGCCGGCGATGTGATGGGCGTGCCCAATCACGGTACGCTACGCGTCGGCGACAGCCTGTCGGAAAGCGGCAAGCTGCGCTTCACCGGCATTCCCAACTTCGCACCGGAAATCCTGCGCCGGGCCCGCCTGGCCGATCCGCTGAAGGCGAAACACCTCAAGAAGGCCCTGGAAAGCCTCGCCGAGGAGGGTGTCACCCAGCTCTTCCGGCCGACGCTGGGCGGCGACTTCATCGTCGGGGCCGTCGGGGCGCTGCAGATCGACGTGATGCGTGAACGTGTTGCGGCGGAATACGGGCTGGAGGTCGATTTCGAGGCGGCGCCCTACGAGACCGCGCGCTGGATCGAGGGCGATCGCGACAAGATCGAGGCTTTCGCCGACCGGCACAAATCGGCGATGGCCGTGGATATCAATGGCGATCCGGTCTTCCTGGCCAAGAGCGCCTGGGAAGTCTCCTATTCGGAAGAAAAATTCCCCGACGTGTCCTTCCACCGGGCCAAGGAGCGTTCCGCATGAGTACGACTGCCGCCGACAGCATTCCCGAACAGCTCCAGGAGTTCTGGGGCATAGTCGTGAACGTCTGGGAGACGTCCTTTCTGGGCATCAGCGTCGGCCAGGGCCTGCTGGCCATCCTGGTGGTCCTGATCGGCATCGGCATTCGCGGCCTGATCGCGAAATGGCTGCTGGCCGCGTTGCAGCGCCTGGCCAAGCGGTCGGAGACCGAGTTCGACGATGCGGTCGTCGAGGCGCTCGCCGGGCCGATGAAGCTGGTCCCGGTGATTATCGCGCTCTTCTTCGCCATCAATATCGTCCAGCTGGGTGGCGACGGGGCGCTGCGCGGACATCAATTCGTCCAGTCGCTGGTCGTCATCGCCCTGTTCTGGGCGCTGCACAACGCTGTCGGCCCGTTCGCCTTTGCCCTGCAGGGCCTGCGCAATGCGCTGACGCCGGTCATGGTGGACTGGCTGACCAAGGCGCTGCGGATCGTCTTCATCGTGGTGGGGGCGGCGGCCGTCCTGCAGGTCTGGGATATCCCGGTTGCCGGCATCGTCGCGGGTCTGGGCCTGTTCGGCGTCGCCATCGGCCTGGGCGCCCAGGACCTGTTCAAGAACCTGATTGCGGGCATCCTGATCCTCACCGAAAAACGCTTCCTGCCGGGCGACTGGGTGAAGGTGGACGGCGTGGTCGAGGGCACGGTGGAGGAGATCAATTTCCGCTCCACCCTGGTGCGCCGTTTCGACAAGGGGCCGGTCTACGTGCCGAACTCGAAACTGTCGGACAATGCGGTGACCAACTTTTCCCGCATGACCCACCGCCGCATCAAATGGGCGATCGGCGTGCGCTACGATACGACGTCCGAGCAATTGCGCGAGATCCGCGACAAGGTGCTCGCTTACGTCTCCGACAATCCGGAATTTGCCGATCCGCCGGAGGTCGCGACCTTCATGCGCGTCGACGCTTTCGGGCCGTCCTCGATCGACTTCCTGCTCTACTGCTTCACCAAGACCACCAATTGGGGCGAGTGGTTGCGGCTGAAGGAAGAGCTGGCTTTCTTCGTCAAGCAGACGGTGGAAGAGGCCGGTACGGAGTTCGCCTTCCCCTCGACCTCGGTCTATCTGGAAAGCGGCGCGGAAGTGTTCGAGCCGCCGCAGGACGACGCGGCCGGCGCAGTGGCCGCCGGCAAGGCCTGATAAGGCTCAGGCGGCCATGTTCTTGCGCATGCGCCAGAAGCGCATGGCGCGGGCGGCGTCGTCGGCGGTGATCGCGTCGTAGAGCTGGCCCAGTTCGCGGGCATCCCGGAAAGCATCCTCGCCCGCGGCGTGGCGCAGTACGGCGAGGGTCACGAAGAGCGCCTTGTCGAAGCCGGCAGACTTGCAGATCAGCGCCAGCGGGTCGATCGATTCCTGCTGGATCGCGCGCCGGGCGGCGACATAATCGACCCCGGTCATTTCGGCGAAGGCGGCATAGAATTTCGAGTATTCGCGTTCGCGCAGAAGCCGCGCGAGCAGATTGCCGGTCAGCTGTTTGCGCAGCGCCATGGTCTGTACGAATTTCTGCGCAGCCGCGATGTCGCGATCCTCGGCCATGCGCTGGGCCAGCCGCGCCTTCGAGGCGTTCATGGCATGCTCGAGCACGGCCGGGTCGACCGCGTCGAACCGTTCCATGATCCGCTCGCGCAGGCTGTTGCCGACGGTCAGCATCAGGTCGGCCAGGAGATCGTTCGGCGTGTCGCCGCGCTCGACCAGCGGGCCCTGCAGGACCGGCGAGCTTTCGGCGCGTTCGGTGACGGTCTCGAAGGTCTCGCGCGACAGGCGGGCGCCGTCATTGCGGATCAGCTGGGCGACGGTCTCGTCATCGCCGCGGCGGACGATTGTGTCGGACAGGCGCTCGCAAACCTCTTCGCGGCGCGACATGGCCTTGAGGTGGCCCTGTTCGGCGGTTTCGGCGATGGAGAGCAGGTCGTCGTCGGTGAGCACTCTGGAGCGGGCCAGCATCGGGGCCGCCACCTCGATCGCATCCTGCGCCAGTTGCAGCACCAGCCCGCGCGGGGCCTGGGGCGCATCGGCGAAGCGCTGCGACAGTTCCTCACGCGCATCCTGGGCGGTCTGTTCGGCCAGCGAGGACAGCAATTCGTCGAATTTGTGCGAGGTGGCGCTGCCGCTGTCCGGCGTCTCCTCGAAGAAGAGATCCGTGACTTCACGCAGCAGGGTCCGCCGGCGCTCCGAGGACTTCTCCTTGGCCAGTTCGACCAGATTGTTCAGCTTGCTGACGACGGCCATTGCCCACTCCCACCGATCAGGGCTTGCAGGTTGCCCCACGCGGGTAAACAAAGCGTCAGCCGGGGCATGCAAATTGTCGGATATAGTGTGTTTTTTATTTGCGTGAGCACAGGGTCCGCCGGTCCGCAGGCGGGCGCCGCGCGATATCGCCTAGTCATGCTCACCGTGCTGCATCGACTGCAGGGCGTTCAGCTCGCGCGGGCTCGGCGGCCGTTCCGCCGCGGCCTCGATCCGTTGAACCAGACCGGCCGACAGCCCGGTCACCCGGCCGGGCGACCGGAACGGGGTCGGCGCGGCAGAGAGCAGGGCGCATTGCGTGTCCGGGCCGTCCAGCCCGGCGATCGTCCAGACCCAGGACCGACAGTTTCCGTCGCGACTGCACAATGCCGCGCAGCTGGCGGGCGTGCCGTCATCCATGGCGATGGAGGCATAGACCGCGCCGCGGCGCGACCAGCCGTCCATGACGTCGTCGGCGTTCGCCGGGCCGGACGCGAGGACAAGCGCGAGCAGGATGGTGGCACGCATCACTGGATGCCGGCCTGGCGAATGGCTTCGGCCGGCCCGGGCCGGCCACGGGCCGGCGTGAAGTCATAGGTCTTGCCGAGAGCCGACGGGATGGAACCGGCCGGCATGGGGGCACCGATCAGATAGCCCTGGATGTGGCGGGCGCCCATGGTCCGCAGGATGTGCATCTGCGCTTCGGTCTCCACCCCTTCCACAACGCACCCCAGGCCCAGCGTGCGGGACAGGGAAAGCAGGGTGCGCACGATCTTGAAGGAAGCCGTGTCCTCCAGAATGTTGCGCACGAAGGAATGGTCGATCTTCAGCTTGCTGACCGGCAGGAGCTGCAGGTATTGCAGCGAGGAATAGCCGATCCCGAAATCGTCCAGCGACACACGGTGTCCGGCCTCGCTGATCTGGTCGATCGCCCGGCGCGCCTGATTGAAGTCGCTCATCATCGCGGTTTCGGTGATCTCGAACTCGATGCGCGATGGTTCGATGCCGCTGCCGCGCACAGTGGCGAGCGCACTCTCGACCGCATGGGGTGACATCAGGTCATGGGTCGACAGGTTGAAGGCCAGGGTGATCTCGTCCGGCCAGCTGGCCATCGCGGCGAGGGCCTTGCCGAGCAGAACCTGGGTCAGCGGCCGGATCAGGCCGGCCCGTTCGGCGGCAGGAATGAAGATGTCCGGCGTGACGGCGCCCAGTTCCGGCGAGTTCCAGCGGGCCAGCGCCTCGAAGCCGATGATGCGTCCTTTCACGAGGTCGAACTGTGGCTGGAAATGCAGCTGGAACTCGCTGTCATAGTCACAGCGGCGCAGCGCCTTGTCGACCTGGCTGGAGTTCGCCATCTCCTGTTCCAGCGCCGCGTTGAACAGTACCGCCTTGCCCTGCAGGGCCCGTTTGGCGAAGTAGAGCGCATGGTCGGCACGCTCCATAAGGTCGTGCGCACTCAGTTCCGGATCGTCGCAGATCAGGAGGCCGACAGAGCCGGATCCTTTGCAGGTGTACTGGCCCAGGCGATAGGGCTCGGACAGCTTTGCCTCGATGCGTTGCCCCAGTGTCAGCGCGGCTTCAGCCGTCTTCGGATTTGCCGCGGTCAGGAGTGCGAACTCGTCGCCGCCCAGACGCGCTGGCAGGGCGTGATGGCCGACGATGTCGGTCAGACGCCTGGCCACGGTCTGCAGCATTTCGTCGCCGGCCGCATGCCCGTAGGTGTCGTTGACCGGCTTGAACCCGTCCAGGTCGACGAGGCCGAGCAGGAAGGGCTCACCGTGCGTGCGCAGGCGCTCGACCCGTTCATTGAGCGCCAGGAAGAAGCTGCGCCGGTTGGGCAGGCCTGTCAGGGCATCGCATTCGGCCAGGTGACGCGCCTCGCGCGCCAGCTCCTCGGCGATCTCGCGGTCGTGGATCGCATCCAGCCGCGCCTTGACCGAGCGCAGAACGGCGGTGCGGATGATCGCGGCGATCGAAACGCCGGCGGCGATGCCCGATACGCCGACCCAGGCATAGTCCGTCAGCGCGGCCGGCATGTTCTGCCAGACCAGCCACATCAGATTGGCGAAGGAGATCAGTACGGCCAGCGCGATGGTGCGGCGGCGCGGCAGGATGGCAGCGCAGATCGGCATCATCAGTACGGCATAGGCCAGGTTCTCGGCCTCGAAGTGCAGGTTCTGCTGCAGGTTCGAACTGAACAGCATCGCCAGGCACAGGGTCGCGCCGCAAATCTCCAGCTGAAAGGCCGAGCGGGGCTGTCGCAGATATTGCCGGACCAGTTGCGCAAGGATCGTAGCGATGCCGACCGATGTCAGCATGATCCCCAGATGGGCCTCGCCCGGAAAGAACGCCCGGCTGACAAGGTCGAACAGGAAATAGCACAATACAGCCGTGGCCGCTCCGCGCAGGATCGGCTGGTAGGCGATGGTGATCTCGTCACGCCGCACAGGCGGATCGGAGTCCTCGCTGCCGCTCTCCGGCGCTTGCTGATTGTGCACTTCGGGCCGCATGGGCTGGTCCGCTCCTCGTTCAACGGCCTTATGCAATATGCGTCGTTAAATCGCGGATAAGTTGTCGTTTAAAATTTGAACGGTTTGCGATTTTTTCGCCGATGCTTTCCGCATCGCTTACACTGATTGAATTTCCAGCCCTGTAGAGCTAGGAGCAGGCGCTCAGGGTTGGGGGACCGGCCCGGAGCGCACCGGAGGGGATACAGGGTGAAGGCTTTCGTCGAGAGTTCGCATTTCCGCAACTTCATCATGACGCTGATCGTGATCAACGCGATCACGCTGGGGCTGGAAACCTATCCCTATGAAGGCGACTGGTTCACCACCTGGCTGCCGATGATGGACCGCATCATCGTGGGGGTTTTCGTCGTCGAGCTGACCCTCAAGCTGATCGCCTACCGCCACCGCTTCTTCCTGTCGGGCTGGAACTGGTTCGACCTGTTCGTGATCACGGTATCCGTCATCCCGGCGGCCGGCGGGTTCTCTGTCCTGCGGGCGCTGCGGATCGTGCGGGCCTTCCGCCTGTTCTCGGTGATGCCGGATCTGCGCAAGGTCGTGGAAGCCCTGCTCAACGCCATCCCGGGCATGGGGGCCGTAATCGCGGTGCTGGGCCTGATGTTCTACGTCTCCGCCGTGATGGCGACCAAGCTCTATGGCGAGGCCGTTCCCGAACGCTTCGGCACGCTGGGCGACAGCGCCTTCGCCCTGTTCCAGGTGATGACGCTGGAAGGCTGGGCGTCCGATGTCGCCATTCCGGTGATGGAAACCCATCCCTGGGCCTGGATCTTCTTTGTCGTCTTTATCGTGCTGACCAGTTTCGCGGTGCTGAACCTGTTCATCGCCATCATCGTGGACAGCCTGCAGTCCAAGCATTTCGACGACGAAGAGGCCCGCGATGCCGAGGCCGATGCCGACCGGGAAATCCTGCACACCGAGATCGCCGGCTTGCGCGCCGAGATTGCGGCCCTGACCGCGGTCGTTCAGCGCTCGCTGGGCGAGGCGCCGTCTTCGAGCAGTTCGGAAAACGCGGACGACAGGTCGGAATAGAAAGCCGCCAGCCGCTCTTCACGCTCGGACCGCGTGCGCGGTGCCGGGGCGCTCAGGGCACGGGCCGGCAGGCCTTCGTGCACCCGCACCATGAAGTCGCGCCAGATCTGGGCCGGCAGGCCGCCACCCGTCACATTCTCCATCGGGCTGTCATCATCATTGCCGACCCAGACGCCCGCCGTGTAGTCGGCGGTGTAGCCGATGAACCAGGCATCGCGGAAGGACTGGCTGGTGCCGGTCTTGCCTGCCGAGGCGCGGCCCGGCAGGGCGGCCCGGCGGCCGGTGCCGGTCATCACGACATCCTGCAGCATGGTCGACATGGCCTGGGCCGTTTCCGTCTCCAGCGCCCGTTCGGCACCGGGATCGCGATGCTCGTACAGCACATCGCCGCGCGAGTTCGTGATCGAGAGAATGAAGTAGGGCGCGCGGCGTTCACCGTCATTGGCAAACACCGAATAGGCGGCGGTCAGCTCGACCAGGTTCACTTCCGCGGCGCCGAGCGCGATGGCCGGCAGTTCGGGCAGGTCGGAGCGGATGCCCAGCCGATGGCCCATTTCCACGATGCGGCCGATCCCGACCTCGTCGGCGACCTGGACGGCAACCGTGTTGATCGAGCGCTTGAGGGCTTCCTGCAGGGTGACCAGACCGCGATAGGAGCCGGAGAAATTCTGCGGTGTCCAGCCTTCCAGATCGACCGGTTCGTCCCACACCGCCGATGACGGGTCGTAGCCCGCCTCCAGCGCCGCGGCGAAGACGATGGGCTTGAAGGCCGAGCCCGGCTGGCGCTGGGCCTGGAGGGCGCGGTTGAACTGGCTGTCGCGATAGTCCCGCCCGCCGGCGAAGGCACGGATCGCTCCGTCCGGCGCCAGCAGCACGATAGCGGCTTCGCCGGCATTGGCAGCTTCGCCCTGTTCGGACAAGACGCGCTCCACGGTCTCGTTCGCGGCGCGGGCGAGGGCCGGGTCCAGCGTGGTGCGGATGATCAGGTCAGGGATGTCGCCCGGGACCAGGCGCTGTGCCTCGGCCAGGGCCATGTCGAAGGCGTGGCCCCAGTTCGATGTGGCGTTGGGATCGGAGGTGTCGGCGACGGGTTCTGCCGGATCGGCAAGCGCCTCGGCGTGCTCGGTCGCCGTGATGTAGCCGGCTTCCTCCATCGCGGCGAGCACCTGGGCGGCGCGGGCGCGGGCGGCATCCAGATTGACGGTCGGGTCGAGCCGGCTCGGCGCCTTGGGCAGGGCGGCCAGCAGGGCGGCTTCTGCCAAGGTGAGCTCGGTGGCAGACTTGTCGAAATAGCGTTCGGCGGCGGCTTCGATGCCGTAGGCGCGGGCGCCCAGATAGATGCGGTTGAGGTAGAGCTCAAGAATCTCCGTCTTGGACAGCTGGCGCTCCAGCGCCCGCGCCAGCCGCATCTCCTGGATCTTGCGGCGCAGCTCGCGGTCGGGGGTAAGCATGAGATTCTTCACCAGCTGCATGGTGATGGTCGAACCGCCCTCGACCGTGGCGCCGGCCCGGAAATTCCGCCAGAGCGCCCGGGCGACACCGCGGAAATCGACGCCGGTATGCTGGTAGAAGCGCTGGTCCTCGATGGCGAGAAAGGCCTGCGGCACGTGTTCGGGCAGGCTCTCCAGGGCGACGGCGCGGGCATAGAGCGGACCGCGCACAGCGAGGACCCGGCCTTCGCGGTCGGCCAGGGTGACGGCCGGTTCGCGGCGGACATTCCACAGCTCGGCGGCGCTTTGCGGCGCGGACGGCAGATCGTGGAAGGCCCAGTGCCAGCCAGCGAAGGCAAAGGAGACGAGCATGATCGCAATCAGCGCCAGCGATCCGCCCACGATCAGGCGGCGGCGCTGTTCGCGCCGGTCGCGTTCCATCATGTGATCCGCGCGAAACGGCTCCTGGTACATGCTTTTTGCCAACCCCGAATGCCTGGCTGCGTGTTAGGCTCGCCCTGTCTAAAGCCTATCAATAGCGGCGGAATTCAGGCGGGACCATGCCTCAGCCTTTCTGGAAAATGAAATCTCTGGACCAGATGTCCCGTGCCGAGTGGGAATCGCTCTGCGACCATTGCGGAAAGTGCTGCCTGATCAAGCTGGAGGATGAGGATACCGGGCTGCGCATGGAGACCGATGTCGCCTGCACGCTGTTCGATTGCGAGAATGGCGGCTGCCGCAATTATCCGCATCGCCATACCCAGGTGCCGGACTGTGTCGTGCTGACACCGGACAATATCCGCACCCTGCCCTGGATCCCGAAAACCTGTGCCTACCGGCTGATCGCCGAGGGCAAGGATCTTTTTGACTGGCACCCGCTCGTGACCGGCGATCCGCACTCCACCGCCAAGGCGGGCATGAGCGTGGCCGGTCAGGTGGTCAGCGAGGACGATTTCGACGGCGACCCTGACTGGGAAGAACACATCGTGGAATGGCCGGGGGAAGAGGACTGAGGGCCGAAGGCAGTGTCTTCCCCCTCATCCGCCCTGCGGGCACCTTCTCCCTTGGGGAGAAGGGGGCCTTCGTGACACGCGCAACCGGAACTCCCTCTCCCTGGGGAGAGGGCGGGGAGAGGGGGAAAGCACCGGCCTTCGCCCTCCCCAACGCGTCTCTAGCTGAACACCGCCTTGTCCTTGGCGCCGAGGGCCTTGAAGACCATGGCGGCCGGGCAGAAGCCGGTGAAGCTGGTCTGGATCTGGTTGAGGCCGACGAAGGCGGTGAGCAGCAGCCACCATTCGCTGACCTGCCAGGCGAGGATCGCCGAGAGAAGGGTCATGCAGCCGGCGAAAAGCATGACGGCACGTCCGAGAGTCATGAGGTTTCTCCTTGATGGGACGCTTCGGAAAGGGCCGGCCGGTAGGGCGCATCGCCGTCCTTGAAGACGATGTAGATCGCCGGGATAACCAGCACGGTAAGAAGGGTGGACGAGGCGAGGCCGAACAGGAGCGAGATCGCCAGGCCCTGGAAGATCGGATCGCCCAGGATGACCGAGGCGCCGATCATCGCGGCGATCGCGGTCAGGAGGATCGGCTTGAAGCGGATCGCGCCGGCCCGCAGCAGGGTCTCCCGCAGGGGCTCGCCCTCCTCGGCGCCGTGGCGGATGAAGTCGACCAGCAGGATCGAGTTTCGCACGATAATCCCGGCCAGGGCGATGAAGCCGATCATCGAGGTGGCGGTGAAGGCGGCGCCGAAAACCCAGTGCCCGAAGATGATTCCGATGAAGGTCAGCGGGATCGGCGTCAGGATGATCAGCGGCACCCGGAACGATCCGAACTGCGCCACAACCAGCACATAGATGCCCAATAGCGCCACCATGAAGGCCGCACCCATGTCGCGGAAGGTGACATAGGTGATTTCCCACTCGCCGTCCCACAGCAGGGTGACCTCCTCATCGCCCGGCGGCTGACCATACATCCGGATTTGGGGGGCGGGGATATCCTCGCTCCAATCCCGTTCCGCGAGGGCGTCCTGGACGGCGAACATGCCGTAGATCGGCGCCTCGAAATCGCCGGCCAGTTCGGCCATCACCATTTCGGCATAGCGGCCGTCGCGGCGGAAGATCGGGTAGGAGCCGTCCTCCTCGGTGATCGAGACCACATCGCCCAGCTCCACCACGGTGCGGTCGCCCGGCAGGGTGTTGGCGGGAACGGGGGTGGAGGCGAGGCGTTCGGTCCAGCTGCGGTCGCTGCGCGGCAGTTCCACGGCGATCTCGACCGGATTGCGGCCTTCGCCGCGATGGGAATAGCCCACCGTGGTGCCGCCGATCAGGGCGCCGATCGTGTCGTAGACATCCGATTGCTGGACGCGGAAATATTCCAGGCTGTCCTGGTCAATGGCGATGCGCAGGCGCGGCCGCGGCTCGCCGAAGCCGTCATTGACGTCGACGACATAGGGCACGCTCTCGAAGGCGGCGCGGACTTCGCGGGCGACAGCGCGTCGGGTTTCCGCATCGGGACCGTAGATCTCCGCCAGCAGGGTTGCCAGCACGGGCGGGCCCGGCGGGATTTCCGCGACCTGGACGGAGGTGCCCTCAGGCAGGTCCATGCCGGCCAGCAGCTCGCGGGCCTCCAGCGCGATCTCGTGCGAGGCGCGGTCGCGATGGTGTTTGGGCAGGAGATTGACCTGGAGGTCACCCTGTTCCGGCCGGCTGCGCAGATAATAGTGGCGCACCAGCCCGTTGAAATTGAACGGCGCAGACGTGCCGGCATGGGCCTGGATCGAGACCGCTTCCGGAATCGCGGCCAGCCGGCCGGCGGCCTCGGTGAGCACCCGGTCGGTGCGTTCCAGCGTGGCGCCTTCGGGCAGGTCGATAATGACCTGGAATTCCGACTTGTTGTCGAAGGGCAGGAGTTTCACCGTCACGCCCTTGAAGTAGAAGGCGGACATGGAAACCAGGGTGAGCACGCCCACCGTCAGGAGCAGGGTCCAGGCGGGCTTGCGTCCGGCGACAATGGGTGTGGCGACGCGGCGGTAGAGCCGGCCGAGAATGCCCTCATGGCCTTCGGCATGGCCGGAGACATCGGATTTGCGGCGGCCGGCGATCATCATCATCAGCCAGGGCGTGAGCACCATGGCGACAAAGAAAGAGAAGATCATCGCGGCCGAGGCATTGACCGGGATCGGCGCCATGTAGGGCCCCATCAGGCCCGACACGAACAGCATGGGCAGGAGGGCCGCGACCACGGTGAGGGTGGCGACGATGGTGGGATTGCCCACTTCGGCCACGGCCTCGACGGCAGCGGTGATGCGCGGCCGCCCGTCCTTCATCGCCCAGTGGCGGGCGATATTCTCGATCACCACGATGGCGTCGTCGACCAGGATGCCGATGGAGAAGATCAGCGCGAACAGCGAGACGCGGTTGATCGTGTAGCCCATCAGGTTGGACGCAAACAGCGTCATAAGGATGGTGGTCGGGATGACGACCAGCACGACCAGGCCTTCGCGCCAGCCGATCACGAACGTGACCAGCAGCACGATGGAGACGGTGGCGAGGCCGAGGTGGAAGAGTAGCTCGTTGGCCTTCTCGTTGGCGGTCTCGCCGTAATTGCGGGTGACGGTGACCTCGACGCCCTCGGGGATCAGGCTGCCGCGCAGCAGGTCGAGGCGTTCCAGTATGTGTTCGGAGACGACGACCGCATTGGCGCCCTCGCGCTTGGCCAGGGCCAGGGTGACGGCGGGCGTGCGCTGCCAGCTGGCGGTGGAGCCGTGCGCATCCTCGCCATGACTGCCGTCGCTCCCCTCGCGGGTGAACATCCAGGCGCGGGCACCGGCCGGCTCGGCACCGACAATGACATCTGCCACATCGCGCACATAGACCGGGCGTCCGTCGCGCGCGGTGAGCAGGAGCAGGCCGATATCGGGCACGCCCTGCAGTGTCTGGCCGGCGGTGACGAAGCGCGTGGTGTCATTGCCGCTCACCTGGCCGGCGGGGAAGGCGCGGTTGGCCTCGGCGATGCGGCCGGCGAGCTGTTGCAGGGTGACGCCGTATTGCGACAGGCGTTCCGGATCCGGTTCGACACGGATCTGGTCGGCGCGGCCACCGGTGATATAGGTCAGGCCGACATCGTCGACCGACATCAGCGCGGCGCGCAATTCCTCGGCGATATTGTAAAGGGCATTGTCGTCCCAGTGCCCGGCCACGGCGGGCGCGGGCGACAGGGTCAGCGCGACAATGGCGACATCGTCAATGCCGCGGCCGACGATCAGCGGCGGATTGATGCCGTGGGGGATGCGGTCGAGATTGGCGTTGATCCGCTCGTGCACGCGCAGGATCGCGTCGTCGGCATCGGTGCCGACATCGAAGCGCGCGGTGACCATCACCTGGTCGTCTTCGGTCTGGGAATAGACGTGTTCGACATTCTCGATCGATCGGATGATCGTCTCGAGCGGTTCGGTGACCAGCTCCACCGCGTCCGGTGCGCGCAGGCCCGGCGCGGCGACCATCACATCGACCATCGGCACGGAGATCTGCGGTTCTTCCTCGCGCGGGATGACCATCAGGGCGATCAGGCCCATGGCCAGCGAGGCCAGCAGGATGAGCGGCGTCAGCGGCGAGCGGATGAAACCCTTCGCCAGATGTCCGGAAAGACCCAGCTTCATGGCTGCACCAGCACGTCGCCGGCGGCGATGCCGCCGAGAATTTCAATACCGTCTGCGGTCTCGCGGCCGCGCTGGACGACAATGTCCACGACATGGCCATCGGCCTCGCGCAGGCGGACATAGTCGACGCCATAGCGGTTGATCAGGAAGGCTTCGGGTACGATGACGGCATCGCGCTCATCGACCTCGACATGCACGCGCACGCGTTCGCCGACAAAGTAATTGCCCAGCCCCTCGACGACGGCATCGGCGATGACGCGGCCGTCCTCGATGCGCGGATAGACCTGGCGGATACGGCCGGTGGGTGCGACATCGCCGGTCAGGGCAGCCGCATCGACGGTCACCGTATCGCCTTCGGCAATCGTGCGGGCATGACGTTCCGGCAGGCGCAGGCGCAGAAGGTAGAGATCGGAGGCAATGGTGGCGACCTGTTCGCCCTGCAGTACGACCGAACCGGCGGTCACCGGTACGTCGAGCACGCGGCCGCTGGCCGGGGCGAGCACATCGCCCTCGCGCGATTGCTGCACCAGCACGGCGCGCTCCTGGCGGGCCGAGGCGAGCTGGCCTTCCAGCACATCGACCTGGGTCCGGGCCTGATCCAGACGCGCCTGGGGGAAGATCCCGCGGTCGAACAGGTCCTGGGCGCGGGTCAGGTCGATGCGGGCCTGGTCCAGCTGGGCCTGCAGGGACGAGGCGGTGGCGTTGATGGCGCCGATCTGCGGCGCCAGCCGGTCGTCCACCACCACGGCCAGCACATCGCCGGCCGCCACGGCATCGCCCTCATCCACACGCAGCTCGCCGATCGTGCCGGAGATGCGGGCGCGAGCGGCCACGGTGTCGATGCTCTCGACCGTGGCGAACACGGCCTTGCGGTCGGCAATCCGGGTCGCGGTGACGGTGAAGCTCTCGCCCGGCTGGGCGAGGGCAGCGGGGGCGGTGACCGCGAGAAGGGCGGTCGCGAGGAGGCCGGCTTTCAGCATGGCGATCGGGCCTTTCCGGTTCAGCGGCTCTGGGGGTCGATAACGGCGCCGGTGGCCGGATCGATGGTGATGGTCGGCAGGCCGGACGTCTTCCAGGCCAGGAGGCCGCCCTTCACATGGGCGGTGATCGGCACGCCGGCTTTCTGGCAGCGTTGCAGGGCGTCCATCGAGCGCTTGCCGGATCCGCAATGCAGGATCACCTCGCGGGACTTGTCGACCGGCAGGGATTGCGGATCGAAGGTCGACAGCGGGTGCAGCGAGGCGCCGTGCAGGCGCTCGGTGGCGTATTCGCGCGGTTCGCGCACATCGATCAGCACGGCCGTATTGTCCTGCAGGGCCTTGTAGACATCTTTCGGGTCGAGTTCGCGAAGGCTCATGTCGGGGTCTCCCTATGGGGCAAGCTGTGGGCCAAAACATTAGTTGACACTAATTTAGTGGAAGCTATATTAGCTGTCAATGATGTTTCAGATGCCGTGTTCGAGGTGACCCGCGTGACGACAATCGACCCGCAGATCGCGCAATTGCAGGACCAGGCCGGCGATGCCGCGGCCTTCCTGAAACTGCTGGCCAATGAAAAGCGCCTCCTGATCCTGTGCCGTCTGGCGATGGGGGAGGCGACGGTGGGCGAGCTCACCGAGATTGCCGGCCTGTCGCAATCGGCCATGTCCCAGCACCTGGCAAAAATGCGCAGCGACGGTCTGGTGGAAGGGCGCAAATCCGGTCTCCAGGTCCACTATTCGATCAGCGACGAACGCTGTCTCGGCATCCTCATGCATCTGAAATCGCAGTTCTGCACCGTAGCCGATGCGGTGGCCGGATAGATTGATCCAACGCAAAGCCGGAGCGCGGTATTCCGGACAAGAATGACCCGTTGAAGCCGGGTCGGGAGGAAAACATGGCTCATATCGTTGTACTTGGCGCCGGCCTCGGCGGCGTTCCCATGGCCCTGGAAGCGCGCAAGGAATTGCGCTCCAGCGACCGGATCACGGTGGTCTCGGACTATCCCACCTTCCACTTCACCCCCTCCAATCCCTGGGTCGCGGTCGACTGGCGCAAGCCGGAAAAGATCAAGGTCGAGCTGGAGCCGATGCTGAAGAAGAAGGGCATCGATTTCATCCACGCCGCGGCCACGAAAGTCCGCCCCGACGCCAATGCGATCGATCTGGCAAATGGCGAGACGCTGGAATACGACTATCTGGTTATCGCCACCGGCCCGGAACTGGCCTTCGACGAGATCGAGGGGCTGGGCCCGCATGGCGGTTTCACCCAGTCGATCTGCCATGTCGATCATGCCGCGGCGTCCAACGATGTCTGGCAGGACTTCGTGAAGGATCCCGGCCCGATCGTGGTCGGGGCGGTACAGGGCGCGTCCTGTTTCGGGCCGGCCTATGAATTCGCGATGATTCTCGAGACCGATCTGAGAAGGCGCAAGATCCGCGACAAGGTGCCGATGACCTTTGTCACCTCGGAACCCTATATCGGCCATCTCGGCCTTGACGGTGTCGGCGACACCAAGGGTCTGCTGGAAAGCGAGATGCGCAACCGGCACATCAAGTGGATCACCTCGGCCCGCGTGACAAAGGTCGAGGACGGCATGATGCATGTCGAGGAAGTGGCCGAGGACGGATCGGTCAAGAAGACCCACGAACTGCCCTTCAAATACTCGATGATGCTGCCCGCCTTCCGCGGTATCGCCGCGGTGCGCGATGTCGAGGGCCTGGTCAATCCGCGCGGCTTTGTCGTGATCGACGAGCACCAGCGCAACCCGAAATATCCCAATGTCTTCTCGGTCGGCGTCTGCGTCGCCATCCCGCCGGTTGCGGCCTATCCGGTGCCGGTGGGCGTGCCCAAGACCGGTTTCATGATCGAGAGCATGGTGGTCGCCACCGCCCGCAATCTGCGCGCCGATCTGGACGGCAAGCCGGCCAATAATGTCGCCACCTGGAATGCGGTCTGCCTGGCCGATTTCGGCGATGGCGGCGTCGCCTTCGTCGCCATGCCGCAAATCCCGCCGCGCAATGTGAACTGGTCCGCCGACGGCGGCTGGGTCCACCTCGCCAAGGCCGGTTTCGAAAGCTATTTCCTCGGCAAGATCCGCGGCGGCGTCGGCGAACCCTTCTACGAGAAGGCGGTGTTCGACATGCTGGGCATCCACAAGGTGAAGAAGGAAAGCTGATTTCCCTTGTCATCCCGGATGGACGCCCCGCGCGTCCCGGCTCAAGGCCGGGAGGGCGAAAGTCCGGGACCCATAAACACGGTGGTTATCTAGCTGTCGCTGACATCGAGCCTTCTTTCGGCCAAAAACGCGCGTATCGGTCCCGGCCCTGCGGCCTGCCTTCGCAGGCCATTCGGCCGGGATGACAGTCTCGTGCAGTGCTACCAATTGCGCTGGTGTTCCGGTGCCAGTTCGGCCGGATCGGTTCCGCCCAGACCCGGGTAGAGATCATTCCAGTCGGGATTGTCTTTCTCGATCAGATTGATCTTCCACTGCCGCCGCCAGCGCTTGATGCGCTTTTCCCTGGCAATCGCTTCATTGATATCCTGGTGAGGCTCGTACCAGACAAGCCGGTCGACACCGTATTTGGCCGTAAACCCGGGAACCTGCCGGATCTTGTGCTCGAACACCCGGCGCAGCAGCGAATTGGTGACGCCGCAATACAGCGTTCCGTATCTGCGCGAAGCGAGCAGGTAAACAAAATAGCAATGCTCCATAGACGCAATTATAAATTGTGTATCATGAATTGTCATCCCGGATGCACGCCCTGCGCAGGCAGGGCGAAAGTCCGGGACCCATAACCCCGGTGATTGTCCAGCTGTCGCTGACATCGAGCCTGCTTCCGGCCGAAAGCGAGCGTATAGGTCCCGGCCCTGCAGCCCGCCTTCGCGGGCGATCCGGCCGGGATGACAGCGGCGCTTAAAAAGCACAAACCGCGGATAGCCCGTCCGCTATCCCCGCATCGCGGAAAAACTTTCTCCACGCTTTCAATCTCTTCGCGAAAAAACACGGCCCGAAATCAGACCGGTGCCGGCGCCGGGCTATGGTTCGGCATGCTTGAGAAAACCGAGAGAAAACGGCGCGACCGGGTCGACTGGTATCCCTGGATGGTGCGCTACGAGGCGGGCGAAAGCGCAAGCGCGCTCGCTGCCGAGGCCGGCTGTTGCCGGAACACGATCTACCGCAATTGGGCCTGGTTCTCGGCGCTTGCGCCGGAGGAGCGGGCCGATCTGCGACGGCAGGCCTTCCGCCGGCTGGCGGCACGGATCGAGTCAGATGCCCTGCGTTGCCGGATCGACGAGGCCGGCAAGCAGGCGCGTGGACTGGAGCCGGTCCGGCGGCTGCTCGAAGCCATGGAGGACGAGATGAAACCGAACACGACAAGACCGGCAGCAGGGGGCCAGCATGACGAGATCTCTCCCGCCGCAGCCCGGGCCGAACTTCTTGCTCGACTGGATGAGCACGCAAGACTGCGACGTACAAAAGCGCTGGACGGACAGTCTGAGCGAAGCGCAGCTGGCGCAGATGTGCCGCGACTGGCGTCTCTGGAAACCAAGCAGGGCACAGATCCCGCCTGAGGGTGACTGGCTGATCTGGCTTTTCCTGGGCGGCCGCGGTGCGGGCAAGACCCGCGCGGGGGCCGAATGGGTGCGCGGCGTGGTGGAGGGCGGGGCCCAGCGCATCGCGCTGGTCGCGCCGACTTTCAACGATGTGCGCGAAGTGATGATCGAGGGCCCGTCCGGCCTGATGAATATCGGACCGGAGGCGGGCCGGCCGCGCTATGAGGCCAGCCGCAAGCGCGTCGTCTGGCCCGGCGGGGCGGTGGGCCATGCCTTCTCTGCCGAGGATGCGGACGGGCTGCGCGGACCGCAATTCGATTTTGCCTGGGGCGACGAAGTTGCCGCCTGGTCGAACCCGCAGCGCGTCATCGACACGCTGCGCATGGGGTTGCGTCTGGGCGATCATCCGCGCCTGATGCTGACCACCACGCCGCGGCCGATCCCGGCGCTGAAACGCCTGGTGAAACAGGCCGGCGTGGAGCTGAGCCATCAGCCGACCGCCGACAATGCGGCCAATCTGGCACCGGGCTTTCTCGACGCGATGAATGCTGCCTATGGCGGCTCCGCGCTGGGGCGGCAGGAGATCGAGGGCATTCTGATCGACGATCCGCCCGGCGCGCTGTGGACGCGCGCCCAGGTCGAGGCCTGTTTTGCCGAGACCGTGCCCGATCTCGACCGGATCGTGGTCGCCGTCGACCCGCCGGCCTCGGGCGGTCCGCGCTCGGACGAGTGCGGCATCGTGGTGGCGGGCGCGGCGGGCGAGGGGCCGGGCCGGCGCGGTGTCGTGCTGGCGGACATGTCCTTCGGGCCCGCCATGCCGGCCGACTGGGCCGCGCGCGTAGCGTCGGCCTTCGACAGTTTCAGCGCCGACAGCGTGATCGCCGAGGCCAATCAGGGCGGGGAGATGGTGCGCTCGGTGCTCAAGGCCGCCGACGCCGCCCTGCCGGTCAGGCTGGTGCATGCCACGCGCGGCAAGCATGTGCGCGCCGAACCGGTCGCCGCCCTCTATGCCGCCGGGCGGGTGAGGCATGCCGGCCGTTTTGCCGCCCTGGAAGACCAGATGTGCGCCTTCGGCTCACCCGAGGCCGGCGGTACCAGCCCCGACCGCGTCGACGCCCTCGTCTGGGCCCTGACCGACCTCCTCGTCGGCACCCGCGGCGCCCCGCGCATGCGGTGGATGTAGGGAATTTGCGCATTGTCATCCCGGCCGGATGGCCTGCGAAGGCAGGCCGCAGGGGCGGGACCTATAGCCTCGTTGCGGGCCGTAAGCAGGCACGACATTCGCGCCAACCCGGAACCATCGGGGTTATGGGGCCCGGACTTTCGCCCCGCCTGCGCGGGGCGTGCACCCGGGATGACAGCAAAGCTTTCGAACACAAAGAAAGGACACACCATGTCCAACTGGTTTTCCCGGTTTTTCGGCCGGGATGTGAAGACGGCTGCGACGAGCCGGCTGGTCTCGCTGGCGGCGGGGCGGGTGTCGCGCTGGCTGCCGCGGGCGCTGCCGGCGCAGATCGAGGCGGGCTATGCGCGCAATGCGGTGGCCAATCGCTGCGTCAGGCTGATCGCCGAGGCCGCTGCCGACGTGCCGTTCCGGGCCTCCGATCCGGCCGTGCAGCGTCTCCTGGACCGGCCCAATGCCGAGACATCCGGGCCCGAGCTGTGGGAAAAACTCTACGGTTATCTACAGCTGGCGGGGAATGGCTATCTCGAGCTCGTCACCCTGGACGGCGAACCGCGCGAGCTTTTCAGCCTGCGCCCGGATCGCATGCGTGTGCTGGCCGATCCGACGGGCTGGCCGACCGGGTGGGAGTATGGCGCCGGAGGATACAAGCGCCGCTTCGAGCGCGATCCGTCCACAGGCCGTTCACAGGTTTTCCACATGCGGCTCTTCCATCCGTCCGACGATCATTACGGCCTCTCGCCGCTGGAACCGGCGGGCCGGGCGGTCGATCTGCACACGGCCGGGGCGGACTGGGCGCGGGCGCTCCTGGACAATGCAGCGCGGCCCTCCGGTGCGCTGGTCTTCAACGGCGCCGACGGACATCTCACCGAGGACCAGTTCGAACGGCTCAAGGGCGAGCTGGCCAACACGCACACGGGTGCTGCCAATGCCGGCCGTCCGCTGCTGCTGGAGGGCGGTCTGGACTGGAAGCCGATGGCGATGAGCCCGGCGGAGATGGACTTCATCGAGGCGCGGCGCGAGGCTGCGCGCGAGATCGCGCTGGCCTTCGGCGTGCCGCCGCTCATCCTCGGCCTGCCGGGCGACAATACCTATGCCAATTATCGCGAGGCCAATCTCGCCTTCATCCGCCAGACCGTGACGCCGCTGGTGCGCAAGACCGCGCGGGCGCTGTCGGTCTGGCTGCAGCCCTGGTTCGGCGGGACGCTGACCATCGAGGCCGAGCTGCCCGGTCCGGAGGCGACGTCATGAGCGAGATGCCCCGCTGGACGCTGCAGCGTCAGGTGACCGCCGGCGTGCTCCTTGCCATCGGCCTGCAGAGCGCCGGCGCGCTGATCTGGTCCGGCCGCGTCGCCGAACGCCTCGACCAGCTGGAACACGCCAATGACCGCGCCGGCCCGCTCGCCGAACGCCTGGCCCGGCTGGAAGCCGAAATGCGCCTGGCGCGCGAGAGCCTGGTGCGCATCGAACGCCGGATGGAGGAGTAGGCGGGGCGCCTCACCAGACCCGTCATTGTCATCCCGGATGCACGCCCCGCGGAGGCGGGGCGAAAGTCCGGGACCCATAATCCCGGTGCGCCTCCAGCTGCCGCTGAAATCGGATCCGCCTCCGGCCAAAAGCGAGCGCATGGGTCCCGGCCCTGCGGCCCGCCTGCGCGGGCCATCCGGCCGGGATGACATCGCAAATTCAAGGAAGATTTTATCATGCCCCAACCCCTCCTGATCGAGGGTCATGCGAGCCTGTTCGGGCTGGCGGACCTGGCCGGCGATGTCGTGCATCGCGGCGCGTTTGCCCGGACGCTGCGGGCGAAGACCTCGATCCCCATGCTGTTCCAGCACGATCCGGCCGAACCGGTCGGCGTGTGGACCGGGCTGCGCGAGGACCGGCGCGGCCTCTTCGTCACCGGCGAGATCCTGGCCGAGGGCCCGCGCGGACGCACGGCGGCGGGTCTGGTGGCCCGCGGTGCGGTGAACGGTCTTTCCATCGGCTTTCGCACCCGCCGCTCCGCCGCCCGCAAGCCGCGCGGCCGCGATCTTTTCGACATCGATCTCTGGGAGGTCTCCATCGTGACCTTCCCCATGCTGCCGCAGGCCCGCCTGCGGCTTGTCCGGCCTGCCGTGGCCGCCTGATCTCCTTCACTCAAAAGGGAAAATCCATGACCAAGGAAACCAAGATGACGCCGGTCTCGGCGGAAACCCGGGCCGCGCTGGGCGAGGTGCTGGCCGCCTTCGAGGCCTTCAAGGAGGCCAATGACGCCCGCCTCGACGAGATCGACGCCAAGGCCTCGTCCGACGTGCTGCTGGACGACAAGGTCGCCCGCATCGACGCGGCCCTGACGCAGCAGAAATCCGCCCTCGACCGCCTCCTGCTCGACCGCGCCCGCCCCGGTCTCGACGGCGCTCCGGCGGGTGCCGGTTCGGCGGCCTGGTCGGACTATATGCGCCGCGGCGATGCGGCCGGGCTGAATGAGGGCAAATCGGCCAGCGCGGGCTCGGACGCCGATGGCGGCTATGTCGTGCCGGCGGAGACCGAGGCGCGCATCGATCGCCTCCTGACCGAAGCCTCGCCGATCCGCGCCATCGCCTCGGTGCGCCAGACCTCGGCGGGCATGTTCCGCAAACCGGTCTCCAAGGGCGGCACCGCCACCGGCTGGGTCGCCGAGACCGCCGCGCGGCCGGAGACCGACAGCCCAACGCTGGACCTGATCGATTTCCCCTGCGCCGAACTCTACGCCATGCCGGCCGCCACCCAGCAGCTGCTGGACGATGCCATGGTCGATATCGAGCAATGGCTGGCGGAAGAGGTGCGGGATGTCTTCGCCGTCCAGGAAGGCGCGGCCTTCGTCTCCGGCAATGGCTCGGGCAAGCCGCGCGGTTTCCTGGGCTACACCAAGGCCGCCGAAGGCAATCAGGCCTGGGGCGAGATGGGCTATGTCGCGACCGGAACGGATGGCGGTTTCGACGCCTCCGACCCGGCCGACGCGCTGATCGATCTCGTCTATGCGCCCAAGACCGCCTATCGCGCCCGCGGCCGTTTCGTGATGAACCGCCAGACCGTCTCTGCCGTGCGCCGCTTCAAGGATGCCGACGGCAATTATCTCTGGCAGCCCTCTCTCAGCGAAGCCGGCACCTCGACCTTGCTGGGCTATCCCGTCACCGAGGCGGAAGACATGCCCGATATCGGCTCGGACGCCTTTGCCATCGCCTTCGGCGATTTCGAGAAGGGCTATCTCGTCGTCGACCGCCAGGGCGTGGAAGTGCTGCGCGATCCCTATTCCGCCAAACCCTACGTCCTCTTCTACACCACCAAACGCGTCGGCGGCGGCGTACAGGATTTCGAGGCCATCAAGCTGTTGAAGTTCGGGACGTCGTAGAGGCTTTCCTCCCCACGCAAGTGGGGAGGGGGACCCGCGAAGCGGGGGAGGGGCCGCCTTCGCTGAAGCTACGGAGGGCCCACTTCCCCACGGTGTGGGGAAGAAAAGGGCTGACGCTGCCTTTTTCAACCTCCCTCTCCCTCGGGAGAGGGATTGAGGGAGAGGGGGAAGACACCGCTTTTGGCGCTCCGGGCGCCGGCACCGGGCTTTCCCCCTCATCCGCCCCTCCGGGGCACCTTCTCCCGGGGGAGAAGGGGTGAGCTGCACGACAGCGCAGATCGTTGAGGCACTCTACCAGAAGGACCATCTGCTCTTGCCCGGCTCGGGGAGGCGCATAAAGGTCATCGTATGAGCAATCAAAAAGAAGAGCAGCACCGTCGTCACTATAACGAGCACGGGAAAAAGCTGGATCAGACCCTCGAAGCGGTGCCACAGGCCCCAGTGAGTCATCAGCACCGCGAAAACGCCCAGCGCATTTCCGAGATGATTGGCGATCCCGGGCAGGTAAAGGCGGGATGGAGAGAACTGCCAGGCTGGCAGGATGCTCCGGGCAAAGTCGGGCGCTGCACCAATATACCCGAACTTGAACCACCACGGTGCAGCATCGCGATCCAGACCCAGGTATTGGCGGATCGGGGGGCGCAGAACTGATCTGGCAAATATCAAAGTCACAGCCGGAAGAAACAGTGTCCATATAAGGACGTGCGCAATGCGGGGCAGTGCGAGTTCCAGCGCACCAAGGGCGAGCAGTGACACAAGCCCGCCAGCGGCATGAACCACCACCTCAGACCAGAATGGCCGCACGGCCTCCGGTGAAATCCGCTCCGAAATCAAACGGGAGACGATATCCATGTCCCTCACACTCCACACTCCGCCCTCCGCGGAGCCTGTCACGCTGGCCGAAGCCAAGCTCCGGCTGCGCATCGGCAATGATGTGCATGACGATGCGATCAACCAATGGATAGCGGCGGCCCGCGAGCGCGTCGAGCGGGAAACGGGGCGGGCGCTTCTTGCCCAGACCTGGGTCGAGCGGCGCGACCGCTGGGACGGGGATGGGCGGCTGGTGGCGTTCGGCACGCAGTTCCGATTGCCCAGACCGCCCCTGATCGCCCTGGAGGCGATCACCACATATGACGCAGACGGCACGCCGTCGGATCATGATCCGGCGGCGTTTTTCGTGGACACGATGGCCGATCCGGGACGGATCGCGCTGAAGCCGGACACGGTCTGGCCCGAGCCGGGCCGGGCGGCAGGCGGGATCGAGATCCGCTTCCGCGCCGGTTATGGCGATCAGCCTGCCGATGTGCCCGCGCCGCTGCGCGAGGCGATCCTGCAGCTGGTGAAAGCCATGTCCGAGGACAGCGAAGCCCTGCCGCCGGTCGCCGACAGCCTGATCGCGCCCTATCGGCGGGTGACGCTGTGAGCGGGCCGGAAGCGGGCCTGCGCACCGTGATCGATGCGGCCCTCAAGGCCGATCCGGCGATCCGGGCCGTGCTGGGCGATCCGGTGCGGCTGACCGTTCGGCGCAGCCGGCGCACGCCCTATCCCAATGCCAGCTGGGGGCGGATCGAGACGGTGGAGACCGGCGCCGACGGTGTTGCCCTGCTGGAATGCCGGCTGAGCCTGGAGATCTGGTGCCGCGATGCCGATCCCGCCGGGCTTCTCGGCCCGCTTCGCACCGCGCTGGCCGGGCTCGATATCGACCTGCCGGAACCCTGGACACTCCTCTCGCTGCTGCCCGCCTACAGCGATGTCTTCGCCACGCGCGACGCCGATATCCGCCGCGGCCTGATCCGCCTGAAAGCGGTGATGGGGCGGGTGGGATGACATGCTCTGAACCCGGTTTCCCCGGATAAGCGAAGCGCATTCCGGGGCCTGCCGGACGCCCCCTTTCAGCCTCAACGAGGCCCCGGAACAGGTCCGGGGAAAACAGAATTCTGACGTAGTGGAGATATGCTGATGACCCTCCAATCCGGGCGCGATGTCCTGTTGCGGATCGGCGATGGCGGTGAGCCGCCGGCCTATGCCGCGGCTGCCGGGCTGCGCATGAAGACGATCTCGCTGAATGCGCGGACGGTGGATGTCACCCATGCCGACAGTGCCGATGGCTGGCGCGAATTGCTGGCCGGGGCGGGGGTGAAATCCTGTTCGGTCTCCGGCGCGGGCGTGTTTGTCGATGCGGCCGCGGATGCGCAGGTGCGCCAGACCTTTTTCGACCAGGCGGCGCGGGACTGGCAATTGGTGATCCCGGGCTTCGGCACGATCACCGGGCCGTTTCTCGTCGCGAGCCTGGATTATTCCGGCCGCCATGACGGCGAGGCGGCCTGGGCGATGACCCTGGCCTCGGCCGGGGCGCTGACCTTCGAGGCGCTCTAGATGGCGAATCCCGTGCGCGGCGAGGTGGAACTGGTGGCCGGCGGCGCGACGCATGTCCTGTGTCTCACCCTGGGCGCGCTCGCCGAGATCGAGGCGATCTGTGCCGATGGCGAACCGATGACGGCGACCCGTCTTCTCGCCGTGCTTGAGGCGCTGATGCGCGGCGGCGGTTCGACCCTGACGGCCAGCGAGATCCGCGCCCTGCCGCTGGACATGGAGACCGCCGCCGGCGCTGTCGCGGCCTGTTTCGAACGGGCGGGCGCGTGACCGGCGCCATGGACTGGTCGGCCGCGCTGCGCCTGGCCGTGCGGCTGGGCCTGACGCCGCAGGCCTTCTGGCAATTGAGTCTGGCGGAATGGCGCGCCCTCACGGGCGGCAGCACTCCCGCGCTCGACCGCGCGGCGCTCGATGCCCTTCTTCAACGCTATCCGGACCCTTCATCATGACCGATTATTCCGACCGGGCCGGCGAGGCCCTGCAGACGCTGGCCGACGGTCCCGCCCGCCAGGCGGCCGATGCCATCTCCGCCGCTTTCGAACGCACCGGCGAGACCATCGAACAGGCGCTGGGCCGGGCGGCGCGCTCGGGCGAGACCAGTTTTTCCCGCATGACCGATGCCATCCTGCGCGATCTGGCGCGGCTGGCCGCCGAACAGTTGATCGAGAAACCGCTGGAGGGGGCCATCAATCGCGCCCTGTCCGGGCTCGACCTGTTCGGCGCCCGGGCCGGGGGCGGGCCGGTCACACCGGGCGGCGCCTATCTGGTCGGCGAGCGGGGACCGGAGCTGTTCACGCCCGCCAGTGCCGGCGAGATCGGCCCGGCCGGTGCGCCGAACGTGACCGTCAATCTCGTCCTGCCGCCGGGCAGCGATGCCCGCGCCGTCGAGGGCTCGCAGACCCGTATCGCGCGGGCATTGGCCCGGGCGGTCGCCCGGGGGAGCCGCTGGTCATGAGCGCGTTTCACGAGATCCGCTTTCCCTTCGCGATCGGGCTGGGCGCGTCGGGCGGTCCGGAACGGCGTACCGAGATCGTCACGCTGCTCTCCGGCCGCGAGGAGCGCAATTCGCCCTGGGCCAATTCCCGCCGCCGCTGGGATGCCGGGCCGGGTATCGCCTCGCTGGACGATATCCACACCCTCTTGGCCTTCTTCGAGGCGCGGCACGGGCGGCTGCACGGTTTCCGCTTCCGCGACCCGCTGGACAACCGCTCCTGTGCGCCCTCGGTCCAGCCATCCCCGGCCGACCAGGTTCTGGGAACGGGCGATGGCGGGACGGCCGCCTTCCAGCTGGTCAAACACTATGCCAGCGGTGCGCAGAGCTGGACCCGCACGATCGCGAAACCGGTCGAGGGATCGGTGCGCGCTGCCATCGACGGCGTGGAAACGCCCGTCACGACCGATCACACGACCGGCCTCATCACCTTCGATACCCCGCCCGCACCGGGCGCCGTGATCACCGCCGGCTTCGCCTTCGACTGCCCGGTCCGCTTCGACACCGACCGCCTCGACATCGCCCTCGACACAATCGGGGCCGGGGCGGTGCCGCATGTGCCGCTGGTGGAGCTGATTTAGGGCGTCATCGCCGACGGCTGTGTTTTCCCCCTCATCCGCCCTTCGGGCACCTTCTCCCCAAGGGAGAAGGGGTTTTCGCAACACGCTCCGCCGGAACTCCCTCTCCCTGGGGAGAGGGTCGGGGAGCGGGGGGAGGCACCGCCGCGGACCATTCCGAAAGGACATCCCATGCTCACGCTTTCCCCTGCGCTCGAGGCCGCGCTGGCTTCGGGGGTGACGACGCTGTGCTGGTGCTGGCGGGTGACGCGCCGGGACGGGCAGGTGCTCGGCTTTACCGATCACGACCGCGACCTGACCGTGGACGGGCTGGCTTTCATGTCCGGGTCCGGCTTTGGCGGGGCGGACCGCGAGTGCACGGCCGGATTTGCGCCGGGCCAGACCGGGCTTGCCGGCGCGCTGGATGCAGAAACGGTGACGCAGGCCGATCTGGAGGCAGGGCTCTGGTCCGGGGCGCAGGTGGAGATCCTGCGGGTGGACTGGTCGGCGCCGGAGACTTTCGTGCGCACCGCTCAGGGCGAGCTGGGCGAGATCCGCTGCCGTGATGGCCGGTTCGAGGCGGACCTGCTGGGGCCGGCCCACCGGCTGGAGACGATGACGGGCCGGGTGTTCGCCCGCCGCTGCGATGCGGAACTGGGCGATGCGCGCTGCGGCGTCGATCCGGGGCATGGCGGTTTCGCGCTGGGCTGTGACAAGCGCTTTGCCACTTGCCGCGACCGGTTCGCCAATACGCTGAACTTCCGCGGTTTTCCCTACATGGTCGGCAATGACATGCTGCAGGCCTCGCCCGCCAGCGAGCCGGTCCGCGATGGCGGGTCGCGGGGGCTCGTCTCATGAGCCGGGCGCAGGTGCTGAAAGAGGCGCGGACCTGGCTGGGCACGCCCTATTGCCACCAGGCCAGCCTCCGCGGGGCGGGGTGCGATTGTCTGGGTCTGATCCGCGGTGTCTGGCGGGCGCTTTATGGCGCCGAGCCGGAAAGCGTGCCGGCCTATACACCGGACTGGGCCGAGGTGGCGGGCGAGGAGACGCTGCGCGATGCGGCCATGCGGCATCTCGTGGAGATCGACCGCGCCGCCGCGCGGCCCGGCGATGTCCTCCTCTTCCGGCCCGACCTGGCCGGTCCCGCCAAGCATTGCGCTATCCTCTCCGCCCGCGATCGCATCATCCATGCCTATTGGGGGCGGGCGGTTGCCGAGACCGCGCTGTCGCCCTGGTGGCAGCGGCGCTGCGTGGCGGCCTTCGCTTTTCCCGAATGTGAGGCTGAGGGGCCCGCACGGTCGCTGGCCGAGCGGGTGTTTGGCTGAGCTCTCACGGCCGGCACCGGGATTTCCCCCTCTCCCCGCCCCTCTCCCGCGGGAGAGGGAGTTCCATCCGTGTCCGGCATCGAAAACCCCTTCTCCCCGGGGGAGAAGGTGCCCGCAGGGCGGATGAGGGGGAAAACACCCTGCAGGCCCTGTTCCTCCATTCAAGGACACGAAACCCATGGCGCAACTTGTTGTGACGGCCGGGCAGGCCGCGCTGAACGGGGTGCAGGCGCTGGCACCGGCGCTGGCCTCGACGGCCGCGAATGCGGCGGTGAATGCGCTGCTGGCGCCGCATCGCGAAGGGCCGCGGCTGAGCGAGCTGCCGGTGCAGACCTCGACCGACGGTGCGCCGATGGCGCGGATCTGGGGGCGGGGGCGGATCGCCGGCCAGGTGATCTGGGCGTCGCGCTTCTCGGAGCATCAAAGCGAAAGCGGTGGCGGCAAGGGCGGGCCGTCGCGCACGGACTACAGCTATTCCATCTCCTTTGCCGTCGGCCTGTGCGAGGGCGAGATTTCCGGCATCGGCCGGATCTGGGCCAATGGCGCCCTGCTGGACCGGTCGCGCTATCCGGTCCGCGTGCACACCGGGGCCGAGGACCAGGCGCCTGACGCGCTGATCCAGACCATTGAAGGCGTGGACGCGCCGGCTTTCCGCGGCACCGCCTATGCGGTGATGGAGGACTGGCCGCTCGACGCGTTCGGCAATCGCATCCCCAATCTTTCCTTCGAGGTCTTTCGTCCGGTGCGCAATGCCGGGCTGGAGCGGCAGGTGCGCGGGGTAAACCTCATCCCCGGTTCGGGCGAGTTCGCCTATGCCGTCGAGCCGGTGATGCGCGAACTGGGCCCGGGCCATGAGGCCGCCGAGAATGCCCATAATGGCCGCGGCCTGACCGATATCGTCGCTGCGCTGGACGATCTGGAGCGTGACCTGCCCGCCTGCCGGTCAGTGCAGCTCGTTGTCTCCTGGTTCGGCACGAGTCTGGACTGCGGTGTCTGCGAGATCCGTCCGGGCGTGGAGACGCGCGACAAGGTCACGCGGCCGCTGGACTGGTCGGTGGCCGGGACCGGACGGGCCGGTGCGCACCTGATCTCGCAGGCCGATGGCCGTCCGGTCTATGGCGGCACGCCGGACGATGCCTCTGTCATTGCCGCGATCCGGCATCTCAAAGAGCGCGGCTATGCCGTCACCCTCTATCCCTTCATCCTGATGGACGTGCCGGGCTATCCTTGGCGCGGCCGCATATCCGGGCCCGATGGCAGCGCCTCGGCGGCCGATGATGTGGCCGCCTTTTTCGGCACGGCTGCGGCGGGGGACTATTCGGTCTCGGGGGACAGCGTGAGCTATGCCGGGCCGGACGAGTGGCGCTTCCGGCGCTTCATCCTGCATTGCGCCGCCCTGGCAAAGGCCGCCGGCGGGGTGGACGGTTTCCTGATCGGGTCGGAAATGGTCGGGCTGACCACGCTGCGCGATGCGGCCGGAAATTATCCCGCCGTCGATGCGCTGTGCGATCTGGCGGGCGCCGCTCGGAGTGTGCTGGGTAGCGGTGTGCGCCTGTCCTATGCCGCCGACTGGACCGAGTATCACGGTCACCAGCCCGGTGACGGCGCGAAGATATTTCATCTGGATCCGTTGTGGAGCGACCCGGCCATCGATGCCGTGGCGATCGACTGGTATGTGCCGCTGAGCGACTGGACCGGAGGCGCGGAGGAGGCGGATGCCGCCATCGCGACCGGTCCCCACGATCCGGCCTATCTCGCCGCGGGCGTGGCCGGCGGGGAGGGATATGACTGGTATTATGCCTCGGACACGGATCGCGAAAACCAGATCCGCACGCCGATTGCCGATGGCGCCCATGGCGAGGACTGGGTCTGGCGCGTCAAGGATCTGCACGGCTGGTGGTCGAATGCGCATCATGACCGGCCGGGCGGGGTGCGCGACGCTGTACCGACCGGCTGGGTGCCGCGCTCCAAACCGCTCTGGTTGACGGAAGTGGGGTGCCCGGCCGTCGATCTCGGCGCGAACCGGCCCAATGTCTTTCTCGATCCCAAGAGCGATGAAAGTGCGTTGCCCTGGCATTCCACCGGCACGCGCGACGACCTGATGCAGCGGCGCTATCTGGAGGCGCTGCTGTCGCACTGGGAGGCGGGTGGGAACAATCCCGTCTCGCCGGTCTATGGCGGACCGATGGTCGATCCGGACCTGATCCACATATGGACTTGGGATGCCCGGCCCTGGCCCGATTTCCCGACGCGCACCGATATCTGGTCGGACGGACCCAACTGGGAGCGGGGGCACTGGCTCAATGGGCGCGCCGGCCAGGTGCCGGTGGCGGGTATCGTGACCGAGCTCGCCGAAGATACCGGCATGCGGGCGCCCGACGTGTCGGCGCTGGACGATCTGGTCTCCGGCTATACGGTCGACCGGCCGATGAGTATGCGGGCGGCGCTGGAACCGCTCGCCGGCCTCTTGGGCTTCGGTGTGTTCGAGCGCGCGGACGGGATGCATTTCGTCTCAGCCGGGCGCTCCGGTCCGGTCTTCGCGCTGGCCGAGCCCGTGGCGGGACCGGACGGCGACCGGCACTGGACGTCGCTGCCGCCGGCCGAACTGCCGCGCGATGTGGCGTTGGGCTTTTTCGACGACACCGCCGCCTACCGGCCGGGCCGGGTCTCGGTGCGCGAGGCTTTCGGTACGGTGACGACCCTGGCAAAGCAGGTCTGCGTCGTCGCCGACCCGTCCCTGGCGCGCAGCTGGTGCAGCGCGGTGCTGGCCGATCTCGCCCATCAGGCACCGGTGACCGGCTTCAGCCTGCCGCCCTCGGCGCTGGCTGTTGAAGCGGGCGATACGGTGCAGATCGATACGCAGGCCTTGCAGGTGCTTTCGCTTGATGGTGGCGATGTCCGCCAGACCCGGGCCTGCGCGCCCTCCCTGCGCCGGGCCGCGGTCAGCGGCGCGGATAGCGGTGTCGATGCACCGGGACCGGCACTGCCCTCGCGGCCGCTGGTCACGGTGCTGGATATTCCCCTCGTCGCCGGGGCGGAGACGCGGGCCGGGCCCTTGCTGGCGGCCCATGCCGAACCCTGGCCCGGGCGGATCGTCTATCATGCCGGCGGTGCCGCCCGGGCGGAAAGCCGGCAGCCGGCGCGGATCGGTGTTCTCACCGACGATCTTCCGGCCGGCCCCCTCGCGCGTTGGGACCGGGCACATGGGGCGGGGATCGAACTCTATTCGGGCGCGCTCGCCTCATTGCCGGCCGACACTGTGCTGTCCGGCGGCAACCGGATCGCGGTCGCGGGAGCGGACGGGGCGTGGGAAATCCTCGCCTTTGCCGATGCCGAACTCGTCTCGCCGCAGACCTGGCGTGTGTGCACGCTGCTGCGCGGTCTCGACGGGAGCCGGTGCCTGGATCATGCCGCTGGAAGCGCAGTGGTTGTGCTGGCTGGCGTGAGCGATGTCCTGCCTGTCGCCGTGCATGAAACCGGCGTGCCGCTGTCCGTTGCCGCCGTGCCTGACGGGCTGCCGGTGCATCACAGCCAGGCGCGAACGGTGAATTTCGTGCCGCAGCAGCGGCATATGCGGCCCCTGGCGCCGGTCCATCTGCGTGCGCGCCGGACGGATGATGCACTCGAGCTGACCTGGATCCGGCAGACGCGTATCGGCGGGGACAGCTGGGCGGCCGGCGATGTGCCGCTGGGGGAGATTTTCGAACGCTACCGCATCACGCTTTCGGCAGATGGCGAAACCGCGCTGGACCTGGACGCCGGCGCACCCGTCCTGTCCGCGCCGCTGGCGGACATCGACACAGCATTCGGCGGGCGTCCGGACGCACTCACCGTCAATGTTGCACAGGTGTCGGACCGATATGGCCCCGGCGAGACCGTGTCGCTGAGCCTCGACCTGTGAGGTGGCTTTGCGAACCGGGGCAAACCCGCTTACATGAAAGGCGTGTAGACCGCGACCGGTGTGGTAACAGGAAGCATGGACGATCCCTACAAGACGCTGGGCGTCTCCAAGACCGCTTCGGCCGAGGAGATCCGCAAGGCCTACCGCAAGCTCGCCAAGGAGCTGCACCCCGATGCCAATCCGGGCAACAAGGACGCGGAAGAGCGTTTCAAGAAGGTCTCGCAGGCCTTCAAACTCCTGTCCGATGCGGAAAAGCGCGCCGAATACGATGCGGCAGCGCGGGCCGGATTCGGTGCCGGAATGGGCGGCGCAGCCGGCGCCGGCGGACGCCGTCCGTTCAACTTCCGCCAGTCGCGCAACCAGGGTGCCGATTTCAGCGATATCTTCTCCGACCTGTTCACCGATTTCGGCACGCAGACGCGCCAGCCCCCGCCGCGCAAGGGGGCCGATGTGCGCTACTCGCTGACGGTGGATTTCATGCAGGCCGCCCAGGGCGGCAAGCATCGCGTCGTGCTGCCCGATGGCCGCAAGCTGGAAGTCGCCGTGCCGGCCGGTGCGGCAGACGGACAGGTCCTGCGCCTGCGCGGGCAGGGCGAAGCATCGGCGGCGGGCGGTCCGGCGGGCGACGCGTATATCGAGGTGAAAGTCTCCGAGCACAAATACTTCTCCCGCGAGGGCGATGATGTGCGGCTGGAACTGCCGATCTCCGTCAAGGAAGCCGCTCTGGGCGCCAAGGTGCGTGTGCCGACGATCGACGGACCTGTGGATCTGCAGGTGCCCGCGGGATCGTCTTCCGGGACGCTGTTGCGGCTGCGCGGCCGCGGATTTGCAACGGCCAAGGGCAAGCGCGGCGACCAGCTGGTGCGGTTGATGGTGGCCTTGCCGGCGAGCGACAAGGCACTCCGGGATTTCCTGGAAACCTGGACACCGCCATCCGGCTACGATCCGCGCAAGGGCATGCGGTCGTGACCTGAACGATTTGGTAGTAACCTGTTCAGCGCGGGTTCAGGGGATGTCCGCGAGAGTAAGGGCCATGATGAGACATCTGCTGATAATTGCCGGCGCCTTCGCAAGCGTTCTGGTGCCTCTGGCCACGGTGTCCGATGCCGATGCATCGGTCGCGATGGTGCAGAAGCAGGACCAGGATCCGCGGGGGCGCTACACGCCGAATGAGGCGCGCGACGAGCGCCAGCAAGGCAATATCGTGCCGGCCCTGCGCGTGATCAATGCCGTGCGCCAGCGTTATCCCGGTGCCGACGTGCTCGATGCCGAGCTCGAAGGCGGGGCTGCGCCGCGTTACGTCATCAAGATCCTGACGAGCGACGGCCGGCGTGTGGATGTTGTGGCCGACGCCCGTAACGGGCGGATTCTCTACGAACGATAGGGGGAAGAGATGCGTGCGCTTGTCGTTGAAGACGATCCGGACCTGAACCGCCAGCTTGGGCGGGCCCTTGAGGATGCCGGCTATGCCGTGGACACCGCGCTGGACGGCGAGGATGGCCATTTCCTGGGCGATACCGAACCCTATGATGTTGTCGTGCTGGACCTCGGCCTGCCCAAGATGGACGGCGTGACGGTGCTGGAACGCTGGCGCCAGGGCGGCAAGGGTTTCCCGGTACTGATCCTGACGGCGCGCGACCGCTGGTCGGAAAAGGTCGCCGGCTTTGACGCGGGCGCGGACGACTATCTCACCAAACCCTTCCATACCGAGGAATTGCTGGCCCGCCTGCGCGCGCTGACCCGCCGCGCGGCCGGGCACACTACCTCGACCATCGAGTGCGGTGAATTGTCGATCGACACGCGCGGCGCGCGGGTCTTTATCGACGGCGCACCGGTGAAGGTGACCTCGCACGAATTCCGCATGCTGTCCTACCTGGCCCATCACCAGGACCGGGTGATCTCGCGCACCGAACTGGTCGAACACATCTACGACCAGGATTTCGACCGCGACAGCAATACGATCGAGGTGTTTGTCGGCCGTCTGCGCAAGAAGATCGGCAATGACCGGATCGAGACGGTGCGCGGGCTGGGCTATCGCCTCGTCGATCCGGAGGCCCGGCCGGTTTCGTGACGGAACGCCGGTCCTCCCTGGCATTCAGACTGTTTGCCGGCGCCGCAGCCTGGGCGCTGGTCCTGCTGCTGCTCGGCGCCATCGCGCTGACCACGCTCTACCAGCGCTCGATCCTGCGCACGCTGGACGACCGTCTCACCGGGGTTGCCGGCGCACTGGTTGCGGCCGTGGAGATCGACGAGACCGGCGAGGTTCTGCTGGCCCGGCGGCCCTCCGACCCGGCCTATGGACGGGTCTTCTCCGGCCGCTACTGGCAGATCGTCGATGATGATGGCAGCGCGGATGGCGGCGAGGTTCTCGCCGTATCCCGCTCGCTCTGGGACGAGGTTCTGGTCCCCGGCAATACGCTGCTGGACCGGCTGCGGGCAGAGCCCGGCGCGGTGGTCACGATCGATACCAAGGGACCGAGCGGTGAACCCCTGCGTCTGACGGGGCAGGCGGTGCAGCTGTCCGATCGCCCCGGTCTGGTCGTCTTCATGGCGGCGGAGGACCGGCGGCCGGCGGATCGCGATGTGCGGACGTTCGCAATCACCTCCGGTCTGATGTTCCTGGGTTTTGCGACGGCAATCGCCGCCGGTGTCTTCTTCCAGGTGCGGATCGGTCTGGCGCCGGTCCTGCGTATGCGTGACCGGGTCGCCGAGGTGCGCGAAGGCCAGGCGGAACGGGTCGACGGGACCTTCCCGGCCGAACTCCAGCCGCTGGCCGACGAGCTCAACGCCATGCTCGACCATTCCCGCGAACTCGTCGAGCGATCGCGAACCCATGTCGGCAATCTGGCGCATGCACTGAAAACACCCATCGCCGTGCTGACCAATGAGGCGCGCACCTCGCAAGGGGCGCTGGCCGATCTGGTGGAGCGGCAGACCGGGATCATGGCCGAGCAGGTCGAGCACCACCTGCGCCGGGCCCGGGCTGCGGCCCATGCCAAGGCGGTTGGCGCGCGTACCGATGTTGCCCCCACGGTCGACGATCTCGTGCGCACACTCGGCAAGATCAATGCGGCCCGCGCCCTGACGATCACCGCCGACGTCCCCGATGAGCTTCGCTTTCGCGGCGAGCGCCAGGATCTCGAGGAAATGGTCGGGAACCTCATGGACAATGCCTGCAAGTGGGCTCGTGGAACCGTGCGGGTCAGCGCCGAACGCACGGATGAACGCAATCTGGCAATCCTGATCGAGGATGACGGGCCCGGGCTTGACGAGGGAGAGGCACAGGCTGCCCTGCAGCGGGGCGTCCGGCTGGATGAGCAGGCGCCGGGATCGGGGCTGGGCCTGGCGATCGTCTCGGACCTCGCTCACGCCTATGGCGGAGAGCTGACCCTGTCGCGTTCAGGACTCGGCGGTCTCTCCGTCCGTATCGACTTGCCTGCCACCAGTCGATAAACTGTCTTTAACCTTGCGTGTTCAAAAGTAAGGGTCGGGTAAGGCGGGTTTATTTTGGCCTATGGTGACTTTATCGCCAAGCAAACGGGCGCAGCTCGAAGAATTGTGGCGCAGGATGCCTGCGAACACACGAGCGGCGCTGTGCTCGGCGGTCGAGGCCGGCAAGGACGCGGATCCGCAAACGGCGGCACTTTATGAGGTCCTGACCAGTCTGGAAGACAGTGTCGGCAAGCCCGCCGGCGAGCTGGCGAAACCCTTCATCCTGGCGCCCCTGCGTCCGATGGTCGGCACACCCGGCGACACGCCGCCCTCGCGTTTCCGCTTTTCTCCGGACGATCTTTCGAAGATCTGGGGCTGGCTGGCGCGAGAATTGGCGAAGGATACGGTCGAGCGCGCCAAGAAGTGCCGCAAGCCGGAGAAGGATCCGGTCTGGTTCGAGTTCCGCCGCGAAGCCGGTCAGGCCCTGAAGACAGCCATCCAGGCTGCCGACCGCGTGCCCAAGGACATGACGGCGCTGACCAAGCGCTTCGGTCCGGATGCCAAGGGCATGCTGGCCGATGCGGCGACGCTGCTGAGCTGTTCGCAGGAAATCGCCGAGGCGATGGTCGATATTCCCGAACGGATCGAAGAACTGGACGAAGAGCTCGTCTATACGCTCAAGGACAATTACGAGCGCCTGTCGACAGAAAGCCCGGAAGCGGCCCTGTGGACACTGCTGCTGACGATCGGACGGCTGGATTATCCCTGGCAGATCTTCCGCGCCGTCGCCAAGATCGGCAATCGCGAGGACGATCTCGTCGTCTCCAAGACCGACATGGCCGCTGTCGGCGACGCCGTGCTGGCCGATACGGGCTATTTCGCTGCCAAGCTGAAACAGCCGCCCCAAACCCTGGAAGAGGCGAAGGCGGCCTTCGACCTGTTCGACCGCTTCGTCGCCCATTCGACTGGCATGACCAAGGAGTTCGGCATCCGCAAGGCCGGGCGCTGGGGACAGGTCCTGTTCAGCCTGCGGGCCGAGGCGTCCTCGAATGTCGAGAAAACCCTCAACAAGGTGCCGCTGTCGCTGGATACCGGCCTGCCGGAACCGCGCCGCGGGCGCAGCGGGCGGATCATTCCCGCCCAATTGCCGCCGGAACAGGCGATCGACCGGGCCGAGGGCCTGCTCTACTTCCTCTCCAATTGCCGGGCCCACGCGACGGCGGCGGCCATTGCCAGCACGCAGAAGCGCATTGCCGACGCGGCCGAGAAGCGTCTCCAGGAGGCCGGCGCCATGCTGGTTGACCTGATTGCGGACAGCGAGGGTCAGAACCGGACCGCCGCCCAGGACGGGCTGGAAATCACCGCGCGCCTGCTCGATGCGGCCGGTCGCGAAGATCTTGCCGATATCCTGCGCCGGCGCGGTCTCGCCGCCGCGGCATAGCGTCCCGTCCGCCATTCCCGGCTTGCACAGCAGGCCCGGCCGGACTACCTCGACGGTTATGAAGACGCCGTCCTCTTCCCATTCCTCATCCCCGGCCACTTCTCAGGCGATCGCGCTCGAGACGCGGCACGGCGATGCCGATCGCCTGATGTCGCCCAGCGCGGCGCGCAATCGCGCGCCGATAGCCCAGATTCTGGCGGGAATTCTTCCGGAAAACGCACAGGTTCTGGAGATCGGTTCGGGCACGGGCGAGCATGCGGTCGCGGCCTGTCAGGCCCGGGCCGATATCCGCTGGCAGCCCAGCGATCCGGACGCGCAATCGCGCCGCAGCCAGGCCGCCTGGGCGAGCGAGGCAGACGGGCGGATTTCCGAACCTCTGGCGCTGGATCTGCGCGATCCGGACTGGTTCGCGTCCGCCGGAGCGCCCGATGCGCTCGTCTGCATCAATGTGATTCACATCTCGCCCTGGGTCGTGACCGAACACCTGGCAGCCGGCGCAGCCGCGCTGCTGCCGGCCGGGGCTCCGGTCTATCTCTACGGTCCCTACCAGGAGGGCGAGGCTACGGCGCCGTCCAATCTCGATTTCGACCGGTCGCTGAAGACCCGCAATCCGGAATGGGGTGTGCGGGCGCTGTCTGACGTTATCGCGGTGTTCGACCGGGCCGGTTTCGATCTGGAAAGCCGCACCGGCATGCCGGCCAACAATCTCTCCCTGGTTTTCCGAAAGCGCGAGGCTTCGTGATGCGTCACCGTAACCGCCGTCTGGCCACCATCGCCGCTGCCGGGATCGTGCTGGCCGCGGCCGTCGGGCTCGGGCTGACCGCGATGCGCAGCGCCATCGTCTATTTCTATTCGCCCAGCGAGGTGATGGCCGAGCATCCCGCCTTCGACGAACGCGTCCGTGTCGGCGGGCTGGTCGAGACCGGCAGTGTCGACGAGGAGAGTGACGGCACGATCCGCTTCGTCGTGACCGACGGTGCCGCAAATGTGACCGTGCGTTATGCCGGCATCCTGCCGGACCTGTTCCGCGAGGGGCAGGGCGTGATCGTGCAGGGCCGCTTTGTCGAGCATGGCCTGTTGTCCGCCGAGACGGTGCTGGCGAAGCACGATGAAACCTACATGCCGCCCGAGGTGGCCGAGGCGCTGCGCGAGGCGGGTGTCTGGCAGGGTGACGGCGAGGGCGAAGCAGCCGCGGGCGAGCCCGGGACTGACTGACCGGTCCGAACCGGTGCTTGCGATCCGGCGCACAGGCTCTACCTGTTGAGCGAGCGAACCGGAGGCGCAGCATGGCGCATACACTGAGCGTGAGTTTCGAAGGATCCGGCGGAGACCAGCTGGACGCCCGTCTGGAAATGCCGGGCGGCCCGCCGCGGGCCTATGCGCTGTTTGCCCACTGCTTCACCTGTTCCAAGGATTATTTCGCCGCCAGCCGGATATCGCGCCGGCTTGCCGATCGCGGTTTCGCTGTTCTGCGCTTCGATTTTACCGGCCTTGGTGAGTCGGAAGGCGCGTTCTCCGAGACCAGCTTTTCCTCGAACGTCGCCGATATCGAAAAGGCGGCGGAGTTCCTGAAGCGTGAATATGAAGCGCCCGCCCTGCTGGTCGGGCACAGCCTGGGCGGGGCGGCGGCGATCGTGGCGGCCGGACGGATCGCATCCGTGAAAGCGGTCGCCACGCTGGCCGCACCGGCCGATGCCAGCCATGTCATCCAGTCTATGGGCGTCGATACGGATGCCATCGAGCGCGACGGTCAGGCCGAGGCGAAGCTTGGCGGGCGGACTTTCACCGTCAAGCGCCAGTTTCTCGACGATATCGCAGACCAGAATGTCGAGGCTGCAGCCCGGTCGCTCGACCGGCCGCTGTTGATTGCACATTCGCCGGTCGATGCGGTGGTCGGGATCGACAATGCCTCGCGCCTCTTCCTGGAAGCCCGCCATCCCAAGAGTTTCGTCAGCCTGGACCATGCCGATCACCTGATCGGCGATCGCCGGGATGCGGCCTATATCGCCGATGTGATCGCCGCCTGGGCCGCGCGCTATGTCGCCGAAGAACGGGATGACCGGGTGCCGGAACCGGCCGGCGAGGGCGGTGTCGTGGTCGCCGAGACCGGGCAGGGGCGCTATGAGAATCATGTCGTGATCGGCGACCATGTCATGCTGGCCGATGAGCCCGAGCATGTCGGCGGTCATGATTCCGGACCGTCGCCCTATCAGTACCTGCAGGCCGCGCTGGGCGCGTGCACCTCGATGACGATGCGCATGTATGCCGAGCGCAAGGACTGGCCGCTGGAGCGGGTGACGGTGACGCTGCACCACGAGAAGGGTCATGCCGAGGACGGCGAGGCGACCATCGATGGCGAGGCCCGCAAGGTCGATATCATCGAGCGCTCGATCCGGGTCGAGGGCGATCTGGATGACGGTCAGCGCGCCCGGCTGATGGAAATCGCCGACAAATGTCCGGTTCACCGCACCCTGAACGACCCGGTCGTGATCCGCACCCGTCCGGTGTGATTGACACGAAACCGCCTGCAGGCGCTGGGCGTTGGGTAAAACATGTCCGGCATCTTACCGGAAGTAATGTTATTGTAATGTTCGAGAAACGCGCCGGATAACCGGAACGCGTGAAGTTCGTGCTCGTACGCAGCACACATTCGCAACGAGGAAGGTTGTTCTGTCCCATGATTTCTGTTGATCGCATGCGCCGCCTTGGCGGTGTCTCGCTTCTGGCCCTGTCCACCGTGGCCGCCGCTTCCCTGGCGTTCCCGCTCGGTACGCCCGCCATGGCCCAGGAAACGGAAATCCGCCCGCCTTTCGCAGCCGCAGTGCCCAATGGCGCGCCGATGTCCTTCGCCGACCTGATCGAGACGGTCAGCCCGGCTGTCGTGACGATCCGCGCCAGCACGCCGCCGCGCGAGCGGGAGACCGAAATGTCGCCGGATCTCGAGCGCCTGCCGCCGCAATTGCGCGAGTTCTTCTCCGAACGCTTCGGCGATAACGGTCCCGCCATGCCGCGCGGGCGGGAATCGCTGGGCTCGGGCTTCTTCATCGATGCCGAGGGCCACATCGTCACCAACAACCACGTCGTCGCCGGTGCCGAGGAAATCACGGTCGGCCTGAGCGATGGCAGCGAATACGAGGCCCGCATTGTCGGCCTCGACGAACAGACCGACCTGGCACTGCTGAAGGTCGAAGCCGATGTCGACTTCCCCTTCGTGACGCTCGAGGAAGACGCCAATTACCGCGTCGGTGACTGGGTCGTGGCCGTGGGCAATCCTTTCGGCCTGGGCGGCACGGCGACCGCCGGCATCATTTCCGCCATCGGCCGTCCGATCGGCAATGCGACCTATAACGACTTCATCCAGGTCGACGCCCCGATCAATCGTGGCAATTCAGGTGGACCGACCTTCGATCTCGCCGGCAATGTGATCGGTGTGAACTCGCAGATCTTTTCGCCGACCGGCGGCAATGTGGGTATCGGCTTCGCCATCCCCTCCGATGTCGCCGCCAGGATCGTCGAGCAGCTCAAGAGCGATGGACGCGTTGCGCGCGGCTGGCTGGGCGTTTCGATCCAGAATGTCACCGACGATATCGCCGGCGCCATGGGGCTGGAGGAAGCGCGTGGCGCGATTGTCAGTTCCATCACGGCAGGCGGCCCTGCTGCCGACGCAGGGTTCGAGCGGGAAGACGTCATCCTGGAAGTGAATGGCGAGCCCGTCGAAGGGTCGCGCGACCTCACCCGCCGGGTCGGATCGTTCGCCTCCGGTGAGGAGGTGCGCTTCCTCGTCATGCGTGACGGACGGGAACGGACCCTGCGCGTACGCCTCGGTGAACGTCCCAGCGAAACCGATCTCAACGCGATGCAGAATGTCGGTCAGGCCGAAGCCGAGGAATCCTATTTCGGTATGACCCTCGTCCCGATGACGGACGAGGACCGTGAGCGTGCCGGGCTCGCGGCCAGCGATAGCGGCCTTGTGGTCACCGCGCTCGCGCGCGACTCCGAACCCGCCCGCAAGGGCATGACGACCGGCGACATCATTCTGGAAGCCGGCGGGTCGCCGGTTGCGTCGCCGGACGAGTTCCGGGCTGCCGTGACCCGTGCCCGCGAAGATGGCCGAACGGCCGTTCTGCTCCTGGTCGAGACGCGTGGCGGCCAACGCTATGTCGCGCTCGAGCTGGACCAAGAAGACGAATAGGAGAGACCGGGTGCGCATCCTGATAGTCGAAGACGATCGCGAGGCCGCGAGCTATATCCGCAAGGGCCTGCGCGAGAGCGGCCATGTGGCCGACCACGCCGGCGACGGCGAAGAGGGCCTGGAAATGGCCCGCGCCGCGGATTACGACGTGCTCGTCGTCGACCGCATGATGCCGCGCATGGACGGGCTGTCCATGGTTGAAACCCTGCGCGGGGAAGAGGATCGCACGCCGGTCCTCATCCTCTCCGCCCTCGGCGAGGTCGATGACCGCGTCGAAGGCCTCAAGGCCGGCGGCGACGACTATCTGGTCAAGCCCTACGCCTTTGCCGAACTTCTGGCCCGCGTCGAGGCTCTTGCCCGGCGCCGGGACCCGGAGACCGTCCGCACCAAGCTGGTGGTGGGCGATCTGGAGATGGATCTCCTTGCCCGCACGGTTGTCCGGGACGGTGAGGAAATCCTGCTTCAGCCGCGGGAATTCCGCCTGCTGGAATTCCTCATGAAGCATTCCGGCCAGGTGGTGACACGCACCATGCTGCTGGAAAAAGTCTGGGACTATCACTTCGACCCCCAGACCAATGTGATCGACGTGCACATTTCACGACTGCGCTCGAAGATCGACAAACCCTTCCCGCGGGCGCTTCTGCACACCGTGCGAGGGGCCGGCTACCGCCTTCAGGCCTGATCGGGCGTGACCCAGCGCAGAGCCGCCTTTCTCAGGACGACAGCGTTCCGGCAGACCCTCCTGTCGGCAGCGCTGTTCGCCCTGTCCAGCTTCGTCATCCTGGGCTTCGTATATGCGGCCTCGGCCGGCATGGTGGTACGCCGGGCGGACGCGGTGGTGAATGACGAGGTTCAGGTCCTCAACGACCGGTTCCAGTCCGGCGGGATCGACAATATCCGCCTCTATATTCTCCAGCGCACGGTGGGCGGTGGCGATTATCTCTACCTGCTTATCCATCCGTCGGGGCGAACCCTGGGCAATCTGAGTTTCCTGCCCGACGTCCAGCCGGACGAGGAGGGCAGGGTCCAGTTCACCTACCGGCGGCCTCCCGCAGGTGGTGTGGATGACGACAGCGAGAAGGAGGACCGGATTGTCCGCGGCCAGATCGTGGAACTCCCGTCCGGTTATCGCCTGTTTGTCGGCCTGGATGTCGACGACGAGACGCGCCTGATCTCGCGCATGCTCAACACCATCCTGGCGGCCTCTGCCCTGGCGCTGGCGTTGGGCGTGGCTGCGGGGATTTTCGTGAGCCGGCGGTTCGTGCGCCGCCTCGACAAGATCAACAATGTCGCCCGCCGCGTCCGGGCCGGCGACCTGCAGCCGCGGGCCCCCCGGAACTATACCGGCGACGAGCTGGACGAGCTGTCCGAAAATTTCAATAACATGCTCGACCGGGTCGAGGCGCTGATGCATCGCATGCGCCACACCGGCGACAGTATCGCCCACGATCTGCGCACGCCGCTGACCCGTATGCGCAACCGGCTCGATGAGGCGCTGCGCGACGACGGCGATCTCGACGCCCGCGAACAGGCGCTCGAGCGGGCCGTGGCCGATACCGACGAACTGCTGGGCATCTTCAACGCCATCCTGTCCCTGTCGCGCCTGGAAGCCGGTGAAAGCCGCGCCTCGATCATGCGGCTCGATCCGGCCGAGATTGCCGCAGACATGGCCGAGCTGTACGAGCCGGTTTGCGAGGATGACGGCCTGTCCTTTGCCAGCGAGATCCAGTCGGGTCTGGCGATGCTGGGCGACCGGGGCCTCCTGTCCCAGGCGCTCGCCAATATTCTCGACAATGCCGTGAAATACACGCCGGCCGGCGGGGCCGTGACCCTGCGGCTGCGCGAGACGGGCGAGGGCATGATCGAGTTTTCCGTGACCGATACGGGCCCGGGCATTCCCGATGTCGATCGCGAACGCGTGGTCCAGCGCTTTGTGCGTCTGGACAATTCACGCTCGCAGCCGGGGTCCGGCCTGGGTCTGTCTCTGGTCCAGGCGATTGCCGATGTCCACAATGGCCGTTTCGAGCTCAATGAAGGTCCGGGTGTTGTGGCGGGCGGTCACGGGCCGGGGCTGCGCACGTCGCTCTGCTTTCCCAAGGCGCCGCGGGAAGCCGGGTAATCCAGTAACGCAAAGCAGGACTTCACCTTCGGTCCGGATCGCGCCAGTTTGCCTGTGATGACACACACGGCTCCCATTCTCGACGCAGAGCGCAAGCCCCTGCCAGGCCGCAAGCCCGGACGGTGTGCCCACGTGTTCGACGGACTGCCCGAGGCCGTACGGTCGCAGATCGCGCCGGCGCAGGCCTTTCTGGATACGGTTTTCGACGCCGCGCCCTATCTGGCGCGACTGGCCCAGCGGCGTCCGGCGACACTGGCCGCGTGTGCGGTCGAGCCGCCGGAGAGCCTGATCGATCACGCGATCGACAATGCCCGCATTGCCGGTGAAGCCGCGCCCGATGCCGACGCGCTCGACCGGGCGCTGCGTCAGGCCAAGGCCGACGCCCATCTGGTGATCGGCCTGGCAGACCTGGCGGGCATCTGGTCCGTCGAACAGGTCACCGCAGCGATGACCCGCTTTGCGGATGCCGCCGTGGCCGGCGCCCTGGCGGGGCATGTGCGGCTGCTGGCCGGGCAGGGGCGGGCCTTTCCGCCGGAAGCGGCCGACAACCCGCTGCCCGGCCTCTTCGTCCTTGCGCTGGGCAAGATGGGTACCGGCGACCTGAACTACTCCTCCGATATCGACCTGGTCGTGCTCTACGACGCCGACGCACTGGTGCTGCCGGAGGACCAGGAACCGCGCAAGCGTCTGCCCCGCCTCGTCCAGGCCGTGGCGCGTACGCTGCAGGAGATCACGGCAGACGGCTATGTCTTCCGCGTCGACCTGCGTCTGCGGCCGGATCCGGGCGCCACACCGGTGGTGATCTCGACCGAAGCGGCGCTGAACTATTACGAGAGCCTCGGCCAGACCTGGGAGCGGGCCGCCTGGATCAAGGCGCGCGCCTGTGCCGGCGATTTCGCAGCGGCAGAGGCCTTCCTGCGCCACATGCAGCCCTTTATCTGGCGCCGCTCGCTGGACTTCGCCGCCGTCGACGATATCCGCGGCCTCGCGCGTCAGATCCAGACTGTCGGCCGTCGGGCCGAGGTGCGGCCTGCCGGGCATGACCTCAAGCTCGGGCGCGGCGGGATCCGCGAGATCGAGTTCTATGCCCAGATCCCGCAGCTCGTATTCGGCGGACGAAACGAGGCGCTGCGCCTGCCCGCAACACTGGATGCGCTGCGGGCGCTGTGCGGGGCCGATGTGGTCGAGGCGGGCGTGGTCGATGCCCTGACAGCTGACTATCGCCGGCTGCGCGCGTGGGAGCACCGCGTGCAGATGCGCCAGGACGAAGCCAGCCAGACCCTGCCCGAAGGCGATGAGGATCGTGCTGCCATCGCCGCCATGGCCGGGTATGACGATCTTCCGGCCTTCGACAGTGCGGTGGAGGCCTGCCTGCGGCGGGTACACGGGCATTTTTCCGACCAGTTCGAGGATGACGAGCCGCTGGCATCGGAAGCCGGATCGCTGATCCTGACCGGTGTCGAGCCGACGCCGGACACGCTCGCGACGCTGGAACGGCTGGGCTTTGCCGAGCCCGAAGCCGTCTGGAAACGTCTCAATGGCTGGGCTGCCGGGCGCGTTCGTGCGGTCCGCACGGCGCGGGCGCGTTCGCTCTTTGCCCGGATTGCACCGCAGCTTGTCGACCGCATGGCCGCGACCGGAGAGCCTGACGCGGCACTGGTCCGGTTTGCGGGCTTCTTTGAAAACCTGCCCATGGGTGTGCAGCCGCTCTCCCTGCTGTCGAACGAGCCGGGGCTGGCCGCCGATCTTGTATCGATCATCACGCTGGCGCCGCGCATGGCCACCGACCTGGCCCGCCGGCCCAACCTGCTCGACGCCATGCTCGACCGGCGTTTCACCGCCCCGCTGGCAGATGAGGGCCCCGATGCGTTCGGCACCCTGCTGTCGGAGGCGCTGGCGCGGGCCGGCGGCTACGAAGACGCCCTCAATATTGCGCGCCGCCTGGTGCGTGAGGAACGCTTCCGGATCGGCGCGCAGGTTCTTCGGGGCACAGTCAGTGCCGAACAGGCCGGTGCGGCCTTCTCGTCGATGGCGGAAATTTCCCTGGCCGCGATGGCGCGGGCGGCGCAGGCGGAAACCGAGCGCCGTTTCGGCGCGATGCCGGGCACGTTCGCGGTTCTGGGCATGGGCAAGCTGGGCGGCCGCGAACTCGCCTCGGACAGCGATCTGGACATCATGATCGTCTATGAAGGCGAGGGCGATGCCCAGTCCTGGTTCGGCCGCTTCGCCCAGCGTCTGATTTCGGCGCTCTCGGCGCCGACCGAAGAGGGCGAGCTGTTCGAGGTCGACATGCAGTTGCGGCCATCGGGCAAGGCCGGGCCGGTTGCAGTCAGTGTCGCGCGTTTCGAGACCTATTATCCCGGCGAGGCCTGGACCTGGGAGATGATGGCCCTGACCCGGGCGCGAGTCGTGACGGGTGACGCGGCCCTGTCCGAGCGGGTGAGTGCGGCCATGCGCGACGCGCTGACCCAGCCGCGGGACGCCCGGGGTGTGCGCGAGGATGCGCTGGCCATGCGCAAACGTCTCGAGGAAGCCAAGCCGGCGCGCGGGCCCTGGGATATCAAGGCGCGGGCGGGCGGCATCCAGGATATCGAATTCATCGCCCAGACCCTGCAGCTGGTGCATGCCTCGAAAAAGGACGTGCTGCGGCCGTCGACCCGCGCTGCGCTGGCGGCCCTGGCGGATTGCGGTGCGCTGCCGGGCGAGGATGCCGAATTTCTCGCGGCGTCGCTGGATCTCTATCTCGGACTGCTGCAGCTGATGAGAAGTGCGCACGGGTCCGGTTTCGATCCGTCGGCGGCGAGCGCCGGGTTTGCCGAACGCTTTGCCGGACTGGCCGGTGTGGGCAGTCTGCCGGAACTCGAAACCGCGCTGGAGAGCCGCGCTGCGCGGGTGCGCAAATGCTTCCGCCGCCATGTCGGAAAAATCTGACGACGGGGCCGCGACGGAATTTCCTGCCACCGGCGTTGAAGGGTCAGCGAGGTGATCAAGGACAAGGAAATTCTGTCATGAAACACACCAAGATGATCGTTCTGCTCGCCGGTTCGACCCTGATGCTGGCCGGTGCTGCGGCCGAGGCTGCCGGTCCCGGCGGCATGCGCGGACATGGCGGCGGTCGCGATGGCGGTCATGGCCATGCCATGATGGTGCTGCGAGCAGCCGACGCCAATGGCGACAATTCCATCACACGGGCCGAAGTGGACAGCCTGCAGGCGGAAATGTTCGCCTGGATGGATCGCAATTCCGACGGCTATCTCGACGAGGCCGACCAGTCGCCCGTCCATGCCCGCATGCGTGCCATCCGGGCTGAGGAACGCGCCGGGCGCGCCGGAGACGGCGAAGGCCGCCGCTGGGGTCGCCGGGGCGGTTCCGAAGGCGGGCCGCGCCATATGCGCGCCGATGCCGACGAGGATGGCCGGATCTCCCGCGCCGAATTCCTGGAACGCGAGAACCGCCTGTTCAACCGTCTCGATGCTGACGAAGACGGTGTCGTGACGCCGGCGGAGCTGGACGCTTCGGTCGAGCGCCGTCAGGATCGCCGCTTCTGGTGGCGTGACTAAGCGCCATCGCGATGTTTGACGGGCGCGGCATGGACGACGACACGGCGGCTGGAGAAAGCCAGGCTTCAAGCCGTGTCCGCGATCCGGCCGGCGAACCGGACGATGCGGACCTGATCGTCCGCGTCGGCCGCGGTGACCGGTCGGCCGCCCGCCTGCTCATGTCGCGCAACCTGCCGCGTATTCTCGGTCTCGCTCGTCGCATGCTGAATGACGAGATGGAGGCCGAGGATATCGCGCAGGAGACCTTCATACGGGTCTGGAAAGCCGCGCCACGCTGGCAGGCCGGTTCGGCCCGGGTCTCGACCTGGATGTGCCGGATTGCGATCAATCTCTGCTATGACCGGCTGCGCCGGCGGCGCGAAGTGCTGACCGACACGCCGCCGGAACAGATCGACAGTGCGCCGGATGCCGAGACGGCGATGACCCGTGCGCAAAGCGGCGACCGGATTGCCGCTGCGATGGCGCAATTGCCGGACCGGCAGCGTCAGGCGCTCGAACTCGTCCACTTCCAGGACATGAGCAATATCGACGCGGCGGACATCATGTCGGTCTCTGTCGAGGCCATGGAATCCCTGCTGGCCCGCGGCCGGCGCAAACTGAAGGCCATTCTGACCGGGGATGCCCCGGACCTGATGGCCAGCTATACAGGGCAGAGAGATGCCCGCTACGGTGCAACGCAATGACCGAAGAACGCTTTATCCAGATCGTTGAGGCCTACGGCGCCAATCCGGCCCGCTGGCCCGAGGCTGAACGTGCCGCCGCCATGGCCTTTGCGGATGCGCATCCGGATGTCGCCGACGCCGCCTTGCAGGCCGAAGCCCTGCTGGATGACTGGCTTGGCGGACCCGACGCTCAACCCTCCGAACTGCTCGAACGCCGTATCCTCAACCGCTTTCCGGCGCCGGCGGCGGCTGTGCGCTGGCAGATCCCGGCTGCCGCTGCGGCAGCCCTTCTGGTGGGGGCCTTCATCGGCTTTGCCAGCGGCGCCCTGACGGTCACCGAACCGGTGACCCCGACACTATATGCCGCGGCGGATGCCTATGCCGGTCTGGACGAAGACTGGATCACCTGGCTGGGAGATGACGTTTGAAACCGTCCACACCCTGGATCGCCGCCCTTCTGGTCTCGGTTCTCGCCAATGGCGTGCTGGCCGGCTTCCTCCTGCACCGCACGACGGAAGGCCCGGACTGGCGGCAGGCAGAAGACGAAGACCGCGGGCGCGGTGAGCGCCGGCATCACGATTCCCGCCGCGCAGGCTTTGACATGCGCGACATGCTGTTTGCCCTGCCGGACGATGCCCGCGAGGAGGCGCGTCAGCGTGCGCGCGACAATATCGACGAGATCCGGGCCCTGTTCGCCCAGAGCCGACAGGCCAAGGAAGATTTCGAGACCGCGGTGCGCGCGGAAACCTTCGACCGGGACGCCGCCGCCGATGCACTCGAGCGACTGCGCACTTCGCGCGAAGCGCTGGAGCTGGGGCTGCAAGGGGTGATGTTCGATCTACTGGCCGAGATGGATGCGGAAACACGCATCGAGGTCCTCGATGCGTCCCGGAACCGGGGCCGTCATGACCACGGCCGGTCACGGCCAGACCGCGAAGGAAGCGGTCCTGAAGGGCCCCGCCCCGAATAGGCGCAGCAGCTCAGATCTGATTGGCGGAGCTATTCGCCCGCGGCGATCCGTGCCGTGGTTGCACTGTCGACGAACTCGTCATCGGCATCGAAACCGTCATCCATCGCTTCGGACAACAGCGCCTCGACACGGTTGATATCGTCATTGCCGTCGATGTCGGAATAGGCGTCGGCCTCGATCTCGGCGAGCGCGTCGAGGTCGATCGGCTGGTCCTGGCTGATCGGCATCACGACATTCACCGTCGTGCCTTCACCCAGAACCGAGTCGATGGTCAGCGTGCCGCCATGCAGCTCGATCAGCGATTTGGACAGCGCCAGACCGAGGCCCGAGCCCTGGTGGCTCTTGGAGTGCTGGTTCTCGATCTGCTCGAACGGACGGCCGAGGCGGGGCAGGTCCTCCTTGGCGATACCGATACCCGTATCGGAGACCTGGAAAGCGACACCGACGCCGGACAGGAAGCCGCGCACCGTGACGCGTCCGCCTTCCGGCGTGAATTTCACCGCGTTGGAGATCAGATTGATCATCACCTGTTTGAAGGCGCGCGGATCGAGCTCCATTTCCGGCAGGTCCGACACATCGGCGCGCAGCTGGAGGCGCTTCTCCTCGGCGCGGCCGCGGACGATGCGCACGCATTGCCCGATCAGCTCGCTCGCATCGGTCGGCTCCGGCTGGAGCTGCATCTTGCCGGCCTCGATCTTCGACATATCGAGAATGTCGTTGATCAGCTCGAGCAGGTGCTGGCCGGACGTCAGGATGTCCTTCATGTAGCCGGTGTAGCGCTCGTCACCCAGGGGGCCGAACATCTCCTTGAGCATGATCTCGGAGAAGCCGTTGATGGCGTTCAGCGGTGTGCGCAGCTCGTGGCTCATATTCGCCAGGAATTCCGACTTGGAGCGGTTGGCTTCCTCGGCGCGGATCTTCTCGGCCTCGTACTTGCGGGCGAGATCGGCAATGCGGGCCTGCGAGCGCTTCACATCCTCGACGGTCTTGCGCAGCTGGGCCTGGTTTTCGGTCAGGGCGGCTTCGTGGTGCTTGAGATCGGTGATGTCGGCGCCGACACTCACCATGCCGCCATCGGCCGTGGCGCGGTCGGAATAGTGCAGCCAGCGCCCGTCGGCGAGTTCGATCTCGTAGGCCGCCTTGTTTTCCGTGCCGCCATGAACGGTCTTGATCGCCCGCGCGGCGGCCTGCTCGACCGCGGCATAGCTCATGCCCGGCTTCAGCATGCCGTCAGAGAAGTCGAAGGCGTCGCGGAATTTGCGGTTCCACAGCACGAGGCGGTGGCGTGAGTCCCACAGCACAAAGCTCTCCGACATGGATTCCAGCGCTGCGCGCAGCCGGCTTTCGGCGGCCACGACGCGGGCCTGGGCACCCTTGCGATCCGTGATGTCGATGGCCACGCCCACGATCCGGGCCTGGTCGCTGCCGACGGCGCCGGGCAGGATGCGTCCGCGCATCTGCAGCCACACCGCGGCATGCGCGGCGAGCACTTCCAGATCGACCTCGCCGCCAGCCGGGGCCCCGCGCATCGCGGCACGCAGGCGTTCGCGGTCGGGCTTGGAGAAGAGACGCAGGAATTCGCTGCCGCTGCACTCCAGGGCAGTCTCCATGCCGAGTATCCGCGCCAGGCTGTCGGTGATGAAGACGGTGTCGGCTTCCGGATTCCAGTCCCAGACACCGCAGCGCGCGCCCTCGATGGCGACGCGGAAGCGCTGCTCATTGTCCTCGAGCTGCTGGCGGGTCGAGCGCAAGCGGCCCATCTGCGTGAAGACGAGCGCGCTGAGCCCCATCGCAACGAAGATGGGTGCGATGAACATCAGGCCGTAAAAGGAGATGGTGCGGTACCAGGCGTTCTGGTTGATCCGCATCGCGCCGAGCGCATAGACGCGCAGCTCGGTCCCCGCGATCGGCGCAACGGCAAAGGTCACGCGTTCTTCGCCGAAGCGGGCGTCCGAGGTTGCACCGCCGCCTTCGCCGGCCAGGCGGTCGACAAAGGCGTCATCCAGGCCGAAGCGCGAGGCCAGCGGCGTCCCGGCGCGCACGCTGCGCATCTGCGGACGGATGGCCAGCATGCCGCCATTGCTGTCGGCGAGCGCGACCACGCGTTCATCACCCCAGTCCGGCAGGACGAGATCGGTCGCGAGCCGGGCCACGAAGGCGCCGACCGTGCCGTCTGACAGCTGCACCGGCACGGCAAGCACCAGGTGCGCCGGCTGGCCTTCAACGATTTCCGCCGTCAGGCCCGATGGTGCGTCGAGCGCCTGACCGGCCATTTCACGCAGCCCGTCGCCCGGATTGGCAGCGGCGATGGTGCGGCCGTCGGGCAGCAGGATGGCGACGTCCTCGACGAGGTCGGAGTCGCCGATCGCGCTCAGCCGTGCGCGTGCAGCCGGCACGATCTCGTCGATCGGCGTGTCGCGCAGGTCGGCGCTGGCGAAGGCGAGGGCATAGCGGGCTTCCGCGATGCGGGCGGTGACACGTTCGGCCAGATAGCCGGCGGCATTGGCCTGCGAGCGCTCGGCCTCGGTGATCAGCGTCTCGCGCTCCTGCTGGATCTTGACCAGCAGAATGCCGCCATAGGCCAGGGTGAAGAGCAGCACCGCCATGACGATCCACAGCGCGCCGGTTCCGCGTTTCGACGCACGCACCTTCCCCGTCTCGCCCGGCGAAGGGGTGCGGGTCGCCTTGTCCGTGGACGGGCGCGTATCGAACCGCATGTGATTCATGGTCTCAAACTAGGGTGTGTCGGTCTGTGCTGTCGACACCGGGCTTGGCGTCACGAGCCGGTCTGCGCCGGCTTCGTTCCTTCTGTTTCCCCACCCTCGTCCTTGGCGGCCGCTTTCTGGCGGCTCTTGCGTCTTTCCGGTCCCTTGTAGGTCGACTTGTCCGGATCGTTCCGGCGCCGGTCAGGGCCGAAGTAATGGCGGTTCCGGATGAAGGGACGGGGTTCGTTGATCACCGCCGCGATCTTGGAGAACATCTCCTTCGCGGTAATCGGCTTGCAGCAGAACTCCGTCACACCGGCGTCGCGTGCCGCCATGACCTTGGAGCGCTCGGAATAGGCGCTCAGCATGATGATGGGCACCAGCGGGTTGGGGCTGTCGTCGGCCGTGCGCACCAGGCGCACGAAGTCGAGCCCGTCCAGAATGTCCATCTGATAGTCGGTGATGATGATGTCGATCGAGTCCGAACGCACCATGTCGAAGGCTTCCGCCGGATCGCGCGACTCGTAGATCTGCTTGATCCCGAACCCGTGCAGAATCGTTCGCAGGATCGTCAGCATGTAGGTGTTGTCGTCGACGATAAGCGTCCTGACGCGGCTGAAATCTGCGGCCATGGCGGCGGTCTCGTGGTTTGGCTCAAGCTGCCCGCGTTTTGTTGATTCGCGGATCCTTGAGTTCTTTTAGCGCAACAGGCTTACCGAAATAGAAACCCTGTCCGTACCGAACGCCAAGCTCCCGCATCAGTTTCGCTGACGTTTCGCTTTCGATCATTTCCGCAACGGTTTCAGTACCCAGGGCGTTGCAAAGGTCGATCATCCCGCGCAGCAGTATGGTGTCGCGTTCGGAGCGTGAGGCGTTGCGGACATAGGAACCGTCGATCTTCACCACATCGGCGGGGAAGTCGCGCAGATAATGGAAGCCCGCTGCACCGGCGCCGAAGTCGTCGAGACAGACCGCATGTCCGCGCTCGCGGATCTTGGCGATGATATTGTTGGCGGCCTTGATGTTCTTCACCGAGGCGGTCTCGGTGAGCTCGAACATGAGCCGGCTGCGATCGATCTTCAGATCGGCGAGGAGCGCCAGGAATTTCTTGGCCCAGGCCATGTTGGTCAGGGATTTGCCGGACAGGTTGACGGCCAGGGCAGGGCGGTCGAAATCCTCGCGCAGGAACTGCGCCGCGATCTCGGTCATCGCATAGTCGATTTCGTGGATCAGGCCGGTGCTTTCCGCGAACCCCACGCTTTCCTCGATCGGCCGTCCGCCGGGCAGGCGCAGCAGCAGCTCGTAGTGATGCACCTTGCCGGTTTCCAGGTCGACGATGGGCTGGGCGTGCGGCTCGATCACGCGGCCGGCAATCGTCGTGCGCAGCTCGGTCATGCGTTTGCGGGTTTCGTGCATCAGGCGGTCGGCGGTCTCCTGCAACGAGATCACGTCGAGGGCCTTGCCGCTGTCGGCGGCTTCATTGATCGCGTGCAGGAAGGCCTGAACGGCAATTTCCGGTTCCAGCTCCGGCGCATCGCAGACCGACTCGATCCGCACATCGGCCTCGCCGAGGTCGAACCCCTTGAGTGTTGCCGCGACCTCATCGCGCAAGGCCGCCAGATCGACGGAGCGGGCGTGGATCAGCGCGGTGCGTGCCGCGTCGATCTGCCGGGCAACGCCGTCATTGCCGATGGCCAGGGCGCAGGAGGCGGCCACGGATGTGCGCAATTGTTCGGCATTGGCCGGACCGACCAGACGCTCGATATCGTCGCCGGCCTCGATGCGCAGGACCGACATGGCCAAGTCTGTGCCGATATTGCGGGCTGACGCGATGGCACCTTCGGCACTGCGCTCGAAGGCCTGGGGGTCGACATCGTCCGGCGCGTGCATGGCGTTGAAGGAGATCGACCAGCGGATGCGCTCGTCATCGCCCAGCGACCAGCCGCAAAGCTGAGCCTCGCGCCCATCGATCGTGATGCGGACAGGACCGAGCCGGTGACCGGGCTTCAGCCGGCGCACCAGCGCCTTGAGGATCGGACGCGAGGTGCGGTCGATGCGGCTTTCAAGCGGATCGCCCACACCGTCGCTTTCGGCGCCCGCCGGACTGGAGCCGAGGGCTGCGACAGCGCCGGCCGTGTAGGTGATGCGGCAGGAGGGGTCCGTTTCGACAAGAATATCGGCCGAAGCAAAGGCGAAGGACAAAAAGCGATTGCGTTGTTCGACTAACGACATGAGAGCAGCCCGACCCCGTTCAAGACAGATCGCTCAAATTCACAGCTAAACGTTAGAAGGCGATTAAATTTTTACCGGTCGCCTACGCGGCCTGGCGTGACTTGCCGTTATCCTTGCTGGAAGGTTTCGTGTTGATTTCCCGCAGCGTTTTACTCGCTTCGTGGCTCAACTTGGCTAACGCCGGAGGCAGTTCGCCGTCTTCGCTGGCCAGTTTTGCGAGTTGCTCGGCAATCGCCATCAGGTGCGGTGCGTTGGCGATCAGCCGGGCCTGTCCCTCGATGCGCGAGGGGTCGCGATCGTATTCCGCAGCCGGCACGCGCCAGCCACCCCAGTCCATGCTCTCGGTGACCACGACCGGGAAAGTGCCGGGATAGGGGTGGTGGCCGCATTCCTCGACGGACTGCCACTTGTTGCGGGCGCGCAGGACGCGCCAGCTCGCCGTGTCGATCTCGTCGGCTTGCTCTGCAGCGAGCTCGTCAGCCACGAAATCCCGGCCGAGCCCGCAGTCGTAATAGACCCGCACCGGCTCCTCGACATCCTTCACCCATTGCGGCTTGACCTGCTCGACGAGCGCCCAGGTTCCGACCGGGCGGACGAATACGCGCTGATGCTTGTGATAGATTGCCTTGGCCATGAAATGCCTCCCTCGCCGCTGCAGGAAAGCAGACCCGGATTGAAATGGCGTGAAGCGAACAGGTCTAATTTGATGTTTTGCCGAGCAGGGCGGCACAGGCCGCATCCGTGAGAACGGCGTCGGCGCGCGTGGTCGGCCATCGGCAGTCGCTGACGAGCAGGCTCCAGCTCTGAACGCTCGTCGCGGCCCAGAGATAGTCGGCGGCCTCGGAAACCGACCAGCCGCCGGCGAGCGCGCCGTCGCGATCGAGCGATGCGGCGAGCTGTCCGAGCCAGGATCGAAGATCGGCCATGCGGTCTTCCCAGGCGGCAGCGGCTTCGGCATCGGTGTCGCGCAGCCGGATCAGGTCGCGGGCGACCGGGAGGATTTCCGGCACGAAGTCCAGCCACACGCGGATGGCGCCGCGGAGCCGGTCCTGCGGATCGGATATCTCGAAGCAGGCAAACAGCTTTTCCCGGATGGAGAAACGCTCGTCGGCCCGCTGGACGAGCGCCATCAGCAAGCCGCCGCGGGTTCCGAAATGAAGATAGACCGATTGCCGGGAGATCCCGGCAGCGCGGGCGATCTCGGCGATCGAGACCTCGGCGCCCTTCTGCGAAATGAGGGCCCACGCCGCGTCGAGAATCTCGGCGCGGGTCCGGGCGAGTTTCGGTGTTCTTGACACGTGTCAAATTTCCCATTTATTTACACGTGTCAAATTATGGAGAATGGCGATGAACGTCAATGAGCGGATTGCGGATCTGGTGCGGGCCTATGGCGATGGTTCGGATGGCGCGTCGCCGGATGCCGGGCAATGGCGCACCGTGCTCGACGGGCCGCAGGACAGGCCGGTCGTGCTCGTCAATTTCTTCAAGTTCCGCGAACGGGCCCTCTATCCCGGCGGAGAGTACGTGAGCGGTCAGGATGCATTTGCGCGCTACGCGTCGGTCAGCATGCCGGCGCTGGAGCGCGCCGGCGGACATTTCCTCCATGTCGGCGGGTATGGCGGCAGTTTCGTCGGCGACGATGCCGGCTGGGACATGATCGCGATCGGGCACTATCCCGACACTGTGGCCTTGCTCGCCCTGTTCGACGATCCGGAATACCGCAAGGCCTTCCCTCACAGGCATGCAGCGTGCGAGCGTCAGCGGGTGATCTTCAGCCGGGGATAGCGGGGTCGATCTACAGGGCATGCTACGGGATCCCGCGTCCGGATCAGGAAACAGCCGTGCGAAATTCGGCAATCGAGCCTGTTCGGGGGCGCACGATCAGCCGGGAAAAGCAGAGGCGGTATAGCGCTGCGTTTGGCGAAGCGGCAATCGTGTTCAGCGATGCGGCCGGGGGCCGTTGATCTTGCGATCATAAGCGATATGCGCCGCCGTGACTTGGTTCGGCGTGCGGTCCGCGCTAAATGGCGCGCATGACTGCAGCCCGCACGCCCGACCGCCGCCTTTCCGTGGCCCCGATGATGGACTGGACCGACCGGCATTGCCGGGCGTTTCACCGTGTCCTGACGAAAGGCGCGCTGCTCTACACCGAAATGGCCGTCGACAAGGCGGTGATCCATGGCGATCGCGAGAAGCTGATCGGTTTCGACCCGGCCGAGCATCCCGTGGCCATACAGCTGGGCGGCTCCGATCCGGCCGATCTGGCCAAGGCCGGCCGGATTGCCGAGGGGTTCGGCTATATCGAGATCAATCTCAATGTCGGCTGCCCGTCCGACCGCGTGCAGTCGGGCCGCTTCGGGGCCTGTCTGATGCAGGAGCCGGCACTCGTCGCCGATTGCGTGAAGGCGATGCAGGATGCGGTGTCGGTACCGGTCACGGTGAAGTGCCGGATCGGCGTCGACGAGCAGGACCCCGAAGTCGCCCTGTTCGATTTCGTCGAGACGGTCGCGGCGGCCGGAGTGACAAGCTTCACCGTGCACGCCCGCAAGGCCTGGCTGAAAGGTCTGAGCCCGAAGGAAAACCGCACGGTTCCGCCGCTCGATTATGATCTGGTGCGCCGCCTCAAGGCGCAGCGCCCGGAGCTGGAGATCATCCTCAATGGCGGTCTGGAAACCCTTGAACAGGGGCTCGCGGAAACGGCATCGCTGGACGGGATGATGCTCGGCCGCGCCGCCTATCACACGCCCTGGATCCTGGCCGAGGCCGACAGCCGGCTGTTCGGCAAGGCCGATCCGCTTGCCAGCCGTGTCGAGGCGGTCGACGCCTACCGGCCCTATCTGGAAAGCCAGCTGGGCAAGGGCACGCGTCTGCACGACATGACACGCCATATGCTGGGCCTTTTCACCGGCCAGCCCGGTGCCCGTCTGTGGCGGCGCATCCTGTCGGAAAAGGCGCCGAAGCGCGGCGCGGGTCTTGAAGTCATCGACGAGGCACTGGCGGCGGTCGTGCCGCAAGACGAGGCGGCATAGCGATGCAGGATATCTGGATTCTGGTCCTGGCGATGGCCGCCACCGGCGCGTTTGCCGGCCTGATCGCGGGCATGTTCGGCATTGGCGGCGGCATCGTCATGGTGCCGGCGCTCTATTTCGCCTTCAATTCGTTGGGCTATGAGGATCCGCGGGTGATGCATGTCGCGGTCGGGACCTCGCTGGCAGTGATTGTCGCGACCTCGCTGCGCAGCGTCTCCGCCCACGCCAAGCGCGGCGCGGTGGATTTTCAGGTTCTGCGCGAATGGGCGCCCTGGATCGTCGCGGGCACGCTGATCGGGACAGTCATCGCGCACTATCTTTCCGGCCGCATGCTGACCGGCATTTTCGGCGGCATGGCGATGCTGCTGTCCCTGCAATTCTTTTTCGGCCGGCCCGATTGGACGCTGCGCGAGGACATGCCAGGCGGGATCACCCGCATCGGTCTGGGGGGCACGATCGGGGCGTTCTCGGCGCTGATGGGCATCGGCGGCGGCGTCATGGGCGTTACCCTGATGACGCTGTGCGGCAAGCCGATCCGGCAGGCCGTGGCCACAGCGGCCGGTTTCGGCGTCGCGATCGGGGCGCCCGGTGCGATCGGCTTCATCGTCAATGGCTGGGGGCATGAAGTCGTGCCCTGGTCGCTGGGCTATGTGAACGGGCCCGGCTTTGCGCTTCTGGCCAGCTGCGCCTTTTTCGTTGCGCCGGTGGGGGCCAAGCTGGCGCACGACCTGCCGGAACGGACGCTGAAGCGTCTCTTCGCTATCGGACTGGTCGTCGTCGGCTTCATGCTGGTGCGCGAAGCGGTGATCGGCGGCTAAAGCGTGATCAGGTGAAGTGGAAACCGGTTCCGCAGGAAACGAGTCTGCCTAGGGCTGCAGGATCAGCTGGTTCTCGCGGATTTCCAGCGAGCTGAAACGTTCCAGTACCGACATGCCGAGCAGCGAGATCTCGCCGCCGGGCATGACAACGGCCGGGATCTCTTCGAAGTGGCGCCCCTGTAGATCGAGCGACCGGATCGTCACCGGCGCGGCCATGGCTTCGCCGGATGCCATCGATACCGGTATCGAGAAATCCAGCCTGTGGGTGCGGATGCCGATACGTCCGGCATCGCTGAGCGTCAGGGCGATGCCGCTGGCGCCGGTATCGACCAGAAACGGAACCCGGGCGCCATTGATCTCGGCCTCGATATAGTAATGCCCGTCCCGCTGGCGGTTGAGCACGATGGGTCCGTCATTCCGCGGTGCGCCAGCGGCATTATCCTGCCCGGCCTGGGAGCTCACGGCGGCCGGCGGTGCGAGCCAGGTGCGCTGATATTCCAGGTCTTCGAAATCATGGTCGAAGATGGGGATGACACCGATCATGGCCGCGATACTCAGCCATGTGACGAGGTTGCGGTGGCGGGCACCTGCGGGCGCGAAACCGGCACCGAACAGGGCAATCAGCAGCAGGAGCATGATCGCCGCTGCCGCAAGCAGGCGCAGGGACGGATCGAGGCTGTCCCAGAACGGCCACAGCACCAGTCTCAGGGTGAGCAGGGCGAGGGCGGCCAGCAGGGCCGGGCGGGCGAAGCGGGTGACCAGATGCTGCATGCTCAGCGGCCCCCTGTGGTGAATGAGGCGGCCGGACGCATCACGCCTCCCGTGCCCGGCGATAGGCCGCTTCCCGCTCCGGCAGGGCCTGCATGATCGCGTCGCGCTCCGCGTCCGAATAGCGGGTCCAGCATCCCAGCTCCTCCATGGTGCGGAAACAGCCCAGGCAGACGCCGGCCTTGGGGTCGACGAAACAGACTTTCACACAGGGTGTCGTGATCGGGGTGCGGTCCATGCATCGCAGCATTCCGTGTGGTCTTCATTGTGGCAAGTGCTTGCGGCGGCGGGGCCTGCCGGAATATTGTCCCGCCTTTATCTGCCTGGGGACATTCATGGACGATCTGGTGCTGCAGGCCCGCAGCTTTGTGGGACTTTTTGCTCTTGCGGGCGTGGCGTGGCTGCTCGGCCCGCGCAAGAAGATCTCCGTGGTGCTGCTGGTCGGTGCCATCGCCCTGCAATTGCTGATCGCCTGGCTGCTCTATTCCGTCGCGCCCTTCCGGGCTTTCCTGCAATCGCTGACCGGCGTCGTCGCCGTGCTGCAGGAGGTGACGAATGAGGGCGCGCAATTCGTGTTCGGCTATCTGGCCGGCAGCGAGGCGCCCTGGGAAAACGACCCGGCCGGCGGCTCGGGTTTTCTCTTCGCTTTCCAGGCCCTGCCGATGGTGATCGTGCTGTCGGCGCTGTCGGCCCTGCTGTGGCGCTGGCGGATCCTGGAATTCCTGGTGCGCGGGTTCGCGGCAGCCTTCCGGCGCCTGTTGAACCTGTCCGGTTCGGCCAGTCTGGGCGCCGCGGCGAATATCTTCCTGGGCATGACGGAAAGCCCGGTGCTGATCCGGCCGCGCCTGCCGGACATGACCCGGTCGGACCTCTTCCTCATCATGACGGTGGGCTTCTCCACCGTCGCCGGATCGGTAATGGCGCTCTATGTCAGCCAGCTGACCGGCGTGATCGACGGGGCGGCGGGGCATATCTTCACCGCCTCGCTGATCTCGGTTCCGGCGGCGGTTCTTCTGTCGCGCCTGATGATGCCGGCCGAGCCGGTCTCCGAAGAGGCGCTGCAGAAAGAGAAGATCCCGACGCCGATCTACCACTCCTCGATGGACGCGCTGACGACCGGTGTGTCGGACGGTATCCGTCTGTATTTCAACATCATCTTCATGCTGCTGGTCTTTACCGCCCTGGTCGCGCTGGTGAATGTGCTGCTCGGGCTTTTCCCGGATGTGTTCGGTGCGCCGCTCTCGGCCGACCGGATCCTTGGCTGGGTCTTCGCACCGGTCGTCTGGCTGGCGGGTATCCCCTGGAGCGAGGCCACCCAGGCCGGTTCGCTGATGGGGCTGAAGACGGCGCTGAACGAGGTCTATGCCTATGACCAGCTGTCCCGGGTCGGCGGTGAGCTGTCCGAGCGCACGCGCCTGATCATGACCTATGCGCTGTGCGGTTTCGCCAACTTTTCCTCGGTCGGCATCCTGACCGGCGGCCTGGTGGCGATTGCGCCGTCGCGCCGCGAGGACATCCTGCAGCTGGCCCCGCGGGCGCTGATCTCGGGCACGCTGGCAACGCTGATGACAGGCGCTGCCGTGGGCGTTCTGCCGGCGGGCTTGTTCGGCTAATTTGCGGAGTCAGTCGCCGCGTTTCGGCCAGAGACGGCTGCGCAGCCAGCCGGGGGTGGAATTGCCTTTCAGGGCCTGGCGATAGGCGGTGTCGAAGAAGCGGTGCAGGCCTTCGGCATCGGCGTAGAGATCGCTGCGGGTCTTCATCGGCGCGTCCGGATCGATGCGCTTGACCACTTTGGCGGGATTGCCGGCGACGATGGTCCAGGGCTCGACATCGCGGGTGACGACCGAGCGGGCGCCGACGACGGAGTGGGCGCCGATGGTGACGCCCTTGCCGATGAAGGCGCCGTCGCCGATCCAGACATTGCGTTGAAGTTTCACGGGTTTCCAGGCCGGCGCCGGGTCGACGCGGTCGTGGATGGAGTGCCAGTCGCAGTCCGAGATCGTGGCCTTGTTGGCGATCAGGCAGTCATCGCCGATCTCGATCTCGCCGGCGGCGAGAAGGCGGGTGCCGCCGGCCATGAAGACATTGTTGCCGATATCGATCCGCCCGGCCTGGGTCTGCGGCGACCAGACGGTGAGCCGGACCGGATCGGCCTTGTTGGCGACGATGTGCAGGCGGTCGCCGGCGGTGATGTTGGGGCCGAAAACCTCGACATGCCAGGGACATACGACTTTCGGCTCGATGCCCAGCGCGGCAAAGTGGGGGGCTAGGAAATGGCCCGTCCAGGCGTTTTCATACGCTTCCCAGGCGCGGTGCATCCAGTAGGGGCGGTGGTCCCGTTTCATTTTGTCCCGGCGCTCCCTATATCCATCCGGCGCGTTCGGCGTCCGGCGTTTCGCAGCCTGGACGCCCATGAGACAATACCGCTTCATACTTGTCTCGCAGCGGGTACATAAGACCCCCATAACTGCCCCATAGGCGCAACACGGGAGTAACGCCCAGTGACATATGAGGTCGCGATGACGGCCGAAGCGGTGACCGGCTTCCTGGAGGAGGTTTTTCCGGAGATGAACCGCGCGGGCCGGATCTTCACCATCGACACGATCGAACCCGGCCGTGCCATCGTCCGGGCGCGCACGGATGCCACACATCTGCGCCCCGGCGGCACCGTTTCCGGACCGACGCTGTTCTCCCTGGCCGACTTTGCCGCCTATGTGGTGATCCTCGGCCATATCGGACCGCAGGCGCTGGCGGTGACGACCAATCTCAATATCAACTTCCTGACCAAGGCCGGCCCCGGCGAGCTGATCGCCCGCTGCCGCATCCTGAAACTGGGCAAGCGGCTGGTCGTCACCGATTGCGACATCACGGCGGACGGCAGCGACGACTTGATCGCACAGGCCAGTGCGACCTATTCCATTCCGCCATCGCGCTAACGAGGCGCACCGAGCGAAGGACAGCAAGATGAGCGAGACCGAAGGCAGCGATCCGATCGAGGCGATCATCGTGAAACTCGTGGCGGCCGCGCCCGAGGGGCGCTCGATCTCGCCGGCCGATGTCGCCAAGGCGATCGATCCGGAGCGTTTCAACCGCCAGTTCGGCCATGTGCGCCAGGCGGCGATCCGGCTGGCCCGGCGCGGCGAGGTGACGATATTGCGCAAGGGCAAGCCGGTCGAGGATCCGGAGAATTTCAAGGGGGTCTGGCGGATTGGCCGCGCCTGATCTCGATCCGCTGCTGGACGAGATCCGCGCCTGCCGCGTGTGCGCGGAGGCCATGCCGCATGAACCGCGCCCGGTGATCCGGGCCGCCCCCACCGCCCGCATCATGATTATCGGCCAGGCGCCGGGCACGCGGGTGCATGCCTCGGGCAAGCCCTTCACCGATCCGTCCGGCGACCGGCTGCGCGACTGGCTGGGGGTGGACGAGGACACCTTCTACGACACATCCCGCATCGCCATCGTGCCGATGGGCTTCTGCTTTCCCGGTCTCGACGCAAAGGGCGGCGACCTGCCGCCGCGCAAGGAATGCGCGCCCTTGTGGCAGGCGCGGGTGCGCGCGGCCCTGCCGGATGTGCGCCTGACCCTGCTGGTGGGACAGTATGCCCAGCGCTTCCATCTGGGTTCGCGGATGCAGCAAACACTGACCGAAACCGTCCGCCGTGGCGATGCGTACGGGCCGGAATTTCTGCCGCTCCCCCATCCCTCCTGGCGAAATAATGTCTGGCTGAAGAAGAATCCGTGGTTCGAAGAAAAAATTCTCCCCATGTTGCGCTGCCGCATGAAAGAATTATTACGCTGAGCGGCATTCGGGGTGTTTTCGCGCGCTTGTAAGGCGGCTCGCGAACGGGTATTCCACGGCCCGACTTCGCAGCCCGCGGACGGGCTGCCACCGTTGAAAAAGGGTATGCCCGTAATGAGTGTTCTCGAGCACGCTTCGTTCGACAATCACGAGAAAATCCTTTTCGCCACCGACGAGACGACCGGCCTCAAGGCCATCATCGGTGTGCACTCCACGGCCTCCGGCCCGGCCTGCGGCGGCTGCCGCATGTGGTCCTATCCCAATTCGGACGCGGCCCTGACCGACGTGCTCCGCCTGTCCCAGGGCATGAGCTACAAGAATATCATGGCCGACCTGCCCATCGGCGGCGGCAAATCCGTGATCATGAAGCCGGAAGGCGCCTTCGACCGCAAGGCGCTGTTCGAGGCCTTCGGCCGCGCGGTGGAAAGCCTCAACGGCCAGTACATCACCGCCGAGGATGTCGGCGTCAGCCCGGACGACATGATGGCCGTGCGCCGCTCGACCGAGCATGTGGTCGGCCTGCCGGAAGGCAAGGCGGCCTCGGGCGATCCCTCGCCGGTGACCGCCGACGGCGTCTATCGCGGCATCATGGTGGCCGCCGAGCGCGGCCTGGGCAAGCGCGACCTCAACGGCGTCAAGATCGCCATCCAGGGCGCGGCCGGCCATGTCGGCACCTATCTGGCCGGCCATCTGGCCAAGGCCGGTGCCGAGCTCTTCATCACCGATATCAACCAGGACGGGCTGGAAAAGCTGAAGGCGGAATACGGCGCCACCATTGTCGGTCTCGACGAGATCTACGACCAGGATGTCGACGTCTTCGCCCCGTGCGCCCTCGGCTCGATCATCAATCCGGACACGATCGACCGCATCAAGGCGAAAGTGATCGCCGGCGCCGCCAACAACCAGCTCGCCACGCGCGAGATGGGTGCGGAAGTCCTCAAGCGCGGCATCGTCTATGCGCCGGACTATGTCATCAATGCCGGCGGCATCATCAATGTGATGGGCGAGATCGCCGGCGACTTCAATCCGGAATGGGTGAAGGGCAAACTGGACGGTCTGGAAGCGACCCTGGGCGAGATCCTCGACCAGTCCAACAATGAAGGCCGCCCCGCCAACATCATCGCCGACGAAATCGCCCGCCAGCGCATCGAGGAGAAGCGCGCTGCGAAGCTGGGCAAGGTGGCGTAGGTTTCAAGCGCCGGACGCCTGAGGGTGTCCGGGGTTTTGATGGTGAATTTGATCTGCCGCGCCCGCCTGGGTGCGGCAGATTTTTTTGGGGGGCGAATGCAGAGCGCTCCTAGTGGGTCACAGATTGCTCCAGCGCACCTCGATTGTGGACGATCCAATTGGGAGGCAGCGGGCCCAAAACTGTTGTGAGAATTGTTCCCGCGAGATTGGAGGGCCGTTTCGGACGTGAGCAATCGTGCCAAGGCCTCTACGGTTTCGATGTGAATCATCGCAATTCTTACGCAAATCTGGACAGCCAGAGGCAACTGCGGCATCTATAGCGGGCATCATGCCCACTGTGGATGTTATGAGACTCTTTCAAAGCGCAGACGTGGTTGCATTAAGCGGCCTTTCAAAGAGCCAGCTCCGCGAGTGGACTGGCCGCGGACGTCGAGGGTTATTGGACCCTGACGTAGAGGCGGATGGTCCAGGGAAAAACGCTCTATTCTCTTGGCAGACCGTCTTGGCGCTTCGCGTCCTTTTGGTTCTGCATAGAGATTTTGCAGCTGAGGCAGGGGCATGGGCACCGGCAGCCAGGCAGCTGCGTGACAAGATTGAGCATCTTCCTTTTTTCAATCTCTGGCGGGTCTGCGCTCTTTTTCCCAGCACAACGGATGTGATCTTGATAGAGAACATGACGGAGGCTGGTGCCGGAGGGGTTTTGGTTCCGCTTGAACCGCATCTCGATGTGTTGGCGAGGAAGATGTCGTTGCCCCGGCCCGATCAACTGCCGTTATTCCCCACCATGGCGGTGTCCTGATGGCTGGAGAAGTTGCGAAAGCTTGGGCCAAGAGATTTGGGCTTGCCACCGCGCCGTTGTTCGAGCCGGGCGAAGCTGCTCGTCCGGACGAGCACACGGTCCTCTTGGATGGGGGGCTCGGTAGCTTCGCTATGTCCGAGACGGAAGAGCCGATCTGGCGAGAGCCGCAGGCCGCCTCTTGGGTTTGGTCTAGCAACCTTCCGCATCATGTGACCGTCAGCGAAAGGGTCGTGGCGGTAAGGCGTTGGGATAACCCGCGAGCGGAAGAGTTCTCACGAACAAGCATCGAGTCACATATCGAGTCCTTCTATGAATACCTGACGGCTGACCGAGTGCGTTCAACCCGACGGGTCGTCGAACATGTCCTGCAGCTCTTCAAAGGTGTCCGTTCGCTCGTAGCCGAGGCGGGTGTCCCAGACGAACGTAGCATTGATGTTTTTCTAGCCTTTCTTGACACGCTAATCGAGCGTGAAAGGAAAGTGGAGCAGGCGCAGGAACGCGGTGCAGTTGACGAATTACTTCAGGCCCTTCCTGCGGGCGGCTTGGATGCTCTGTTGCAAGAAGTCGGAATGCGCACGTCGCTTCAGTCTTTTCAATTATTCCCATCGCTTGCAGTGCGACATGCCGGTGCCGATATATTCCAAGAAGCTCATTTTGAGCTCGTACGCACGCCAGGTGTAGACTTGTTCGGTTATTCCGGCTTGGCGGAGTCGAAAGCGGTGACGCGGGGCGGAGCACACTTCACGCCAGCGCCGTTAGCGCGCAGCATTGCTGAAAACTCCCTCACTCAAATCAAGAATCTGTGTACCCGTAAAGAGCTCACCATAATGGATCCAGCATGTGGATCCGGTGCCTTTCTACAAGAGGCTGTTCGGAGCCTACGGCGGATGGGCTATACGGGGCGACTGCGCTTGGTCGGCCGAGACATTTCGCCTGCAGCAATCGCTATGGCTAGATTTGTTGTTCATCACGCCGTTGCCGATTGGTCACCGGCCGGCGGCGTCATTGTCGATTTGGAAACTGCCGATTCACTGGAAGAGTTACTCCCGGTGGCAGATGTAGTGGTGATGAACCCACCCTTTATGGCGTGGAGTGCGCTAAGCCCAAAACAGCGCGACCAGGTGCGAGTAATCTTGGGCGCGCGCCAGCAGGGGCGCGCCGACCTAAGTATGGCGTTCGTTACCAAAGCCTTGGACAATCTAAATGATGGTGGAGTTTTGGGTGTATTGCTCCCGGCAAGCCTCCTAACGCTGCAGTCTGCACAAGAATGGCGCCGTGACATTCTTGAGAGAGGGGACCTTCGACTTCTTGCCTCTCTAGGGGAATATGGGCTCTTTGCTCATGCCCTTGTTCAGGTCGCCGCGGCAGTGGTCACCAGATCGGACGCTGAAGATTCTCAAGATGATATGCTCCGGGCTGTAGTGAGTAACAACAGCGCTGATGCGACCGGCAATGCATTGCGAATGCTGCGAAGAATGCCCGCGAGCGATCAGGCTGAGTCGCCGGATGGTTCCTGGAAAATTTTTCAGCTTCCAAAAGAAAAGCTGAAAAACCGTCCAAATTGGCGCATGTCATCACCAAGAATGGAGGCTGCTCTTAGTAGGTTGCTTGAGTCGGGTGCTTCCACATTGGCCGACTTGTTTGATATTCGGCAAGGTGTCCGTACTGGGGACAACAAGACATTCATTCTGAACCAAGCGCAGTTTATTACCCTTCCCCAACGCGAGCGGCGCTTTTTTCGGCGCGCGGTGATGAATAGCTCTATTCGGGATGGTCGAATTGAAGAGAGCTACTGGGTCTTTTACCCATATGGCGATGCGGAACTTGAAATTGAAGACGAGGACGCTCTCCGCCGCAAACTTCCGACCTATTTCAGGAAGCATCTCGAGCCTCGCCGTGCCACCCTAGTACAACGCGCAAGCCTAAGAGCACCACTGCATTGGTGGGATCTTTCCGAAAGACGGATTTCTTGGGCGTCCGATGAGCGCGCCCGAATCATCTCAAAGTACTTCGGTGGGCTGGGTGGCTTTGCGACTGATCTGCGGGCCGAGTTCGTCACTGTTCAAGGTTTTGCGTGGCTTCCCAAGTGGGAGTCGGATTTTGGTGGGGACGATCAAGTTGAGGTTGTTCCTGCAGCCGATCTCCTCTGTGCATATTCGGCTTTATTGAATTCTGGCCGCTTTTCAAAGATTCTTGAGTTCTATTCAACACACGTCGCTGGCGGGCAGTTCGATCTGAGTCCTCGTTACGTCAATAACGTAGTTGTTCCAAACTTAGTGGAATTAGCGCGAGACCAGCGCGCCGGTCGCCTTATTGCGCGGCTGATTAGTTTAGGCCGAGAACCACGGCTTAGCGATCCAGACTGGCATCTCGCGGTTGATCGCATCGTAACCGAGCTATACGGCGCAGACGTCTTCGATGAGGTATGAGTTTTGCCTCAGCCGCTAACTGTTACGAGAAACTCTTTGGAGGCACACTTCAAGCTGGTCGCCGAAATTTTGAGCGAGCTGGTTGACGTTCACGCGCAGGTAGATGTTGAAGTGAATTGGAGCATGTCACCTGCTGTTGCGGCATTAGCGGGTGAAGGGTGTGAGAGAATTTCGAGGAACCGTGGAAGAGCGGGGGTTCTTGTTGCACCGCTGAAGCACCTAGGACAGGGGCTCTGGGCATGGCTTAGCTATAGAGAGGAATGGAGCTATGGTCGTGAGATTGGCGGACGAAAGAGATTCATTTTCCGATCTGCATCAATGACCGTCCATTTTGGCTGGAAGTTTGATGCGTATAAGCCTCAGATGTTCCGAGCGGAATGGGCCGGTTGGGCTGATTGGGGCGGCGCCGAATTGGGCTATCAAGCGGGTGAGGCGGGGCATCCCCATTGGCAGTTCGATGCCTTGGAAAGCCTCTCTGAGGAAGGGGCTAGCGAGCGCGCGGCGATGCTCCGCAAAATACTCTCGGACGGCGATCATGGCGGCGTTCGGGACTTTATCCCCCAGCTTCCGACCGACGACGTGCGGGATCTAGTGTCTCACCAGCAGCTTAGCCGCATCCACTTCGCGAGTGCCGCCGCTTGGTGGAAAGCATCGCCCAACTGCGATCATGCGCACAGTCCTGATCGGGTTAAAGACCTACAGGTTTGGTTGCGCCAAACAATTTCGTATTTGTCATCCGAGTTAGACCGTCTACAAATCGCATAACTTTGCGCGTAGTAGTGGACCCGAAGCTAGGGTATTTTCTCGATAAACCGCTTCAGCCTGCGCGATATGTCTGGGGCTCGCTCTAGACGCCCCCCCCCTTAAGCCCCCACCACAGTCACAAACGCCTCGTCCAACTCCACGCCCACCCGGTCCCCCACAGCCAGGTTGGACGGCACCGGCGTGTGCGTCGTGAAGCTCTGGCCTTCGGCGTTCTCGATCGTGAAGGCGAGGTGTGTGCCGGCGGAGCGGCGGCGGGTCACGGTGAAGGGGCCGTCTGCGGCCAGCGTGAGGCGGATGGCCTGGGGTCTCACCAGAACGTAGACGGTGCAGCCGTTTTTGAAGTCCGGCGTGGCGACGGGGCCCAGCGGGGTGCCGGCGGCGCCGGCCCTTATGAAGGCCTCGATGACCTCGATATCGCCCAGAAGGCGGGCGGCGGTGACGCTGTGCGGATGGGTCCAGACATGTTCCGGCGTGCCGGTCTGGATGACGCGGCCCTGGTCCATCAGGGCGAGGGCGTCGGCGACGGCCATGGCCTCGTCGGCATCATGGGTGACCATGAGGGCGGTGGCGCCGGCGCGGCGCAGCGTGTCGACGGTGCGCTCGCGCAATTCCTGGCGCAGGCGGCGGTCGAGGCCGGAGAAGGGCTCGTCCAGCAGGACGATGGCGGGCGCGGGGGCGAGGGCGCGGGCCAGGGCGACGCGCTGCTGCTCGCCGCCGGAGAGCTCGTGCGGGAAGGCTTTCGCCTTGTGTCCCAGCTCGGCGGCCTCCAGCTGGGCCATGGCGATGGTCTTGGCGTCGGGCCCTTTGAGGCCGAAGGCGACATTGGCCAGGGCGTCCAGATGCGGGAAGAGGGCATAGTCCTGGAACACCATGCCGACGCGGCGGCGTTCCGGGGCGAGGTGGCGGCCGGGCCCGGCCCAGACCGTGTCGCCCAGGCGGATCTCGCCGCCATCGAGACGTTCCAGTCCGGCAATGGCGCGCAGCAGGGTGGACTTGCCGCTGCCCGAGGGGCCCAGGAGGGCGGTGATCCGGCCCGGCTCGAGATCGAGATCGGCGCCGGCCAGGGCGGCCGTCTCCTTCACATAGCGGCGCTGGGCGCCACGTATGCTCAATCCCCTGCTCGTGTGCGTATCCGTCATGCCGTCCCGCCTAGACCTGGCCCGAAGAAGAGCGTGCCCGCGAGAGGTAGCGGGCGACGAAGATCATGGGAAGCAGGGCGACCAGCGGAATGAGGAGGGAGGGCAGTGCCGCCTCGCCCAGGCGTTCGTCGCTGGCGTAATTGTGGGCGATGATGGCGAGCGTGTCGTAATTGAAGGGGCGCAGGATCATCGTCGCCGGCAATTCCTTGAGCACTTCGACGAAGACCAGCAGGCCGGCCGAGGTAACGCCCGCGGCGATCAGCGGCCAGTGGACGCGGCGCACGGTCTCGCCCCGCGTGGCGCCCAGCGTGCGTGCGGCGCCGTCCAGCGCCGGCGTGACGCGGGCGAGGGCGGCTTCGGACGGTCCGATCGCGGCGGCCGCAAAGCGCGAGAGATAGGCGAAGATCAGGGCCGCAGCGCCGCCGGTCAGCAGGACGGGGAAGACCTCGCCCGTGACCGACTGCCAGGCCGGGTCGATCAGCGCCTGGGTGCCCGACAGGATGGCGATCACGCCCACCGCCGCCACCGCGCCGGGCACGGCATAGCCCAGCCCCGCCGCGCGCGCCGAGGCGGTGGCGATAAAGGTCCGGCCGCGCAGGGCATAGGCGGTCGACAGGCCCAGGCCCGCCGCCAGCACGGCGCTGATCGCGGCGAGGGTGAGGCTGTGCCAGCTGGCGGGCAGGAGGCCCGGCGCGGGCTGTTCGTTCAGCGCCAGCCAGCCCAGACGCGCCAGCGGGACGATCAGGCCCAGAGCGAGCGGGACGAGGCAGGCCAGCGCGGCGGCGAGGCCCTGTGTCCGCGAGAGATGGAAGCGCGGCGCCGGACGGTGGCGTCCCGAGGCGGCGTGCGAGCGCGCGCGGCTGCGCTGGGCGCGTTCCAGGCCGAACACGATCAGGGCGACGGCGACGAGGATGAGGGAGAGGCGGGCCGCATCGACCAGCGATCCCGCCCCGCTCCAGGCGCGCACCAGCCCGATCGAGAGCGTCGGCGCGCCGAGATAGGAGACGGTGCCATAGTCCGCCAGGCTTTCCATCATCACCAGGGCAAGACCCGCCGCCAGGGCCGGCCGTGCCATCGGCAGCGAGGTGCGGGCAAAGGCGCTGAACGGTCCCGCGCCCAGCGTGCGGGCGGCGTTGTAGGCGTCGGCGGACTGGCCGGTAAACGTGTCGCGTGCGAGCAGGTAGACATAGGGGTAGAGCACGAGGGCGAACATCAGCCCCGCCCCCCAGGCGCCGCGCACGGTGGGGAAGAGGCCGGCCGTCGCTGCGTGCAGCGGTCCGCCGGCCTGGCTGAGATCGAGCCAGGCATAGGCGGCGACATAGGCCGGCACGGCCAGCGGCAGGATCAGCACCCAGCTGAACAGGGCGCGGCCGGGAAACTCGGTCCGTGCCACGAGCCAGCCCAGCACGGTGCCGATCAGCCCGGCGCCGCCCGCCGCGATCAGCGCGACGAGGGCGGAATTGACCAGATAGACAGGCAGGCGCGTGCGCGCGAGGTGGGCGAGATAGTCGCCCGTCTCACCGGTCACGGCGATCCAGGCGACGGCAAACACCGGCGCTGCACAGACCAGGGCTGCCAGGATCGCGAGCGCGGTCGCGCGATCCGGCAGCCGGCCGCCCTGCCTGGCTGCTGGCGTCACTGCCAGCCGACGCGGTCGAAGATGCGCTGGGCGGTGGCGTTGTGGTCGCCCAGTTCGGAGACATTGCGGGTATCCGCGACGAAGGGCATCACGGCGTCCAGACGCTCATTCTCCCATTCCACGCCCTCGACGACCGGGATTTCATTGGTCATCTCGGCGAACATGCGCTGGGCCTCGTCCGACAGGAAGAAGGCGATCAGTTCGCGGGCTTCTTCCGGATGCGGCGCGTTCACGGCAATGCCGGCCCCGGAAATGTTCACATGGGCGCCGGAGGTCTCCTGGTTCGGGAAGAACAGGGTGACGGCCTCGGCGGCGGCGCGATTGGCGGCCTCGCCGGAATTCTGCATCAGCAGGTAGTAGTAGTGATTGGTAATGGCGATATCGCAATCGCCGGCGGCCACGCCAATGATCTGCGTGATGTCGCCGCCCTGGGGCGGGCGGGCCATGTTGGCGACGATGCCGGCGGCCCAGGCCTCGGCCTCCTCCTCGCCCAGGCGCGCGACCATGGAGGCGAGCAGGGACTGGTTATAGGCATTGCCGCTCTCGCGCACGCAGATCCGGCCTTCCCAGCGCGGATCGGCGAGATCCTCATAGGTGGTGACCTCGTCCGGCTGGACGCGCTGGTTGGAATAGGCCAGCACGCGGGCGCGCTTGGCGATGGCGATCCAGTAGCCATCCGGGTCGATCAGATTGTCCGCGATCTCCGGCGTGAATTCGGAGAAATCGCTCTGCGCGAACAGGCCGGCTTCCTCGGCGCGGTGCAGGCGGGCGGCGTCGACCGTGATGATGACATCGGCCGGGCTGCGCGGGCCGTCGGCGCGCACGCGCTCGATCAGCTGGTCGCCATTGGCCTCGATCAGGTTGACCTCGATGCCGGTCTGCTCGGTGAAGGCCGCATAGATCGCCGCATCGCTGCGATAGTGGCGCGCGCTGTAGACATTCACCACGCGCGGCGCGCCGGCCTGTTCGCTGCCGGCATCGGCAGGGGTGTCAGGCTGGGAGCAGGCAGCGGCGAGGACGCTGAGCGCGCCGGCGGCCAGGAGCTTGGCATAATTCATGTGTCACCCGTTTTCCTTGCAGTCTCCGCATCCCTGCCACTCTTGCGAATGTTTCGCAAGTTATTGCCGCAGGAAACCGGTGCGGTGGGGTGACGCAGGGGGGGGGGGGGGGCTGGCAGTCGATGGCCGAAGGAAATTGCGCGTGTCGCAAACATGCCCTCCTTCGCCAAGGCTTCGGAGGGCACCGCTTCGCCCGGGGTGCGCGCTGCGGGTGGCTTGCCACTCTAAGGCTGAGGGGAATTGCGCGTGTCGCGGCCGGTCCCCCTTCGCTGAAGCTTCGGGCGACACCTCTTCGCCCGGGTGCGCGCTGCGGGTGGCTTGCCACCCGAAGCCCGCAGGGCGAAGGGTGGTGGGCGATACTGGGATTGAACCAGTGACCCCCTCGGTGTGAACGAGGTGCTCTCCCGCTGAGCTAATCGCCCGATCCATAGTCGGAGGGCGCCGTATAAGCAGGCTCTTGGCGCCGGTCAACTACATGTGGAAGTTGAAGTGCAGATCGGATACGCCGCAGGTGCGACAACTTGCCACACCGTCATGGTCTCGTCATAAGCGCCGGGCCCATATATCAGCCTGCCCCAAGCTGGGTTCGGGGCCATTGAAGGCCCGTCCTGTCAATCACTCGATTGGACACAATTCCCGGCCGAGGGAAGCTTCGGTCGACTAGGAGGTTTTGTTAATGAGCAACGATCTGTGCACGCCCGAAGGCGCTCGCCGTCTCAAAGCGCGAATTGAAGCCTACTGGGCCGAGCGCGGCTATGATGTAAGTGTCGACCTCGTCGAAGCCGGTTTCATGCCGGCCATGCGCTCCGCGCGCACCGACGTCCGGTCCAACCTCGTCAACGGCATGCCGACCCGTCCGGCCAACGATACCGGTCGCGAGCGTCGCACGGCGTAATCAGCTGGCGCGCTGCCAGATCTCGGCCAGCGCCCGCGGTACATCGCCAAATGCATGAAGAACCCGGTCGGCTCCCAGCGAGCCGGCCGGGTTTTCGCTATAGCCATAGCTCATCACGATGACGGGCAGGCCCGCCGCCCGGGCCGAGCCGACGTCCGGCGCGCTGTCGCCGATCAGCGCCGCCCGCGCAAACGCCCCTCCCAGCGAATCGCGCAGATGCGCCGCATCCGGCTTCTTCGCCGAGGTGCGCTCCGGCCCGACAATCCGCTCGAAATAGTCCGCCAGCCCCAGTTCCGCGATCAGCAGGTCGGACAGGACGGAGGGCTTGTTGGTGCACACCGACAGGCGCGCCCCGGCCTCCTTCAGCCAGGCCAGCGTGTCCTCGACGCCGGGAAAGGCCCGGCTCTCGGCGGCGACATCGGCCTTGTAGATCTCGATGAATTCCGCGACCAGCGCGTCGCCGTCCTGCATCTCGGCGCCGCTGCGGGCATGGGCGCGTTCCAGCAGCACGCGCGCGCCGCGGCCGACCATGGCCCGCACATCCGCCAGCGGCACGGCCGGCAGGCCGCGCGGCACGATCACGGCATTGAGGGCGCGCACCAGATCGGGCGCCGTGTCGACCAGCGTGCCGTCGAGGTCGAAGGCAATGGCGGCATTCTCGAACAGGGCGGCCTGGCCTGTCTCCAGCATGATCTGCATCCTTCTGCCCCTCACGGGCTCGCAAGCATGGTTACGTGCCCCGGCCCGATAGGCTATAGCGCCTGACAGACACAGGTGCAGATTCTCGCGACAGGACGATCCATGTCTCATTCCCGTGCCGCCATCATTCTCGCTGCCGGTCAGGGCACGCGGATGAAGTCCAAGACGGTCAAGGTGCTGCACAGCGTCGGCGGCCGTCCGATGCTGGACTGGTCGGTCGACCTGGCCCGCAAGAGCGGGGCGGACCGGATCGTTACTGTTTATGGCGCGCATTCGCCGGCCGTGAAGACCGCTGCCGAGGCGCTGGGCACCCAGACCGCGCTGCAGGATCCGCCCAAGGGGACCGGCCATGCCGTGCTCGCCGCGCGCGAGGCGCTGGCGGATGTCGAGGGCGCGGCGATCGTGCTCTATGCCGACACGCCGCTGATCACGCCGGACACCGTTGCGAAGGTCTTCGCTGCGCTGGAAGGCGGGGCTTCGGTCGCCGTGCTCGGCTTCGAGCCGGAGGATCCGGCCGCCTATGGACGCCTGATCACGGATGGCGAGGGCAATCTCGACCGCATCGTCGAGTACAAGGATGCCAGCGAGGCCGAACGCGCCGTGCGCCTGGTCAATTCCGGCGTGCTGGCTGCCCCGGCGCCGCTGCTGCTGGAATTGCTGGGCGAGGTCGGCAACGATAATGCCAATGGCGAATACTATCTCACCGATGTCGTGGGCCTGGCGCGCGCGCGCGGTCTGAAAGCCGTCGTGGTGAAGGCCGATGCGGGCGAAGTGCTGGGCGTCAACTCGCGCGGCGATCTGGCCGAGGCCGAAGCCGCCTTCCAGGCCCGCATGCGCAAACAGGCCATGGCGGACGGGGTGACGCTGGTCGCGCCGGAAACGGTCTTCTTCTCCCACGACACGCAGATTGCCCGCGATGTGATCGTTGAACCGAATGTCGTGTTCGGCCCCGGTGTCACGATCGGCGAGGATGCCGTCATCCACGCCTTCTCGCATCTGGAAGGGGCCAGCGTGGCGCAGGGCGCCAGTGTCGGCCCCTATGCCCGCCTGCGTCCCGGCGCCGAGCTGGGGGCCGGTGCCAAGGTCGGCAATTTCGTGGAAGTGAAAAAGTCGCAGCTGGGCGAGGGCGCCAAGGTCTCGCATCTCACCTATATCGGGGATGCGAGCATCGGCGCGAACGCCAATATCGGAGCGGGCACGATCACCTGTAATTATGACGGATACGACAAGCACCGCACCGTGGTGGGCGAGGGCGCCTTTATCGGCTCCAATACCTGCCTGGTGGCGCCTGTCACCGTCGGTGCTGGCGCCTTCACGGGCACCGGGACCATCGTGACCGAGAATGTGGAGGCGGATGCGCTGGCCCTTGCGCGCACGCCGATGACCACCAAATCCGGGTGGGCGGCCCGTTTCCGCGCCGCCAAGGAAGCCCGCAAGGCCAAGAAGGAGAGCCTGTGATGACCGTAATCGACCGCCCCGAAACCGTCTCGGACCGCCTGACGGACAAGAGCCTCTTCCGCAGCGAGAGCTTTATCGGCGGTGAGTGGGTGGCCGGTTCGGCCGCCTTCGAGGTCACCAATCCGGCGAACAACCAGGTTATCGCGACCGTTGGCGATGTCGGCGAGGCCGGTGCCCGCCAGGCGGTCGCCAGGGCCGCGGAAGCCTTCGAGACCTGGAAGAAGGTCTCGCCCTTCGAGCGCGCCAAGCTGCTGATGAAATGGTACGACCTGATCCTCGCCAACCAGTCCGACCTGGCCAAGCTGATCACGCTGGAAATGGGCAAGACCTATCGCGAAGCGATGGGCGAGGTGGTCTATGGCGCCGGCTTCATCGAATGGTCGGCCGAGGAAGCCAAGCGCATCCATGGCGAAACGCTTGCCACGCCCTTCCCGGGCTCGCGCGGCTGGACGATCCGTCAGCCGGTCGGCGTCGTCGGCTGTATCACGCCGTGGAATTTCCCCAATGCCATGATCACCCGCAAGTGTGCGCCCGCCCTGGCGGCCGGCTGCACCATGGTGATCAAGCCTGCCCCGGAAACGCCGCTCTCTGCGCTCGCCCTGGCCGAGCTGGCCAAGCGCGCGGGCATTCCCGACGGCGTGTTCAACGTGATCTGCGGCGATGCCCAGAAGATCGGGCCGGTGCTCACCGGTTCGCCGGAAGTGCGCATGATCGGCTTCACCGGCTCGACCCAGGTGGGCAAGCTGCTGATGCGCCAGGCCGCTGACGGTGTGAAGCGCGTCGCGCTGGAGCTGGGCGGTAATGCGCCCTTTATCGTCATGGACGATGCCGACATCGAGAAGGCGGCCGATGGCGTGATCGCCTCGAAATTCCGCGTTTCCGGCCAGACCTGCGTCTCGGCCAACCGGATCATCGCCCAGCCGGCGATTGCCGACAAACTCGTCGCGGCGCTGGAGGCGCGCGTGTCCAAGCTCAAGGCCGGCGACGGTTTCGCCGATGACAGCGATCTGGGCCCGCTGGTGCACATGGAAGCGGTGACCCGCGTCGACAAGCTGGTGCAGCAGGCCCGCGAGGCCGGCGCCCGCATTGTCACCGGCGGCAAGCGCCTGGACGGCGAGCTGGGCGGGGCTTTCTATGCGCCGACCCTGATCGATGGCGGCGATCCGAAAATGGATGTCGCCTGCAACGAGATCTTCGGCCCGGTTGCCTCGGTCTACCGCGTCGAGAGCGAAGCCGACATCATCAAGCTGGCCAATGACACGCCCTACGGGCTGGCGGCCTATATCTACACCCAGGACGTCAACCGCGTGCACCGCATCACCGAAGGCATCGAGTACGGCATGATCGGCGTCAATGCGCCGATGGTCGGCGCTGCCTCCACCCCGTTCGGCGGGGTGAAGGAAAGCGGCATCGGCCGCGAAGGCGGCAAGTGGGGCGTGGAAGAGTTCACCGAGCTTAAATACGTGCTGCTCGGCGGGGTTGGCTGATGGGCGCAGAACGCCAGAAGGCCCATGCCGCTGCGGCGGCGCTGGGTTATGTCGAGAGCGGCATGACGCTGGGGCTGGGCTCCGGCTCGACGGCGGAGATTTTCCTGCGCCTGCTGGGCGAGCGCATCAAGGACGGTCTCGATGTGCGCGGTGTGCCGACGTCACAGCGCACCGCCGAGGTCGCCCGCGAGAACGGCGTGCCGCTGATCGAGGTCGACCATGTCGATCATCTCGCCGTCACCATTGACGGGGCCGACGAGGTCGACGGACGCTTCCAGCTGATCAAGGGCGGCGGCGCCTGCCTCCTGCGCGAGAAGATCATCGCCCATGCCTCCGACCTGATGGTGGTCATGGTCGACGAGAGCAAGCTGGTCGACACGCTGGGCAAATTCCCGCTGCCGGTCGAGGTCGACCCCTTCGGCTTCTCGCTCACGGCCAAGCAGATCTATGACGCGCTGAAAAAGGCCGGTGTGGCGGCGCCCGATGTGCAATTGCGCCGCAAGGGTGACGGTCTGGCCCCTTTGATCACGGATGGCGGTCACTACATTCTCGACTGCGCCTGCAGCGCCATTCCCGACGCGGCCCTGGCCGACCGGTATCTCAAGGAGATCCCGGGCGTCGTCGAACACGGTCTCTTCCTGGGCCTCGCCCGGGTGGTGATCGTCGGCGAGGACAATGAAGCGCGGGTGATGGAGCTTTAGGTCATCCATTGATGTGTTGTCATCCCGGCCGAATGCCCCGCGAAAGCGGGGCGCAGAGCCGGGACCCATACGCATCGATGCTGGCCGAAAGCAGGCTCGGCTTTGGCGGAAGCTGGTTTCACACCGGGATTATGGGTCCCGGATCTACGCCCGGCTCAAGGCCGGGCATGCGTCCGGGATGACAGGCGTTATCGGTCGTCGAACAGATGGCCGCAGACACAACAGATCGGGGCGCAGCGCCCCGGATGGACAGCAAGACAAGGGCGCTGACCCATGAGCAGTTACGACTACGATCTTTTCGTCATCGGTGCCGGGTCCGGCGGTGTGCGTGCGGCGCGGATGGCCAAGCAGCATGGCGCCGGCAAGGTGGCGATTGCCGAGGAATACCGGTTCGGCGGCACCTGCGTGATCCGCGGCTGTGTGCCCAAGAAACTCCTGGTCTATGCCAGCGAGTTCTCCAAGACGTTCAAACTGGCCGAGGGCTATGGCTGGACGGTCGGCGAGACCGCATTCAGCTGGGAAAAGCTGATCGCCGCCAAGGACAATGAGATCGACCGCCTGTCGGGCATCTATGAGCGCAATCTCAACAATTCCGGTGTCGACACGATCGAGGACCGGGCCGTGCTGGAAGATGCGCACACGATCCGTCTGGTGAAATCGGATCGCACGGTCACCGCCGACAAGATCCTGATCGCGGTCGGCGGTACGCCCTTCGTGCCGGATATCGAGGGCGCCGAGCTGGGCATCACCTCCAACGAGGCTTTCCATCTGGAAGAATTGCCCAAGCATGTCGTGATCGCCGGCGGCGGCTATATCGCCTGCGAGTTCGCCCAGATCTTCGCCGGGCTGGGATCGGAGGTCTGCCAGGTCTATCGCGGCGAAACCGTGCTGCGCGGGTTTGACGACGATATCCGCGCCACCGTGCACGAGGAGCTGGTGCGGTCGGGCGTGCGGGTGATCACGCACACCGTCTTCGAAAAGATCGAACAGCTCGAGGATGGCCGCAAGCGGGTGCATCTCGATAATGGCCACCACGTCGATACCGACATCGTGATGTATGCCATCGGCCGCAATCCCCATGTCGCCGATCTGGGCCTGGACAAGGCCGGGGTCGAACTGGACGAGGCCGGAGCCATCAAGGTGGATGCGTATTCGCAGACCTCGTCCGAAAACATCTACGCCGTGGGCGATGTGACCAACCGGGTCAATCTGACGCCGGTGGCGATCCGCGAGGGCGCGGCCTTCGCCCAGACCGTGTTCGGCGGCCAGCCGCTGGCCTATGATCACGAGGATATCGCCTCGGCCGTGTTCACCCAGCCGCCGGTCGGATCGGTCGGCCTGTCCGAGGCGCAGGCCCGGAAAAGCTTCGACAAGGTCGATATTTACAAGACCTCCTTCCGCCCGATGAAAGCGTCATTCTCCAACGACGCCTCCCGCATGATGATGAAACTTGTTGTCGACGGGGAGACAGACCGGGTGTTGGGCGTGCATATTGTCGGACCGGATGCGCCAGAGATGATCCAGCTGGCCGGTATCGCCGTGAAGGCGAAGCTGACCAAGGCGCAATTCGATGCCGCCTGTGCGGTGCATCCGACAAGTGCCGAAGAACTGGTGACCATGAAGGAGAAGTGGACACCGCCCGAGTTGAAAGCAGCTGAGTGATATGACCTGGTCTCCGAAATCCTGGCGGGACTTTCCCGTCAAGCAAATGCCGACCTACAAGGATGAAGCCGCCCTGGCCGGCGCGATCGACGAGCTGTCCGCCCGTCCCGCGCTCGTCTTTGCCGGCGAGGCCCGCAAGCTGCGGCGCCAGCTGGCCGATGTGTCGGCCGGCAATGCCTTCCTCCTGCAGGGCGGCGATTGCGCGGAAAGCTTCACCGAATTCTCCACCGAAGGCGTGCGCGACACCTTCCGCGTCCTCCTGCAGATGGCGGTGGTGCTCACCTTTGCCGCCTCCAAGCCGGTGGTGAAGGTCGGTCGCATGGCGGGGCAGTTTGCCAAGCCGCGCTCCTCCGATACCGAGACGATCGACGGGGTCACCCTGCCCAGCTATCGCGGCGACAGCGTCAACGGTGTGGACTTCACGGCCGAGGCCCGCGAGCCGGATCCCAAACGCCTGATCCGCGCCTATGACCAGTCGGCCTCGACGCTCAACCTGCTGCGCGCCTTTGCGTCCGGCGGTTATGCCGACCTGCACAATGTCCACCAGTGGACCCAGGATTTCGTCAAGGACAGCCCGGCGGCGGAACGCTATGCCGAGACGGCCGTGCGGATTTCCGAGGCGCTGGACTTCATGAAGGCCTGCGGCATCGGCCGGGACTCTGCCCCGTCGCTGGAAGCCGTGGACTTCTTCACCAGCCACGAAGCCCTGCACCTGCCCTTCGAGGAGGCGCTGACGCGGCGCGATCCGAATACCGGGCAGTGGTATGCCACCTCCGCCCACATGATCTGGGTCGGCGAGCGCACCCGCCAGCTCGACGGGGCGCATCTGGAATATGCCCGCGGCATCGCCAATCCGGTTGGCGTGAAGTGCGGTCCCACCATGACGGCGGACGAGCTTCTGCCGCTGATCGATACCATCAATCCGGACAATGAGGCCGGCCGCCTGGTGCTGATCGTGCGCATGGGTGCCGACAATGTCGGCAATAACCTGCCGGCGCTGGCGCGGGCGGTGACCGAGGCCGGCCGCAAGGTCGTCTGGTCGTCCGATCCGATGCACGGCAATACCGTCAAGGCGTCCAGCGGCTACAAGACGCGGAATTTCGACCGCATCCTGACCGAGCTGGAAGGCTTCATGGATGTGCTCTACTCCGAGGGCGCCTATCCGGGCGGCGTGCATTTCGAGATGACCGGCCGCGACGTGACCGAATGCACCGGCGGTGCGAAACCGGTCACCGAGGCCGATCTGGCGGCGCGCTATCACACCCAGTGCGATCCGCGCCTCAATGCCGACCAGGCGCTCGACATGGCCTTCCGCATCGCGGAATCGCTCAAGCGCGTCCGCCGCAACAACTCCGCTGCTGCGGCCTGACAGGCGCGCTGACAGCAAAACGAACACAGGCGGGGCCTCCGGGCTCCGCCTTTTTTTCTTCCTGCCTCTCACCCCTCCGTCATCCCACGGTGCCCGCAGGGCATCCGGGGGACCTGCGCTCACCTGTCGACAGGATGGCTGAGGTCCCCCGGATCGCTGCTGCGCACCGACCGTGGGATGACGGTGTTCAGGGAAACCGGGTAGGCCAGCTCCTCGCGCTAGATGGGCTCCTCCGCCCAAAGAAAAACGGTGCCCGCA
>NZ_JBDWAS010000016.1:0-16991 GCF_039978735.1 Maricaulis sp.
GATGGCCACGCCGGAGCCTGATGCTGTCACCCACCAGGCGCGGACGAGCTCCGCACGCTCCCGGGCACAAGGGACTGAGCTCATGCCTCCCATCCCGGAAACCGTCTGCGAGCATACGCGCAGTTGAGCGGGCGGGGATAAATCTCCCAAACCGCCCCCACACACCGTCATCCTGACGAAAGTCAGGACCCAGATCGTAAAGCGGAATTTCGGCTAACTGGGCTCGGATCGAATGTCGGCGATGTGAGGGATAAGTGCGAGATCGCGACCACCCGGCCCTGTGAACTGGGCCCTGACTTTCGTCAGGGTGACGGTGGAATGTGAGCCGCCAGCTCTCTCATTTCTCCTCCACGTTTTTCCCGGACGGAAGCCTGCGCAGGCAGGCTGCAGATCCGGGACCGACCGAAGATCACTTCAAGCGACGAGCTTCCCGTAGATCCCGGCACTCCGCCCGGCCGTCGCTGGGCTTGCAGCCAGGAAAAATGGGAGTGTTTAGGGTGAGGAGCGCCCCACCCAAGACTCTTCGCGGCTACGCCGCGCTCTCCCCATCCGGGCGGAAGGTGAGAACACGCCGGCACGAGACGCCGCGCATTCCACGCGCTAACCTCCGGCTATGGAATCGCCTGCCCTGCTCCTGATCGCGCTGGCCATACTGGGTTACGGCCTGGTGGCGCGGCATCTGCACCGGATCAGCCTGACGGCGCCGATCGTGTTTGCCGCGCTGGGCGTGCTGATCGGCACGGCGGCGCTTGACCTGTTCGATGTGGATATTGCCTCGCACCAGATCGCGGTTCTGGCCGAGCTGACCCTTGTCCTGGTGCTGTTTGCCGATGCGGCCGGGATCGATCTGCGGCTCCTGCATGCCGACCAGGCCGTGCCGGCGCGCATGCTGCTGATCGGCCTGCCGCTCGCCGTCCTGATCGGAACGATTGCCGCGCTGGTCCTGCTGCCGGATCTCGACCTCTGGCAGGCGGCCTTGCTGGCGACCATGCTGGCGCCGACCGATGCGGCGCTGGCGCGCTCGGTGCTGGTGGACGAGCGGCTGCCGGTGCGGATCAAGCAGACCCTCAATGCCGAGAGCGGGCTGAATGACGGGCTCGCCCTGCCGCTGGTCTTCATCTTCCTGGCGCTGGCGGGCGCGTCGGCCGAGGCCCCGGACGGCAATCCGCTGATGCACTGGTCCGGCTTCCTGCTGGCCCAGATCGGACTGGGCGTTCTGGTCGGCCTTGCCGCCGGCGGGCTGGGCGGGCGCCTGGTCGAGCGTGCCGTGAAAGCCGGCGAGATGGACAAGGTGTTCGAACGTCTCAGCGCCGTCGCCCTGGCGGTCGCGGCCTATGTTGGTGCCAGCCTGATCGGCGGCAATGGCTTCATCGCCGCCTTCACGGGCGGCATGGCGTTCGGCCGTTTCGCCCGGCGCGCCCGCCAGCCCGTGATCTCCTTCGGCGAGACCGAGGGGCAATTGCTGGCGCTCATGACCTTCGTGATCTTTGGCGCCATCCTCCTGCCCGACGCGCTGGAAGCCCCGGACTGGCGCGCTGTGGCCTATGCCCTTGTCAGCCTTGCCCTGGTGCGCCCCCTGGCGATCTGGCTGAGCCTTGCGGGCACCGGTCTTCTGACCAGTACCAAACTCTTCTTCGGCTGGTTCGGCCCGCGCGGCCTCGCCTCAATCGTCTTCGCCCTGATCGTGGAAAGCCAGCTGAGCAGCAGCGACGCAGCCCCGCTGGTCGCGGCGGTCTCGATCACGGTGGGGCTGAGCATCGTCCTGCACGGGCTGAGCGCCGGCCCGCTCGCCGCCCTCTATGCCCGCCGGTTGGACGCGCGCGGCGACCGCGATGCGCTGGCCGAGTTCGCGCGAGTGGAGCACGGCTCGGATCTGAAACGGTCGCGGTTTTGATGCGCTTTCGATGACGCAGCGCTGCCTCAAGGCTTCCCCTGCGAAGCGGGGGAAGTGGCCGAGCCCGGCCCTTGGGCCGGGTGAGGTCGAAGGGGGTGAGTAAATGCGCGCTGACGCGCTCTGCGGTGCTCACGCACCGCCCCCTCAGTCCGCTCACGCGGACAGCTCCCCCGCAAGCGGGGCGAGCCCTGATTATGCCTAGCGCCGCCCGAACAGGCGTTCGATGTCGGCGAGTTTCAGTTCGACATAGGTGGGGCGGCCGTGATTGCACTGGCCGGAATGGGGGGTGGCTTCCATTTCGCGCAGAAGAGCATTCATCTCGTCACCGGTGAGGCGGCGGCCGGAGCGGACTGAGCCGTGGCAGGCCATGGTGCCGACGACGTCTTCCAGCTTTTCCTTCAGCGACAGGGCCTGGTCGGTTTCGGCCAGATCGTCGGCGAGGTCGCGGATCAGGCCCTGCACGTCGAGGCGTTTGAGAAGGGCCGGCGTTTCGCGCACGGCCACGGCGCCCGGACCGAAGGCCTCGACCACCAGGCCCAGTTCTTCCAGCTCTTCGGCGCGTTCGAGAATGCGGCGCGCCTCGGCCTCGTCGAGATCGACAATCTCGGGCACCAGCAATTGCTGCCGCTGCACCCCGGTCTCGGCGATCATCTTCTTCATGCGCTCATAGACGAGGCGTTCATGGGCGGCGTGCTGGTCGACGATGACAATGCCGTCGCGCGTCTGGGCAACGACATAGGTCTCGTGCAGCTGGGCCCGGGCCACGCCGAGCGGCCAGTCCGGCGACGGTGCGGCGGCCTGGGCCTGGTGCTCGGCGACCTCGAAGCCCGGTTCGCTCGCGTGCGGCGGCGACCAAGGGGCGTCGGGCTCGAGGCGGGCGGACATGCCCGGATCGAAGACCTGGCCCTGCACGGGTTCGGCGGGGGCCGGCGGACGCCCCCAGGCCGCGACATGATGCGCGGCAGACTGATAGGGCTGACCCGGCGGCGGCGCCCCTTCCGGACGCACCCGCCCCAGCGCAAAACCGGCAACCGTGGTCGAGGCGCGGTGGCCCGCGGCGGCCAGCGCATGGCGCAGGGAGCCGACGATCAGGCCGCGCACCAGTCCGGCATCGCGGAAGCGCACCTCGGCCTTGGCCGGGTGGACATTGACGTCGACCAGATGCGTGGGCAGATCGACATTCAGCGCCACGACCGGATGCCGGTCGCGGGCGAGGAAATCCTGATAGGCGCCGCGGATCGCGCCGTGCAGCAGCTTGTCGCGCACGGGCCGGCCGTTGACGAAGAGATACTGGTGCTGGGCCGAGCCGCGCGAGAAGGTGGGCAGGCTGGCGAAACCGTGCACGCGCACGCCCTCGCGCTCCTGATCGACCTCCAGCGCATTGTCGCCGAAATCGGCGCCGAGCATGGCCGACATGCGCGCCTTGCCGGCCTCGGCCTCATCGCCGCGCTCGGCGGCGACGCCGAAGCGCTTGCGGCCGTCAAGGGTGAGGTGGAAGCCGACATCCGGACGCGACATGGCGAGGCGTTTGACCACATCGGTGATGGCCTGGTTTTCCGAGCGCTCGCTCTTGAGGAATTTCAGCCGGGCCGGTGTGGCATAGAAAAGATCGCGCACCTCGATCCGCGTGCCGCCGCGCCCCAGCGGGGCCGCCGGGGCAGTGCCATGGGTCTGGCCGCCCTCGACACCGATGGTGAAGGCATCGCCCTCGCCCCTCGCCTGGCTGGTGATGGAGAGCCGCGCGATCGAGCCGATCGAGGGCAGCGCCTCGCCGCGGAAGCCCATGGTGCCGATATTGAGAAGATCGTCGCGCCCGTCCTCGCCGACGGGGAGTTTCGAGGTGGCGTGGCGTTCGATGCACAGGGCCAGCTCGGCCTCGCTCATCCCCTTGCCGTCATCCTCGATCACGAGGCGCACCAGACCGCCACCCTCGGCGGCGATGTCGATCCGCGTCGCCCCGGCATCCAGCGCATTCTCGGCGAGTTCCTTGACCACGGAGGCCGGCCGCTCGACGACCTCGCCGGCGGCGATGCGGTTGACGGTTTCCGGCGGCAGGCGGCGGATGATCGGCTTGGAAGCGGTCAGGGACATGGCACCAAGGTCGGCACGCCGCCCGAGTCGGTCAAGGGCTGGGTGCTACAGGGCGAAAGCGCCGGCACCGGGATTTCCCCCTCATCCGCCCCTTCGGGGCACCTTCTCCCCGGGGAGAAGGGGGGGCTTCCCGACACGCACAAACGCTACTCCCTCTCCCTAGGGAGAGGGCCGGGGAGAGGGGGAAGACACCGCCGGGCGCAATCGCGCGCCGGCGGTCCAATCACAGGAACAGGTGTCGTCCTACAGGCCCGGCAGTTTGGGCAGAAGGCGGCGGTCGCGTTCGATCTCGACATTGCCGCCGCCGGTGACGTTCTGGATCCGCTCCTGGCGTTCGGCCTCGTGCTCGGGATCGAGCGGCGTGGCGTCGACATCGGCCGGCGGGGCGTATTCGCCGTCACGCCAGAACAGGATGCGGTCGGCAAAGCTGCGCGACTTGCGCACGATGCTGGCCTCTTCACCGTCGATGATCGAGCGGATGAAGGGATCGGCCGAACCGCCGCCGGCGCGGGCGACAAGGAGGGCTTCGGCGTCGGAACCTTCAAAGGCACCGGCAGAGCCGAGCAGCGCGGCGCGCGCCTGCTGGTCCGGATAGATCTCGTCCGGGCGCGGCTGGCCGGGGGCCGGCGGGCGCAGATTGTATTCCGGCGGCACCGTCAGCGGTGCGATCGTGACCGTGCGGAATTCGTCCGGCGTGACCTTGTTGGCACCCAGCGCCGAACGGACGCCGGAACAGCCGGTAAGGGCGAAAGCGGCGGTCGAGGCCACCAGAAGAGCAGTACGCAAACGCATCTCGACGAAGCTCCGTAAAATCGTGAACCCTGTTTTAGCGAAGAGCGGCGTTCATCTCCACCCCGCTTGCCACCCTATCTTACCGCGCGGTCTTTCCGGTCGTTGAGAAGAACGTCGAGAATGACGGCGGCGACGCCCAGATTGATGCCGACATCGGCAATATTGAAGACATAGGGGAAGTAGACGTCGGAAAAATTCAGGAAGTCGACGACGGCGCCATAGAGCGTCCGGTCGATCGCATTGCCGATCGCGCCGCCGATGATGAAGCCGAAAGCGACCGCCTGCAGCCGGCGCACGGCCTTGACCGGGCCATAGCCCAGAAGTCCGGCGATCAGCAGGCAGGCCACGGCAATGGAAAACGCCACCAGGATGAAGCGGCCGAGCGGGCCGTCGGCGCCGAACAGGCCGAAACTCACCCCCTTGTTCCACACCATGGTGAGGTCGAAGACGGGCGACAGCTCGATATGGCCGCAGGTATTGGGCAGCGCGATGCGTTCGACACCGCTGGCGCGCTGGAATTCAAGGCATCCCGGCGGCGAGAAGCGCAACACGTTGAGGACCAGCCATTTGCTGATCTGGTCCAGAACGATGATGAGAACGGCCAGGCCCAGCCCGATCCGGGGCGCCGGCGACGCCGTCGCGCGGCGCCGGATTTCACCCCAAAGATCAGCCATGCGTCGCATCCCAGTAAGCCACCGCATCGGCATCGCGCGGCGAGAGTTCCGGATAGCGCTTGTCCGCCCCGATCTGTGTGGAATATTTCCACGAGCGGGCGCACTTGCCGCCTTCGGCGCGGCCCGGCACCACGGCGATGTCCGCGATATCGTCGATGCGGAAAGCGCCGTCCGGCGCAGCCCCGTCGATCAGCACGGCCTGGCTGGTGATGGCGATCTCGGCGAGGAAATCGTCGATATCGCCCGGCGCCTCGGCCCTCATCGCCGCGCGATAGGCCGGATCGGCGACATAGACCTGCGGGGCGGCCTCGAGGCTGGAGCCGATCCGCTTTTCGCGGCGCTCGACTTCCAGCGCGCCCGTCACCACGCGGCGCAGGCGGCGCAGGGTGCGCCAGTTCTCGGCCAGCGCGCCATTGTGCCAGTCCTGCGGCGTTTTCGGGAAGGTGCGCAGGTGCACGCTGTCATCCTCGGACGGGAAGCGTGACAGCCAGACCTCTTCCATCGTGAAAGGCATGATCGGCGCCAGCCAGGCGGTCAGGCGCATGAAGACCTCGTGCATCACCGTGCGACAGGCGCGGCGGCGGTCAGCGTCCGGACGGTCGCAATAGAGGGCGTCCTTGCGCACATCGAGATAGAAGGCCGACAGGTCGACGACGCAGAAATTGAACAGGGCGGAATAGACTTTCTTGAAGTCGTAGGCCGCATAGCCGGCCTTCACCACACCATCGAGTTCCTGCAGCCGGTGCAGCACCCAGCGCTCCAGCGAGGGCATGCGCTCGAGCGGCAGATGCTCGACCGTCTCGTCATAGCCGTGCAGCGCACCGAGCAGGTAGCGCAGCGTGTTGCGCATCTTGCGATAGGCATCGACCGAGGTCTGCAGGATCTCCTCGGAGATGCGCAGATCGTCGGTGAAGTCCTGGGCCGCGACCCACAGGCGCATGATCTCGATACCGTACTTCTTGGCGATCTCGTTCGGCGCGAGCGTATTGCCGAGCGATTTGGACATCTTGCGCCCGTCGCCGGCCATGACGAAGCCATGGGTCAGCACATTGTCGTAGGGCGCCCGGCCGCGCGTGCCGCAGCTTTGCAGCAGCGAGGACTGGAACCAGCCGCGGTGCTGGTCGGAACCTTCCAGATAGAGATCGGCCGGCCATTTCTGGTCCGCCCGCGGCTCCAGCGCGAAGGCGTGGGTGCAGCCACTGTCGAACCAGACATCGAGGATGTCGGTGACCTTCTCGTAGTCATCGGCCTGATACTCGTCGCCGAGGAATTCGGAAGCCGGGCGTTCGAACCAGGCATCGGCGCCGTCTTCCGCGACCGCCTTGACGATGCGGGCATTGACCTTGTGGTCGTTGAGCACGCGCGTGGTGCCCTTCTCCACGAACAGGGTCAGCGGCACGCCCCAGGCGCGCTGGCGCGAGACGAGCCAGTCCGGCCGCTGTTCGACCATGGAGCGGATACGGTTCTCCGCCGCCTTCGGCGTCCAGCCGGTCTCGGCGACGGCCGCCAGCGCCTTTTCGCGCAGCGTGCCGCCGGACTTCATCGGCCGGTCGATGGCGACGAACCATTGCGGCGTGTTGCGGAAGATGACCGGCGCCTTGGACCGCCAGGAGTGCGGATAGGAGTGTTCCAGCCGGCCGCGGGCGAGCAGCATGTTCAGCTCGACGAGCTTGTCCATCACCGTCTTGTTGGCCGGGCCGTCCTGGCCCTGCTTCTTGCCGTCCAGACGGATGATGTGCAGGCCGGCAAACAGCGGGATGTGGTCGTAATAGGCGCCGTCCGGGCCGACGATGTGCGGCACGGCCTCGTGCTTGTCATGCCATTCCGGGAAGTCCATCCAGGCGGCATAGTCTTCCGCACCGTGGCTGGGCGCGGTGTGTACGAAGCCGGTACCGGCTTCGTCGGTGACATGTTCGCCCGGCAGCAGCGGCACCGGATAATTCCAGTAGCGATCGGCCTCGGCCAGCGGATGCGAGCACACGAAGCCCGACGGATCGACGGTTTCCAGCCGGTCCCAGCCGACGATATTGGCGGCCTTCGCCGTCTCTTCCCACAGCGCATCGGCGACGATCAGCGTATCGCCGGGCATGGCCCAGGGGGTGAAGCCCTCGGCCTCGACGCCGGTCACCTTGTAAAGACCGTAGCTGATCTCGGGCGAGAAGCAGATGGCGCGGTTGCCCGGGATCGTCCAGGGCGTGGTGGTCCAGATGACCACATGCGCACCGATGCAGGATTTCGGGATGGCGGTGCCGTCCTTGCGCACGCCACGCAGCGGGAATTTGACGTGGATCGTGGTGGAGATCTTGTCGTGATACTCGACCTCGGCCTCGGCCAGCGCGGTCTGTTCGACCGGCGACCACATCACCGGAGCGGACCCGCAATACACCAGGCCCTGCTCGGCGAATTTCAGGAATTCGGCGACGATCGCCGCTTCGGCGTCGAAGGACATGGTGAGATAGGGATCGTCCCACTCGCCGGACACGCCCAGGCGCTGGAACTCGCCGGACTGCACGCCCACCCACTCCTCGGCATAGGCGCGGCATTCGGCGCGGAATTCCTTGACGGGGATGTCATCCTTGTTGCGGCCCTTGGCGCGGAAATTCTGCTCGACCTTCCACTCGATCGGCAGGCCGTGACAGTCCCAGCCGGGACGGTAGGGCGCGTCGAAGCCCATCATCTGGTGCGAACGGACGACGATATCCTTGAGGATCTTGTTCTGGCCGGTGCCGATATGGATGTGGCCGTTCGCATAGGGCGGACCGTCATGCAGCACGAAGCGTTCGCGGCCTTCGGCGCGTTGACGCAGCTTGCGGTAGAGGTCGAGTTTGCCCCAGCGCTCCAGCCATTCCGGTTCGCGCTGCGGCAGGCCGGCGCGCATGGGAAAGTCGGTGGTCGGGAGGAAAAGCGTTTCGCGATAGTCGCGGGAAGCGGTCTCATTGCCGGTTTCGGCGGGGGTATCCGTCATCGGATCGGTCCTTGCGGTCTGGATCGTCTAGGGGTCAAGGCAGGACATATCCCGGCACCGCTCGGAGCTATTCCTCGCGGCCCGGGCCGGTAATTCGCCCCGTCGTCAGCGACGGCATCAGCGCCGCGCGGCGTATGAACACATATGTGCAGACCATGGTCATGGCGTGTAACAGAGCCTGTCAGGCCGGTCCAGACGCGTCGGTCAGCGTCGCCCGCGCGGCCTGGGCATCCTTGGCGATCTGGTCCTTGAGCGCCTCGATCCCGTCAAAGCGGCGTTCCGGACGCAGGAATGCGTGGAACTCGACCTCCAGCGTCCTGTCGTAGAGATCGCCGGCAAAATCGAACAGATGGATTTCCAGCAATTCGGTGGCGCCATCGACCGTGGGGCGCTTGCCGAAATTGGCGACACCCGGCCGGGCCGGCGTCTCGCCATCGATCCCGGCCCGCACGGCGTAGACGCCGTAGGCCGGGCGGGCATAATCGCCCAGGGTCAGATTGGCAGTCGGGAAGCCGATCGTGCGGCCGCGTGCATCGCCATGTTTCACGACGCCCTCGACAGCCCAGGGGGCGCCCAGCAGCGTCTCGGCGGCCTTCATGTCGCCATCCAGGATGGCCTTGCGGATCCGGGTCGAGGAGACCTTGTCGGCGCCATTGCCGTGCAGTTCGGCAAAGGCCGTGCGGATACCGTGTTCGGCACACAGGCGTTCCAGATCGCCGGTCGAGCCGGCGCGCCCGGCACCGAAGCGGAAATCGGCGCCGGTGACGACACCTTTCACGCCCAGCCCCTCAACCAGCACCGTCTCGACGAACTGCCGCGGCGTCATCTTCGCCATGGCCGCATCGAAGGGCAGGATGTGCAGGCGCTTCACGCCCAGCGCTTCCAGCGTGAGATTGCGGCGGTGCGCGCTCATCAGCCGGAAGGCGGGCGCCTCCGGCGCGAAGAAGCGGCGCGGATGCGGATCGAACAGGGCGACGCCGAGTTCGCCGCCCGTCTCGTCCGCCAGATCGCGCGCCAGCGCGATGACATGCCGGTGCCCCTGGTGCACGCCGTCGAAATTGCCCAGCGCGATGACCGAGCCGCGGGCGTCTTCGGGAAGGGATGTGAAACCGTGGACGACCTGCATCAATCGATCAGTCCGCTGTCTTGCGGCGGCGCTTGCGGACCATGACCTCGGCCTCGGCCTGCATGGTCACATTGCCATTGACCTGGCACACGCACTCCATGACGGCCTTGCGGGCCTTCAGATCGACCGATTTCACCGAAACCCGGGTCGTCACCTCGTCGCCGATCCGCACGGGATGGAAGAAGCGCATGTTCAGCCCGAGGAAGATCGCGCCCGGTCCCGGCAGCTGGTTTCCGAGCACGCCGGAAATGTAGGATGCGACCAGTGCACCGTGCGCAATCCGGCCGCGAAACGGCGTCGCGCGCGCGAATTCTTCATCCATATGCACGGGATTATAGTCGCCGGAGACTTTGGCAAACATGTCCAGATCGGCCTCTGTGACGGTTCTAACCGCCTCTGCCGATTGGCCAATTTCCATTTCTTCCAGAGCGATACCGAGCACTTCCGCCATGAGCGACTCCCTCTTTGCAACCGCTTTAACCGATTTTTATCGGCGATTGTCTAGGGTCCTCGCTGAAGACGGCAGAACAAGCCGTCACCCTAGTGTAACGCACCGAGTGGATGGAGACTACGCATGGCTGTCGAGATGACGATGCCGATCCTGGTTGTGGACGACTACAAGACCATGATCCGTATCATTCGCAACCTGCTCAAGCAGATTGGCTTCGAAAACGTGGACGAGGCCTCTGACGGCCAGGAAGCGTATGAGAAGATGCAAAAAAACAAGTACGGTCTGGTTATTTCCGACTGGAATATGGAACCGATGACCGGCTACGAGCTGCTTCAGAAGGTCCGGGCCGACGAGTCCATGAAGGCGACCCCCTTCATCATGGTGACCGCAGAGTCCAAGACCGAGAACGTGGTCGCGGCCAAGCGCGCCGGTGTGAACAACTACATCGTGAAACCCTTCAACGCCGGTACGCTGAAGGCGAAGATGTCCGCGGTGCTCGGCGACTTCTAGGAGTCCATGACCGCCCCTTCACCGATCGAGACCATAAGGAAGGAGGGCCCCATGCCCGCCGCCAATGTTGCTGCGCAAGTCCGCACGTCCCTGGCTTCCCTGAAGGCCAGCGACCTGAAGGACGCACAGATCATGGAAGTCCTGAAGCTGGCTCACCAGCTGACGGATACGATGAAGCTGTTCTTCAGCTCCCTCGACCAGTCGATCTGTCAGGAATTCAACTATATCGCCGACTACATCTCGCGCACTCGCGACGAGATTTCAGCCCTTCGGCCCAACGATATCAAGTCCGAGCGCATCCCCTCGGCCGGTGTCGAACTGGAAGCCGTCGTGGGCGACACGGAGAAGGCGACCGAGACGATCATGAGTGCGGCGGAAGCCGTGCTGTGTGAGGACGCCACGGATTACGACGAGTACCGGGCCAATGTGGAAGCGCGCATGATGACGATCATCGAAGCGTGTTCCTTCCAGGACCTGGCCGGTCAGCGCGTTTCCAAGGTGGTCAACTCGCTGCGCCACGTGGAAAGCCGCGTCTCGCGCTTTGCCGAGGTGATGGGCGTCCGCGATGCCGACGGATACGAGTCCGAAGCCGAGAAGGCCGAAAAGGCCCGTGCCGAGAAGAACCTGCTCAACGGCCCCGCCATCGGCGGTCCGGAAACGAGCCAGGACGATATCGACGCAATGTTCGCAGAGTCCAGCGGCGCAGCGCCGGATCTCGACCAGTCCTCGATCGACTCGCTGTTCGATTAAGGACGGGGCTCGAGGAGCCCGGATCTACCAGACAAGTCTCGGCGCCAGCCATCGCGCCGAGACGCCATACTCATCGAGTGCGCGGGCGACGGCTTCTTCATCGAAGCCGTCGCTTTTCATGTCGGCGCCCAGAATGCCGTCAGCAATAAATAATGCATCAACGCCGATGCGCGTGGCCCCGGCCACATCGGTTTCCGGCCCGTCGCCGATCGCGAGCACCCGCTCCGGCTCGACCGTGAAACCCCGCTCCTGCAGCGCCGTCCGGGCAAGATCGTAGATCGGCTTGTGGGGCTTGCCGGCCACCACGCTCGTCCCGCCCATTTCGCGATACCGCCGCGCAATCGCACCGGCGCAGAAGATCAGCCGGTCGCCCGCCTGCACCACGATATCCGGATTGGCGCACACCAGGTCGAGGCCGCGCTCGCGCGCGACGGCCAGCCGTTCGGCATAATCGTCCGGCGTGCCGTTCCAGTAGTCGTCCGGCCCGGTGCAGGTGATGAAGTCGGCCTCGCCGACATCGGTGAAGATGATGTCCAGCCCGTCATAAAGGCCCAGATCATGGTCCGGGCCGATCCGCCAGGCGCGGCCCGGCGTGCGCGCGACGAGTTCGGCACGGATCGCATCGCCGGACGTCACCATCGCATCGGTCGCATCGTCCGGCAGGCCCATCTGGGCAAGCATGTTCGCCAGGCTGGGGCTGCGGCGGGGCGAGTTTGAAACGAGACAGACAGCACCGCCCGTACGCCGGAAGGCCTGCAGCGCGGCGACAGCTTCAGGCAACAGCGCCTTGCCGTCCCGGATCACGCCCCAGACGTCGCAATAAAGAATATCGTAGTGATCGCGCAGCGCGCCAAGGCGGGGAAAACCGGTCATGGCGCGCTTGAAGCAGGGGGGAGTTCCGGCGTCAATCGGGCATTGGCGCTGCCGGGACTCCATCCGCCTCCCTACGGTCGTCATCCCCCGGCTTGTCCGGGGGACCTCTGCTAGCCAGTGGGAAAACAGATAAGTCGCGCCGCGGCAGCAATATCGCCCTGCGGTTGGTCGGGCCCCCCCGGACAAGCCGGGGGATGACGATGGGAAAGGGCTGAAGGTAGCAAAGGAGCGGCCCGAAGGCCTCAGCCAGCCAGGCGAACCGCCGGCTGCTGGCCGGTCTCTTCCAGCACGTCGTCGCGGACCGGACGCGGCTCACCGAAGAGGTGGCCCTGACCGTAGGCAACATCGAGCTCGAGCACTTCGACGACCGTATTCTCGGTCTCGATCTTGTCGACAATCAGCTCGATACCGTGGCGCGCGAACAGACCTGCCAGATCTTCATGAGCGATCGAGCCCGCCTCATAGCCGGCGATTGACTCGTAATTATTGATGGCGTCGAGCAGGCGCGCGCCGCCAATCTTCACGAAGCGCACGCCGGCGCGTTCCATCTCGCTCAGGTCGAGATCGACATGATTGATCTGGTCGACGGAGAAGCGGAAACCGAAATCGGCCATGCGGGCCATGTTGCGGGCCGCGATCGCATCGCGCTCCTCGAAGGCGCGCTGGGAAATCTCGAAGATCAGCGAGCCGGACAGGTCCTTGTTCTGGCGGACGAAGTCGAGGAATTCCGGGAAGAAGTCCTCATCCGACAGCGAGTTCAGCGAGACATTGCAGAAGATGCCGACCTTGCGGTCCTGCCCCGTCAGGCGGCGCACGATCTGCACGCAGCGGAACAGGAGGAGATTGTCGACCTCGGTCATCACGCCGGCCTCTTCGGCAGCGGCGATGAAGGAGGCCGGTGTCAGCACGCGGCCGGTCGCATCGCGCAGGCGGGTATAGCCCTCATAGAAGGCGACGCGGCGCTGCGGCAGGGTGACGACGGGCTGGAGGTAGAGATCGACCCGGTTGGCGCTGAGCGCATCGCGCACGGTGTCGATATCGGTCGAGCCGCCGCTTGCAGCCTGCCCGCTACCGGTGCGGGTGCCGACCTCGCGCGGACCGCCGACACGGCGGACCAGGTCTTCCAGCACCTTCACCTCGTGCACCAGCGCATTGTCGCGCTCGACCGCTTCGGCACGCAGCTCGTCGGTGATCGCGTCGATCCGCTTCTGGGCCGCCTCGAACTCCTCGGCCAGCGCCAGGTTGGAGGCCTTGAGATTGTGGATTTCCTTTTCCAGCGTGCGGCGCTCCTGCGAGCGCGACGCCGCGGAATGGGCCATGCCGGCGACGATGAACACGATCGCGCCCATCATCCAGGCGGTCATGCCCGACATCAGGCCCAGCCGCTCGAAACCGATCGCGGCCACGGTCGCGATGGCGACGTAGGTCATGAGGATAAGAATATCGAGCGCGCGGGGCATGCTGGCCTTCCGATGCAGCGAATCGTCACGAATGCTTGAAGGTTAATCTGCGTCGCTGCCGGTTGTCGTTTGGTTAACGAAGGTAAACCCTAACTCGGCTCATCTATCCAACATATTGATCTTTATTGGAATGCATAAACTAAAACGGCCCGCCGAAGCGGGCCGTGTTGTTTCTTCCCCACCGTGTGGGGAAGTGGGCCGGTGCGCAGCATCGGGTCGAAGGGGCCTCCGGAGCCAAGGGCGAAGGAGGGAAGCGGTGAAGCCTGTACAATCACCTACGCCGCGCATTTGCGCGGCGCCCCTCCACCGCTGCGCGGTCCCCCTCCCCGCTGACCGCGGGGAGGAAAGACGGCAACCCCCTACGACGTCGTGTGGGGGCGGATCAGGATTTCCACGCGGCGGTTCTGCTGGCGGCCCGACGGCGTGTCGTTCGACGCGATCGGCGAGCGTTCGCCCATGCCGGCGACGTAGAAGCGGTCCCGCATCACGCCCTGGGCGATCAGATAGTTGGCGACGGACAGCGCCCGGTTTTCCGAAAGCGTCTGGTTGTAATCCGCCGGACCGGTCGAGTCGGCATGGCCGACCACGTCGACATAGGTCGCCGGATAGCGGTTCAGCACCGTCGAGACATCGCTGAGGATGCCGTAGAACTGGCCCTGGATGTCGGCCGAGTTCGTGGCGAAGGTGACATCGCCCGGCATGATCAGGCGAAGATCATTGCCTTCGCGGCGAACGCCGACGCCGGTATCGCTCAGCGCCTCGCGCATGGCCGCTTCCTGACGGTCCATGTAATTGCCGATGGCACCGCCGGCCAGCGCACCGACACCGGCGCCGATCAGGGCGTTGGTGCGGCCTTCCTCGCTGTCATTGGTATTGGTGAGATAGCCCAGGGCCGCGCCTGCGGCTGCCCCCAGGAGCACGCCGCGCCCGGTATAGTTGGGGCGGGTCTCGCCGGTATAGGGATCAGTGGTGGTGCAGGCGGTTACCGCCAGCGCCGCCAGAGATGTGACGACTGCAGTGCGAAGTTTCATCGGGTTTCCCTCTCAGCTACGCGACCGGTTGCGATCATAACCTGAAATGTGACAGGCGTTGCAACGTCGGATGTATGGTCCCTCACATGAACGCGCGATGACCGCAATTCGTTCGCGCCGCACTGCGCGCAACCGAACTTTTTGCAATCGGCACCTCTTGACGCTCCGCACCCTGCGCCTTATCTGCCCGCTGTTAGCAGTCGGCCGGGGTGAGTGCTAAAACCCGGTCCTGCCAGGAACCACAGTCCTCTTTTTGGAGATAGACCAAGATGACCTTTCGTCCTCTGCACGACCGCGTGCTGGTGAAGCGCGTCGAAGAAGAGTCCACGACCAAGGGCGGGATCATCATCCCGGATACGGCCAAGGAAAAGCCCCAGGAAGGCGAGATCGTGGCCGTCGGCGGTGGCGCGATCAAGGAAGACGGCACGGTCCGTCCGCTCGACGTGAAGGCCGGTGACCGCGTCCTGTTCGGCAAGTGGTCGGGCACCGAAGTCACGCTGAACGGCGAAGAACTCCTGATCATGAAAGAATCCGACATCCTCGGCATCATGGGCGCCTAAGGCGGCCGCCCTTCCGAAGATCCCTCGATACACCCAACACACAGGAATAAAGCAATGGCTGCTAAAGACGTATATTTCGGTACCGATGCGCGCGAGCGGATGCTGCGCGGCGTCGATATCCTCGCCAACGCCGTGAAGGTCACGCTCGGTCCGAAGGGCCGCAATGTCGTGATCGAGAAATCCTTCGGCGCTCCGCGCACCACGAAGGACGGCGTGTCTGTCGCCAAGGAAATCGAACTGGCCGACAAGTTCGAGAACATGGGCGCACAAATGCTGCGCGAAGTGGCCTCGAAGACCAATGACGTCGCCGGCGACGGCACCACGACCGCCACGGTCCTGGCCCAGTCCATCGTCCGCGAAGGCATGAAGTCGGTTGCCGCCGGCATGAACCCGATGGACCTGAAGCGCGGCATCGACAAGGCCGTTGCCCTGGTCATCGAGGAAATCAAGTCCGTCTCCACCCCGATCAAGGGCTCTGACGAAGTCGCCCAGGTCGGCACCATCTCCGCCAACGGCGCCACGGAAATCGGCGAGATGATCGCCAAGGCCATGGCCAAGGTCGGCAATGAAGGCGTGATCACGGTCGAAGAAGCCAAGTCGCTGGAAACCGAGCTGGATGTCGTCGAAGGCATGCAGTTCGACCGCGGCTACCTGTCGCCCTACTTCATCACCGACGCCGACAAGATGCAGGCCGAGCTGGAAGAGCCCTACATCCTGCTCTTCGAAAAGAAGCTGACCTCGCTGCAACCGATGCTGCCGATCCTCGAGTCGGTCGTGCAGTCCGGCCGTCCGCTGCTGATCATCGCGGAAGACGTCGAAGGCGAAGCGCTGGCCACCCTCGTGGTCAACAAGCTGCGTGGCGGCCTGAAGATCGCAGCCGTGAAGGCTCCGGGCTTCGGCGATCGCCGCAAGGCCATGCTGGAAGACATCGCCATCCTGACCGGCGGCCAGGTCATCTCCGAAGACCTCGGCATCAAGCTGGAAACGGTGACGCTCGACATGCTGGGCTCGGCCAAGCGCGTCAACATCACCAAGGATGACACGACGATCGTCGACGGCACCGGCGCCAAGGCCGACATCGAGGCCCGCGTCGCCCAGATCCGCCGTCAGGTCGAGGAAACCACTTCCGACTATGATCGCGAAAAGCTGCAGGAACGCCTGGCGAAGCTCGCCGGCGGCGTGGCCGTGATCAAGGTCGGCGGTGCCACCGAGATCGAAGTGAAAGAGAAGAAGGACCGCGTTGACGACGCCCTGAACGCCACCCGCGCTGCGGTGGAAGAAGGCATCGTGCCGGGCGGCGGCGTCGCCCTGCTGAAAGCCTCGGCCAAGCTGGCCGGCCTGGAAGGCGACAATGCCGACCAGACCCAGGGTATCGCGATCATCGCCCGGGCCCTGCAAGCTCCGATCCGCCAGATCTCGGAAAACTCCGGTGTCGAAGGCTCGATCGTGGTCGGCAAGGTCATGGAAAACCCCAGCGCGACCTTCGGCTTCAACGCCCAGACCGAAGAATACGGCGACATGCTGGCCTTCGGCGTGATCGACCCGGCCAAGGTCGTCCGCACGGCCCTGCAGGACGCTGCCTCGGTCGCTTCGCTGCTGATCACGACGGAAGCTGCCGTCGCGGATGCACCGAAGGAAGAAGGCGCCGGCATGCCGGACATGGGCGGCATGGGCGGTATGGGCGGCATGATGTAAGACATCATGAAGCCGCCCATCATCGAAAGGTGAGCAGACCGGCACGCCGGTCTGCGGGGGCGGCATGATGTAGTCATCCGCCTGAGCCCGGCTCAGACAAGAGAGGCCCGCTCCGATGG
>NZ_JBDWAS010000017.1:0-39309 GCF_039978735.1 Maricaulis sp.
TGACGGCCGGGGCGGCCCGGACGGCTGCCATAATCCGGTTCGACCGAGGAGATCTGCGCTGCCATGCCGCCGCCGATGGAGGGGATGTCGCGATCCACTTCCATGCAGGCGCCGTCGAAATTGGCGTGCTGGCAGACGCGCCAGGAGCGGCGTCCGGAATGGCGGATCGAGCGTGCCTGGTCGTTGAAGCCGAGCTGCTGGAGATTGCTCACCGTATCGGTGATCGTCACCGAGCGGCCGGTATAGTTATAGCCCGAATAGAGCGTGATCGAGCTTTCGCCGGGGCGTCCCGGACGGCCCGGACGGTCCGGATAGCCCGGATCGGGGCGGCCCAGATAGGCCGGGCGCACCGAGGTGATCTGGTTGTCCATCCGGCCCAGCGAGGGCTGGTCGCTGCGATGGGTCTCGCAGGTGCCGTTGTAATCGTCGTGCTGGCACACTTCCCACTCGCCGGAGACGATCCGGAAGGAGGAGGTGCGGTCGTTGAAACGGCGGCTCGACAGATTGCGGTCGGCGCCGGTCACGCGGACTTCCTGGCCGGTATAGTTCGGACCGTCATACAGGATGATTTCCTGAGCCTGGGCCGGTGCGGCGGCGGGCAGCCAGGCTGCGGCGAGCAGGGCTGCGCCGAGTGTGGCGGTGCGGATGGACATGGGTTCTCTCCCTCTTGCCAATGCGGTGCGAGCATCACCCTGCCAGAGCCTGCCTGAACCGCATTCGAGCGGACAGTTCATGCGCGGTTCATGGCCCGGGCGCGGCCCGCAGCCGCATCCCCCTTGCCGGCACCGCCGGGCGGTGCCGGTGTCGATGGCGAGCCTAGTTCGGATCGCCGGAATTGTCGTCCGTCTCGTCGGACTGCGAGCGGTCGCGGCGCTGGTTGAACAGGCCGCGCAGCAATTGCTCGGCCGGATCGACCTCTTCCTCATCGGTCTGACCCTCTTCGCCGTCCGTCGCCTCATCATTGCGGTTGCCCAGGCCCAGCGCATTGCGCAACGCGTCGCGCGCGGCATCCTCGGGCGACTGGTTGCGGTCGCCGCCGATGGCATTGCTCAGCGCGCCCTGCAGCAGGGCGCGCGTCACGGCCTCGGTATCGACGCCATAACCGACATTGTTGAAATCGCCGCGGAAGCGGATCGGCACGACAATGCCCTGCAGGTCGGTCGAACCGCCCTGGCCCTCGATCGAGGCGACGGCGCGCGGACGCAGGCGATAGTCCAGCGTCTGGCTGGGCAGATCGACCCAGCCCTGGCCTTCCACGCGCAGCAGCGGGGAGAGCATCAGAAGGTCGTTATTCGTCAGCCGGCCATTGGCGATGGCGAATGTGCCGCCGAGGCTGGAGAAGTCGGTCTCCTGGCGTTCGCCGACACTGGCCTGTTCGCTGTCGTCCTCGCTGGTATCGGCCGCCTGGGCGCCGCCGGAACGGTCGAGGAAGCCGGACACATTGCGGATCGTCTCGGCGATATTGATGCCGACAATGGCGCCGTCGGCGAAGTTGAACTCACCATTACCGCCCAGATTGCGCATCATCGCCGCCTGGCTGTTGCCGGAGGTGGCGAGCGAGAGCGTCATGGCGCCGGTCCCGGCCAGCCGGTCGAACCCGGCCGCCGCGTCCAGGAAGGGCAGGGCGTCCAGACCGGCCAGGCTGGCATCCAGCGAGAAGGAGGGCGTCGCCGTGCGGGCATTGGCCACGATGGTGACATTGCCCTGGCCTTCATAGAGCGAGATCCGCTCCAGCACGGCCTGCAGGCGGCGATTGTCGACCACGGCCCGCAGGGCTGCATCGGTCACCTCGATATCGCGCACCAGCAGCCGGCCGACATTCAGCGACAGATCGGCATCGGCAATGCCCAGCCCGGCGAAATCGATCGCCTCCTCGCTCCAGGGCGGGATGCCGCCGCCGGCCGCCGGGGCGGCATCCCCGGCGGGAGCGGGCAGGTAGGGGTTCACGTTCAGCTCGTCCAGATCCAGACGGCCGGTCAGGCGCGGCCGGCTGCCCGACAGGTCGGCGGCCAGATTGCCCGAGCCGCGGATCTCGTCGAAGCGGATCGAGCGGGCCGTCAGGCCCAGACGCGAGGTCGTGCCCTCGATCCGGCCCTGCGCGGCAAAGCGCTGCAGGTTCTCGCCCGGCGGCAGCGGGCTGCCGGCAAAGGCGGCGAGCGCCCGGATGGAGGGGATGTCGGCGGAGAAGTCGCCGGCAAACTCGATATCCTCGGAGGCCGGGATTTCCCCGTCAAAGCTGACATCGACCAGATTGCCGCCCAGCGACAGGGTGAGCGGTGTGGCGCGGCCCTCGAAGAAGTCGCGGATCGAGCCCAGCTCGGCATCGAATGTCATCGCCTCGCCATCGGCCGAGAGCGAGCCGTCGATCGCGGTCGGCGCGTCCAGCGAGGGCAGGGCGATGGCCAGGTCCAGACCGGTGATCTCGCGGCTCTGGCTGCCATCGGAATAGAAGATCGAGGCGTTCTCGATGCGCACATCGCCGAAACTGGCATCGATCGGCAGGGCGCCGGGCTGGCGCACGAACCCGTCGCCGGCCGGTGCGGCCGGGGCGGGGGCGGCGTCGGGATCGGCAAAGGTCCAGTTATTGCCGCCGCGGCGCTGTTCCAGCCGGATCACCGGATCGATCAGCACGAACTCGGTGATCTCCACCCGGCGCGACAGCAGCGGGATCAGCTCCAGGCCGACCCGCATCTCGCCCATCTGCGCGAAGGGTTCGTCCGAGAACCCCTCGGCATTGGCGATGGTGACATCGCGCGCCACCACCTGCACCCGCGGCAGGATTGTCAGGCTGACATCACCGGCCAGCTGCACCGGCCGGTTCAGCGCATCGCCGGCGGCGGCTTCCACGCGGTCGCGATAGGCCGAGGCCGGGATCACGGCGGGCAGGATGAAGGCGGCGCCGATCACGAGGACGACGAGAACGAGAAGAAAGAGGCCGAGGCGTTTCATGGGGGACAGGCTCCAAAAGGATTCGGACGCACACTAGCACCTGCAATTGTCGCTTTCTTGGCAAGACGGGCAGGCGGCTGTGCGTTATTGTAAAGGAGAATGTGTCGGAAAACCAAAGGGGAAGGGTATGCCGGACACCTGCTGCAATCGCACATCATCGTCGAACGGCCTTGTGCGCCGCCGCGAACTCATCATCGGCCTGGCCGCCGGCACCGTGCTGCCGCTGGCCGCGGGCTGTGCCGACAATGCCGCGCTGGGCCGCTCCCAGCTGATGCTGGTCTCTGACGGCCAGCTGGCGCAAATGTCCAACCAGGCCTGGCAGGACACGCTGCGCGAGGAACGCGTGCTGCGCGATCCCAGCTATCAGCGCCGCCTGGAACGCGTCGGCCAGCGCATCGTCCCGGCCTCCGGCCTCACCGGCTATCAATGGGAATTCACTGTCTTCGACAGCGAGGAGCGCAATGCCTGGGTCCTGCCCAATGGCAAGGTGGCCTTCTACAAGGGCATCATGGACCTGATGGAAGGCGACGGGCATATCGCCACCGTGCTGGGCCACGAGATCGCCCATATCGCCGGCCGCCACTCGGCCGAGCGGGCCAGCCAGCAGCTCGCCTCCCAGGTCGGCATCTCCCTGGTCACCGGCGCGCTGGGCAACAGCGAATACAGCCAGTACAGCCAGGAGATCGGTGCCGCGCTGGGCATGGGCGCCACCTACGGCATCATCCTGCCCTATTCGCGCGAGCACGAATACGAGGCCGACCGGATCGGCGTCGATTACATGGTGCGCGCCGGATACAATCCCCAGGACGCGCTCGACTTCTGGATCGGCATGGCCGCCATGAACCAGCGCCAGACCGCCGAATTCGCCTCCACCCACCCCTCCGACGCCAACCGCATCGCCGCCATGCGCCAGCACATCCGCGCACGGGGGTATGGCGCTTAGGGAGAGGTTCTCGGGGGCGGCGCAGTGCTGTGCGGTCCTTCCCCTTGATGGGGAAGGTGTCCCGAAGGGACGGAAGGGGTGAAACGCGAAGCGTTTCCGGTCTTCAAAAAGTCACCCACTCCACCACGCCTGCGGCGTGGTTCCCCTCGCCCATCAAGGGCGAGGACCGCTTCCAGCCATCGCGCCCTTCCCGGGGAGACCGGTCCGGTTTCCGCCCGCCGCAGCCCGCCCGCACAGCGGCCTGCAAATCGCCTGACGAAGCAGTTGCCAGCGCGCGGGAGGGACGCTAGTTTCCCGCGCCTCACGCCCCCTTTGCGGGCCGTGACACCCGAGTGCCGCCTTAGCTCAGTTGGTTAGAGCGCTAGATTGTGGATCTAGAGGTCCCCTGTTCAAACCAGGGAGGCGGTACCATTTTTCTTTCTTCTCGATTTTCTAGCCCTATTGGCATCCAGCGAGCGTGTGCGTACCGCCATAGGTCGATGTCGATCATTGAAAACCTAAAGAAGCAGTAAGGTGCTGACAATTCGAAGCACTCTTATGCAGAGGCATCTGCAGCTGTGGCCTCATCCCCACCTACAGCAGTCGCCGACCGCCCCCTGGGTACGGGTTTTCGGCGTGCGTCGCGACTTGCTTTCTCCTTCTCAGGATCATGTGGCACCTCAACCCAAAGCGGACGGTCACCCCGAACGCCACTCCCTATAGCGAAGAAGTTTCGTTTCGGCAGCGTTGGGAGAGCTCGAATTAGATCTTGAGAAACAACGCTTTCGAGATACTGAAGGCTCGTTTTATCGATGAGCTTGAAACAAAAAATGGTGTGGCACTGCGAAAGTATCGTCTTGCTAACGAGCGCGGTCCGTTGGGACACCAGCAAAAGGCCAACACCATATTTTCTGCCTTGCAGCGCGATTTGACCTATGCGCTCGGTCGCCCACTTTACATCCCAATCACTCCCGCCTGCAGTCTCGGGTATAACCAAATGGGCTTCCTCAATTGCGACCAGAACCTGCTGCTCGCTGTGGCTGTTCCGCGCCCAGTTCATCAGGCAGGTGAGATAAAGTTCCACGCATATGACTGAGCCTTTTGAATTGGAAATTTGATCGAAATCAAAGAGGGCTAAATTTTCACCAGATTCTATAAATTTATTTATCTCGGCCTCTACTGATGTTTCTTTTTCCTCCTTGAATTTTTTAAGGTCTATTTTTTCATTCTCCGATCTAAAGCCCTTGATGTCGATCTTAAATAAAAGCTCATCAAGCGTCCTAACATCCTCCCCTCCGAGGCCGAGGGGGGTTGGTCCCAAATCGGCCAAACGCGATCTGTAATCACCTGTAAAGTCGACGCAGATAACCTTAATGCCGCGATCTACGGCGCCTCGAATTATGTCGAAAGCTAGTTCAGTCTTTCCGCTTCCCGTGGAGCCTAGCACGGCGCAATGAAGCTCGCTAAGGACGTTTAGGTCAGCCCTAGCTGGAAGTTTTGAACCAACAACTTCTCCAATCACAAGGTCATTAGCTGAAGGGGGTGTGGGGCTTTGTGCAGTAAGATCTGCAGGTGCGGAAACAACCGGAGTGTTCATATCCGGAATCCATCTGTGCTCTTCTAAGTATCCTTGTTCCGTAATTCGCCCCAATTGATTGCATATTGCGACTGTTTTTCCGCTTGGGTTTCCTGCAATCAGCTCTTCAGTAGATCGTGCCTCCACAACTTGATAATATACCAACTGTTCTTGAATCTTTACGTTCACTAAGGTGCCGCGCTGGACTTTGCTGTTGGGCAGAACCTCGAAAACTAAGCTTTCAATGCTGCTCCCTTCGATGGCGAAACCGATGATTTCAGTCCCATTGCCAACGCCCGGAATGTCGGCATCGGTATCGGTGGTCTCGTAGACACTGCCGATGCCAAGTGGCAAGGGATCGTTCGTCAGAATGCGTTTTTCTGTTAGGTAGGCGGTGCCTACGACTTCGTGGTCTTTAAGCTCAGCGAAAAGCGGGACCAAGTATGCGCCGTGTCCGTCAGCCATTCGGGCAACTACCGGAAGGCCTTTCTTCCAACGGTCGGGCTTATCAAGAGATACTCGGACGAGGTTGGGAGCATCAACTCTCGCAATAGTCCCAAGTTTCGGGCCCACCGTGGTCAACATTCTTGAGATAGTGAGAGCTGCTATCCGTATTAGGCGCTCTACAGGCTTTATAGTGCTAACAAGTACCCAGAAAATAAGAAGCATAACAATTGCTGATAATGTATCATTGTATGTGCTCAAAACGGATAATGTAAATGGTATTGTGAACTGAACTTCTCCCGCCCCCAGCATATCGGCTATCAGATATGTTTTGCTGGATTCTTGTGTTCTTCCGCGAGCTGCGAGATCAAATATCGCGAAGCCTGACAGCAAGATTGTTGAGGAGGCAAGCAACAAGCCGATTAGCTTCAATGAGTCGAATACGTTTGCGTATAGCTCCGGGCTTGGACCCGTTTGATAGATCGCGATGCCTGCGGCTACGGCCGTGCTTAGTGCGTCTCTTGGGGGACGATACCACGGTGCGCTAATAAGCGTCAGCAACCAGTATGCTATAAGAATGATGAGCCAACCCGACCGACCCATACTATCTGTTAGAGAGCCTCCTTCCAAAAAAAGGAAAAGGCCGACAGCCGAAACAGAATAAACTAGTAGAGCGATAGCCCGTTGAGACTGCGAGAGTTTGCTAGTCAAAATCTCACCCCCTGCCAAGTTGCGCAGGCTGGCATTTTATCAAGCTTACCAAAAGTCGCAATTTTCTTATAAGCATCAGATAATTGAGGCGCAGGCCAAAGAAATGGCCGGTGCCAATTTGGTTTACTATGGCGTCGGGTCCGAACTGATAGCGGCCCTCCCCCCTAAACCCCCGCCCGCCCCACAGCCGCGGACACCATGAACGCCGACCGGCTCATGCCGGCGCGGGTGGCGGCCTGGTCGATCAGGGCGAGCTGGCCGGTGTCGATGGAGAGGTTGATGCGGGTGGTGCGGCCGCTGGTGATGGCGGGCGCGATCAGCGGGGTGAGGACGGCATCCCGCCGGTCCTCCAGAAACTCCGGATCCGCTAGCAGCGCCCCGATCGCCCGCGGAGCGGGGACGGCCTCGCCATCCTGTTTCATCCCCTCCAGATGCAGGGCGAGGGCGGTGCGCGCCTCCTCGAGGGCAGCCTCGACGGTCTCTCCCGCCGACACGCATCCCGGCAGGTCCGGAAAGGACACGCTGAAATCCGACTGGGGGTCCTTGTGGACCAGGGCGACATACATGATCCGCGTCTCCTGTCCGGGGGGTGTTGGTCCCGGTTCGGCGACAATATACACACTGAGTGTGTATTTCTCAATCGGTGGGCCTAGCGGCTGGTGACGATCACGGCCGACGGGAGATTACAGCTTGTCCCATCCCGCCTGACGGCAGATCGACTTCAGCGTTCCCGCGGCAAGCGTGCGGCGGGGATGAGGCACGGTGACACGTCCGGGGCGGTCGGGATGCTTCCATTGGGTATGGCTGCCCTTCTGGGCAATCTTCACCCATCCCGCCTTCTCAAGGCGCCGGATAATGTCCCTGCTGCTGACCGGCATGCGGTTTCCGTGTGCTGGTGACAATATACAATCAAAAGTGGTTATTGTCACGCCTGCGACCCCGCTTCCCCCCTCCCGCCGCGTATTTCCGCCATCAACTTATCCACTGTCCTGCAGCCCGTGCGATAATGGGGGATCGGGTTAGGCTGGCGCCGGTTGGCAGAGCTGGCAGCAGAGCCGGCGGGAGGCGGATGCAATGGACGGAACGGGTCCGGATTTGACGGTGCAGACGGTATCCCTGCCGGGCGGGACGGTGTCGCTGCGCGTCTGGTCCAATCCGGGAAAGCCGCGCCTGGCTTTCCTGCACGCCAATGGTTTTTGTGCTTCGACCTATCGCCAGGTGTTCGAGAAACTGGCCGGAGACTACGAGATTTACGCCCCGGATCTGCGCGGTCATGGCGCTACAACGCTACCGGCCGACGCAGACATGCACCGCTCATGGGGCACTTATGTTACCGATATGATGGCCTTGTGGGGGCAGTTGGGCTTCGTTCCGGATGCCATGGCGGGCCATTCCATGGGCGCCACCACGGCCCTGATGACCGCAGCCCGCCTGGCTCGCGAGGGCAAGCCTGTCCCCGTTCTGGCGCTGATCGAACCGGTGATTCTGCCGCGCCCGGTCTACTGGCTTGCCCGCTCGCCCTTCTTCGCGCTCAACCGCAATCGCATGCCGATCGCCCGCCAGGCGCGCCGCCGCCGCAATGGCTGGCCCGACCGCGAGGCGGCGCGGCAGCGCTATGCCAAACACCCCGGTTTTGCCCGCTGGGCTCCCGGCGTGCTGGAGGATTATCTCGAGGGCGGCCTGCGGGATGCCGGGGAGGGCGCCGAGAATGGGAACAGGGGCGGTGAGGGGAAGGTTGTCCTCGCCTGCGACCCCGCCTGGGAGGCGGCGAACTATGAAGCCCAGGCCCACAATCCCGACGCCGCCGCCCGGCAGGTTGCCGGGCGCGCGCACGTGCTGCAGGCGGGGCATGGCTCGACCCTGATGCGCCCGCGCGCGCTGACCCGCCACGGGGCACAGCTCACACGCATGGACGATCTGGGCCATCTCGCCCCGATGCAGGCACCGGACCGGGTCGCGGCCTGGCTGTCCGGTGCCCTGCGGGGCGATGACTGAGGCGATGACCAGGACGTGGCGATCAGCGCTGGCTGGGCGTGTCGTCGTCCGCCGCGGCCTCTTCCGCCGCATTGCGGCGCTGGACGAGGGCGCGGGCCGTCTCGACACTGTCGATCTCCTCGACCGTGTGGATCGAGCAGCGCATTTGCGGCTGGCCGACATGGATGTACTCCACCAGCGGCGGGTAGAGCGTGGCCGTGTCGCCGAAACTCGTGCCGATCTGTATGCCCGAGCGCAGCTCCGGACACGGATGGCGCAGCGTGACGAGGTAGTGGCGGCGCGCGCCACCATTGAGCACCAGGTGCTCGCGGTCGATCACCGAATAGCCGTTGATATTGATCACGCGGATCCGGTCCGTGGCCGGTTCCAGCGGATAGGCTTCGGCGGCCGCAACGGCCTCCGGATCGAGATCCTGGGCGGTCGCGGCTGGCGCGCCCATCAGGGCCAGCGCTCCGGCCGCGGCCAGAAGCGGCGCGGCGGTGGCGGCAAATTTCACGCATGTCATGGCGTATCCTTTATGCATCCGTTCAAAGGATCCCTCGCTCCCACAAGGATATCGGCGCTCTGCGGGGTGCCGTCAACCGTCCTCCCGGCGGCACGGCGCCGCATCGTTAACGCCGGATTAGCCATGAGGCGCGAGTCTGGACGTCGATTCGCAGCAACCGATTCCCCGGAGACCGCCTTGGTCAGCCCCGTCGACGCCAACAACCAGGACTTCATGACCCGCACCCTGCGCCAGGCCGCGCAGGAGACCGGCACGGATTTCAACTTCCTGCTGCGCACCGCTGCGCGGGAAAGCAATTTCGATGTGCGCGCCGAGGCCTCGACGTCGTCGGCCTCCGGCCTGTTCCAGTTCATCGAGCAGACCTGGCTGGGCGTGATGCAGCGCCGCGGCGCCGAACACGGCTATGAAGACGCCGCCGCCGCGATCAGCCGCGATGCCAACGGCCGCTATGTGGTCGAGGATCCGGTGCAGCGCCAGCGCATTCTCGACCTGCGCTTCGACGCCGAAGCCTCTGCCCGCATGGCCGGCGAACTGGCTGCGGAGAATGCCGCCGTGATCCAGACGCGGATCGGCCGCGCTGCATCCGGCGGCGAACTCTATGCCGCCCACTTCCTGGGCGCCCAGGGGGCTGCAAGCCTGATCGAGGCCGCCGAAAACAATCCGCAGGGCCGCGCCGACCAGCTCTTCCCGGCGGCTGCCCGCGCCAATCGCGCCATCTTCTACGAGGACGGCCGCGCCCGCTCGACAAGCGAAGTGCTGGCCTCGCTGACGGGCGACCGTCCGGCACCGCAGATCCCGGCATCCGCGAACCGCGCTGCTGCGGCCTCGCCCGATCTCAATGATAGCGGCAATATCCGCCTTGCCGGCAGCTACACCCCGGCCCGCAATACCTCGCCCGTCGCCCCGGGCAGTCACCGGGTCGGCAATGGCGAGCTGTCGCCGGCACTGGTGGAGATCCTGGCCTCGCTGGACGCCCCGCGCTCGGCCGGCCGCGCCCGCAATTCGTAAAGCTGCGAAACGGGTTGCAAGCTTTCGTTAAGCATACCGGGCCTAGAAACAGGGCCGATACATTCAACATGATGGACCTGCCATGAGCGTCGTCGCGCTGCGCAATCGACTGACCCAGGACGATATCCGCCGTCTGGTAAAGGGCGAGAACGAGGAAGTCCGCGCCTCGGCCGCGCAAAAGATCTGCCGCCGCATGGACGCGGCCAATCTGACCGATGCCGAGCGCGGTGCCGCGCGTGACATTCTCGACCTGATCGCCCGTGACGCTGCCGAACTCGTGCGCCGGGCCATGGCCGTCACCCTCAAGCAATCCCGCAACCTGCCGCACGACATCGCCGTGAAACTGGCGATGGATGTCGATACCGTGGCCCTGCCGGTGCTGGAAAACTCCCCGGTCCTGGAAGACGAGGACCTGCTGCGCGTGCTCGAACATGCCGGCAGCGACAAGCGCTGTGCCATTGCCGGCCGGCCGCATGTCGCGCCGATCATCGTGCACGAACTGCTCGACAGCCGCGACGAGCGGGCCGTGTCGATCGCCGCTGCCAATGACGGTGCCCGGTTCGACGACGCAGCCTATCAGCGCGCCTTTGCCGAATTCTGCGAGAACCCGGTGGTGATGGACAGTTTCGTCGCCCGCTCGCAATTGCCGCTGGATGTCACCGAGCGCCTGATCTCGCACATTTCCGACACCGCGCTGCAGCGCCTGGTCTCGCACCACGCCCTGCCGCCGCAGGTCGCCGTGGAGATCGCCGAGGGCGCGCGCGAGCGTGCCACGCTGGACCTCGTTGACCAGGCCGGCCTGGCGCACGATCCCAAGCATTTCGTCCAGCAGCTGCGCCTCAATGCGCGCCTGACACCGTCGCTGATCCTGCGCGCCCTGCTGCGCGGACACGTCGCCTTCGTCGAGCACGCCTTCGCCGAACTGGCCGGCATCACCCATGCCAAGGCCTGGCTGCTGGTGCACGATGCCGGACCGCTGGGCCTGCGCGCGGTCTATGACCGTACCGGCATGCCCTCGCGCCTCTACCCGGCGATCCGGGCCTGTTTCGACGTGCTGCACGCGATGGAAGTCCCGCACGATACGGCCGGCCGGGAACGCTTCCGCCGTGCGCTTGCCGAACGGGCGATCACCCGCTTCCAGGGCATCCCCGAGGACGATCTCGACTATATCCTGTCCCGCTTCGAGGATGATGACGAACAGCTGGCCCGGGCCGGCTAGGTTTCCTGTCCTTGCGCACGTGAAAAGAAAAAGGCCGCCCGGAGAGGCGGCCTTTCTTGTGTCCGGCAATGCTAAAAGGATCAGTCCTTCCAGGGCTCGGCAAAGGCGGCAGACTGCCGTTCCAGCTCGCCGGCGAGTTCGGACGCCACGGCATCCTCGTCATTGCGGATATTCTGCGACAGGGCAGCCCGGATCGCACCGACATGGGCGAGGGCGAGGGCCAGTGGGGCCTTGTCGCGCTTCTCCTGCATGTCGATCATCTTGGTCAGCGAGCCGGCCAGGCGCGTGACGATCGGGAATTCATAGGTCGAACCGAGACCGCGCAGGTCGTGGGCCCGGACAAAGAGTTCTTCGCCTTCAGGACCGGCGAGGCCGGTCGTCTTGACCACCTTGGCAGCGGCTTCCAGCTTGCCGACTTCCTCTTCCAGCCACTGGCCGAAATCGGAACGCAGATCCTTGAGGGCCTCTTCGGCCTTCTCGATCATGTGCATGTCGGCCTGGCTGATCGGGCCGCCAACCTTGGCCTGCAGCAGGTTGGGCACCGAAATTACTTCAGCATCGTTGGGTTTGGCCATGGTCTTATCCCTCTCAGTTCGCGGGGGAATGGGCGGCATGGCCAGTATCGGCATGCCCGGAAAAACGGTTCAGGGTCTCGCTCAGCGCGCCGGCCAGGGAGGCCGCGGTGAAGGGTTTGACCAGAAAGGTGTCGACGCCGGCGGCGGTGGCCTCGGCGATGCGCTGGCGATCGGAATATCCGCTCAGCATGATGACCGGGATGAAGGCGGTCGGGCTGGCGGGCTTGCGGCGCAGGGTGCGCACGAAGTCCAGCCCGTCGCGCGGCCGCATCTTCCAGTCGGTAATGACGAGATCGACCGGACGGCTGGCCAGCACATCCAGGGCGCGGTCCACCGTGTCGGCCTCGATGACCTGGGCACAGCCGAACGCATTCAGGGACACCCGCAGCGCGCCGCGCAGGGCAGCGTTGTCGTCGACCAGCAGCACGCGCAGGCGGCTCAGATCGGTGGGCAGTTCGGGTGCAGTCATGGCGTCGGCGAATCCGGTTCGGGTCAATTCGACTCGAATACTAGCCGGCCTTGCTTAACGTCAGCCTAAACGGATCAGCTTTCGAACTGTTCGATCAGGATGCGCTCGGCCAGGTCACGCCCCTTATCGTACAGCAGGGTAAGCGTGACGTCATTCGCCTCGACGATATCCACCCGCGCGACCTCGCGGAATTCGCGATTGTCGGCCACGGCCGAGACGGGGCGCAGGCGCGGTTCGACGATCTCGAATCCCACGCGCACGGTGTGCGGCAGCAGCGCCCCGCGCCAGCGGCGCGGGCGGAAGGCGCTGATCGGGGTGAGGGCGAGGACCTTGGAATTGAGCGGCAGGATCGGGCCATGGGCCGACAGGTTATAGGCCGTGGATCCGGCCGGTGTGGCGACCAGAACGCCATCGGCCTGCAGCTCGCCCATCCGGTCGCGGCCATCGATCGTGATCTTGATCTTGGCGGTCTGCCGGGTTTCGCGCAGCAGGGAGACCTCGTTGATCGCGAGGGCCTCGAACGGCTGGCAGTTCACATCCTCGCCCCAGGCACGCAGCGGGTGGATCCGGACATGTTCGGCCGTCGCGATGCGTTCGCGCAGACCGTCCGGCCGGAACTCGTTCATCAGGAAGCCGACCGAGCCGAAATTCATGCCATAGACACGGGCCCCGGTCTTGATCGAGGTGTGCAGTGCGTCGAGCATGAGACCGTCGCCGCCCAGGGCAATGATCGTGTCGGCCTCGTCCAGCGGGACGCAGCCATACAGCTCTTCAAGGCGTGCTTTGGCAGCCTTGGCTTCAGGCCTGGGACTGGCCAGGAAGGCAAATGAATCGGAGATCGCGGGGCTCTGGGAAAAAGACGTTACCGAACACGTCTTTATTCAACCCCTGGAACCCATCTGACGCAAGACCTTGGCCGCTTTCTCCGGGCCGTACATGCGGAACACGTTTGCGGCAGCCGACATGGCGTCACCTTCCAGCGCCTGGTGCATGCGTCCGGAACGCTGCAGCGCCTTGTGGATCACCGGATAGGCGGTGCGTTCCAGATTGGCGGCCTGGCAGGCCATCGCCGCGGCGCGGACACCGCCCATGGCGAGAGCGATCCGCCACTGGGACACCTTGATGCTGCACAGATGGGCGATGGCATGATCGAACACGGCTTCCTCGCCGCGCACCAGCGCGTCCAGCGCATACTTGCCGTCCAGCTTGCCGTCCTTGGCCGCGTCATTGACGCGCCGGGCGGCATCCTTGTCGACATCTTCCGGGGTCGCGGAGAGGGCCGTCTCGACAGCAAGCGCCTCGACCTTGTCCTTGTCCAGGCCGAAGCGGCGATAGAGTTCCTCGCGCCAGTTCTCCGGCAGCATGATGCACAGCTGGGTGGCGAAATCGGTCGTCAGATCGTGACGGCGGGCCAGGGCCTCGCGCAGTTTGGGATTGTCGCGGGCGACCGTCAGGCAGATGTCCAGCGTGTTCTCGGAGATCTCGGCCGTCGAATTGTTTGCCAGGGCGCGCAGCACGATGGCTTCGCCCGGGCGGGCCAGGGTGTCGCTGACGGCGAGACAGAGATTGGCCCGCATCGCGAGCACTTTGCGATGCTCGGTCGTGCCGGATTCCGCCAGCTCGATCATGTCCTTCTGGGTCAGTTTCGAGCTCTTCTCGATGATCACTGCCGAGACTTCGATCGGCTCGAAGGCCAGGAAACGGATGATGTCGTGAGGGGCCCAGTCGCACGGTGCGAGCTTGGCGGCAATTTCCGCCTTGGTCGCGGTGTCGCTTTTGGCCGAAAGGGTAACGAGCAGCTCCCCCGCGACCGGATCGGCGGTCGGGCTGAGGGGCTGTGCCAGGCACAGATCCACGACACCCATGGCCAGCTCCCGGCGCTTGCCGGGATCTTTCATCTGGGCCAGGACATTGAGAGTTTCCGCGGTATTGGCAGGCATGGAGACGCAGCTTCTTGATTGTCGTTGCCTGCCATTAAGCCAGAAACGCCTTGAAAACTTGTTAATCGGCGCTGACAACAATTTGTGCGTGATTTCAAAGACTTGATTAACCCTGTATTGGGCGCTCTCTACTGGTAGATGCAGAGTAAAAAGCAAGCACAGGATGTGCTGTCCTGTGAAGCGCTTTTCGGCCCCTATCGCTTGCCACGGAAGGGTTTGACGGCGATGGAACATCGGCCAATACTTACAGGGTTGGCGATAAAGAAAACCCCCGGGGAGTTCAAAAATGGACGATCAAGCAAACCTGTCGGTCAAGGACCAGGTCTCCGAGGAAGAATGGAAGGCGCGCTGCGATCTGGCGGCGCTGTACCGGCTGGTGCGGATGCATGGCTGGGACGATCTCTTCTTCACACATATCTCTATGCGTGTACCCGGGCCGGACGAGCATTTCCTGCTCAATCCGTTCGGCCTGCTTTATGAAGACGTCACGGCGTCGAACATGGTCAAGGTCGACCTGGACGGGAATGTGCTGCCGCCCTCGCGCTACGGCATCAATCCGGCCGGCTTCACGATCCACTCCGCCATTCACGCGGCGCGGCCGGATGTGAAAGTCGCCCTGCACCTGCATTCCGACGACGGTGTTGCGGTCGCTGCCCAGAAGCGTGGCCTGCTGCCGATCTCGCAGCTGGCGATGAATGTCTACAACGATGTGAGCTATCACGAATACGAGGGTATCGCACTGGAGCACGAGGAGCGCGAACGCCTGGTTGCCGATCTGGGCGAGAAGAATCTGATGATCCTGCGCAATCACGGCACGCTGTCGGTCGGCGATCACCCGTTCTCGGCCTATGTGCGGATCTATCTCCTGGAAAAGGCCTGCCGCATCCAGATCAAGGCGCAAGCCGGCGGAGAGCTGATCGAGTGGGACCAGAAGATGCAGGATCGTGTCTTCGGGCAGTCTTCCGAGATCGCCTCGAACGATCTTTTCAAGGAGATCGCCTGGGCGGCGGTTCTGGACCGCGTCCGTCGCGAAAGCCCCGGCTTCGACAGCTGATCTCCGTCGCCATGAACCCGGCGGATGGAAATCCGCCGGGTACCTGCCAGCGACGCGTCGCAAAATACAATCAATAGTGGCATGAAGTTGCATGCGCGCTTATTGCGCGTATAGTCGCCATCCCGATCCGGACGTGCCGCTGCGTGGCTGCCCGGCCAAGCGGGAGGGACGCCTGATGGGATGGCGAAAGAGAGCTGGCGGCCTGCCGGTATCATTGAGAGTGCCGGCGGGCGTGTCCGCCGGCCTGCTGGCAATTCTGTCGATCCCGCTCGCGGCCGGACCGGCCGAGGCGGGCGCCTGGCTGCAGCGGAAGGGCGAGGGGCTGGCGATCGTCACGACGCTGGCCGACCGCGCCGACCAGCGTTTCGATGCCGGTGGCGAGCGGATCGATGACGGCTATTTCTACAAGGACGAGACGGCGGTCTACGCCGAATACGGCATCACGGCGCGCCTGACCGCGGTGGCGCGTCTGGCCTGGCAATCCGTCGAGCGCCGCCAGGGCGCGGTCCACGACGCCGCGCAAGGATTGTCCGCGAGTGAGCTCGGACTGCGCGCGGGCGTGTGGCAGGATGCGGGCCGGATCGCCACGCTGCAGGTGACGGCGCTCCTGCCCGGTGCCGGCGAGAATGTGTCAAACCAGCCGCTCGGTGCGGGTGGTGAGGCGTGGGAGATCCGCGCCCTGTGGGGCCAGTCGTTCGGGCGCGGCCGGTTTGCCGATATCCAGCTGGCACATCGATGGCGGGCGGAACCGGATCTGGACGAGGTGAGGCTGGATATCAGCGCCGGCTGGCGCCCGGCCCCGCGCTGGCAGATCATCGTCCAGTCACTGTCGGTGTGGAGTGCGGAAGCGGCGGGGCCGACCCGTCCGGCCTTCAGCCAGCACAAGCTGCAGCTCTCGCTCGGCCGTGAAATCGCCGGCATGGAATACCATGCCGGCGTCTATTTCACGCCCGCCGGCCGCAATACGCTGGACGAGCGGGCGATCTTCCTGTCCGTCTGGCGGCGCTTCTAGGGCCCGATCGCTTTCGGCAAAACCGGTGCCCACTTTTGCTGAAAATGCCGGGTCCCTGGCGGGCGCATTTTCGAACCGCAAATCCGGTACCCACTTTTGCTGAAAATGCTCTACTCAGCCGTCTCGACAGCCAGGTAGCCGATCACGTCGCGCCGATCGTCGGCCTCGCGCAGACCGACAAAGCTCATGCGGTTGCCGGGCACCAGGGCGCGCGGATTCTCGATCCAGGCGTTCAGGGTCTCGACGTCCCAGGTCAGACCGGCCTCGGTCAGTTGGGGGGAGTAGTTGAAGCCCTCGGCCGAGGCTGCCGCGCGCCCGATGACACCATGCAGATTGGGCCCGACCGTGTGACGGCCGCCTTCATTCAGGGTGTGGCAGGACTGACAGCGCCGGAACTGGCGCGCACCATTGGTCAGGTCGGCATTGGCGTAGTCGCCACCCAGGGCCGCCAGGATCGCCCCGGCATCGTCGTCATCGTCATCGTCATCGTCACTGCTGGCCATTGCCGTGGCCGCCGACGACGCAGTCGCAGACGGTTCGGCGGCGGGCGCCGCGGCTTCGTTGTGCACGGCCGGAGCCGCATCGGCGGTATCGCCGGTTTCACCGCCGCAGGCCGCGATGATCAGGGCGCCTGCAAGTGGAACGAGACTGCGCAGCATGCCGGAATCCTCCAGTTATCCAAAACGCTGGAACCCCATATAGCGCAATCCGCCCGCTGCGGGGTGCGACAGACTGCCACCGGCGCCACACCTTTGCAGCCCGACGGGGGCGTTTGCAGCAAAATGTGGGCCGTTCGGTGCGTCATCCCTCAATCGGGAACGCCTGCCCGGCGTCAGCCTCATTGGAATTTTCCTGTGTCCGGTTTTTCAAGCCCTGTTCGCCTGCGCGTCACGAATCCGACACGCCGCCGGGTCCGCCCGGTGATTCGGACAACGCCCCGAAAGGGGCCGACTTTCCAGGGGGATAGGTTTTGAAAACCTCAGAAAAAATGCAATGGCTCGGATCGACCGTTCTGGCCGGGATGATGGGTGTCAGCCTGCTGGCTGCCCCGGCCTGGTCGCAGAACCAGACCGAGACGCCGGACGATGAGCCGGTCCGGACTTCCGCGGGGGCGGAAGAGGATACGGCAGACGATTCCGAAGACACCATCACGATCACCGGTTCGCGGATCGTGCGCAGCGAGTTCTCCTCAGCGGCACCGATCCAGGTGATTGACGGCGAACTGTCGCGCGATCTGGGTCTGGTCGACGCGGCTGACCTGCTTTCCCAGACCACGGTTGTGCAGGGCCAGCAGACGACGACCGGCCTGTCGACCTCGGCCGGTCTGATCACGGACAGCGGTCCCGGTTCCGCAACGGCTGGTCTGCGCGGCCTGGACTCCGGGCGGACACTGGTGCTGGTCAACGGTCGCCGTCTCGCGCCGGCCGGTGTGCGGGGCGCGCCGAGCGCACCGGATCTCAACATGATCCCGGGCACGCTCGTGAATCGCGTGGAAATCCTGCTCGACGGTGCGTCCTCGGTCTATGGTTCCGACGCCGTGGCCGGCGTGGTGAACTACATCCTGCGCGACGATTTCGACGGTCTGCAGCTCGATGCCTATCTCACGGACCCCGAAATGGCCGGCGATGGCGGCCGTCAGCAGGTTTACACCGGCACGCTGGGCGTCAGCGGTGATCGCGGCTTCATCGGCTTTGCCGCCGAGTACACCAAGACGGAAGGCTTCACCGGCCGCGAGTTCGGCAGCTTCTACGAGCCCTATGCCGGCAATTGCATCACGAACTACAGCTATGGCGCCAGCGGCGAGATCTACGAGGATTGCGGCGCGTCCTTCGGTGCCGGTGTCGGCGTTTTCCCGGCGCTCGGCTATGTCGGCTATGAGGCGGGCCGCCAGCATCCGGGCTTCCCCGACGGCTTCTTCCCGATCCCCTTCACGCTCGACCTGCTGCAATCCGGCAGCGCGAACGGCACTGCACTGCTGCTGTGGCCGGAAGAGCTGAACGGCAGCCAGATGCCGGACTTCAACCGGACTTCGCTGTACTCGATCGGCGAGTTCGATCTCGGCTTCTATGGCGGAATGACGGCCTATTTCGAGGCGTCGTACACGCAGCGGGAAAGCGAATCGACAACGATCTCCCAGGGCGGCCTGGAGATGCCGGCCAACTACGCGCTGAACCCGTTCGGCCAGGCTGGCGATATCTACTTCCTCGAGCGCTATACGACCGAGACCGACGTGTCCCAGATGCGTCTGATCGGCGGTCTGCGCGGCGATCTGCCCTTCATGGACAATTTCGGTCCGATGCATGGCTGGAGCTATGACGCCTATGCCAGTTTCAGCCGGTCCGACGGCTTCGACCGGGTGCAGGGTCTGTACGACTATTCCCGCTATCTCCAGGTCCTGAGCAACACGACCGTCGATGGCAGCGGCAATGCGTCGTGCGCGCCGAACTTTGCCCCCAACTCGTCGCAGGTGATCGAATGCCGTCCGCTGGACTTCTTCGATGGCACCTTCCTGACGACGGGCCGTTTTGCCGATCCCGAGGACAATGACTACTTCTTCCCGAACCGCCTGACGCGGACGGTCGTCGAACAGTCTGTCCTGAGCGGCTATGCCACCGGTACGCTGTTCGACCTGCCTGACGGTCCGGTCGGCTTGGTGCTGGGTGGTGAATACCGCAAGGACGCCATCGTCACCGATACCGACGCGGGTGCATCTGGCGGCGAGTTCGCCGGCTTCTTCTCGGATCCGGGCTCGACCGGCGATCGTTCCCTGATGGAAGCCTTCATCGAGATGGAAGCACCGATCCTGATGGATCGTCCGTTCGCCGAGGAATTGTCGGTGAACGTGGCTGCCCGCTGGACCGAAGAATCCAACTATGGCGCCAGCTGGACCTACCGGATCCAGTCGCTCTACGCGCCGAATGAGTGGCTCCGCTTCCGTGCGACTTATGGCACCTCCTTCCGGGCGCCGAACCTCGGCGAACAATTCGGCGGACGTGTCCAGTTCTTCGGCAATCCGCAGGATCCGTGCCGCGTGCCGGGTATTGCCATTGTCGAAGTCGATCACGACAATGATCCGTCGACGCCGAATATCCGGCAGTACGATCCGACACTGGAAACCCGGAGCCCGACGGTCGTCCAGAACTGCCAGAATGGCGGCGGCCCCTACAACCTGCCGGGCGTTGACCCGTTCTCGCTGGGCACCACTGGCCTGGGCACGTCCAACGTGACCTTCCTGGGGGCCAGCACACTGGTCGCCACGGGGTCCAACCCGGACCTGGATGCGGAAACGTCCGAAGCTATTTCGGCCGGTTTCGTGATCGACCAGCCCTGGTTCGATGCGTTCGATCTGCGTCTGTCGGCGACCTATTACGATATCTCCGTCGACGGTCAGGTGGAGTCGCTGTCATCGCTGGCGATCGTGGCCCTGTGCTATGACTCGCCGAACCTCTCGAACAATCAGTGCCAGTACATCACGCGTGGTGGTGACGGCGAGATCAGCTTCGTGGAAGCGCTCAACCAGAATCTGGGCGAGCGGGTGACCGAAGGCATCGACGTCAATATCGAGTTCGGGATGGACTTCACGGCACCGGTCATCAACCGTCCGATGCGCTATGACGGTATCTTCCGGGCTACGCACACGCTGACGCAGTTCGAGGAAGAAACGGGCGCCGATGGCGTCACGATCAATGACGATCTGGGTGAGTATGGCTATCCGCAGAACCGGTTCAGCCTGACCAATGTGTTCTCCATCGGTGACTGGAGCGCATTGTGGCAGACCCGCTATGTCGGCGAGATGATCGAGGCTAATGACGATCCGTTCGATCCGGTCGGTTCGGGCCTCTACGCCTGTGTCGCGGCCGGCGACACGCCGTGTAACGTGTACGAGAACTCTCCGGAGTACTTCGTCCACGACGCATCGGTGACGTGGCGCAATGACGATCTGGTGGTTCGTGCCGGTGTGAACAATGTGTTCAATGATGCACCGGAACCGCAGAGCAATCACGGCTATGTCATCCGGGGCGTGGGTTACGATCTGAATGGCCGCACGCTGTTCATGAACGTCACCAAGCGCTTCTAGCCCTGCTGGAAATGCAGACTGCGAAGGCCCGCTCGTCAGAGCGGGCCTTTTGCGTTCGGGCGCCTTGCGTCATCCGACCCGGAAAACCCGTCATTCAACGGCATTCTGTTGTTCGCCGACCCCGTCCGACGCAGGCCGAATTCCGCTGTCGGCCGGTCCGGCCTCCCCGTAACCCCATTCGATGCGCTCCTGCGCATTCAAACGTGCATGCGGCTTGCCGCATGTGAGGGGATATCCAAGCCGGGGAGTAAATCGGCATGAAAAATCAAGCATTCAGGTCAATCGGCAGCGGTCTGGGACGATCCGCTTTGCTGGGCGCGACGATGCTGGCAGGCCTTGCGGCCGTGTCGGCACCGGCCTTCGCGCAAGAGGATACGGCCGGGGACGACGAGGTGATCGTGATCACCGGTTCGCGGATTGCGCGCCAGGACTATGTCGCCGACAGTCCGCTGGTCTCCGTGACCGGCGACCAGGTCGTCGCCAATGCGGACATCACGATCGACACCTATCTCAACACGCTGCCGCAGGTGAACCCGGCCGGCACCACCACGTCCAACAATCCGGGCAATGGCGGTCAGGCGAATGTCGACCTGCGGGGCTTCGGTGCCAACCGGAACATCGTTCTGATCGACGGCCGCCGTGCCATGCCGTCCAGCGCGGGGCTGACGGTCGACCTCAACACCATCCCGGCCGCCCTGATCGACCGGATCGAGGTTGCAACCGGCGGTGCCGGTGCCGTGTACGGTGCCGACGCTGTGGCCGGTGCGGTCAACGTGATCCTGCAGGATGATTTCGAGGGCGTCGATTTCCGCGCGACCTACGAGAACTCCACCGAATACTGGGACGCCCAGGAATACGGTGTCTCGCTGGTGATCGGCGGCAATATCGATGACGGCCGCGGCAATGCCGTGATCGCATTCGACCGCTCCGTGCGCGAGGGCATGATCAAGAGCCAGCGTCCCTTCGCCGAGCAGGCGACGGCGACGACGAGCTTCTTCCCGGCCGGCTCGCTGCTCTTCGGTGCAGCCAACCGTCCGACCGAAGCCTCGATCGACGCGGTCTTTGCCTCCTATGGTGTCGATCCGGCGAATGTCAGCGTCGGCAACCGCTTCGGTTTCAACCTGGATGGCACGCTGTTCTCGGCGGGTATCTTCAACCACCCGTCCGACGTGGAAAACTTCCGGTATGATATCGACGGCAACGTCAACCAGAACATCTTCCCGGATGCCTATTCCTACAATTTCGACTTCGTGAACCTGCTCACCCTGCCGATGGAGCGCGACAGCTTCATGGCCAGGGCAGACTATGATCTCGACAATGGCGTCAACATCTTCGGCAATATCGCCTGGGCGCACTACACGTCGGCTTCGGCGCTGGCGCCGACCCCGATCCCGACCGTGCAGACGCGCGCGCCGGGCGAGAACTCGACCATTCAGGCTGTTTCGGCCCTGGTCGAGCCGGGCCGCACCGTATCGAGCCAGCTGATCATTCCGGTCACCAACCCGTTCATCCCGACCGATCTGGCGGCCATTCTGGCGAGCCGGACCGGCGATGATCCGAACCTGGTTGGCTCGGGCGCGTTGGAGCCCTTCCTGATGCGCCAGCGGACCCTGTCCGCCGGCCTGCGCCAGTCGAACTTCGAGAACACCGTGACCAGCTACACCTTCGGCGCCGAAGGCCCGATCGGTTCCAGCGGCTGGACTTGGCATGCCTATGTCTCGCGCGGTGACACCGAAATCGATCGCAATCAGCAAGGCAATATCGATACCGATCGCCTGCAGATCCTGCTGGAGGCCGCCGATGGCGGCGACAGCATCTGCGCCGGCGGTTTCAACCCGTTCGGCCGCCAGCCGCTGTCTGCGGAATGTATCGACTATCTGGAAGTGTCCTCGACCGCGTCGACGGAATTCTCCCAGACGGTGGGTCAGCTCTATGTTGCCGGCGACGCCTTCAACATGCCGGCCGGTCCGGTGTCGATGGTACTGGGTGCCGAATATCGCGGCTTCGAGTTCGACTTCGATCCCGGTTCGGGCGGTGGCCCCATCTCCGGCTTCAATGCGCAAAACCCGAACTCGGGCACGAACTCGTTCGAAGACCTGTTCGGTGAGGCGCTGATCCCGCTGGCCGGCGATGACGCGCCTTTTGGCGCCGTTAACCTCAGCTTGGGTTATCGCGTCTCGCGCAGCGAATTCCGCGACGGTATCACCGGCAATACGGGCGGTTCGAACGATCCGGCCTACAAGGCCGAGCTGAGCTGGGAGCCGCTGGACTATGCCCGATTCCGGGCATCCTACCAGCACTCCGTGCGCGCGCCGAACTTCGGCGAACTGTTCGGTGGTGGCCGTTCTGCGCCGCAATACTTCGACCCGTGCTCGATCACCGGTGTCCAGCGTTCCGGACCCGATGCGGTACAGATGCGGGCCTTGTGCGCGGCGACGGGTGTGGCCTCTCCGGATGCCTATGTCCAGACGCCGGGGACCCAGGCGTCTGTGACCATAACCGGCAATACGGACCTCGATCCGGAATCGGCCGACACTTTCACCATCGGTGCGGTGTTCCAGTCGCCGGTCTCCAATCGCTGGCTGGACCGTTTCCAGGGCACGATCGACTACTGGCGCATCGACATCTCGTCGCCGATCCTGACGCCGGGGGTGAACCAGCTGATCGCCGATTGCTACAATTATTACGGCACCAATCCGACCTATGATGTGAACCGGGACTCCTGTGCCGGTATTGTACGCGGCGGCGGCGATGTTTTCGCGGTTGCCGATGTCAACGATCCGAACGGGCTCTATCCCGGCCTGAACGGTGGTTCGCAACAGGCCTCCGGTATCGACATCGCCTTTGGCTGGGGCTTCGAGCCGGAATGGCTCGGTGCGCCGTCCTGGGCCGGCAGCGTCACCACCAGCGTGATGCTGACGCATCTGCTGGAGTGGAAACAGCAGGATCTCAACAGCCTGCCGGAGCTGGATTTCGCCGGCACGGTCTCCTTCTTCGGCGAAGGCCTGGGCACCTCCTTCCCGGAATGGAAGGCTGTCTGGAACACGCGCTGGACCGTGGCGGACTTCGATCTCGATGTGCGCGCACAGTACATCGCGTCGATGGACAACCGTGCCAGCGTGATCTTCCCGGTCGAGACCAGCTTCACCGGTACCGATGCCATCTGGTACTGGGACGTGGCCGGAACCTGGAACATCACCGACAACGCTTCGATCCGTCTCGGCGTGAACAACCTGTTCGACGAACAGCCGCCGGAATACGCACCGAACGTGCAGTCGGGCACCGACCCGTCGCTCTACGACGTCGTCGGACGCCGCGTGTTCGGTCAGATCGCCCTGCGTTACTAGTGAGGGGAGACGCACCTGCCCGGTCTCTGGCCGGGCAGGGCTGCGTGACAGGGGAAGGGCGGCGAACCGGTGGGTTCGCCGCCCTTTTTCATGGCAGATTGCGGGAGGTGGGGGTCAGTCGGCGATCTGGCTGAGCGCCGTGCGCAGGGCGCCTTCATAGGACCGGCCGACACGCACGATCTGGCCATTGTCCAGATGCACGAGACGGCCGCCATGCTCGGTGGTCGAGGACATGGTGATGCGCTGCTTGTTGACGATGGCCGAGCGGTGCACGCGCATGAACATGCGCTCGTCCAGCAGGCTCTCCATCGCCGTCAGCGTGTCGCGGTGCAGCCAGGACCGGTCGCGGCAGTGCAGGCGGACATAATCGCCCTCGGCCTCGACCCAGTCGATCGTGCGCTTGGGCACGCGCACCATGCCTTCACGGCCTTTCACCCAGAGCGCATCGTCGGCCCCGGTGCCATTGCCGCGCAGGGCGTCGATCACCGTTTCCAGCTCGCCGATCCGCGACTGGGCGTCCTGCAGGCGCAACAGGCTGCGTGCGCGGGCGAGGGCGGTGTCGAGGCGTTCCGGCTTCACCGGCTTGAGCAGGTAATCGACGGCGGCTTCCTCGAAGGCCTCGGCGGCATGATGGCTGTAGGCGGTGACAAAGATCACGGCCGGGGCGTCCGGCCCGTTGAGCTGGCGCGAGACCATCAGACCGTCGGTGCCGGGCATGTGAATGTCGAGCAGCACGACATCGGGGCGCAGGGTGGAGATCATCTCCATCGCCTCGTCGCCATCGCGTGCCACTCCGACGATCTCATATTGCGGCCGGCGGGCCAGCAGGACTTCCAGCCGGCGCGAGGCCAGCCGCTCGTCATCAACGATCAGGATGCGCATCCTTCCCTCCCTGGGTCTGTCCGGTTTCTTTTTCGGTCGCCGCAGCCTTTGCCGGTTCGCCGATCTCCAGCGGCAGACGGATACGCACGGCAAAGCCGCCACCCTCGACCGGGCCGGCTGCCAGATCCGCGTGCTTGCCGTAGAGGACTTCCAGCCGGGCGCGGATATTGTTCAGCCCGACGCCGGTGCCCTCCGGCGGTGTGGCCGGGACCGGGCCGCCGCTGTCGGTAACGTTCAGCACCAGCATCTCGCCCTCGCGGCGCGCCTGGATGGCGATATGCACCCGCACCCGCGACCTCGAGACGGCGTATTTCACCGAATTCTCCAGCACCGGCTGCAGGATCAGCGAGGGGACCAGCGCCTTGCGGACAGCCGGGTCGATATCGCGCTCGACCTCGAGCCGGCTGTCGAAGCGGGCTTTCTCGATCCCCAGATAGAGATCCTGTGCCGCCAGTTCCTCGTCCAGCGGCACGCGCTCGTCCGGTGAGGTCTGCAGGGCAAAGCGCAGGAAATCGCTCAGCCGGCCCAGCATGGTTTCGGCCTCGTCATTGTGGCGGTCGATAACCAGCGAGGAGATGGCGTTGATCGTGTTGAACAGGAAATGCGGGTTGAGCTGGAAGCGCAGCATTTTCAGCTGGGCTTCCTGGGCCAGCACGGCGGAATCGTAGATCTGCCATTCCTGGGCGCGGATGCGGCCGAAGGCCTCGATCACCAGATAGATCGCCGACCAGGCAATGAAGGCGGGCATGTTGAAGACGAACCAGCGCGGCGCGATGTGGGTCAGGCCTTCCCAGCCCCGCGTCGTCATGCGGCTATTGGTGAATTCGGTCGGGAAGACCTCGTACCACATCAGCCACATCATCACGATGTAGAAACAGGTCGCGAGCATCGAGCTGCCCATGATCAGGGCAAAGCGCGTCGACAGGTCGAGCTGGCGGGTGGGGCGCAGGATCGCATAGTGGATCAGCGTGGTGGCGGCGAGCCCGCTCGTCTCGATGACGACATTGCGCCAGAGATTGTAGACGTCCTCGATCATCGCGATGCTGGTGAGGACGGTGAACAGCAGATTGCAGGTCCAGAAGATGATCTGCATCCGCCAGAATACGGCCCCCCGCATGCCGTCATTGGCGCCGTCGATGGTCGTCGTGGGCAGCCGGTTGGCCGATCCCAGTGTCCGGTTGAGCCGCAATTGCAGGCCGCGCTGGCGCGTCGGATCGGGCCGCCGGCTCTGGTCGAGACGCCAGGTCAGCACACACCAGCCCGCAAACACCCAGACATCCATCATCCAGCGCTGGCCGACCCGGGTCAGCATGTCCCGTTCGATCCCGCCGGCCCCCTCGCGCGCCGTGAACAGCAGGTTGACGACGGAGAAGACGAGTGCGGTCGCGGCGATGGCGATGATGAGAGTGGTGAACCGGCGGACAGCCGGCAGCTCGCGCGTCCGGCGGATCAGGTCCGTCAGCATGAAGGACAGCAATCCCCCTGCCGTGGAAACCGGCACCAGCCGCGGCAGCAGCCCGGGACGGGCAACGAATTCGCTCCAGTCGGCCACGAGGTTGAAAAAGGCGACCACGCACCAGAACAGGATAAGGGCAATGGCGAGGTGGCGGGCGGCGAGACGGTCGCTTCTGAAAGCGTCCGGGGCCGGCGAGAGAGGCGGTGTACTGAACATGCGCCCAGCCTAGTCGCGCCTCTGCGCCTCCCAAATCGGCGCGCGCGTCGTTCGTCGGGTTTATCAGGACGTTTGTCGCAGATATGCGGCGTTCACGGTGTTTGTGGTGCCGTTAGAGCACAATCCGGTGCGACGAACGGAGCGTGGCGTAATCGTTGCGGTGGATGTGAGAGGCGTACAGAGCGCCAGACCAAGCTCGCTCCCCGCAGCCCTGAGCGCGCTTCATGTGAGCACGAACCCCACCACCGGCAGTTTGACCGGGTACGGGTTCGAGCGGAGCGGAAGCAATCGAAAAATGGTGCCGGCTGAGGGACCGGGCTCGCTCCCCGCAGCCCTGAGCGCGTTCCATGTGAGCATCGACCCCGACACCGACTGCGGTGACAGGCTCGGGTCGAGCGGAGCGGGAACAGAGGAAAAATGGTGCCGGCTGAGGGACTCGAACCCCCGACCCCCTGATTACAAATCAGGTGCTCTACCAGCTGAGCTAAGCCGGCAACCAAGGGCGACCTGATACGCGGGGCCGGGGAGCGGGACAAGTCCCTGATGCAATCGGGACTGTCCCGTCCGCCGGCCGTGTCGCGGATCAGTCCTTGACGGCGACGCCGTCCATGGCGGTGAGGATCGCGGCGGCGACCACGAAGCCGATCAGCGTATGAGCGCCGTCGAGCACCAGCAGCATCATGGGCTGCATGGCGTAGGCGATGTCATAGGCGATCGTTGTCACCACGAAACCGGCCCACAGGAAGACGGCCCATTTCACGGCACTGGCAAGCCCGTCGGCCTTCAGCGCCTTCAGGGCCAGGCCGAGAAAGGCCGTGGTGACCAGCGTGATGGCAAACCCCATCGCCATGGCCGGCCCGGCGGACGCTTCGGCGGCGGTCATCTGGGCGTCGGTGAAGCCCCACAGCCCTGTCCAGAGCTCGGAGAAAAGCGCGCCGTACCAGACGGCGCCGACAGCATAGAAGGCCAGCGTGGCGACGATGAGCGCCACAAGGTTCAGCCCGAGAATTCGCGGCATTTGGTGTTCCCTCCCCATTGAAGGGCCTGTATGTCTCACGGCCCCGGGACGAGTCCCCTTTGGCTCGCCCCTGACGCGAACACTCTACTCCAATCGCCGCGCAAGAGAAGAAAGTCGAAATGGCCCGGATACTGATCACCAGCGCTCTGCCCTACATCAATGGCGTCAAGCATTTGGGCAATCTCGCGGGGTCGATGCTGCCCGCCGATGTCTATGCGCGCTTCCAGCGGGTGATGGGTCATGACGTGCTCTATGTCTGCGCCACCGACGAGCATGGCACGCCGGCCGAGCTGGCCGCGGCAACGGCGGGTCAGAGCGTGCGCGAGTATTGCGACGAGCAGCACGATATCCAGAAGCGCGCCGGCGACGGTTTCTCCCTGAGCTATGATGTGTTCGGCCGCACCTCCAGCCAGCCCAATATCACCCTGACCCAGCATTTTGCCGAAGTGCTGGAGGCGAGGGGGCTGATCGAGGAACGTCTGGAACATCAGGTCTTCTCGATCGATGACGACCGCTTCCTGCCGGACCGCTATGTCGAGGGGACCTGTCCGCATTGCGGTTTCGAACGGGCGCGTGGCGACCAGTGCGACAATTGCGGCCGCCTGCTGGAGCCGACGGACCTTAAAGAGCCGTACTCCAAGATTTCCGGCTCGAAGAATCTGGAAGTGCGCGAGACCAAGCATCTCCATCTCCTGCAGACGAAGATGGAAGCCAGGATCCGCGACTGGGTGGACGCCTCCACCGAATGGCCCGGCCTGGCCAAGTCGATCGCCTATAAATGGCTGGACGAGGGGCTGCGCGACCGTTCCATCACGCGCGACCTGAAATGGGGCGTGCCGGTGACGAAAAACGGTGCGCCGCGCGAGGGCTTCGAGAACAAGGTCTTCTATGTCTGGTTCGATGCGCCCATCGGCTATATCGGCGCGACGGTCGAATGGGCCGACGCCACGGGCGGGGACTGGGAAAGCTGGTGGCGCACGGACAAGGGCGCGGATGACGTGACCTATGTCCAGTTCATGGGCAAGGACAATGTCGCCTTCCACACGGTGTCCTTCCCGGCGACCATTCTGGGGTCCGAAGAGCCCTGGAAGACGGTGGACAAGCTGAAAGCGTTCAACTGGCTGACCTGGTATGGCGGCAAGTTCTCGACTTCGGAAAAGCGCGGCGTCTTCATGGACCAGGCGCTCGATCTGCTGCCGGGCGATTACTGGCGCTGGTATCTCACGGCGAACGCGCCGGAAGGCTCGGACTCGGCTTTCACCTGGGAGCATTTCCAGTCGCTGATCAATTCCGACCTGGCCAATGTGCTGGGCAATTTCGTCAATCGGATCACCAAATACACGGCCTCCAAGTTCGACGGACAGGTGCCGTCTGCCGGTGAGCCCGGCGAGGCCGAGGCCTGGATGGCGGCCGAGCTGGAGACCCGTCTGCCGGCGGTGGTGGCGAATATGGAAGCGATGGAGTTCCGCAAGGCGGCCTCCGAAGTGCGGGCCATCTGGGCGGCGGGCAATGAGTATCTCACCCGGGCCGAGCCCTGGGTGAAGTACAAGACCGATGTCGATGCGGCAGCCGTCGGTGTGCGGACCGGGCTCAACCTGGTCGCGCTGTTCGGCATTCTGGCCCAGCCTTTCATTCCGCAAGCGGCTGCGAAGATCCTCGACGCTGTCGGTGTTCCGGCCGACAAGCGCTACTGGTCGTTCGATGGCCCGGCCGCGGACCTGCTGGACGCGCTGCCGCACGGCCACGCTGTGACCCCGCCGGACGTGCTGTTCGCCAAGATCGAGGATGCGCAGGTCGCCGAATGGACCGAGCGTTTCGGGGGCTCTGACGATTAGACCGGGACGGCGTCTGCCTGCAGACACGGACATCCATTGTGCTCTTGCCGGGACCTCGCCTCGGGACGAAAGCTTCGTCAAGGCGCAGACCCGCTTTGCGGCACCGAAGGTGGCCTTGACGAACCTTTCGTCCCGAGGCCCACTGGCTGACAAGAGATCAATGGGGGAGAGGGCGTTTTCACGCTCTCATTTGATGCGATGAAATCACTCATCACAGCGGTATTCGTGACGGCAGGGTGTCTGACTGGTGCCGCGATGGCCCAGACCGGCTCCGACTGGCGTGCGGTCGACCCGGAAGACCTGCTCCTCATCGAGGTCGAGGACGGCATGATCGCTATCGAACTGGCCGGCTGGATCGCACCGAACCATGCCGCCCGCATGCGGCAGGCGGCGCGTGACGGCTTTTTCGACGGGCGGGACTTCTATCGCGTGATCGACGGCTTCGTGGCCCAGGCGGGTCGCGGAGAGGAAGCCGATTCGATCGAGCTGCCGCAATATCCGGCGCTGGCGGGCGAGTTCACCGTACCGGCCGGCAGCGTCACCTTTACGCCGATGATCGATGACGACCTCTATGCGCCCACCGTCGGCCATGTCGAAGGCTTTCCGGCGGCCATGAACGCGGCAGGCGACGCGGTCTGGCCGATCCATTGCCCCGGCACGGTCGCCATGGCGCGCGGCAATGAGCCGGACAGTGGCGATGTGGAATTCTACATCGTCATCGGGCACGGGCCGCGCCATCTCGACCGGATCATGTCGGTCTTCGGCCGCGTCATTGACGGCATGGATCATGTGCAGGCGCTGCGCCGTGGAGACCCCGCGGTGAATTCCGGGGTGATCGCCGATCCGGCGGCCCGGGATGCAATCCTGTCGGTGCGCGTGGCGGCAGACCTGCCCGAAGCCGGCCGTCCCGCCTACGAGATCATGCGCACGGACAGTCAGGCCTTCCACGATGCCAAGGCCGCCCGCCGCAATCGCACGCACCCCTTCTTTTTCGAAACGCCGCCGGCCGTGATCGAGGCCTGCCACATGCCCGCGGCCGTGAGGCGCGCTGAATGAGCAATACCGAAGACACCGTCCAGTCGATGATCGGCGCTGCGCTGCACGCCGATGCGCCGGCCGACATCATTGCCGAGATCGAGGCTGCGCTGGGGTCGGAGGATCGCTGGGTGCTCAATGCCTGCATCCTGTCGATCGGCCATATGGCGCGGCGCTTCAAGACCTATCCGGCCGATCTGAAGGCCCGCGTCTGGCTGGCCGCGCGGACCAGCGCGCATGCCGATGTGCTGGCGGGGACGCTGGGGGATGCCGAAAGCGATATCGCCACATTCAAGGCCGAGGCGGTGTAATGGGTCAGCCGGATATTTCAGCGGCAGAACTGGATCGTCTGGAGCGGGCGGCCGCGCTGTTGCTGGAAGCCGAAGACCGTCTGCCCGTTCTCAAGACCATTGCCTGGAACCGCTCCCTGGCCGATGCCTTCTTCGAGAGCGGCGAGCGCGAACTGCCCCGTCCGGTCTATCCGCACATCGATGCCGGGCCCTCGCTGGAGCGGGTCGCCGAAGCGCGCCGCCTGATCGACGGGTCGAGCCCGGTCCATGACTGGCTGCTGCGCCTCAGCGAGACGGTCGCGGATACCGCACACATGCTCGAGGCGGTCGGGACAGCGGACTTTCACCGCTATTCCAGCCGGCTCTATGGCGGGCCGGCCAGCCCGATTGCCGACGGCAAGCGCACGGCGCTGGATCTGGCGCGGCGGCTGGACGATGTGCTCGCCGATTTCGACGGCGCAGCGGTGCGGCTCGAACCGCCGGAGGTTCTCACGGCCGACGATCTCAAGGCGCGGCTGGATGCCGAACTGCCGGCCGCTTTCGGCGCGGTGGCGCCGCGGGTCGAGGTGACGCTGGACGTGTCCGCCAAGGCCGCCGCGGGGCGCGATTATATCAAGCTGCGCGCGGATGCGGCCTTTTCCGACCTCGACGTGGTGCAATTGCTGCAGCACGAGGCCTTCATCCATATCGCCACCAGCCAGAACGGGCTGCGCCAGACGCATTTCCCGGTGCTTGCGGAAAGCCATCCCGGCAATGCGCGCACCCAGGAAGGCCTGGCGGTCTTTGCTGAATTCATCTCCGGGGCGCTCGATCCGCGGCGCTTCCGGCGTCTGGCCGACCGGGTGATTGCCATCGACATGGCCGCCCGGGGTGCCGATTTCATCGAGCTCTACCGCTTCTTCCGCGAGCGCAATGACCGCGACGCGCCGATCGAGGCCTTCGAGAGCGCGCGGCGCGTGGTGCGCGGCGGCGTGGCGGGCGGCGGCGCGCCCTTCACCAAGGATTCCATCTATCTGGGCGGGCTCCTGGAAGTGCACAATTATCTGCGCACGGCGGTGCGCGCCGGCGATATCGCGCTGATCCGCCTTCTGTTCGTGGGCAAGATCGACCTGATGGATCTGGAAGCGATGAAACAGCTGCGCGAGGGCGGGTTGATTGTCGAGCCGGCCTTCATGCCGCCCTGGGCGACAGATCTACGCTATCTCCTGTCCTACCTGGCCTATTCGACCTTCCTCAACGAGATCGACCTGCGCCATGTCGCGGCGCGTTACGAGCCGCTGTTCACCAGCTGATGGCAGCGGCGGGCGTCATGCCCAGTCGCGGCGGCTGAGCCAGATCACCAGCAGGACGAAGAGAAGCGTGCCGCCGCCGCCGCCCAGGGCGAGCGCGATCTGCGCGCGTTCCGGATCCGTCGCCAGCATGTTCACCGGCATCAGCCAGGGGAAGTAGATCCCGTATTCGGAGCTCGTCGCCGCAACGGCCACGAAGGTGCCGCCGATACCGATCGCCACCGGGGCGGCAAAGCTGCGGAAACGGTGGGCGATGCCCCATTGCACCGCGGCCACGCAGATCCCGGCGATCCACATCTGCGCGTGCAGGCGAAACGCCAGCGCCCAGTCCGGCGCGCCTGCAATGACAAGGTCCGGATCGATCAGAAGCGCGGTCCACGCCGCGGCGAAGGCAGCCAGCGCCACACTGGCCGAGACGAGCGCCATCATGCCCAGCAGGACCAGGATCTTGGCGGTGAAGATCTGCCAGCGGGGCACCGGCAGGGCGAGCGACCAGGACCAGGTGCCCGGACCGTGTTCGGTCTGGGCCATCAGGGCGGCCAGACCGATCGTGGTCATGGGCAGAAGGAAATAGGCCCAGATCGCCGAGCCCGACATGACCAGTACGGTCCACTCGCCGGCGCCATGCCCGCTGGTCATGGCCAGCACGCCGAGCAGATACACCATGACGGCCGGCGTCGCCGCGACGAGCAGGACGAGCGAGCGGCGCAGTTTGAGGACTTCACATCCGATAGCGCGGATCATGCAGCGGCCTCCTTGCGGGGTGCGGACGTCAGGTCGAGGAACAGGCTCTCCAGATCCGCGCGGAGCGGGGCGAGGGCGCTGACAGCAATGCCGGCGCTGACGAGGGCGGCATTGAGCCGGGCCGGATCGCCGTCGCCCGACAGGATGAAAGACCCGGCCTCATCGTCCCGGCTTTCGACCGTGAAACCATGCGAGCCTGCCAGGGCGACGGCCTCGTCAGGCTTGTCGCACCGGATTTCCAGGCGCTGGCCGGTGCGGGCTGCGAGCGCGCCGATGGCGCCGTCGAACACGGTCTCGCCCTGGCGCATCACGCCGACATGGGTGGCGATCTGTTCGACTTCCGACAGGAGGTGGCTGGACATGAAAACGGTGGCGCCCGTGCGCTCCGGCAGATCGCGGATCAGGGCGCGCATGTCGCGCATGCCGGACGGGTCGAGCCCGTTCGTCGGTTCGTCCAAAATCAGCAGGCGGGGTTCGCCGATCAGCGCGCGGGCCAGGCCCAGGCGCTGGCGCATGCCGAGCGAATACTGGCCCACCTTGCGCCCGGCATCGCGGGTCATCTCGACCGTTTCCAGCACCGCGCCGATGCGCGCCTTGGGCAGGTCGAGATAGCGGCAGGCCAGCTGCAGGTTCTCGTATCCGGTGAGGTTGGGATAAAGCGCCGGCGTCTCGACGACGGCCCCGACGCGCGCCAGGGCGGCCCGGCGTTTGCGCCGGATGTCGTGACCGTCAACGCGCACCGTGCCGGCGTCCGCCCGGATGAGGCCCAGCAGGCAGCGGATCGTCGTGGTCTTGCCGGCCCCGTTGGGACCGAGAAAGCCGTAGATCGCGCCCTGCGGCACGGTCAGGTCGACCCGGCGCACGGCATCGACCCGGCCATAACGCTTGGCCAGCCCGCGGACATCGAGGGGCAGATCGGTCATGTCGCAAAGACTCCTGTCCAGTCCGGCCAGTCTTCCGGGCGTCTGTCGGGCAGCACAGGGGGAAAATCCGCGCCTCCATCCCGCGCGGCATGCGGGCGGTCTCTCCGTCCGCGTGCACGATCATCGATTGACGTTTGGGCTGGGCCCCGTTCGAATGGCGAAAACCACTCAGAGGGGAAGCCTGTCATGAAACGCCATCTTTTCGCCGCCACGGCCGTACTCGGCCTGTCGCTCGCTGCCCAGCCGGCCGTGCTGGCCCAGAGCGAGGATGCGCTCAGCCGTGCGATCGCGGCGGATTATGACGCGCACCTGGAAGCGCTCTACCAGCATTTCCACGCCCATCCGGAACTGTCCCACCAGGAGGTGGAGACAGCGGCGCGCCTCGCCGAGGAACTGCGGGCGCTGGGCTTTGACGTGACCGAGCAGGTCGGTGGCACCGGTATTGTCGCCGTGATGGAGAATGGCGAGGGGCCGACGCTGATGATGCGGGCCGACATGGACGGGCTGCCGGTGCGCGAGCAGACCGGCCTGTCCTATGCCTCGACCGATACCGGCGTCGATCATCGCGGTGTCGAGAACCCCACCATGCACGCCTGCGCCCACGACACGCACATGACGGCGCTGGTCGGTGCGGCGCGGCAGCTGGTCGAGCGCACCGATGACTGGTCGGGCACGCTGGTGCTGATCGGCCAGCCGGCCGAGGAGCTGGGCGAGGGCGCCGTCGCCATGATCGAGGACGGTCTGTTCGAACGCTTCCCGACGCCGGACTTCAACATCTCCTTCCACACCTTCTCCGCCATCCCGACCGGCACGATCACCTATGTGCCCGGCTATGCGATGGCGAATGTCGATTCGGTGGACATCTATGTGCACGGCCGCGGCGGCCACGGCGCCTATCCGCACACCACCAAGGATCCGATCTACCTGGCCTCGATGATCGTGGTCGGTCTGCAATCGCTGATCTCGCGCGAGCTGTCGCCGCTCGAGCCGGGCGTGGTGACGGTCGGCGCCTTCAATGCCGGCGCCAAGCACAACATCATCTCCGACGAGGCGCATCTGCAGCTCACCGTGCGCTCCTATTCCGACGAGACCCGCAATCACCTGCTCACGGGCATCCAGCGCATCGCCAATGCCCAGGCCGAGGCCTACGGGCTGACCGAGGCGGAGTATCCGCGCATCGAGATCGAGGAGACCTATACGCCGGCGCTCTACAATAATCCGGAGCTGGCCAGCCGCGCCGTGGGCGCGCTGCGGGCCCGTTTCGGCAATGAGGCCGTCGTGGAGACCGATCCGGTGATGGGCGGCGAGGACTTCTCGCAATACCACCGCACCGAACACGATATCCCGACTTTCATGTTCTGGGTCGGCGGCACGACGCCGGCGCGGCTGGACGAGTACACCGCCAACGGCCAGGTGCCGCCCTCCAACCACTCGCCCTTCTTCGCACCCGACGATCCGGAAGGCACGATCACCCAGGCGGCCGAAGCGATGACCAGTGTCGCCCTGGACATCCTCGCGCCCGCCGAAGGCGAATAGGCACAAGACCGGTGTCCGGCTTCGGCAGCTGGCGAATTGCCGCTGCCGGGCCGGCTCACTAGGTTGGGGGCCGATCAAGGGGAGGGTGAGGCATGTCGCTGATTCCGGCAGACAATCATCTGGCCGTCATGGCCGCATTGTTCACGATCGCCGCTGTGGCGTTTCTTCTGGAGAAGACCCGCATCGGCGCGCTGGTCACCGGCACGGTCTCGGCGATCTTCATCGCCATCCTGGCGGCCAATCTGCGCATCATCCCCAGCTCGGCCCCGGCCTATGATTTCGTCTGGACCTATTTCGTCCCCGTCCTGATCCCGCTCTTCCTGATGAAGGCGGACCTCAAGCGGATCTTCTTCGAGACCACCCGCATGGCGGCGGCTTTCATGCTCGCCTCGGCGGCGACCGTGATCGGTGCGATCGTCGCCTTCTCCCTGATCCATGTCGGCGATTACGAGGCCGGAGCTGTGGCCGCGGAGTACGGATCCCGCCAGGCTGCCGCGGCCGGCGCGTTCACGGCGACCTATATCGGCGGCTCCGTAAACTATGGCGCGCTGATGAGCTCCACCGGGCTGGGTGCAGCCGATCCCAGCTTTGCCTCGGCGATGACGGCTGTCGACAATCTCTATTCCGGCTTCTTCCTGGCCCTGCTGGCCATCATTCCCGGCGTCAGCTGGATCGCCTCGCGTTTCGTCCAGCGCGATCACAGCCAGGGCGAGATCGAGGTTGCCGAGGAAGATCCGATCTCGCCGGCCTCGCTCACCCTGTCCATGGCCTACGCCCTGGTGGTGGTGGCGCTCGGCTCACTGGTCGCGGACCTGCTGGACCAGGTCTGGGACGATGCCGGCCGCAAGTGGAAATTTGCCATCATCTCGGTTCTCTCGCTGATCCCGGCCACGGCATTCCCCAAGACGATGGGCCGCCTGCGCGGCGGCTACGAGATCGGCATCGCGCTCAGCTTTGTCTTCTTTGCCATGATCGCGGCGGGGGCCGATGTGGTGTCACTGTTGCAGCTGGCGCCGATCCTGATGCTGCTGATCGGCATTCTTCTGGTGGTGCACGCCATTGTGCTGTTTGGCTTGGGCAGTCTTCTGCGCCTGTCCCTGCCGGAACTGATCACGGCCTCGAATGCCGCCATCCTCGGCGCCACGACGGCGCCGGCCCTGGCAGCGGCCAAGGGCTGGAAGGATCTGGTCACGCCCGGCGTTCTGGTCGGTGTGCTGGGCTATGCCATCGGCACGCCCATCGCGACGCTCGTCTTCGAGTTCTGGCCGGGCTGACGCGCGGTACGACATTACGCGAGCTTCACACCGCCTTCAGCTGCCCGAAGGATGCGGGCTGTCATAGACTGCATCCGATAGGGACCTCCCGTGCATCCTGGGGGGGAGAAGCGAATTTGGAGGGATTTCCATGACTGACAGAACCATCACCGGAAAAATCGTGGCCGGTGCCGTGGCAACGGTGGCCGGTATCGGTGCCCTGTCGATGGCTGCCAATGCCCAGACGGGTAGCGGGCAGAGCTATGACGGCGATCATGTGCGCGTCGAGAACTTCATCGGCCGCGTGGAAATCCGCACCGGCGGGTCGGACATCCGCGTCGAGATCCGCAATCCCGGCGATGTCGCCGAGGATCCTGTCGCCAGCAGCGCGCGCAACGGCGTGACCATCGATGGCGGTCAGAGCGTGCGCAATCTGAACTGCCGCACCCGCAACAATGAAATCCGCATCGGCCGCCGCTTTGCTGCGCATTCCATCGACGAGTATCCGACCCTGGTCATCACCGCGCCGGACACCATCACCTTCGAGCTCGATGACAGCGCCTTTGTCGGCCAGGCCGGCGATCTGGGCGCGCTGAACCTGTCGATGAACAGCTGCGGCCGCTTCGAGGCCGGTGCGATTGCCGGCGAAGCCGAGATACGCATCAACGGGTCCGGCGATGTGACCGTCGGGGATATCGGCGGCGATGCCGAGATCGGCATCAATGGTTCGGGTGACGTTGTGGCCCGCACAATCGGCGGCCGCATCCATGTCGGGATCAACGGGTCCGGCGATGTGGAAACCGGTGAAGTTCGCGGCGACAGCGAGATCGACATCAACGGTTCCGGCGATGTCGAGTTTGCCCGCGTTGCCGGTCTCGATGTCGATATTTCGGGCTCCGGCGATGTGGTCGTCGGCAGCATGGACGGCGCCTTCAATGCCGGTATCGCCGGTTCCGGCGACATCACCGTGCGCCGCGGTCAGGCCCAGCCTTTCGAGGCCAACATCCACGGGTCCGGCGATATCAGCTTCGGCGGTACGGCGACCGATGTGCGCATCCGTGAAGGCGGTGGCGGCGATGTCGAGATCGCCGAGATCGAAGGTTCGATCGACTGGCGCCGCAATGGCCGCACCGTGCTGCGCTCCGGCGGCAGCAAATAGGCTCCAGCAAGTGGCGTCCCGGTCCGGTCCGGCCTCACGGCCGGGCCGGGCGCCATTTTGCTGCTTCGTACAGGGCGATCGCGGCGGCGTTCGACACGTTCAGGCTTTCCACCGCCTGCGTCATCGGAATGCGCACCAGCTGATCGCAGGAGGCGGCCACACGCGGCCGCAATCCCTTCTCTTCCGACCCCATCACCAGAACGATACCCGGACCGTGCCCCTTGCCGTCCGGCCCGGCCAGCGCCGCCGCCAGCTCGGTCTCGCCTTCGCCGGCCAGACCCAGCACGAAACGGCCGGCCTTGCGGAATTCGGTCAGCGTATCGGCGATATTGGTGACGCGCACATGCGCCACCCGCTCGGCGGCACCGACAGCGCTCTTGCAGACCGTGCCAAAAAGGGGCGGGGCCTTGCGGTCCTGCATCACCACGGCGCGCACGCCAAAGGCCGCGGCCGAGCGCAGGATTGCGCCGACATTGTGCGGGTCGGTGATCTGGTCGAGCACAAGCAGGGCGCCATGGGTCGGATCGGTGACGCCGGCCACCGGTTCGGCATCCAGCGCGGCGGCGCGGACGGCAAAGCCCTGATGCACGGCACCGGGGGGCAGATCATTGTCCAGCGCGCGCGGCTCGACGGTATTGGCCTGTGTGCCTTCGGGCAGTTCGCGCGCGGCATTGCGGGTGACGCGCAGCTCGAGGATTTTCCGGCGCGGATTCGCGACAGCGGCGAGCACTGCGTGACGCCCCCAGATCCATCCCGAATCGCCAGTGCCAGCAGGCCTGGAGCCGCGGCTGTAATCGGGGCGTTTGGGGCTGTTGCGCCTTGGGTTCTTCGTCACTATAGTCCGCGCTCCTGTTTCGGGGCTCCGCCCGGTGAGGCCTGCCATAGCACGGCTGAAGCCAAGCTGAGAGACTTCGTTGCAGGACATCCTTCCGCCGGTTATTTCCGGACATGAAGGCACCCTGTGGAGGGGTGGGAGAGTGGTTAAATCCAGCAGACTGTAAATCTGCCCGCTATGCGTACGCTGGTTCGAATCCAGCCCCCTCCACCACCCTTCGCCCTGCGGGCTTCGGGTGCTGGTCGTTTGATCTCACGGCAACTCGCTTCGCTCGCGCCTCCGATGGGGCGGGCTGACCGCCCGGCGCGCGGTCGCGCTTGCGAACCCTGCGGGTTCGTGGCGGTTCGTCCGGCCAAGATTGCGCTCACCTGCTTGGCGCCCGCCACTGCAGCGGTGTTCAATTGCTCTCTCGACCTTTGGCGCGGTTACCGGTAAACACCAGCGCCCTGATGCGGGTATAGCACAATGGTAGTGCAGCAGCCTTCCAAGCTGAGGATGCGGGTTCGATTCCCGCTACCCGCTCCACCCTTCGCCCTGCGGGCTTCGGGTGGCAGGCCACCCGCAGCGCGCACTTGGGGCGAAGCGGCCTGTCCTCCGAAGCTTCAGCGAAGGAGGCTGTCGCGCCGAAGCCTTGGCGCAGGCGGAGGGTCTGCGACACGCTCTGCTTCACCCCCCTGACGCAAGCATCTCCGGCCAATCCGCGAAATGCCGGCATGACCGCGTGCGGGGACTGCCGTGCGCAGCCGCATCATCCCGCGCTTGCCTCTTGCCTTTGAGCAAAACCGGCGCTATCCCGCGCCCGGTCCTTCGGGTACGGCCGTATCCGAACAGTTTCACTTGCATCTACGTCGATGGCCATCTTCGCGATTAGGTCGGCGTCCAAGAGGAAAACACGATGGCGAAGGAAAAGTTTGAGCGCACTAAGCCGCACGCGAACATTGGCACGATTGGTCACGTTGACCACGGCAAGACGACGCTGACGGCGGCGATCACGATGGTGCTGGCCGAGCAGGGCGGCGGCACGGCGAAGAAGT
>NZ_JBDWAS010000018.1:0-3433 GCF_039978735.1 Maricaulis sp.
CGTCCTTTTTCATGACTGCAGCGTTTACCGTGCAAGCCTCTGAAAATGTCTGAACAAGCGCTTGACGGAACCGAGTCGCATGCGTAGTTTCCGCGCTCGTTTTGAGGATGAGCCGTAACCCAAGCGGTTAGACGTCATCCACGGTAACGGAAAAACCCCAGATGCCGCCGTACGGGCCTCGCGCTCGAACGTCGGTGTCGTCATTTGCGTCCATCAGTTCCATTCCGGTGCTGAGGGGCGTGGTCTTTGAGATTAGGAACGGATTAGAGCGGGATGCCGACAATCAACCAGCTCATTCGCAAGCCGCGGAAAGACAAGCCGAAGCGCAACAAGGTGCCGGCCCTTCAGGCTTGCCCGCAGCGCCGTGGCGTCTGCACGCGTGTCTACACCACGACCCCGAAGAAGCCGAACTCGGCCCTGCGTAAAGTCGCCAAAGTGCGTCTGACGAACGGGCACGAAGTTGTGAGCTACATTCCGGGCGAGGGGCACAATCTTCAGGAACACTCCGTCGTTCTTATCCGCGGTGGCCGCGTGAAGGACCTTCCGGGTGTCCGCTATCACATTCTTCGCGGCGTTCTGGATACCCAGGGCGTCAAGGACCGCAAGCAACGCCGTTCCAAGTACGGCGCCAAGCGTCCTAAGTAAGGGAGACGTCCATGTCGCGTCGTCACCGCGCAGAGAAACGCGAGATTCATCCGGACCCGAAGTTCGGAGATCGCGATCTCACGAAGTTCATGAATTACATCATGCTCGACGGCAAGAAGTCGGTCGCCGAGCGTATCGTCTATGGCGCCCTCGATATCGTCGAGGACAAGCTGAAGCGCGAACCGATCCGCGTCTTCCACGATGCCATGGACAATGTGGCCCCGGAAGTTGAGGTTCGCTCCCGCCGCGTCGGTGGTGCGACCTACCAGGTTCCGGTCGAGGTCCGTGCCGATCGCAAGAAGGCTCTTGCGATCCGCTGGCTGACCGGCGCTGCGCGCGGCCGCAACGAGAACACCATGCGTGAACGTCTCGCTGCCGAGCTGATGGATGCTGCCGCCAATCGCGGTACCGCCGTCAAGAAGCGCGAAGACACGCACCGGATGGCGGAAGCCAACCGCGCCTTCTCGCACTACCGCTGGTAACGATCCACAGGCACTGACCCGTACCAAGGACCCTTTGAAATGGCCCGCGACTACAAAATCGAGGACTACCGCAACTTCGGCATCATGGCGCACATCGATGCCGGCAAGACGACGACGACCGAGCGGATCCTCTATTACACCGGCAAGTCCCACAAGATTGGTGAAGTGCACGATGGTGCCGCCACCATGGACTGGATGGAGCAGGAGCAGGAGCGTGGCATCACGATCACCTCGGCTGCGACGACCTGTTTCTGGAAGGACAAGCGCCTGAACATCATCGACACGCCCGGACACGTAGACTTCACGATTGAAGTCGAGCGTTCGCTGCGCGTGCTCGACGGTGCCGTGTGCTGTCTGGATGCCAACGCCGGTGTCGAGCCGCAGACCGAGACGGTCTGGCGTCAGGCCGACAAGTATGAAGTGCCGCGCATGGTGTTCATCAACAAGATGGACAAGCTGGGCGCCGACTTCTACCGCTGCGTCGAGATGATCGAGGAGCGTCTGGGCTCCACGCCGCTGTGCACGCAGCTGCCGATCGGCTCGGAAAGCGACTTCGAGGGCGTTATCGACCTCATCAAGATGAAGGAACTGGTGTGGCACGGTGAAAACCTGGGTGCCACCTGGGACGAGCGCGAAATCCGCGCCGAGCTTGCCGACAAGGCTGCCGAGTACCGCGAAAAGCTGGTCGAGGCTGCTGTCGAGCAGGACGAGGCTGCGATGGAAGCCTATCTGGAAGGCGAAGAGCCGACCGAGGAGCAGCTCAAGGCGCTGATCCGCAAGGGCTGTATCGCTCTGGCCTTCAACCCGGTCCTGTGCGGCACGGCGTTCAAGAACAAGGGTGTCCAGCCGCTGCTCGACGCCGTTGTCGATTACCTGCCGAGCCCGATCGATATCGCGGCCATCAAGGGCATCGACGTCAAGTCGGGCGAGCCCACCAAGCGCAAGGCTTCGGACTCCGAGCCGGTGTCGCTGCTGGCCTTCAAGATCATGAACGACCCGTTCGTCGGTTCGCTGACCTTCGCGCGCATCTATTCCGGTCACCTGGAGACGGGCGTGTCCCTGCTCAACACGGTGAAGGAAAAGAAAGAGCGTATCGGCCGTATGCTGCTGATGCACTCGAATTCGCGCGAAGACATCAAGGAAGCCTTCGCCGGCGACATCGTCGCCATTGCGGGCCTCAAGGACACCACGACGGGCGACACGCTTTGCGATCCGTCCAGCCCGGTCATCCTGGAGCGTATGGAATTCCCGGATCCGGTGATCGAGCTCGCGATCGAGCCGAAGTCGAAGGGTGACCAGGAAAAGCTCGGCATCGCGCTGCAGCGTCTGGCCGCCGAAGACCCGTCCTTCCGCATGAAGACCGACGAAGAGTCCGGTCAGACCATCATTGCGGGCATGGGCGAGCTTCACCTCGATATTCTGGTCGATCGCATGAAGCGCGAATTCAAGGTCGAAGCGAATATCGGTGCGCCGCAGGTGGCCTACCGTGAATCGCTCGGCCAGGCCGGTACGGTCGATTACACGCACAAGAAGCAGTCCGGCGGTTCCGGCCAGTTTGCCCGCGTGAAGATCGAATTCGAGCCGGGCGAGCCGGGTTCGGGCTTCGTCTTCGAATCCAAGATCGTCGGTGGTTCGGTGCCGAAGGAATACATTCCGGGTGTCGAAAAGGGCCTGAATTCGGTGATGGAAAACGGTCTGCTGGCCGGCTTCCCGGTCATCGACGTCAAGGCGACCCTGATCGACGGTGCCTATCACGACGTGGACTCCAGCGTCCTGGCCTTCGAAATCGCCGGCCGTGCGGCCTTCCGTGAAGCGAAGCACCATTGTGCGCCGAAGCTGCTCGAGCCGATCATGAAGGTCGAGGTCGTGACGCCGGACGAGTACACCGGTTCGGTGATCGGTGACCTGAACTCCCGCCGCGGCCAGATCGCCGGGCAGGAAATGCGCGGCAACGCCACCGTCGTGAACGCGATGGTGCCGCTGGCGAACATGTTCGGTTACGTCAACAACCTGCGTTCGGCCACTCAGGGCCGGGCCCAGTTCACCATGCAATTCGACCACTACGAGCCTGTGCCGAAGGCGGTCGAACAAGAAGTCATTGCCAAGTCCGCCTAAGGCGAACCTCTGGTCACTGTAGAAACGAATACGAGATTTCGGAGCGAGATCGATGGCGAAGGAAAAGTTTGAGCGCACTAAGCCGCACGCGAACATTGGCACGATTGGTCACGTTGACCACGGCAAGACGACGCTGACGGCGGCGATCACGATGGTGCTGGCCGAGCAGGGCGGCGGCACGGCGAAGAAGT
>NZ_JBDWAS010000019.1:0-5308 GCF_039978735.1 Maricaulis sp.
TCGCACAAACCTCGCGCCAGACCATCGCCGCCTCCTGTCCAAGAGACGAAATCCAAGCCACAAGGTGTCAACCATGTCTCCGAACACCCGTTAATGATGTCCCCGGGCTGAACACCTGTGCCGGGGTCTGGCATCTGGCGACAGGCTTGCTCCGATAGCTTCCAGCGTTTCAGGGGCAACCTCAACCGGGCCCCGAAATTCGCTTCGCTCCTCCGGGGAAAGCGGGGAGGTGGCGTCTCCGGGGAAACTCGAGTGTGGGGCAAAACCATCCACAACTTTCCCCGGACTTGTTCCGGGGTCTGGCATCTGGCGGCAGGCTTGCTTTGGAGCTTTCGGCGTTTCAGGGGCAACCTCAACCCGGCCCCGGAATTCGCTTCGCTCCTCCGGGGAAAGCAGAGGGGAGGATCCGGGGAAAGCGGCGCTGCGCTAGCGGATATTCACCTTGTCGCCCAGGAGCGCCGGCAGGGTGCGCAGCATGATCCAGAGGTCGAACCAGAAGTTTGCGCGGGCGATGTATTCCACGTCCAGGCGGACGCGTTCGCGGGCGGCTTCGGGGGAATGCAGCGGACCGCGCGAGCCATTGATCTGGGCCCAGCCGGTAATGCCCGGCTTGACGCGGTGACGGTGGGCGTATTCGGCCACCAGTTTGGAGGTCTGCGTGCCGCCGGTGCGCATATTGGGTGCATGAGGCCGCGGACCGACCAGCGACATCGAGCCGGCGACGACATTCCACAGCTGCGGCAGCTCGTCGAGCGAGGTCTTGCGCAGGAAGCCGCCGATCCGGGTGACACGCGGATCGTCGAACTCGACCTGGCGCACCGGGCCGTCCTGGCTCTTGGGATCGTGACGCATGGTACGGAATTTCAGCACTTCGATCGGACGGCCGTTGAAGCCCTCGCGCGTCTGGCGGAACAGGACCGGGCCGGGGCTGTCCAGCTTCACCGCCAGCGCAATCAGCGCCATCACGGGCAGGGCGAGCACCGACATGACGAGGCTGAAGGCGAGGTCGGTGATGCGTTTGAGCACGAGATGGCCGAGGCGTTCCTCGACACCGTTCATGCGGGCAGCCTGCACGCCGACGATATCGTCCAGCGAGGTTTCGGCCGGATCGAAACTGTCCAGATCCAGCAGCAGGCAGACCGAGTGCGGCAGGGCGCGCAGCTTGGCGAGGAGAAGCTGCACGCGCTGTTCGGCCTTGGGCGACACGGTCAGGATGATGCGGTCGACCTCGTGCAGCAGCGGCCAGGAAAACAGGTCGTCGGTCGAGCCGAGATAGGGCGCGCCGGCGAGGGCGGCCGGGCTGCGCGACTTGCGGTCGTCGAACACGCCGACGACATTCACCGTGCCGGACCCGGCATTGGCGGCGATCAGCTTGCGGGCATTCGGCGTGGCGCCGACCAGCACGACATTGCGCGCCAGGCGGCCGGCGCGGGCCCAGTGGCCGATGAAGACGGCATAGATGATGTGCAGGACGGTCAGCGCGCCGACACCGGTCATGGCGAACAGGGCAACCAGTTCGGTGGCGCGCGGTGCGGTGACGAGGGCGAGCGCGGTGATCGCCGTTCCGGCCAGGCCCGTGGCGATAAAGGCGCGGGCGACGCGGTAGAGGCCGACCTCGCGCGGTTCGATCCGGTAGACGCCGCTGAGCATCAGGAGCGCCGGGGCTAGCACAGCAAAGGCGACGACCGGCAGGAGTTCGCCGGCGGCGACTTCGGTCACGCGTCCGCCGGACATGGCATAGCCGCCGGCGGCTACGACGATGACGGTGACGAAAATGTCGAGGGATTGCAGGATATGGCTCAGCGCCTTGCGGTTCACACGGTGCTGCGGCGCGCGGGCCTGGGCCTTCAGCTGGGCACGGGTCAGCGATGCCGTATCGCCGATGGCAGGCCGGATCGGCTCGGACGTATCATTGGCAGGGCCGGTGCCGGACGGCTTGGCAACGCTCGAATAATCCACGTCTAATCCCCTTGGTTCCGGCTCAGGATGCGCAGATCGGGACAAATATTTCGTTGAGGAGCGTGGTTAATGCGACCTTGACGATCATTTTTCATCGGCAATGCGTTGCAAGGGTGGCCATCTGCTGCGTTGCAGCATAAGAGGCGGCATCGCGACATCCTGCCGCGGGACCTGCATAATGCCGGTCCTGCCGAACAACGGACCCAGCCATGATCCGCACCTCTCTTGCCGCCTTCACGGAACGTCTCGCTGCGTCTGTCGGTGACCGGGGCACACTGCCGCCGCTGACCCCGTCGCGCATCCGGATCGAGCTGCTGGCCGGCCTGACCGTTGCCCTGGCCCTGGTGCCGGAAGCGGTGGCCTTCGCCTTCGTGGCCGGTGTGCCGCCGCTGGCCGGCCTCTATGCCGCTTTCATCGTCGGTCTGATCACGGCCCTCATCGGTGGCCGCCGCGGCATGATCTCCGGCGCCACCGGCGCGCTGGCGGTGGTGATGGTGCATCTCGTGGCCGAACACGGGATCGAATACCTGTTCGCCACCGTGGTGCTGATGGGCGTCATCCAGATCACGGCCGGCGTGCTGAAGCTGGGCAAGTTCATCCGCATGGTGCCGCACCCGGTGATGCTGGGCTTCGTCAACGGCCTGGCCATCGTGATCTTCCTGGCCCAGCTGGAACAGTTCAAAGTGGTCAATGAGGCCGGCGAGCATGTCTGGATGACCGGCTGGCCGCTGATCCTGACCCTCGGCCTGGTGGCGCTGACCATGGCGCTGATCTGGGTGGTCCCGAAGGTGACGAAAGTGGTTCCGGCACCGCTGGTGGCTATCGGTGTGGTCGCAGCGCTGGTGATCGGTTTCGGCCTGCCGGTGCCGCGCGTCGGCGATCTCGCCTCGATCGAGGGCGGCCTGCCGCAATTCCACATCCCCATGGTGCCGCTGAGCCTGGAGACGCTGCAGATCATCCTGCCCTACGCCTTCATCCTGTCCGCGATCGGCCTGATCGAGAGCCTCCTGACCCTCAACCTGGTGGGCGAGATCACCGGCCGCCGTGGCGGCGCATCCCAGGAATGCGTCGCCCAGGGCGTGGCCAATCTGGTGACCGGCTTCTTCGGCGGCATGGGCGGGTGCGCCATGATCGGCCAGTCGATGATCAATGTGAAATCCGGCGGCCGCCTGCGCCTGGCGGGCGTCGCCGCCGCGCTTTTCCTCCTCGCCTTCATCCTCGTCGGCTCCAGCCTGATCGAGCAGATCCCGCTGGCTGCCCTGGTGGGCGTGATGTTCATGGTGGTGATCGGCACCTTCGCCTGGCAGAGCCTGAGCATCCTGACCCGCATCCCGCGCTCGGACGCCTTCGTCATCATCCTGGTCACCGGCGTGACGGTCTATGCCGACCTCGCCGTGGCCGTGATTGTCGGCGTGATCGTGTCGGCACTGGTCTATGCCTGGAAGGCGGCTTCGCACATCCATGCGCGCCAGGTTGCCGGCGAAGACGGCCAGATGGTCTACCAGGTGGAAGGTCCGCTCTTCTTCGGCTCGACAGCCAGCTTCATGGAATTGTTCGACATCGAGAACGATCCGGACCGCGTGGTGGTCGACTTTGCCGACAGCCGTGTCGTCGACCAGTCGGCCCTGCAGGCGCTGGAAGACCTGGCGGCGAAATACGAGGCCGCCGGCAAACAGCTGGAACTGCGCCATCTCAGCCGCGACTGCCACCGCCTCCTCTCCCGTGCCGGCCAGCTGATGGTCGACAGCGATGACGACCCCGCCTACGGGCTGGCCGTCGATTACAAGGTAAAGCTGGGCCGGCTGGGCGGATCGCACTGAGGGCGAGAGGGCGCGCCGTTTTCTTCCCCAGCACACACACACACACCACTTTCCCCGGCACACATCACTTTCCCCGGCCCTGTGCCGGGGCCTGGCATAAAGAGGCGTGCCCAGGCTCCCAGCTTCGCGCTTTCTGAGCCAGACCCGGAAACTCAACCGGGCCCCGGAATTCGCTCCGCTCCTCCGGGGGAAGCGGGGAGGTGGCGCCTCCGGGGAGGTGAGTTTGAGCTAGAATCACAGACCGATTTCCCCGGCCTTGTTGTTCAGCCCGGGGACATGGCTGACACCTGTTCGGGGACATGGCTAACACATTTTCGGTGTGTTGAGGTTGATGGTTTTGATGGTTATGGCTCCGAAGCAGAGGGCGTATTGGCCGTCTGTATCGAGCGGGCGCAGGGCGAGACGTTCGCCGCAGAAGGCCTTGGGGACGCGCCAGACACGCCCCTTGAAGGTGATGTATCCGCCCGTTTGACCGACGCGCCGCACGATCTCACCCTCGGCATAATCCGGCTCGGCCGGGCGGGCGGGCATGGTGCGTGAGCTGGGTGTGTAGCGTGTGGCCGGTGTGGCGAAACCGAGCGCCTCGTGCGGGCGGTCGTGATTATAGACGTCCCGCCAGGCATCGAAGGCGTTCTGGGCATGTGTGAGATCGCGCAGCGCGACGAGATCGAGCACTTCGGCCGCCAGGGTCCTGTGGAAGCGTTCGTTCTTGCCGCGCCCCTGGGGGTGAAAGGGGCGCGAATAGATCGTGTGGACACCCAGCTTGAGCAACCAGACCCGCAGCCGCGTCCATCGCCCGCCCGTGCTGTCGCCCCAGGGGTTGCCGTTGTCCACGAAGACGGCCTCGGGCAGGCCGTAGCGTGTGAAGCGGTGTGTCAGGGCAGCCTGAACGCGTGCGCGGGTCTGCAGGCTGCCCGCTTCCAGGCCGATCGCATATCGCGAATGATCGTCGATGATGGTGAGCGGATGCAGACGCGTGCGGTCGGCCAGCCGTGTCCAGCCCTTGAAATCCATCTGCCAGAGCTGGTTCGGGGCCTCCTTCTCGAAGCGTGTGGTGGCCCGGGCCGATCCGGACGGCCTCTCGACCCGGCCATGGCGCACCAGAATGGCGTGCACGGTCGAGGCGGCCGGGGGCTGCAGGCCGGAGCGCAACAGGGCATGGACAATCTTGCGCGCGCCCCAGGCCGGATGCGCGTCGCGCAGGCTCAGAACGGCCTGTTCGACCGCTGGCGCGGTCCGGTTCGGCGACCCCCGTGGCCGCCGCGACCGGTCCGCCAGATCGCGTTCGCCCGCCCGCCAGCGTTCGATCCACTTGTAGCCCGTCGCAGGCGAGACACCGAAGCGCCGGCACAACGCCCGCACGTTCGCCCCCTCCTGCAGCGCCAAACGCACAAACTCCCGCCGCTCATCCATCGCACAAACCTCGCGCCAGACCATCGCCGCCTCCTGTCCAAGAGACGAAATCCAAGCCACAAGGTGTCAACCATGTCTCCGAACACCCGTTAATGATGTCCCCGGGCTGAACAACA
>NZ_JBDWAS010000020.1:0-84052 GCF_039978735.1 Maricaulis sp.
CCGGTCGAGCTTTTTGCCGGTGTCCCCGCAGATGGCCACGCCGGAGCCTGATGCTGTCACCCACCAGGCGCGGACGAGCTCCGCACGCTCCCGGGCACAAGGGACTGAGCTCATGCCTCCCATCCCGGAAACCGCTGACGAGCATACGCGCAGTTGAGAGGGCGGGGATAAGTTTGCGATATCCGCCCCACACACCGTCATCCTGACGAAAGTCAGGACCCAGTTCGTAAAGGCAGATTTTCGCCAGGCGGGCACGGTCTGAGTGGTGGCGATGTGCGGGATAAGTGCGAGATCGCCGTCACCGCGCTCTATGAACTGGGCCCTGACTTTCGTCAGGGTGACGGTGCTTGTTGTGGCGTTTGCGCTCTCTTTTCACCGCTCTCTCCATTTTTCCCGGACACTCGCTTTCGCGGGCGCAGGCTTCAGCCTGCGCAGGCAGGCTGCAGATCCGGGATCGACCGAAGATCATCTCAAGCGATGAGCATCCCGTAGATCCCGTCACTTCGCCCGGCCTTCGCCGGGCTTTCAGCCGGGAAAAACGGAGGATGAGGGGGCAATGGAGGTTGTGGCGTTGGCACCTCCCCGTCGGGGGGAGATGCGTGCTGTGACGCTAGCCCCGTCGGGCGCGGGGGTGGGTCTGGTCGTAGATGGACATCAGGCGGCGGGTCTCGACGTCGGCATAAACCTGGGTGGTCGAGAGGCTGGCATGGCCGAGCAGCTCCTGGATGGCGCGCAGATCGCCGCCATTGGCGAGGAGGTGGGTGGCAAAGGCGTGGCGCAGCGCATGGGGTGTGGCGCTGGCGGGCAGGCCGAGCCGGCCGCGCAGATCGCTCATCAGCGCCTGGACGCTGCGGGCGCCCAGTGCGCCGCCGCGCGTGCCGCGGAACAGGGCGGCGGCGGGTTCAAGATCGAAGGGACACAGACGCACATATTCCGCGCAGGCCTCGCGCACGGCGGGCAGGACTGGCACGACGCGCATCTTTCCGCCCTTGCCGGTGATGCGCAGCGTCTCGCCGAGCGGATGGTCGCGTCCTGTCAGGCCGAGCGCTTCGGAGATCCGCAGGCCGCAGCCATAGAGCAGGAACAGGATGGCGCTGTCGCGGGCCTGCACCCAGTCGCGCCCGTCACGATGGCCGGTCTCGGCGATCAGTTCGCGGGCGGCTTCCTCGCTGACCGGTTTGGGCTTTGAGCGGGCGAATTTCGGCCCCTCGATCAGGGAGAGGGCGGCGTTTTCCAGCGACCAGCGGCGGCGGGCATAGCCGAAAAAGGTGCGCACGGCCGAGAGTTCACGGGCCAGCGAGCGCGCCGACAGGCCGCCGCGGCGGCGATCGGCCATCCAGGCGCGGAAATCGCTGGCGCGCAGTGTGGCGAGATCGGACAGGGCAGGCGCGCAGCCCAGGTGCAGGCCGAGAAATTCGGCGAACCCGTCCAGATCGCGGCGATAGGCGTCGAGCGTGCGGGCGGCGAGACGGCGCTCGCCGGCGAGATGGGCGTAAAAGGCGTCCAGTGCGGCGCCCAGGGGCAGGGTCAGCGCGTGTGATGCAGCCATTGCACGATCATGCGCTCGATGGCGCGCGCGAGGAAGTTTAGAAGTTCGGTTCCCTGTCCGGCCTCGAACAGGTGCGCATCGCGCGCCGCCAGGGCCATCAGCCCGTCCTGGCCGTGGAAATCGAGCCGCACGACGGCCTCGCTCTTCACCCGGGCGCCCTGCTGGCCGTAAAGCGCATGGGCGATCTCGGGATCGACCGGGCCGAGCCGCTCCACCTTCTGGCCCAGCACGTCGCCGACAAAGCCCTCGGAGGCGCCGAGAATGGACTCGCCGGCCCGCAGCGGTGCGTGCCCCTCGATCAGGATGCGGCAGACATCGACCCCGAGCGCACCGGTCAGGCGGCCGGAAATCTTGCGGTCCAGCGCGGTGAGGCTGTCGGCTTCCAGGAGGGCCAGCACGGCCATGTGGATCTGGGACTGGGTCGCCAGATTGGCGCGCGCGGTCTCGACAATGCCGACATTGAGCGCCTTGAGCTGGCGCACGTCCTCGAGCAGTTTCTCGCGCGCGGCCGAGCCGAGATCGACGACATCGCCGCCCGCGTCGCGCCGGGCGAGCAGCGCCATCAGCTCGGCATCCTCGCGGACGATGTCGGGATGCTCCATCAGATAGGCGCGCACGGAGGCTGCATCGAGCCGGAGGTCGTCTTCCTGGTCTGCGCTGCCGGTCATGTCTGGCTCCCTGCCCGTTTCGCGTGCCAGTTTTGGCGTATTCCCTTTCCGAAATGCAAACCCGTCTGCCAGCGCCCGCTTACTCCACAGCGGTGCAGCTGCCGGGACTGTCGCAAACCGGGCGGGGGCGGTTAAGCTTGGCCGGAATCGAGGACAAGCCCGACCGTGTCACGCCGCATCGCCGCCATCCTGTTTCCGCTGCCGCTGCCGGAAGCCTTCGACTATGTCGTGCCGGAGGATGTCGAGGTGCAGCCGGGCGATCATGTGCTGGCCCCGCTGGGCAAGCGGCTGGCGCGCGGCGTGGTCTGGGCCATCAAGCCGGACGATCCGGATCGCAAGCTGAAACCGCTCGACAGCGCGACCGGCGGTCCGCCCCTGCCCGAGGGCACGCGGCGCTTTGTCGACTGGCTGGCGCGCTATCTGGTGCGGCCGCCGGGGATCGTGCTGCGTTCGGTCCTGCGCTCGACCGATGCGCTGAAGCCCTCGCCGACCGAGACGGTCTACCGCCCGGGCGACGGCGATCCGGGGCGGATGACCGAGGCGCGCCAGCGCGTGCTCGATGCTGCGGCGGCGCTGGGCGAGGCGACCGCCGCGGATCTGGCGCGCGAGGCGGGGGTGACGGCTTCGGTGGTGAAAGGGCTGGCTAAGTCCGGCGCGCTGGCGGAGGAAAAACGCCTGGTCGATCCGCCCTTCGACGAGCCGGATCCCGACCATGCCGGGCTCGATCTGACCGCCATGCAGGGCGAGGCTTCCGGCGTGCTGCGCCGCCTGGTTCGGGCCGGCGGTTTCCAGTCGGCCTTGCTGGACGGGGTGACGGGCTCGGGCAAGACCGAGGTCTATTTCGAGGCGGTGGCAGAAGTGCTGCGCCGCGACCCGAAAGCCCAGATCCTGATCATGTTGCCGGAGATCGCGCTGACCGAGGCCGTTCTGTCGCGCTTTGAAAAACGCTTCGGCGTGAAACCGGCCCTGTGGCATTCCGGCGCCGGGCCGAAAAACCGCCGCCGGGTCTGGCGCGAGGTGGCCGAGGGGCGGGCGCGTATCGTGGTGGGGGCGCGCTCGGCGCTGTTCCTGCCCTTCATGACGCTTGCCCTGATCGTCGTCGACGAGGAGCACGACCCGACCTACAAGCAGGATGAGGGCCTGGCTTACCAGGCCCGCGATCTCGCCATTGTCCGCGCCAAGCTGGAAGGGGCGATGGTGGTATTGGCCTCGGCGACGCCCTCGCTGGAAAGCCTCGCGAATGTGCAGGCTGGCCGCTATGTCCATGTGCATCTGCCGGCGCGGCCAGGCGCGGCCATCCTGCCGGAGATCGGCACGATCGATCTGCGCGAGACTCCGGCCGAGAGCGGCTGCTGGCTGTCGCCGCCGCTGGTGGCCGCGATGGCCGAGACCTATGCGCGCGGCGAGCAGAGTCTGCTCTATCTCAACCGCCGGGGCTATGCGCCGCTGGTGCTGTGCCGCGCCTGCGGTCACCGCATGGTGTCGCCGGACACCCAGTCCTACCTCGTCGAGCACCGCTATACCGGCCGCCTGGTCTGCCATGTCACCGGCTTCTCCATGCCCAAGCCGAAAGCCTGTCCGGAATGCGGGGCGGAGGATTCGCTGACCAGTGTCGGGCCGGGTGTCGAGCGGGTGGCCGAGGAGGCCAAGCGGCGCTTTCCCGAGGCGCGGGTGGAGATCTATTCCTCCGACACCCAGCGCGGTGCCGAGATCGTGGCGGCGATGGAAAAGGGCGAGATCGACATCCTGGTCGGCACCCAGATCGCCGCCAAGGGCCATAATTTCCCCAATCTGACGCTGGTCGGCGTGGTGGATGCCGATCTGGGCCTGGCCGGCGGCGATCCGCGGGCCGGGGAACGCACCTTCCAGACCCTGGTCCAGGTGGCCGGCCGGGCGGGGCGCGCCGACCGGCCGGGCCGGGCGCTCTTGCAGACACACCAGCCCGAACACGAGGCGATCCAGGCGCTGATCGCCGGCGATCGCGACCGTTTCCTCGACATGGAATTCATGGCGCGCGAGGCGCTGGGCCTGCCGCCCTTCGGCCGGCTCGCCGCGATCGGGCTGATGAGCCAGGACCCGGCCAATGTCGAAAAGGCTGCCGCCGACTGGGCCGCCGCGGCGCCGGTCACAGACGGGGTGGAGATCTGGGGCCCGGCCGAACCGCCCCGCGCCATGGTGCGCGGCTGGCACCGCCGCCGCATCCTGGTGCGCGCCGACAAGACGGTCGATATCTCCGCCTATCTGCGCGCCTGGCAGGGACGGGTGAAGACCCCGTCCTCGGTGCGGGTGTCAATCGACGTCGAACCGTACAGCTTCATCTGAGAAACAGGTTCTGCGCAGACACTGGCAGCCCCCCGGGCATCGTCATCCTGACGAAGGTCAGGATCCAGATCATCGGACGAAGCGGTGCCAGGTCTGGCCCGACCCGGCTTTGTGAGCTGGGTTCCGGCTTTCGCCGGAATGACGGTCCGGAGCGCGGCCAGCAGGCTGGACAAGACGGAGACAGTTGCGAGTATGCGCCGGACGCCACTCACGGACCGATCATGCTCGAAGCCCTGCTGACCCCCGAAGTCTTTCTCTCGCTGGCCACGCTGACCTTTCTGGAAATCGTGCTGGGGATCGACAATGTGATCTTTGTCGCGCTGATGGCGGGGCGGTTGCCGGAGGCCCAGCGGCCGAAGGCGCGGGCGCTCGGGCTGGGCCTGGCGCTGATTTTCCGGGTCATCATGCTGTTCGGCCTGGTGTGGATTGCGCACCTGGAGGAACCGGTTTTCTCGATCGCCGGTTTCGACGTGTCCTGGCGCGATGTGATCCTGATGGGCGGCGGTCTCTTCCTGATCGTCAAGGCAACGCTGGAAATCCACCATTCGGTGGAGGGCGACAATGCCCATCACGAGAACCCGGTGGCGGCGGCCTTCGGGGCGGTCGTGTTCCAGATCGTGCTGATCGACATCGTCTTCTCGCTGGACAGTGTGATCACGGCGGTCGGCATGACCGACCATCTGCCGGTGATGATCACGGCGGTCGCCATCGCCATGGCGATCATGCTGCTCGCCGCGGGCACGGTGTCGCGCTTCATCGAGCGGCATCCCACGACCAAGATGCTGGCCCTGTCCTTCCTCCTGCTGATCGGCGTCGCGCTGGTCGCCGATGCGCTGCATTTCCATATCCCGCGCGGCTATCTCTACTTCGCCATCGCCTTCTCGCTCTTCGTCGAGACGATGAACATCCTGGCGAAAAAGGCGCGGCGGAAGGGGGTGTGATGGCGACATCCTTCCTGAAGCGCCCCAAGGTGCGCGGCCTGGCGGACGAGAGCGTCGTCAAAACACTGTCCGTGCGCTGAAACGCCCGGTGTGAGTGGCTTGCTGTGCCCCTATGCCTGTGCTATCGCAGCGCCGAACCACGAGGACGTGCGGTGCAACACAGCGTGTTCGTTTGTGAAAATCGTTGAATAACAAGCACTTGCGCCATTCCGGCGATCTACGGGTGCCATCCAGCTAGAGAGTGACGTCACGGTGAAGACCGGCGAAGACGCCATGACAGCCAACGCGGCAGGACGCTACGCAACTGCCCTGTTCGAGCTGGCGAAGACCTCGGGTGCCGCTGACGCGGTGGAAGCCGACCTGTCGGCTTTCCGCGCGATGCTTGAGGAATCCCCGGAACTGGCCGAGGTGCTTGCCTCGCCGCTGCATCCGGCTGACGCCAAGGATGGCGTGCTGGCCGAGCTGGCGAAGAAGGCCAAGTTCAACGCGCTGACCCGCAACACGTTCGGCGTAGCTGCCCATAATGGCCGCGCCGGCGAGCTGGGCACCGTCGCGAAGATCTATGCTGCGCTGGCTGCGGCCGATCGCGGCGTGGTGACCGCCGACGTGACCACGGCAGCGGCGCTGACGAAGAAACAGACCGAGGCCCTGGCGGCTTCGCTGAAGGGTGCCTTCGGGCGCGAGATCGAGGTGCGCACGGATGTGCGGCCCGAATTGTTGGGCGGGCTGATCGTGAAGGTCGGCTCCCGCATGTTCGATAGTTCCCTCCGCACCAAGCTGGACGGGATGAAGAATGCGATGAAAGAGGCCTAGGTCCATGGACATCCGTGCCGCAGAAATCTCTGCGATCCTCAAGGATCAGATCAAGAATTACGGTTCCGAAGCGAAGGTTTCGGACGTTGGTAGCGTGCTGTCCGTCGGTGACGGTATTGCCCGCGTCTACGGCCTGGACGAGGTGAAGGCCGGTGAGCTCGTCGAGTTCCCGGGCGGCATCAAGGGCATGGCCCTGAACCTCGAACGCGACAATGTCGGCTGCGTGATCTTCGGCGACGACCGGGGCATCAAGGAAGGCGACACCGTCAAGCGTCTCGGCTCGATCGTCGACACCTCCGTGGGCAAGGGCCTGCTGGGCCGTGTCGTGGACGGTCTGGGCGAGCCGATCGACGGCAAGGGTCCGCTGAAGGATGTTGCCGAGCGCCGCCGCGTCGACGTGAAGGCCCCGGGGATCATCCCGCGGAAATCCGTGCACGAGCCGATGGCGACGGGCATCAAGGCGATCGACGCCATGATCCCGGTTGGCCGCGGCCAGCGCGAGCTGATCATCGGCGACCGCCAGACCGGCAAGACCGCCATCGCGCTCGACACGATCCTGAACCAGAAACAGGTCAATGAAGGCGATGACGAGAGCGCCAAGCTCTACTGCATCTACGTCGCCGTCGGCCAGAAGCGCTCCACGGTCGCCCAGATCGTGAAGACGCTCGAGGAAAACGGCGCGATGGACTACACCATCGTGGTCGCCGCGACCGCTTCGGACCCGGCTCCGATGCAGTTCCTGGCACCGTTCACCGCCTGCGCCATGGGCGAATACTTCCGCGATAACGGCATGCACGCCCTGATCGTGTATGATGACCTGTCCAAGCAGGCCGTCGCCTATCGCCAGATGTCCCTGCTGCTGCGCCGCCCGCCGGGCCGCGAAGCCTATCCGGGCGACGTCTTCTACCTGCACTCCCGCCTGCTGGAGCGCGCGGCGAAGCTGAACGACGCCAATGGCAATGGTTCGCTGACGGCCCTGCCGGTCATCGAAACCCAGGCCAATGACGTGTCGGCCTACATCCCGACCAATGTGATCTCGATCACCGACGGTCAGATCTTCCTGGAAACCGACCTGTTCTACCAGGGCATCCGCCCGGCCGTGAACGTCGGCCTGTCGGTGTCGCGCGTGGGTTCTGCCGCCCAGACCAAGGCGATGAAGCAGGTTGCCGGCAAGATGAAGGGCGAACTGGCCCAGTACCGCGAAATGGCGGCCTTTGCCCAGTTCGGTTCCGACCTCGACGCCGCCACCCAGAAGCTGCTGAACCGTGGTCAGCGCCTGACCGAGCTCCTGAAGCAGCCGCAATTCTCGCCGCTGTCGATGGAAGAACAGGTCTGTGTGATCTACGCCGGTACGCGTGGTTATCTGGACGGCCTGGCCGTGTCGGACATCGCCCGCTACGAAGCCGACCTGCTGCGTCACCTGCACGCCGAGCACGCCGACCTTCTCTCCTCGATCCGCGAAGAGAAGAAGCTGACCGACGACTCGGAAGGCAAGCTGAAGGCGGTTCTCGACAAGTTCACCGAACACTTCGCGTGAGCCTGATCGAGACCAACCGCTAGGAGAGCCTTATGGCGAGCCTTAAGGACCTGAAAAACCGGATCGAAAGCGTCAAGTCGACGCAGAAGATCACCAAGGCGATGCAGATGGTCGCTGCGGCAAAACTGCGCCGGGCGCAGGAAGCCGCGGAGGCCGCGCGTCCCTATGCCGAGCGCATGTCTGCGGTGATGGCCAATCTGTCGGCCGCCATGGCCGGCACGCCGGGCGCATCGCCGCTGCTGGTCGGGACCGGCCAGTCGGAAACCTATCTTCTGGTCGTGATGACGGCCGACCGCGGCCTGTGCGGCGGCTTCAACACGAACATCGTGAAGAAGGCCCGCGAGCGCATCACGGCGCTGCAGGCCGAAGGCAAGACCGTCAAGCTGATCTGCGTCGGCAAGAAGGGCGGCGACCAGCTGAAGCGCCAGTTCGCCAAGCTCATTGTCGAGCGGGTCGATCTGTCGGCCGAGAAGACCATCACCAGCGCCACCTCGGGCCGGATCGGCGAAAAGATCCGGATCATGTTCGAGAATGGCGAGTTCGATGTCTGCGAGCTGGTCTCGGCGGAATTCGTGTCGGTGATCTCGCAGAAGCCGCGCGCGAAAGTGCTGATCCCCGCGATCGATGCGATCGACGAGGGCGTGGAACGTCCCGACCTGAAGGGCGCGATCTACGAGGCCGAGCCGGATGAGGAAACGATCCTCAACACGCTGCTGCCGCGCTATGCCGATACCGTCATCCTGTCCGCCCTGCTGGAAAACGTGGCAGGCGAGATGGGGGCCAAGATGGCCGCGATGGACAACGCCACGCGCAATGCCGGCGAACTCATCGACAAACTGAACCTTGTTTATAACCGCACGCGTCAGGCGCAGATCACCACGGAGCTGACTGAGATCATCTCCGGCGCCGAGGCCCTCTAGGCGAGAGGAAGACCCGCTATGAGTACATCCAAAGGCCGCATCGTCCAGATTACGGGCGCTGTCGTTGACGTTGAGTTCGAAGGCACCCTGCCGGACATCCTCAACGCCCTGGAAACCACCAATGACGGCAAGAAGCTCGTCCTCGAGGTCGCCCAGCACCTCGGCGAGAACACTGTCCGTACGATCGCCATGGACGCGACGGAAGGCCTGCAGCGCGGCACGGAAGTGACCGACACGGGTTCGCCGATCACGGTTCCGGTCGGTCCGGGCACGCTTGGCCGCATCATGTCGGTCACCGGCGAAGCCATCGACGAAGCCGGCGACGTGGCCCACACGCAGCGCGCGCCGATCCACCGTCCGGCCCCGTCCTTCGAGGAACAGGCGACCTCCGCTGAAATCCTGCCGACGGGTATCAAGGTCGTCGACCTGCTCTGCCCCTACGCCAAGGGCGGCAAGATCGGCCTGTTCGGCGGCGCCGGCGTCGGCAAGACGGTTCTGATCCAGGAACTGATCAACAATATCGCCAAGATGTTCGGCGGCTACTCGGTCTTTGCCGGTGTGGGTGAGCGGACCCGTGAGGGTAACGACCTGTACTGGGAAATGATCGAATCCGGCGTGAACAAGGATCCCAAGGAACATGGCGGTTCCACGGAAGGTTCGCGTTGCGCCCTGGTCTTCGGCCAGATGAACGAGCCGCCGGGCGCCCGTGCCCGCGTCGCCCTGTCCGGCCTCGCGCAGGCGGAATACTTCCGCGACGAGGAAGGCAAGGACGTGCTGTTCTTCGTGGACAACATCTTCCGCTTCACCCAGGCCGGCGCCGAAGTGTCCGCCCTTCTGGGCCGCATCCCGTCCGCCGTGGGCTACCAGCCGACGCTGGCCACCGACATGGGTGCGCTGCAGGAACGCATCACCTCGACCACTAAGGGTTCGATCACGTCCGTGCAGGCCGTCTACGTGCCGGCCGACGACCTGACCGACCCGGCCCCGGCCACCACCTTCGCCCACCTGGACGCGACCACGGTTCTCAACCGCGCGATCTCGGAAAAGGGTATCTACCCGGCCGTGGACCCGCTCGACTCCACCTCGCGTATCCTCGAACCGCGTATCGTCGGTGAAGAACACTACAAGACGGCGCGCCGCGTTCAGGAAATCCTCCAGCGCTACAAGGCTCTGCAGGACATCATCGCAATCCTGGGCATGGACGAGCTGTCGGAAGAAGACAAGCTGACCGTGGCCCGCGCCCGTAAGGTCGAGCGCTTCCTGTCGCAGCCGTTCGACGTGGCTGAAATCTTCACCGGCTTCCCGGGCATCCAGGTGCCGGTTGCGGAAACCGTGAAGGGCTTCAAGGCGATCTGCGACGGTGAATACGACCACCTGCCGGAAGCGGCATTCTACATGGTCGGCACCATCGAAGACGCTGTGAAGAAGGCCGAGAAGCTGGCCGCGGAAGCTGCGTAACGCAGCTTCGGTCTAACCGGAGACACGCCTGATGGCTGACAAACTCCATTTCGATCTCGTCTCTCCGGAGCGCCGGGTGTTTGCCGGCCAGGTGGACCAGGTCGTGGTCCCCGGCGAAGAGGGCGATTTCGGCGTGCTGCCGGATCACGCCCCCTTCATGTCGGTGATCCGTCCGGGCGCTATCGCGGTGATGAATGACGGTTCGGTCGAGCGCACCTTCATCCATGGCGGTTTCGCCGAGGTGACCCCGGCCGGGCTGACCATTCTGGCCGAAGAAGCCGTGCCGGTCTCCGAGATCGACGCCGACAAGCTCGCCCAGGACCTGGCCAATGCCCGCGAAGACGTCGCGGTGGCCAAGACCGAGGAAGATCGCGAACACGCCGAAGGTCTCGTCGAGAAGTACGAGGCGATGCAGGCGGTTCTGGCGAACTAGGTTTTCGCCGGCGCATGGTTTTGAAAAGGCCGCTCCTTCCGGGGCGGCCTTTTTCGTTTTTGGGGTGCGCCAGACCCCTTCTCCCAGTGGGGAGAAGGTGCCCGGAGGGCGGATGAGGGGGAAATCCCGGTGCCGGGGATTAGAACACCAATGGCAGTGTCTTCCCCCTCTCCCTCGATCCCTCTCCCCGGGGAGAGGGAAGTTTGCCGGTCCGGTCATCGAATACGACCGGCCCAACAGCCCATCCCGCTTGGCCAAACCCCTTTTGAATGCTACGTGCCCGCGCCATGAGCACAGATCCGTCCCTGATCCGAAATTTCTCCATCGTCGCCCATATCGACCATGGCAAATCCACCCTCGCCGACCGGCTGATCCAGGTCACCGGCGGGCTTACTGAGCGTGAGATGAAGGAGCAGGTGCTCGACTCGATGGAGCTCGAGCGCGAGCGCGGCATCACGATCAAGGCGCAGACCGTGCGCCTCGACTATACGGCCAAGGACGGCAAGATCTACGTTCTCAACCTGATCGACACGCCCGGCCATGTCGACTTCGCCTATGAGGTCAACCGCTCGCTGGCGGCGTGCGAAGGCTCGCTGCTGGTCGTGGACGCCTCGCAGGGTGTGGAAGCGCAGACCCTGGCCAATGTCTACCAGGCCATCGAGGTCGACCATGAGATCGTGCCGGTGCTCAACAAGATCGACCTGCCGGCCGCCGAGCCGGAGCGGGTCAAGGAGCAGATCGAGGACGTGATCGGTATCGACGCCTCCGAGGCCGTCGAGATCTCCGCCAAGACCGGCCTGGGCGTGCCCGACGTGCTCGAGGCCATCGTCAAGCGTCTGCCGCCGCCCGCCGCCGGCGATCCGGACGCGCCGCTCAAGGCGATGCTGGTCGACAGCTGGTACGATCCCTATCTCGGCGTGATCTGCCTGGTGCGGATCATCGAGGGCACGCTGAAAAAGGGTATGAAGGTGCGCCTGATGGGCACCGGCGCGGCCTATCCGGTCGACGGTGTCGGTGTCTTCCGTCCGAAGAAGGAAGCGATCGCAGAGCTGGGCCCAGGCGAGATCGGTTTCCTCAATGCCTCGATCAAACAGGTGCGCGATGCACGCGTCGGCGACACGGTGACCGACGACCGCCGCCCGGCCGACAAGGCGCTGACCGGCTACAAGCCGGCCCAGCCCGTGGTGTTCTGTGGCCTCTTCCCGGTCGACAGTGCCGAGTTCGAGGATCTGCGCGAGGCCATCGAGAAACTGGCGCTCAATGACGCCTCCTTCTCCTACGAGATGGAGACGTCGGCTGCGCTCGGCTTCGGCTTCCGCTGCGGCTTCCTGGGCCTGTTGCACCTGGAAGTGATCCGCGAGCGGCTGGAGCGGGAATACGATATCGAGCTGATCACCACGGCGCCGTCCGTGGTCTACCGTCTGACCATGACGGACGGTACGGAAATGGATCTGCACAATCCGGCCGACATGCCCGACCCCGTGAAGATCGACACGATTGCCGAGCCCTGGATCAAGGCGACCATCCTGGTGCCCGACGAGTATCTGGGCGGCGTGCTGAAGCTCTGCCAGGACCGCCGCGGCGTCCAGAAGGAACTCACCTATGCCGGCAACCGGGCCATGGTGGTCTACGAGCTGCCGCTCAACGAGGTGGTGTTCGACTTCTATGACCGTCTGAAATCGGTCTCCAAGGGCTATGCCAGTTTCGACTATCAGTGGATCGAGGACCGCGTCGGCGATCTCGTAAAAATGTCGATCCTGGTCAATGACGAACCGGTCGACGCGCTCTCCATGGTGGTCCACCGCGCACGCGCCGAAGTGCGCGGCCGGGCCATGTGCGAGAAGCTGAAGGATTTGATCCCGCGGCACATGTTCAAGATCCCGATCCAGGCCGCCCTGGGCGGCCGGATCATCGCCCGCGAGACGCTCTCGGCCCTGCGCAAGGATGTGACGGCGAAATGCTATGGCGGCGATGCCACCCGCAAGCGCAAGCTGCTGGACAAGCAGAAGGCCGGCAAGAAGAAGATGCGCCAGTTCGGCAAGGTCGAGATCCCGCAGGAAGCCTTCATCGCCGCCCTGAAGATGGATGATGACTAGCTTGTGATGGCCGGGGCCTTGTCCCGGCCGTCAAACGCCTCATCTTGTCTGCCGACACTGTCTCGATCCGAGGAGGGGATCCCCATGCGTCATCTCATTGCCGGCCTTGCCGCCGTCGCCGCCATCTCCGCCATCTCCGCTCCGGCCCTTGCCGAGCTTGAGCCGGGCGATACCGCGCCGGACTTCACCGTCGAGGGCTTCCAGGCCGGCGAAGCTGTCAGCTTCCATCTCGCCGAGGCGCTGGAAAGCGGACCGGTCGTGGTCTTCTTCTTCCCGGCGGCCTTCACTTCGGGCTGCGAGGCCCAGGCGGCCAGCTTTGCCGAGGCGATCGACCAGTTCGAGGCCGAGGGCGCGCAGGTGATCGGCATCACTGCGGGCAATACCGACCGTCTCGCCGATTTCTCCACCCAGCACTGTGCGTCGGCCTTCCCGGTCTTTGCCATCGGCGACGGCATGATGCGGGACTATGATGTCGGGCTTCTGATGCGTCCGGGCTGGACTTCGCGCACATCCTACGTGATCGATCAAAATTCCACGATTGCCCTGACCTGGTCGGAAATGAACCCCTATGAGCATGTCGACCGGACGATTGCCGCGGTTCGGGCGCTGAACGCCGAATAGTCTTGCGTGACGGGCCTGGCGGGGTGCCGCCGCGGGCTGTGGACATAAGGGGATTTGCATGTTGCGCTGCGGCGAAGCACGCCTAACTTAACCCCGACTGATCCTCAGGAAACCCCGCCATGTCCGACACTGTCGTCCTGTTTGAAAATGTGCACCCGCTCGCCGACCGCGCCTTCGAGGCGGCCGGGATTCCCATTGAGCGCCATGCGGCCGCCCTGGCCGTCTCCGACCTGCATGACCGGCTGTCCGGTGCACTGCTGGCCGGCATCCGCTCGCGCACCAAGATGGACAAGGCGGCTTTCGACGCGGCCCCCGGTCTCCAGGCTCTGGGCTGTTTCTGCATCGGCACCAACCAGGTCGATCTGGACACGGCCGAAGCGCGCGGCATCCCCGTCTTCAACGGCCCCTTCGGCAATACCCGCTCGGTCGCAGAGCTGACGCTGGCCTCTGTGATCATGCTGATGCGCGGCATTCCTGCCCGCTCCTCGGCGGCCAAGCGCGGCGAGTGGCAGAAATCGGCGACGGACTCCCATGAGGTGCGCGCCAAGAAGCTCGGCATTGTCGGCTATGGCAATATCGGCTCCCAGCTGTCCGTGCTCGCCAGCGCGCTGGGCATGCATGTCTATTTCTACGATATCGAGCCCAAGCTGGCGCATGGCAATGCGCGCTCGTGCGGCTCGCTGGATGAGCTGCTGGAAATCTCCGACGTGGTGACGCTGCACGTGCCCTCGACCGAGCAGACCCGTAACATCATGAACCGCGACGCCATCGCGAAGATGAAAAAGGGCGCCATCCTGATCAACCAGGCGCGCGGTGACCTTGTCGATATCGACGCCCTGGCCGACGCGCTGGAAAGCGGCGCCCTGCTGGGTGCGGCCGTGGACGTCTTCCCCAAGGAGCCGGCCTCCAAGGACGAAGCCTTCGTTTCGCCGCTGCAACGATTTGAAAACGTGATCCTGACGCCGCATATCGGCGGCTCGACGCTGGAGGCCCAGGCCTCGATCGGCGAGGATGTGTCGAGCAAGCTGGCGCGCTATCTCTCCCAGGGATCGACCAAGGGCGCGGTGAACGTGCCGGAGATCGAGCCGGGCGAGATCAAGGCGGGCCGGGTGCGTCTCCTGAGCTTCCACGCCAATGCGCCGGGCTTCCTGACGCGGCTCAATGAGTCGATCTCCTCGACCTCGGCCAACATCGCGGCCCAGCGCCTCGAGACGCGCAACGGGCTGGGCTATGTGGTGTCCGATCTGGAAGGTCCGCTGCCGGAGGGCTTCCTCGACCGCGTCAACGCGCTGGAAGGCTCGATCCGGGCGCGGTTGATCCGGCCGTAGGCGCACAAACACCCCTTCTCCCTGAGGAGAAGGTGCCCGAAGGGCGGATGAGGGGGACATCTCGGTGCCTGGCGCGTGATCGCCAAAGGCGGCGGCTTCCCCCTCTCCCTTGATCCCTCTCCCCGGGGAGAGGGAGGACAGAGCCGCCTAAACCCCCAGCAGCTTGCCCAGTCCGTCCACCGTGCGCACATAATCCGCGCCGGAATACTCGCAGGCCGCGACCACGACATCGCGCCGGGCGATCAGGCCGAAACCGATGAAACGGTCGGCGGCGCCGCTCTCGAAGGCCTCGAAATCGGTCATCCCGTCGCCGACAATGATCGTCTCCACGCTGGTAGCGGCGATCCGGTCGAGCACTTCGGCCTTGCCGCCATTGCGCGAGAGCGGGCTGTCGATATCCAGTCCCACCACGCGCTCGTCCTGCCAGACAAAGCGGTTGGCGTGGATATCGCCGCGCTGGAAACCCAGATCGCCCAGCACCGGCTCGATCAGGTCGGCAAAACCGCCGGAAATGGCGTGGATCTGGTCGCCGCGGGCGCGCAGCTTCTTCAGAAGGGGCGCCATGCCCGGCGTGACGCGCTGGCGCAGGCGCTCGGCCATCTCGTCGACCCCGCCCTTGTCGAGTGCCGCCAGTTTCAGCCGCGCCTCCAGGCTGTCGCGCAGGGCCATGCGGCCGGTCATGCCGGCATTGGTGATCTCGTGCAGGCGGCGGCGCGCCTCGGCCGCATCCGGCAGGGCCGCCAGCGCGGCCTCGATGGCCGTGTCCAGGGATTCCACACGCAGCAGCGTCGAATCCACGTCAAAGGCGATCAGTCTTTGCAAGCGAATGTCCTGTCGTTCGAGATGTCAGCGCCTTATGCCAGCCTCGACGAGACCGGCCGCACAGGCAACAGGCCTGCGCTAGATCAACGTCAGGCCGGGATGCCGGTTCCGATCGGGCAGACCACGCCGGTGCCGCCGATACCGCAATAACCGTCCGGATTCTTCGCCAGGTATTGCTGGTGATAGTCCTCGGCATAGAAGAATTCGCCGGCCGGTTCGATGACGGTCGTGATTGCGCCAAGGCCGGAGCGGTCCAGTTCGGCCTGGTAGCGCGCCTGACTGGCGCGGGCGGCGTCGGCCTGGTCCTCGCCCTGCGTCTGGATGACCGAGCGGTACTGCGTGCCCAGATCATTGCCCTGACGCATGCCCTGGGTGGGATCATGCCCCTCCCAGAAGACTTTCAGGAGATCGTCCAGCGATAGCTGCGCCGGATCGAAGACCACGCGCACCACTTCGGCATGGCCGGTCGCGCCGGAGCACACTTCCTCATAGGTCGGATTGGGCGTGCTGCCGCCGGCATAGCCGACCGCCGTGTGCCATACGCCCGGCGTCTGCCAGAACAGGCGCTCCACACCCCAGAAACAGCCCATGCCCAGCACGATTTCCTGCATCCCCTCAGGCACGGCGGTCTTGAGGTCCCGGCCGGTAATGAAATGCGTCGGCGCTGTGGCAAGGGCGTCGGGACGGCCAGGCAGGGCCTGCCCGGCGGGGATGATCTCGGACTTCCAGACAGGGTCGGACATGGCGGGCTCCAGGGTCGCGCTTTGCCCTGCAAAGATAGGCGTTCGCGCGCCGATTGCCAGCCTGTGCAGCGGCACCGCCGGACCTGCTGACTCAGGCCTTGCCGAACGCGCGCTGATGGGTATAGTCCGCGCCTCCTGCGGTGAGGTGGCCGAGTGGTCGAAGGCGCACGCCTGGAACGCGTGTAGGCGGGTAACCGTCTCGTGGGTTCGAATCCCACCCTCACCGCCACTCAGACCCCGGTTTCCGGTCTGGGTCCTTGAACCCCGAAATTCATCCCGAACTTGTCGCGACTTGGCGGCTGCTTGTCGGTTCTGAGACCGCACGAGCAGGCAGTGTCAGAGGAACTTTGGTTTGAGCGTGGAGCGCCGGCTTCATAGCCTTGCCTGATGCGTAACCCCTTCAGGTATTTAAAGACTTCTCCCGAGATCATCCGCTTTGCCGTGATGATGTATGTCCGGTTCCCGCTGTCGCTTCGGAACGTCGAGGATCTTCTCCACGAGCGCGGCATCGATATCACGCACGAGACGGTGCGCTTCTGGTGGAACCGGTTCGGGCCGATGTTCGCAGGCGAGATCCGCAGGCGCCGCGTGGAGAACAGGCACTACTCGAACTGGGCCTGGCACCTCGACGAGGTTTTCGTCCGGATCAACGGTGAAACTCACTATCTATGGCGCGCCGTTGATCACGAAGGAGAGGTGCTTGAAGCGTATGTCACCAAGACCCGGAATCGCGAGTCAGCGTTGAAGTTTCTGCGCAAGGCGATGAAACGGTATGGCCGTCCGGAAGTGGTCGTGACTGACAAGTTGCGCAGCTACAAAGCTGCGCTTCGGAAGCTCGGAAATGCAAACCGCCAAGAGACGGGGGAGGTGGCTGAATAACCGAGCTGAAATTTCCCACCAGCCCTTACGTCGGCGCGAGAAAATCATGGCGCGATTTCGGCGATCACGAAGTCTACAAAAGTTCGCTACTGTCCAATCGTCGATCTACAATCACTTCAACCTCGAACGCCACCACTACTCACGATCCGACTTCAAGGAAAACCGCGCCACCGCCTCGACGAATGGCGTCAACTGGCGGCCTGAATCAGCCTCGACCCTGGCCTTTCGAGACCAGTCCGGCTTTGTCTGACAGCACCTCTCGGACTGATCGCCGTCAACACGATCACACCGGCCCTGATCTTCGTCATCTGCATCGCGCTGCTTCACAACTACCCCCTGACCCGCGCCCGACATGCCGGTGACCAGGCGATCTTGCGTGCGCGCGAGAGCGAACTGATCGGCTGATTTTTCAAGGCGCGGTGTCAGGCATAGCGCGAAGATGACATAGTGATGCCAGAGGCGGGGCGGGTGAAGCCGAGTCAGCCTTCGGTGTCCGGGGCTGCGGGCCGGGAATTGTCCTCTTGCATGGCGAGGCCGGCAAAGCCTTCCCCCGACAACTCAATGCGGGGACAGGACTCCTCAGCCGGACGGGTTGCATTCAGCTGGCAGTGATCGACGACATGGTCGATACGCAGGTCTTCGCAGGCCGTATCGGTGTTGATTCCGGTACGCACTTCCGACACGCCGATGCCGTCTGAATCATAGCCGTAGAACACATGTTGCAGTGGAAGACGTGTCGTCCCGCCGCTATGAATGTCGGTATACTCGACGGACCCATAGACGGCATAGAGGTCGGTATCGCTCACATTGACCCGGGCAACGCCACGCGGTTGGCAAATGCCGTCTTCGGTCTCGTGGGCGTAGTAGGTCACTTGTATGGTGGCCGCAGGCAGCGGATCGGCCGGCGTCTCTTGCTGACAGGCCGCGACCGCCGGAACCGAGGCGCCCGCCAGAATTGCGGGCAGAATGCCTTGACGAAACTGCATCATGAGAAGTCCTTGTTTGCGATGAGGGCAGTCGGGATCAATTGCCGAACAAGCGGTTCAGCGCGTTGCGGGTGCGTTCTTCGATTTCCTCGCCGGTGCGGCGGTCAGCCTGGTCGCGAACCTGGTCGCCATAGTGGCCCAGGGTATTGACGAAGGGGTTGGAATCTTCCCCGGCGGCTGCGCCGGAAGGATCGCCCATACCCATCTCATGATAGCCCTGCGGAGTTTCGAAAAGGGCAGGCGACTGCTGTGCCCGTTGCACAGACGTGACCAGATACAGGGGCCGGCCATCCACGGCCTGGCGCAGCAGGATGCCGTCGTCGGTGAAACAGGCCGCCGACCGCACGATCTCGCCATAGGTGTTCTGTGTTTCCTGGACGTGGTCGGTACAGGTCTCGCCGGCAATCTGGACGGTTTCGCCCCGGCTTGTTCTGACAGGCTGACGGAAGGAAACCCCGGCCATCGGTGTGCGCTCAGGGGTCATATGCAGAATGATGCGCGACGCTTCCGGCACATCGCGCCCGACCGGGAAAATGGCGACTTCCCCGGTGTCGAAGTCCCACAGCATGACATGGGCATACGGGGCGCCTGACAGCGCCTGCGGCAAGGTCATGCGGGATTGTGAACCGGAGGCGCGAACCTCCAGTTCATGGGTTTCTCCCTCGATCGAGATCTGCGCAGTGGCGCGATAATCGGGCTGAGCGGTGAGGTCAGGCGTCGCCTGCACAAGCAGGGATGCCGTGAGAGCAGGCAGGATCATTGTTTCACACTCCTTTTCTGTGCGATCAGCGGCGCGACCGCAGGGGCAGCATGACCATCCGCGAAGGCAGGCCGCTGCCGATATCGATGACGGAAATGATCAGGCCGTTCTCCATCCGGGCCTGCCGCACCCCCTGTTCTGCGATGCGGGCAATGCCGCTGGAGCGGCCGCGCAGGATGGCTTCGCGCAGTTCGGCGGAAAGCGGGGCTCCGGGCTCGAAATTGTCGCCCGGGAAGAAGTTGTCGCCCGGGAAGAAATTGTCCCCGGGGAAAAAGCTGTCGCCCGGGAAGAAGCTGTCACCAGGGAAGAAATTGTCCCCCGGGAAGGTCTCATCGTGGCGGTGACCGGAACGGCCGAGCAGACCAGCCAGGCTGGCCCGCGAGCGCGGCGGCAGACGGAAACCGGCAGACAGGTGCACATCGGCGATGCGCCGGTCCTGGATGCGGATCAGCAGCAGCTGACCCGCATCCAGTGCGTGGCCTGAGCAAAGCAACAGGGCTTCAGACATGAGGCGGTAGAGATCTTCTTCCCGTTCCACCCGGGAGGTTTCTGCGGGCAGGACAGAGAGTTCGATCGACTCGCGGCAGTCGGCCGCCGCGGCCGTCGAGAGGCCCAGGCTGGCCAGAGTTGTGGCGAGCGCGAGCCCGAATTTGGATAGGTGTCGGGACATGGTGTTCTCCATTGTTCGGTCGGGCCGGATCGTTCGACCGGGCTAGTTGCCGCTGCAGCGCAGATAGCCGTTTTCATTCCAGAAGCGCCGGGATTCGCAGGCCCCCGCGCGATAGCTGTTGCGGTAGGCACGCTCGCCGCGGCCCCGCACGTAGTAGGCTCTGCGGTTTTCCGTCTCGACCAAGGTCCGCGTGCTGGACATGGTGCCGATCATGCGCAGCTCGGGACCGGCGCAAGGCGTGAAGTACCAGTTGCGTGCATCGCGCTCGGTGGCTTCGCCGAGCTGCGTGGCGACGACGATCATCGGATCGCAGGACCGGGAGTAGGAGCCCGCCACGTCCCGCGCCGCGCAGCGGATGCCATTTGCCCAGGTGGTCGGTTCGACCGTGCCTTCGAGGCACAGGCCGAGGTCCAGCGCAAAGCGGTCCCGAGCGCCATTGCGGGTGTTGCACATGAGGATGCTCGGATTCGCGGCGCTCATCTCGCAGTTCGAAAACTCGCTCGTGTCGACATGGCGAGGAATGGGCGGTCCGGACGGCTGGGGTTCCGGCCGCGGCTCGGGGGCCGGCGGTTGGGGGGCTGGAGCCGGTGCCGGGGGCGCCATGTCGCGCGCAGCGCGCATCCAGTCGTGCGCCGCCTCGGGAAGGCCGGCCAGATAGCCCAGACAATAGCCGGCATTGCGCCGCCACTGTGATCCGGACGGTCGCGTTTCGCGGGTTCGCTGGCCGTTCCAGGGCTGGGCGCGGGACATCTGTACCTGCGTGCCCCACAGCCAGTGACCGTCGAACGCTCCATCCGCGTTCTGCACCCATTGAAAGATGCCGCGATTGTTCTGCTTGTCGTCCAGCGTGCCATTGCCCTGGTCGGCATGCACGAACACGCCGCGCGCGAAATGACCGTTGGTGTAGCCGGCGACAAAGCCGACATCGTCGTACTCGCCGCAAAAGGCACCGGCGCGTTCCTGGATGCGGACCTCTCCGAAGGAGGTGTCCCAGGCGCCTTCATAGTCTTCGGCTCCGGCGGCGCCACTGAAAAGGGCGGCGGCGAGGAAGGCTTGAATCACGTTTCTCATCATTGTCCCCTGTGTTGGACTTCCAGCTTGGATGGGTGTGCGCCCGATCCTCGCGGGACAGACGGCGGACCCCGCCGCTCCCCCTTCTTGTTTCCGGCATGCCTTGCTCTGCGCCGGTCGTTGCACCAGTATTCAACCGCAACCGAGCGACGGGTCGCCGAACGTGATTGGGTTCAACAGGACTAACGATGACGAGTGAGAAAACCGGACACGCCGGGTCCACGGTACAGGCCCAAGCCTGGAGCGAGAGCACGGTCAGCGACGCGGATCGTTTGTTCCAGAGCCATTATGACGAGCTGGTTTCTATGGCGCGGAAAGTCCGCCGCCGCCGCCACGGGCGGGATACATTCCTGACCGGCGACCTCTTGCATTCCACCTATCTGAAATTGCGAAACGGCGGTTCCTGGCAGTCGGAAGATCATTTCCGCCGGGCTGCCGTGCTGGCCATGCGGCATGTCGTGACCGATCATGCCAAGGCACGTCTGGCCCAGAAGCGCGGTGGCGCCGCCATCCGCGTCGAGCTGGACGATGATGTGGCGGGACCTGACAATCTTGACCGGCTTGATGTGGTCGTCGATCTGTCCCGCCTCTTGCAGGAATTGCTGGAGGAGGACCCGCGCCTGGTTCGGGTGATCGATTGCCGCTTTTTCGCCGGGCTGACAGAGCCGGAGACGGCTCAATTGCTGGGCGTGACAGACCGGACGGTCCGCCGCGACTGGCACAGGGCCCGGGCCTGGATAGAGCCGCGCCTGTCGGTCACCGCGACGGCCTGAACCCTTCCGGAATCGTCAGGGGCGTTGTGATGCCGGCAGCACTTGCGTTGATTGAGACCGTGGTCGACGAAGCGCTTCTGCTGCCACCGAACCAGCGCCGAGACCATATCACCCAGCGTCTGGAAAGCGCCGAGGATCGCCGTGCAGCGACAAGCCGCCTCGCGCTGATGGAAGGCGCGATGAGCTTTCTGGTGACGGCTGGCTGGGCTGCTGAAGATGCGGGCTCATTGCAAGCGGGCGAGCGGCTCGGCGCCTGGGCTGTCGAACAGTTTCTCGGCAGCGGGGGTATGGGCGAGGTCTACCGGGCGCGCCGGGCCGATGGCCATTACGACCAGACCGCTGCGATCAAGCTCACCCGTGTTGAGGCCGATGAAGGGCATCGCCAGTTCGAGGCCGAGCGGCAGACCCTCGCGCGTCTGGAACATCCCAATATCGCCCGGCTGATCGACGGCGGGCGCGCCGGAGAAGGCCGCCATTTCATGGTCGTCGAGCTGATCGACGGCATCCCGATCGATCATCATGCCGATCAGCGGGGGCTCGGTCTGCAGGACCGGGTCCGCCTGATCCTGGCCGCCTGTGACGGGGTTGCGCACGCCCACAGCCGGCTGGTCCTGCACCGGGATATCAAACCAGCCAATCTTCTCGTGACTCCGCGCGGCGAGTTGAAGCTGATCGATTTCGGTGTTGCCACCAGCCTGGCGGAGACCGAGGGCGAGACGGCGGCCCGCTTGCCGCTGACCCGGGCCTTTGCCGCTCCCGAACAATGGGATGGTGGTCATGTGTCTGTGGCGGCGGACATTTTTGCACTCGGCGCCACCTTGACCCAGCTGGTGACGGGCCGGCCCCCGCGGCGTGCAGCCGACGGTTCGGCAAGCCTGCCGGAGGATGCGATACTGCCGCGTGATCTGCGCGCCATTCTGGAACGCTGCCTGACGACCGATCCGGTGCGGCGCTATGCCAGTGCAGATGCGCTGGCGACGGATTTGCAGAACTTCCTGGATCGGGCGCCGGTCGAGGCGCGCGAAGGTGGAGCCGGCTACCGGTTTGTGCGCTGGGTCGACCGGCACCGGCTGGGGGCCGGACTGGCGGCGGCCTTCTTGGTCAGCCTTGTTGCCGGCTTGACCGCGAGCACGGGCTTCGCCCTGCGCGCCAATGCAGAAGCGGAACGGGCGAACACCCTGCTCGGTGAAACCGAAATCCTGTTCGAGGCATCGGAATATTCGGGGCGCCTAGGCGCCGCCCAGGCCCAGGCCCTGCTCAGCGTCTTCAATTCGGCGGATTCGGATTCGCTGGATCCCGGCTTTGTCCGCAACCAGCTGGTCGAATACTCGCAGGACAATATGGCCTATATCGAGGAGTATCCCGATGATGTCGCTTACAGCCTGGTAGCGATCGGGTCGATTTTCCTGCGCCGCAACGACTACACCGCCATGCTGGAGATACTCGAACCGGCACGGGACCTGACCCTGTCTGTGGCGCAATTGAATGCCGAGCGCGACGCGCTTCTGGCGCGCGCCTATATGGGCGTCGGCCGGAATGCGGAGGCTGTGCCGCTGCTGCGCTCGGCCCTGGAGGCCGAACTGGCGCGGGATCCCGACTACTATGCCTCGCCGTCGCACGCATCTTCCGTGTCGAGCCTGGCCGTTGCCAGTGGCAGTCTGACCGACCGGCAGACGGCCATCTCGGTGCTGGAAGATGCCATTGTTCGCGACCAGGAGGTGACCGGCTGTTTCTGGTGTCCCTTCCTCTACAATGAAAAGGGCGTGCACCACAGTGCGCTGGGGGATTTTGCGGTGGCGGCTGATGCGCTTGAGCAAAGCGTCGCGGTGCAGATGCAGGTCGACCCGACCCGGCGTGCCGCCACCGACCGGGCTCTGATGAATGCCGCCCATCTGCGCTATTTCGCCCTCGGGGATGTTGCGGGGGCCCGCACGGCACTGGAAACGGTTCAGGCCATCGCCGACGACACCAAGGGACCCAGTGCGATTCTGGCGGAAGCCCGGGTCCTTGAGGCCGAGATCGCGCTGGCCGAAGGGCAGGCCGGTGCCGGCCTGCAGCTCGTACAGGCCGCCGATGACATGTTTGCGGAGTTTGGCGGCGCGCCGGACAGTCACAAGCATGCGCTCGGGCCCTTGCGCATCCAGATGCTGACGCAATCGGGACGCCTGGAGGATGCCCGGCAGGAACTGGTTCGCATCCAGACCCTCGCCGACAGCGATGCTGTGCGCCGTCAGCGGTTGCGGGGCGAGCTTTATCTGGCTCTGGGTGCCGGGGATGCCAATGCGGCGGCCTCGCTGCGCGACGCTTATGCTGCCGAAGTCGCGCAGCTCGGGGCCGGAGACTATCTGGGCCGCTACCGTTTGGCACTGATAGACCGGATGCTGGCCCATAACTGATCCGCTGTTCGGTACATTGTGTCCGGGGCCGGTCACGAATGTCGTTCTGCAGAGTATTGCCAAGCTGCGGAGACCTTCATGGCCCTTCTACCCAAACGCCTTTTGCGCGCGCTTCTGGTGCTGCTTGTGAGCGTAGCGCCTGCGCCGGCTCTTGCCGACGGACCGGCACAACACGTCGTTTCTGCCTGTGATCGCGGCATGTTCGATCTGGACTGCGCTTGCGTGGCGACCCGGTTCGAGGCTGCGGCACAAGGTGCGTCTACGCGGGAGCGCCAGACACTGGCCGGAATGACCGGCGTGATGCTCGGGATCGAACCGGACCCGGCCTTTATGGACATGTCCGTGATCGTGTCTGTCACGGAACGGCTGAACGCGCTCGACAACCTCACCGATGCGTGCGCCGCTCAGCCCGTCCCGGCCGGCCAGCTGACCGAAGCGGCCATCGATGCCGAGGTCAGCGCGGTATGTGCCCGCTATCCCGCACCGATCGATTGCGGCTGTGTCGATACGGCCTATCGGGAAGCAGCCGAAGGCGCCGGCCTGGAACAACGGCAGGCCATCGCGGAATTGACGATCCATAATCTCAACGGTGCCCCGCCCGCCGATCTCGGCCGGCTGGCGGAGATCAATCGCCTGTTGCGCGGTTTCGAAACCCAGATCGGGCCGCTGAACGAGGTCGCCCAGACCTGTGCCACACCGGCCAGCCTGCCCGCCGCGGCGCCGGCGCGGGTCATAGGGCGGGCGGCGTCCGCTTTGCTGCAGGATGTCCGGCAGGCGTGTATCCAATCGGAATTCGATCTGGACTGTGGCTGTGTCGGGGATGCGTACAGCCGGGTGGCAACCGGTGCTGACCGCGAAGAGCAGGCCGGACTGGCGCGGGTGGCGATCGCCTCGCTGGGCGGAGAGAACACGATATCGGAAACACCGGTTCCTGTGCTGGAGCGGATTGCCGGCCGGATGGGGGATCTGATGCCCGATGCCCTGCAGGAAGCGTGTCCGGCACCGTCGGAGCGCCGTGCGGCGCCGGCATGCGCACAGACGGCATTTGTCGAGGCGGCCTGCCGCGACAGTGCGTTTCCGCTGGACTGCCGGTGTATGGCGGACGGGTTCGCACAGGCGATCGGCGCGCTGGACGGACCGGATCGTGCCTTCGTGGCGGATGTGCTGGTGTCCAGCCTGTTCGGGACTCCGCAACAGCCGGTCTCGGACTATCCGCCCAACCGGGCGCTGGCCAATATGGATCTGGCTGATCGGCTGACCGACTACGATACCGGCCTAGCGCGGACCTGTACCGATCCGGGCGATGGTGACCTGCTTGCGGCGCGGCGCGCCGGCGAGCGTGTTGCGCAGTCCCCGGCCGCTCCGGTTTCCGGTACGGACTGGCGGCAGGCTGTGCGGGCCGATTGCGAAAGCTTCGGCAATGCCCCCGGCCTGTGTGCCTGCCAGGCCGACGTGACGGGGCAGCACTTGTCGCCGCGGGAGCGCGAACTGATGGGCGAGAGCTTCCGGTCCGCCGGGCAGGGCATGAATGCCTCTGCCGATCCCCGCTTCTCAGATCTGAGCGCTGCAGAACTGCGCGGCATGCAGAACCGGGTAAACCGGGTCATGTCCAGCGAACGCATCCAGTTCGAGGCCGATCTGGTCTGCGCGCAGCTTCGATAAAATGGGGGCGCTGGCCAAGGCCAGCACCCTTTGCTCATTCGCCGACTTCGGCCTGGATCGAGAACCGGGCTTCCACCGGGGCAGGGGAAGCGTCGTCTTCCGCACGTGGGATCAGCTGGCCGGAAACATGTCCACTCAGCGAAAGCCGGCCGTCCGCTTCGGCTGCGTGGTCGATGGTCAGCGTGATCTGGCTCTCCGGCCCGGCCCGGCCGCTCCACCAGCCCGTGTCCGGACCGCGCGGGTCGTAGGACAAGAGTGCAGTTCGAGTGGTCGATGTGGTGGCTGTGTGTATCAGCTGGAAAGACAGTGACAGGACCGGCCCATGGCGCGTTGGCGCTCCTTCGGGGGGATTGGCCTCGATGCGAATGTAGTAGAGGCCGGGCGTGGACGAGTTCACCAGCGCATTGTCGACGCCCAGCGTGCCGGGCTGGCCGTTCAGCGTCCATTCGACCGAACCGAACCGGGCCGTTGGTTGTGCATCCGCCGCCTCGGCGGTCGCGGACCCGCCGGCAGGAGCCGACGGGCTGTCTTCATTGCCGCAGGCAACCAGGCCCAGCGCGAAAAGGCTGAGGGCTGCGCGGCTGACGGGGTGAGGCATGAGGGTCTCCCAGAACAAGCGTCAAACACGGGTCCGCAAACACCGGACAGGGAGGAAAACGAGTTCCGGGTGCCATAACGGACATGTCCGGCTTCCCGCCTGATTTTCGTTCTTTGTTGATGTGGCCGGAAGCCAGAAGGGGAAAAGGGCATGTCACAAGAGGGAAAGACGCGGCGCGAAGTTATGTCCGGCGCGCTCAAGCTGGGTGTGAGCAGCCTGGTTCTGAGCGGCTTGCCGCCGGTGCTGGGCGCTTGCTCTCCGGACGCAGCCCCCGAAGCTGGGCCCTATTCGGTGTGGCGCGAGGTGCAGGCCGCTTTGCGGGCCAGTCCCGATCACAGTGTCGGACGGGCCCGGGCGCTCGTCGCGGAGGGCGATATCGCGGCCCTGCACCGCTTTGTGCGAGACGAGATCCGTTTGATCTCGCGCCAGCCGGACCGGTTTGCCATGGGAGGCGGGCGGCAGTGGGGCAGCCGGGCGACCCTGCGTTCCGCGGCCGGCACAGCCCGTGAAAAGGCGGACCTCCTGGCCGGTCTTCTGCAGGAAGCGGGGGTTGCGGCCGAGGTGGTCGAAACCCCTGCCACCGGATCGGGCGCCGGGACCGGACGCGTCTTCTACAGGGGGTTTGAACAGGGTTTCGATCCCGACATCGGCCCGAGCGATCTTGCAGCCTGGCGTATGCGGTTGGGGCGCGACACATCCGGTCCGGGCATGGTCGACATTTTCGCCCGGGCGCCGGAGCGGGCGGGGATCAAACAAGTGGTCCGGGCCGCCATCGGCGATGCCGGGTTTGAAGCCCTCGGGCATTCGGATCGTTTCTACGGGCGCCAGGTAGGCCGCACCCCCGTGGTCCGGATCGCGCAGCCGGACGGGCAGGTGTTGTGTGCCGACCCGGTCCGGCCCGGCAGCGAGCTGGGCCCCTGGCCGGCAGAGCTGGCCGAGTCCGCTGCCAGCGAAGCGGAGCCGGCCTTGCCGGTCTGCCTCCGGCTGCTGGCGACAACGACGGACGCACCGGATACGCCGTTCGAACTTGTGCAGGCTCAATGGTCTGCCGAACAACTCGCCGGCCGCCAGGTGCGTATCGGTTTCAAGCCGGCAGCGGGAACACTGGAGACGCTGTCGGCGCGCTTGGGCAATTTGCGGGCGTTTTCGCCGGTCCTGTCCGTCCAGGCCCTGGACGGCGAAGACCTGGGCGAGGATGCCGTGGCCGTGGGTGATGTCATCACCCTGGACGGCGACCGGGTTGCGCTGGACGAGACCGGCGCCGTTCTCGTCAATGACGAGCCCGTTGCGGCATCTGCAGGGCCATCGGGACATGCGCCGCGCATTGCCTCGATCGATGTCCGTGTCGACGCCTCGTGCTTTCCTGATATGCGGCTCGGTCTGACGCCGCGAGACGCCGGCGGCGCTGCCGTCGAGGGGCTGTCTGTCGCCGATTTTGCCTTGGAGGATGAGGACGAGACGGTCAGCCATTCCCTGCGCCGGTCGGACAATGCGCCGCGCATTCTTTTCCTCGCCGACGAGTCGCTGTCCATGCCGCGGGTCTTCCGCGGCGCTGCGCCGGAGATGCAGGCCCTGGCGGATCACGTGCGCGACATGGCGCGTCGGATCCATCCGCGAGCCCGGGTGACAGTGCGCGGGACCAGTTCGCGCTTGTGGGGGCACCTGATCGAAGCCGCGGAAAGCCAGGCCGATCTCGTTGTCTACGCAACCGATGGCGATCTGGTCGGCGGGGCGCCCGGCGCGGCAGATTTGCGCTTCCTGGAGGCGGGTCCGCCAGCCCTGGTGATCGATGTCGACCGCAATCTAGCGGAGGAGCGCAACCGGTCCGGCAATGTCTTCGACGCCATGGCACAGGCCACGGGTGGCGAGGCCATGGACGCTCCGGAAGGAAATGACATGGCGCCGATCGCCGCTGCAATCCAGCGCATGCTGAGGACCCAGGATCGCCCGCTCTACACCCTGGCCTATCGCGCCCTGGACGCGTCACCCGGGGAACGGCAGGTGAATATTGCTGCCGGATCCGTGCGCCAGACGGCACGCTACACGATTGACGCGGCGCCGCGCCGGCGCGCGCGGAAACTGGCGTCTCTGCGTCTGGAGCTGGATGTCGGCGGCCATACCGTCAATCGGGTCCTGGCCGGTCATGACGGGCTGGGCGAGGTGACGGACGATCATGTCAGCACTGTGCACGGCGCCATGCTTGGATTGCACATGATCGGCTTCGAGGGGGCACCGCCGGCTCTGTCCGTCCTGCTGGATGATGTGTTGCGCGCCAAGCTGGGCCTGGAACGGCTCGATCGGACGCTCGTAGATCCTGCCGCTTCGCTCGAGCAGATGATCGATGCCATCGAGGCCGGTATTCCGGTCCTGCCGGGCGAGCTGGTGACGATGATGTCCCGCACCGGTCATCTTTCGGGAGAAGATTTTTCGGTTTCCGAGCAAGGGTTGCGGGCTATTCTCTATTCCGCCCACCCGGTCATGGGATCGGACCGGTTTGTGAAGCGCGTCGACATCCTGCCCACCGGCCGGATCAGCGTCCTGTCTCCGGATGCCGCGTTCCGCCGCCAGCAGGCCTTTGACCTCAGCCTCGATCTCAACCTGGCTGAAGCCGCTCTGTTCGAGCGCAGTACAGCAGGCCTACTCGACGGCCGCTCGCTGGCCTCGTTGGGACGATGGGGATTCCGGTATCTGGAACCCGGCTTGCCTGACACCGAACAGGAGAGTTGGCATCATCTGATGGCGCAGCTCAGGCCGTCCTTTCCGTTCTCCCGGACCTACTATCTGGCACCGTCCGGCGGGGCCGTCCGGGCCATGTGGCTGGTCGACAAGCAAAGCGCCAATATTGTCGGCGTGCTCGAAGATGCCAGTGGTGGCGGCAGCCAAGCCGAGCGCATCGCACGGGAATTGTCGGAGCTTGATCGCGCCATCTCGGCCATCAACCTCCTGGCAGGTGCAGCGGGTGCGGCCGGAGCGCTGAGCGGTGTCGGTGGCGTGTCGCTGGGCATTGCTGCGGCCTACGGGCAGCGCCTGGCGCGGCTCTACGGCGCGGTTGCGATGAGTGTGATCCTGATGGATGCCGGCGGTATTGCGCCGGCCTTGCGTCTGGCACTTGCCGGCATGGCTTGCGAGGTGGTCAAGAATATCACGCTCGGCGTGTTTGCCGATGCCGGCCGCATTGCCGGCCTAGCAGTCACCACGTTTTCGACCCTGGAAAATATCGACGGGATTGTCGGTCTGTCCGGTGGCAAGTCGCCAACGGCGTGCCCGCTCTGACGGGCGAGCGAGAACCCGCATAGCCGGGCGGGTCAGCGAGGGTGGAATCAGATGCAACAACACCCGCACTTCGGCGTGGAATTGTCGGGGAAGGCAGTGTCAGAGGAACTTTGGCTTGAGCGTGGAGCGCCGGTTTCATAGCCTCGCCGGATGCGTAACCCCTTGAGGTATTTCAAGACTTCTCCCGAGATCATCCGCCTGGCCGTGATGATGTATGTGCGGTTCTCGCTGTCGCTTCGGAACGTCGAGGATCTACTTCACGAGCGCGGAAGCGATATCATACATGAGACGGTCCGGTTCTGGTGGACCAGGTTCGGCCTTCTCTTCGCAAGGTCGATGCGAAGCCTGCAAAAGCTCGCCGCCACCCACGCTTCAGTCCACAATCACTTCAACCTCGAACGCCACTTCTATCGCCGCGGCGACTTCAAGAACAGCCGCGCCTCCGCCTTGGCCGAATGGCGTCAACTCGCTGCCTGATGTAGGTTGAAGGAACGACATTCGAGACCGCTTCGCTTTTGTCTGACAGCACCACGCAGAAACCTCCATCATCGTCAACTAGGAAGGTCGGGCCGGCTACTCCGCAGCTTCGTCAGGCGGTGTGTAACCGGCTTTTTCAAGCTCCAGGCGGCTCTGGTCGAAACCCTGGTCGGGGATGAGCTCGCCGCTTCTGTCGGCGAGTTCGGACCAGCGTTCGAGCAGGGCCTCGGCCATGTCCGGTCCGTCGGCGATATGGATGCCCCGGGTCAGGGTGATGTGGGCCAGTTCGAAACCGCCTGCGCCGGCGCACAGGATCTGGCGTGTCGGAGCGTCCTTCGAACACAGGGCGAGGACGGCCGGGCTGACACGGCCGGGGTCCAGCCGCTCGAGCTGTTCGGCCGGCAAAATGCCTTCCATCATCTGCGTGGCCGCTGTCGGCGCGAGGCAGTTGACGTGGATGCCGTATTTCTTGCCTTCCAGCGCAAGCGTGTTCATCAGCCCGACAAGGCCGAGCTTGGCTGCGCCGTAATTGGACTGGCCGAAATTTCCGTACAGGCCCGATGACGAGGTTGTCATGACGATCCGTCCATAGCCTTGGTCACGCATGATCTGCCAGACCGCCTTGGTGCAGTTGGCGGCACCTGTGAGATGCACGTCAACGACCAGCCGGAAGTCCGAGAGCGGCAGTTTCGCGAAGGTCTTGTCGCGCAATATGCCGGCATTGTTGACAAGAATATCGATCCGGCCCCAGTGCGCCATCGCAGTGTCCGCCATGACCTGCATGGCGGAGGCATCCGTGACCGAGCCCTGAAAGGCGATGGCCGAGCCGCCCTTGTGGCGGATCTCGGCCGCGACGGTTTCGGCCCCTTCTCCGAGGTCATTGACCAGAATGTGAGCGCCCCGCGCCGCAAGAAGATGAGCGTGCGAACGGCCCAGACCGCCACCGGCCCCCGTTACGATGGCAACTTGTCCAGAAAGATCGATCATATACCTCTCCCCCGGGGACGTTCGATGTCCCGCACAAACCGAACCCGGCACGGTGAAGTGCCCTGATCGCATCCCCTAGCACGATCGGGCGGGCCATGTGAACTTATTCGCTCACAGTATAATGAAGATTGACAAGAGTCTGGGCAGGCGGCTAGTTTTGCCTTGTGTGCCAGTGGGGTTGCATCGTGTTGCCGGTCGTCCTGTTGCGATTGGATCCCTCTTTCCGCAATTGGTCCGGCCTGCGCTTCGCGCGGGTGCGGTGCTCCCTATTCGGGCCTGTTCCGAACAACAGACGGGGCGAATTGCCGAACTTCCCGGACGGCAATCCGCTTCCTCGACAACAAGTGTGTATCCGCGATGCAGACCTACTCGCTTACCATCGACAAATTCCTGGACCACGCAGCACGATGGAACGGGAAGCGCGGGGTCGCGTCGGCCGGGGACGGAGCAGGGGTGGAGCGGGTTACCTACGGGGCACTGCGACGGCGGGCGAACGATCTGTCGGGTGCGCTGGGGGCTTTGGGGCTAAAGACGGGAGACCGCATCGGGACGCTTGGCTGGAACACGCAGCATCATCTTGAAGTCTACTATGCCTCAATGGGTTGCGGGTTGGTCTGTCACACGCTCAATCCTCGTCTCACACCGGCTCATCTGGCTGCCATGATCAATGAGGCCGAGGACCGGGTGATTGCCGCTGCCTCCAGTCTTGCCGATCTGGTCGCCCAGCTTCTGCCGCTCTGTCCGGTGATCGAGCACGTGATCTGGCTTGATGGCGATGGCCCGGCGAAAATGTGCTGTGCACGAGAGGCCGTCCGGTTCTGGCCGTATGAAACCCTTCTGCAGTCCTGTGGCAAGCCGGTGGCCTGGGGCGGGTTTGACGAGAATGCGCCGGCCGGACTGTGCTACACATCCGGCACAACGGGCCGGCCAAAAGGGGTCCTATACACGCACCGCTCGAACTATCTGCACACGCTGCGCGCACTCCAGGCGGATGCCATTGCGCTGACCGGCCGGGATACGGTGCTGGTTGCGGTGCCCATGTTTCATGCCAATGGATGGGGCCTGCCTTTCGCTGCGCCCGCCGTGGGCGCACAACTCGTCCTGCCCGGCCGCCGTGCCGACGGTGCCAGCCTTGCCAGGCTGATGCGCGACGAGGGTGTGACGCTGGCCGCCGGCGTCCAGACGATCTGGGTTGGCGTTATGGACCATCTCGACGAGACCGGCGGCGAACTGCCGGACCTCAAGCGGGTTCTGATCGGCGGTTCGAAATGTCCCGACAGCCTGATCCGCCGCATGGAGACGCGCTTGGGAGTGGAGGTGCAGACCAGCTGGGGCATGACGGAATTGTCGCCGGTTGGTACGATCGCGCCGCCGGGCGCGTCGACGCAGACCCTACAATCGTCCGGGCGTCCGCCATTGGGCATCGACCTGAAACTGACCGACCGGGACGGCCGCGAACTGGCGGAGCAGCGAAATACTGTCGGGCACCTCAAGGTGAAGGGTGCGAGCGTCGTGGACCGGTACTTCCGGGCCGAGACGGACACTCTGGACGAGGACGGCTATTTCGACACCGGCGATCTTGCGTCCCTCGACGATGACGGCAATCTGACGATCTGCGGCCGGGCCAAGGACCTCATCAAGTCCGGCGGCGAGTGGATCAATCCGGCCGAGATCGAGGAGATCGTGGGGCGGCACCCCGATGTGTGCCAGGTCGCGGTGATCGGCCGTGCCGACCCGAAATGGGGCGAACGGCCGGTGCTCATCGTCGAGCCGAACCAGGGCATGAAACCGGACCGGGCTGCCCTACAAGGCGCATTGCGCGGGCAGGTCGCCGACTGGTGGATTCCCGATCAGCTCATTCTGGTCGATGCGATGCCGCTTGCCCCGACCGGCAAGATCGACAAGCGCAGGCTGCGGCTTGACTATGCGGCGGCAGGATAGGACCGGGACGAGCATGACGGGCCAATCGCCAAAAAATACAGACGGTGCCCGCGCGAAGGCCGTGTCACAGCCTCGGCGCCGGGCGCGTCGTTCCAAGGCTGAACAGCGCGCGGAAACGCTGGAGCAGATCCTCGATGCTGCGGAATATCTGTTTGCGCGGCACGGACTGCACGGGGTGACGTTGCGCGATGTCGGCAAGCGTGTCGGCATCCACACCACGCTGCTGCACTACTATTTCGACGACAAGAAACACCTGTTCGAGGCGGTGTTCGCGCGGCGGGCCGCCGTGACAAGCGAACGGCGCATGACGGCGTTGTCGGAGTATGAGGCACAGGCTGGGGACGCGCCGACGGTGGAAGGCGCGTTGCGCGCGTTTCTCGATACCGATCTGGACCTCTATTTTGAGGGCGGCGAGGCGTGGATGAACTATGCCTCCTTCTGTGCCCGGGTCAGCAATACACCCGAAGGCGCCGAGCTGATGGACGCCCATTTCGATCCTGTCGTGCTGAAACTGGTCAGCATCCTGAAGCGCGCCCTGCCCGATCACAGCGAAGAGGACATCTTCTGGGGCTATCACTTCGTCACGGGCGCCCTGATGACAACGCTGGCCCGCACTGGCCGGATCGACCGCCTCTCGGATGGCGTTTGCCATGCCGACGACTTTCCCGCCATCAAGCACCGGATCAGCGATTTTCTGGCCGCCGGCTTTGTCGCACTGAAACAGTAACGCCACGCCCGGTTGAGGCGTGGCGTCAAGGCAAGGGGTGTCGAGGTCTCCGCAGGTGCGGGCTATTCGCAATCCGGCGGCAGGGCCGGGACCGGCGGAGACGCCAGCCCGACATTCCAGTGCCAGCCCTGGCCCCCTGCAGCCCGGCGGCGGCAAACCAGTTCCTCGACAAACTCATACATGCCCGGAAGTACGTTCTCATCCGCTTGCGGGACTTCGGCGAAATGCATGTAGGCGCGTGTCTGCCCGTAATTCGGCCAGGGCGCAGCACCGTCCGCGACCGGCTCGCCGGCACGTGCAAAGCTGGTCCAGTAGCCGGTCATCGCATCGGCATAGGCGGCTTCTTCCGGCGTATCCGGCAGGGGCGGCCAGTAGGGCGGCGTGCGATCAGTGTTCCCGAACATGTAGGGTAGCTCGGCCGCGTGAAAGGCATGCAGGCCCCGTTCGTCAGCGGCGGGATAGCCGTGGTCGAACATGTAGAGATAACCCGGTTGCCCGAGGGCTTCCTGACTGCGCACCAGACGTTCTGCGGTCCAGCTGTACAAGGCGTCGCGAGTGGTCTCGTAGATGCTTTCCTGCAGGTTGTCGCCGGGGTAGAGCCGCAGGAAATCATCGGCCATGTCTCCGTAGAGCTCGCGGATGCGGTTCTCATAGACCTCGGCACTCTCCGGCACGGCCGGTGCAAGCGCTGTCAGTGTACGGATCTCGCCCTGGTTGAACCCGGCGATGATCGGCACGTTAGCCTGCTCGCCGCGATCGAAGGTCTCGACAAGTTGCCGGGGCAGGAAGTGCCCGTCGACTGTGCCGGATGTGAGATAGCCGGCGGCCAGGGCGCCATCGGTCACGGCTTGGGCGTCCATGGCACGAAGTTCGGCGATGTTTGCCGCTCCCAGCTGGCCGGCGATGTAGGCGCCGACGGCTTCGGCCGCATAGGCGCCGTGGACCGGGCGTTTGAGTTCCGGTGTCGAGATCATGTAGGCGCTCTGGGCGATGGCGCGCGAAAACAGGCCGCGGGCATCGGGTGCCGCCATCAGATACATCACGCTCAGACCGCCGGCGGATTCACCGGCAATCGTCACATTGTCGGCATCGCCGCCGAATGCGCCGATATTGTCCTGTATCCAGCGCAGGGCCTGGATCTGGTCGAGAAGCCCGTAATTGCCGGACACGCCATCGGGCGACTCCGCGCTGAGTTCGGGGTGCGCCATGTAGCCGAGCACGCCGAGACGATAGTTGATTGAAACAACGATGACGCCGTCCTGCGCCAGCCGGGCGCCGTCATAGAGCGGTTCGCGGGTCGATCCGGCCGACAGCGCGCCGCCGTGGATCCATACGAAGACCGGCGCATTATCGGCATCTTCCGGCGCCCAGATGTTCAAGCTGAGGCAGTCTTCGCTGACCGGGGTTATGTCCGAGGCATAGATGCTCGTCGTCTCGCGCACGCGTTGCACGCAGGACGGGCCGTAGTCATTTGCCTGCAGCGTGTCCTGCCAGGGCTCCATCGGCTGCGGGGGCGTCCAGCGGGCCTCGCCCACCGGCGGCCGGGCGTAGGGGATGCCCTTGAAGAAGCGAAGCCCGCCTGCGGCCTGTCCGGAGATCGGGCCGACCGGCGCATTGACAACCGGCGCGCCTTCAGCACCGGTCTGGGCGCAGGCCGTGGAGGCGGCGAGCAGGCAGGCGAGGGTGCCGGCCTTGAGGGCAGGCGTGTCGAGTTTCCAGGTCATGAAACACCTCCTTGCTTGGCCTCTTCGCGCGCAAGCACACGCGCCAGGCCGAGGAACAGGGCGATCGCCAGGCCGTAGAACGGCACCAGCGTGTACAGGGCGATCTGCAGGGAATTGTCGGGAAAGCTGGCGCGGAAGAGGTCGCTGGCAATGCCGACATAGGTTGGCCCCAGGCCAAGGCCGATGAAGTTCATCACCAGCAGAAGCAGGGCGCCGGACATGACGCGCTGGTCCGGCCGGACTTCTTCCTGAACGAGCGCCACCGAGGACGAGAGATAGAAATAGTTCAGGAAGCAGGGGCCGATCAGGAACAGGGTCGCCAGCTGCCAGCCGGGTGCCCATACAAACCCGATATAGAAGGGAATGCACAGGGCCAGTGATGCCGCCGGGATCAGCGCATAATAGCGTTTGGAGATCCGCGTGAACCGGTCGATCGCCCAACCGGACATGAAGATGCCGGCGCTCATGCCGATCCCCACAACCAGCGCATACCAGACGGCGATCTCGTTCAGGGTCATGCCCTTTTCGCGCATCAGGAAGAGCGCGGTGAAATTGCCGAGCCCGTAGGTGATGAACTGTGTCGCGCCACTGCCCAGCGCCGCCAGCATGAGCGCCTTGTGGGAAAAGAACATTTTCAGCGTGACCCAGAAGCCGGACGGTTCTGAGGCGTGTTCCGGATTGGGTTCGTCCAGCCCGCCACGCTTGGGTTCACGAACGAATACGGCGACGGCGATCGCGGCGACCAGGCCGACCCCGCCAAGCACATAGAAGGCGTCGCGCCAGCTGAAGGCTGCAGCGATCGAAGCGCCGAAGGCAATGCCCAGTGCGGCCCCGATCGGCGGGCCGAGGTTGAAAATGCCCAGTGCGGTACCGCGCCGCCCCTTGGGGAAATAGTCGGTGATGATCGCGTAGGATGGCGGTACGCCGCCAGCTTCGCCAAAGCCCACCGTCATGCGTGCCACGACGAGTTGACCGTAATTGCGGGCAGCACCGCAGGCGATTGTCGCGGCGCTCCAGATCGCACAGGCCAGCGCGAGGACGCCGACGCGGTTCGTCTTGTCGGCAAGCCAGCCGACCGGAATGGCGATGAAACAGTAGAAGAAGGCAAAGTAGAGCCCGCCGATCAGGCCCAGCTGGCTGTCCGATATGCCCAGCGTGTCCTGGATCGGCTTGGCCAGGATGGACAAGAGCTGGCGGTCCAGGAAGTTGAGGACATAGACAAAGCACAGGATGACCAGCACCACCCAGGCGCGGTGTCCGGGTGCCGGCGGGCTGGCGGCCGCATCCCCGGCCGGCTCGAGCCGGGGCTTCACACCCGGTTCGGCAGGGATCTGGGTGATCTCGGGGCTCGGCGGTTCAGCGCTCACGGCCGCTCCTCCCCTCGTGGGGCCGGCAGGCCGAGTGGCGCGATATTCGAACAGATGCCCGCAACGGGGCATCCGGATAATCCGGTATGTGATGCACCGGTGTCCTCCCGAAAATTCTGGCTCTCATGGCCGGTTTGAAGCGCATCTTGAGCGGGCCGGACTCGCGATGTCAACATTCATTCTAATGTGTGTGAATAACTTTAAGGGTGCGAGTTGCCCGTCTTTTCGCAGCAACTATTCAGCAGATCCCTCGGTCTGGCAGGTCTGCGGCGCGTTGATCCCGACCTGCAGGAACCATTGCTCTCCTTGTGAGCGCTGGCGTGCGACCCAGTCCCGGTGAAACTCGTACATGCCGGGGACCGGATCCCGCCCAAGATGCGGCGCGCCGTCGAAACGCATGAAGGACTGGTCCTGCGCATAAGGCAGCCAGTCCGGCCCGGCCTCGCTGACCGGCTGCCCGGTCGCGGCGAAGGACGCCCAGTAGTCGATCATGGCTGCGGACAGGGCCTCGTCTGTGTCGTCGACCGGCGCGGGCCAGTTCGCGGTCAGCGCCGCATCCTCGCCGGTCTGGCCGAACACGAAAGGCAGTTCGCTGGCGTGAAAGCCGCAAATGCCGAGTGCTTCGGCGGCGGGATAGCAATGGTCGAACATGTACAGATAGGCGGGCGCTCCGATGTCGGTCTGGGATCGGACGAGGTGCTCGCCGGCCCAGCCATAGATCGTGTCGCGGACGGCATCGAAGGTGGACTGTTCCGGGTCGTCGGAAGGATAGATCGCCAGATACGCGTCAGCCCGGCTGCCATATCCGCACCGGATGAGCCGCTCGTATTCCTCCGGTGTGCCGGGTGCTTCCGGCACCAGGATGCGCTGGGTCCGAAGCTCGTCGCTATTGAAGCCGGCCAGCAGCGGCACGGGCGCCTGCGCGTTGCGGTCCAGCACGTCGATGATCTGCTCGGGCAAGGACCACCCATCGATCGTCCCCTGGCTGCTGAAACGGAGGCGCGCGGTCTCCTGCGTCAGTGTTTCCGCATCCATCTCTCGCAGGCCGGCGATTGTGGTGCGCCCCAGGGCGCGTCCCATTCTCAGGCCGGTGTCTTCTGCTGAGGGCAGGCCGAAGACAGCCTGATCCAGTTCCGGAAAGGCGCGGAGGTTTGTGCTCTGGACGATGGCCTTGTCGAACAGGCCTTCGGCAAGCGGTGAGGTCAGCAGATAGGTCACGCTCAGCGCGCCGGCCGACTCCCCCATCACGGTCACATTGTCCGGACTTCCCCCGAAGGCCGCCACATTCTCTCGGACCCAGCGCAAGGCCTCGATCTGGTCGAGCAGACCGTAATTGCCGGAGACGCCATGGGGCGATTCCGCACTGAGTTCGGGGTGGGCCATCCAGCCCAGCGCGCCGAGCCGGTAGTTGACGGATACGAAGACAATGCCGCGTTCGGCGAAGACGGTACCGTCATACATGGCCTGCGCGGCGCCGCCGATACGGAGCGACCCGCCGTGTATCCACACCATGACGGGGGCCTCTGCTGCATGCTCCGGCGCCCATACATTGAGACTGAGACAATCTTCGGACATCGCCGTCGGCGGATCATTGTAGATGCTGGTGGCGGGGATGGATTGCTGAACGCAGCTGGGCCCGAAGGCGGTTGCCTCCAGAACGTCGTCGCGGGGCCGGACCGGTTGCGGTGCACGCCAGCGCAATTCGTCGACAGGCGCCTCTGCGTAGGGAATGCCCTTGAAGCTGACGACGCCATTCGCGCGCGCACCCTGCACGGTCCCGCTCGCGGTCTGGACCCTGGGCGCCGATGCTGTTTCGGGCTGGCTGCAGCCGGTCAGAAGAAGCACCGCGAGCGCGGAAAGGGTGGTCAGGGGCTTTGCGATACGGGTCATCAGACTACCTCAAGGCGCGCTGAAGCAGGCGCTGGAAAGCGAGTGTGGTTTCGCTCACCGCCGTGGCGGAAACACAACGCTCGTCATCGTCCGCCACATGATGGAACTGGTGGACGCCGAAAATGCCGGCGACCGGCGCATAGCCGGCCTCGATCACATTGGTCAGCTCGCCGGCAGACAGGTCCTGGCTGGAATACGGAGCCTCCAGGCCGGACAGCCCGGCGAACTCCTCCGAGGCGGCCGGCACGAGATGCGGGCTCACGACGAGATAGCGTTGCGAATCCGTGCCGGGCAGGGGGCGGTGCGTGCCAACACCGGAATGCCAGTCCCGGGCCGCGAGATTGGCGCCGAGATGCAGCCAGAACGCGGTTTCACCGGGCGGCGGCGCCACGTTGTGGAGCAGCTCTTCTGCGCCGAGATACTGGTATTCATGGCCGCTGTTGCACACGAAGGACAGGTCGAAGCCCGGCGCGTGCCGGCTCGCCCAGCGCGCCATGTGCAGCCAGGCCGCGATACCGCCGCCGCGCTCGCCGGCGCAGGTGAACCAGCCCGACCGCGGTGTCGAGACGACGAGCCACCGGCCCCGGCCCCGGTCAAGCGTGCCGACGAGGTTGAAGGCCGGACGGCGTCCGCCCTGTCCGGTGACTGTCAGTCTCGCCGGCTGTGCAGATTGGGCGGCCGCGAGGAAGGGCGCAGCGTCGTCCGGAGCCAATATCGCGATCGGCCTGTCATAGAGCGGCGAGCGACCGTCCGTATTCAGCGCGATGATCCTGCCGCTCGGCCCGTTCGTAATGATGACACAGGCGAGCGCGCCTTGCTCGAATGCAGCCCGCACTGGCCCTGCTACGCCGGGCCAGAACATGGACGACCAGCGCGCATGGGCCAGATCGACAAGCGCAATAGCGCCGCCGAGCGGCCGGTCAGCGCGTCCGGCGCTGTCGACGCGGACAAGCGGTGCAATCAGCCCGTCCCGCGGCGTTGTCTGAACGATGGGTTGCGGCCAAAGCACCGCCCGATCACCGTCCACGGCAATTTCCGACGTGTCCGGTGTGAACCAAGGCGCAGAGAAGGACTGCCTTTGCGTCCGGAAGCCGATCGCTTCCAGCTCGTCTTCCAGCCAGGCACCACAGGCCTCGTCGCCAGGGCCGCCGGACTGCTTGTTGCCGAAGCCGACATAGCGCTGCAAGTCCCGGGCTATGCGATCGTGGGCGATGTCCGGACCATCGGCGGACACCGGCGCGGACGCGAGCAGCGGAGTGACGGCCGAAGCGGCCAGAAAGCCCCGTCTGGTTGCCGAAAGACTGTGCTTGTCCTGCCTATGCATCGATATTCCTCCGGAAGGTCTCCGGCAGAAAAAGAAGGCCGACAATGGCGGTCATCCCGGCGATCACCACGGGATACCAGAGGCCGAAATGGATGTTTCCCGTGGCCGCAACCATTGCAAAGGCGGTGGTCGGAAGGAAACCTCCGAACCAGCCATTGCCGATATGGTAGGGCAGGGACATCGATGTGTAGCGCACGCGGGCCGGGAACAGCTCGACGAGCATCGCGGCCAGCGGCGCGTAGGCCGCCGTCACCATCAGCATGATCGCGACAATAATCGCGATGACGAGCGGCCGGTTGATCTGCGCCGGGTCGGCCTCGCTGGGATAGCCCGCCTCGACGAGCTCCGCGCCGACTTCGGTGCGGAAGGCATCGATCGCCGCGGCCAGGCTTTGCGCACCGTGCTCCGACGGGTCGGGGGCCATGATCACCGTGCCGCCGACACGAACTTCCGCGATCGTGCCGGGTTCGGCGTCCATATTGGTATAATTGATACCGTTTCTCGCCAGATACGCCTTTGCGATATCGCAGCTTGAGGAATCGTAGGTGTTCCGGCCGATCGGATCGAACTGGACGGAACATTCATCCGCCATGGCGACGACGGTGACCGGCGCGTCTCGAACCGCCCGGGCCAGCTGCGGGTTGGCCGCATGCGTGAGGGCCTTGAACAGCGGGAACAGGGTGAGAGCGGCCAGGATGCATGCCGTCATGATGATCTTCTTGCGGCCGATCTTGTCGCTCAGCCATCCGAAGAAGACGAAAGTCGGTGTTGCGATGATCAGCGCGATGACCAGCAGCACATTCGAGGTCGCCGGGTCCACATCGGCAATCCGCTCCAGATAGAAGAGCGTGTAGAATTGTCCCGTATAGCCGATCACGGCCTGGCCTGCGACGCCGCCGAAAAGCGCGATGAGCACGTATTTGAGGTTCGACCAGCGTCCGAAAGCTTCCGCCAGCGGCGCTTTCGATGTCGTGCCCTCGTCCTTCATCTTCTGGAAGGTGGGGCTTTCCGACAGCTGGAAGCGGATCCACAGGGAAATGGCCAGCAGGAAGATCGACAGCAGGAAGGGTATCCGCCATCCCCATTCCGCAAAGGCCTCTTCGCCCATCAGGCCGCGCAGCCCGATGACCAGCAACAGGGCGGCGAAGAGGCCGATCGTGGCAGTCGTCTGGATGAAGCTTGTGAAGAAGCCGCGGCGCCCTTCCGGCGCGTGCTCGGCGACATAGGTTGCCGCACCGCCATACTCGCCGCCGACAGCGAGCCCCTGAACGAGGCGTAGCCCCACCAGGATGATCGGCGCTGTGATGCCAATCGTGGCATAACTCGGCAGGAAGCCGACCGCGAAGGTCGACAGGCCCATCAGGCCCATGGTGACCAGGAAGGTATATTTTCGTCCGACCAGATCGCCGATGCGCCCGAACACGATCGAGCCCAGCGGCCGGATGGCGAAGCCGGCGGCGAAGGCGGCCAGCGCCAGGATGAAGCCGGTTGTTTCGTTCACGCCCGAAAAAAACTGGGCCGAGATGTAGCGGGCGAGCAGGCCGTAGAGATAGAAGTCGAACCACTCGAACATCGTGCCGAGTGACGAGGCGGCAATGACCTTGATGTCACGGCGTCTCAGATCGCTCGCAGCGGTCGCTGCGCTCGCTGTGTCGGCCATCGGCCGTCCTCCCCTTGTTGACACCGCGGCGCGGCCGGTCTGGTGCCGGTTTCACGCTGCGGGTTTGTGCGGCGCTCACACGGAGCCGACACAAACGAAAGTTATTCGCTCGCGTGATAGTGAAATATGATCCCGGCGAGATCAAGCGGAAAGACGGCGATCGGGCCGGCTGCGTCAGTCCGTGGTGTCGGGGGCGGGACCGCAGATCTTGTGGAAGCCTGCGGCCATGAACTGGGCCATGCGGGATTTGACCGCTGCGTAATCGTCCGATTTGCACAGGCCGCCGGACAGTTTGTCGATCCGTCCGGTGCGCGCCAGGGTCAGCATCAGCGCGCCGCTGACGAAATGATAGCCCCAGAAGATGTTCTCTTCGGAGGCGTGCGGCAGGGCCTTCTTGAGCAGACCGATCAACCGCAGCACGACCGGGTCGAAATGCTGATCCATCAGCTCGGCGCCCCATTCGGGCGTGTTGGCGACCTGGGCACTCAGGGCGCCATAATTGCGCCAGCCCGGGCCGCCCTCGATATAGAGATCGAGATCGGTGTCGAGGAAGGCATGCAGGGCGCCTTCAACGGTCGGATTGTCGGCGGCTTCGGTCTCATAGGCCTCAAGCGCCTTCATTCGGCGCTCGCAGGTGACGGCTGCGCGGCGTGCGAACACGGCGTCGAAAAGCGTTTGCTTGTCCTTGAAATAGTAATTAAGCAGCGTGTGGTGAACCCCGACATCGCGGGCAACATCCTTCAGTGTGACGCCGTGCAAGCCGTTGCGGGAGAACAGAAACTCGGCAACGTCGAGAATCTGCTCCGTTGTTTCAGCGCGCTTTTCGGCCTTTGTCTGACGCTTCCGCGGGGTTTTGCTTTCCGCTGCCAAAAGCTGTCCTTTCGAATCATTCCGTTCGCCTGCCGCAAGGCGCGTATCCCTGTCATAAACGCCCGGGCAGTCGCCTTACAATAGCCTTGCCGTAATGTGGGCACTCACGGCTCAGCTTCCATCACGCCCTCTAAGACATTGATGTCACTGCAGGCCAGGCCCGATTCATGGTGCAGGTAAGAATTTCGTCCGAAAAGATCTTCACACACTTGTCAGTGAATATATTTGCCGGTAGCGTGAAAGGCATGATCAACGAGGTTGGCAAAAGACCGACCAGGGGAGGAAGTAGTGATGAAATACGTACTTTGTGCGTCCGTTTCCGCGGTCGCTCTTATCGCCTTGCCATGTCCGGCCTTTGCCCAGACGAGTGGTGAAACGGCTTCAGAAGAAAACCAGCAAAGCTCCGACCGGGACGACGTCATTGTCGTCACGGCCACCCGCCGCGAAATGAACGTCCAAGACATTCCGCTCAGTGTGACCGCGTTCTCGCAGGAAGAGCTGACGACGAAGGGGATCGTCGGCTATGAGGGCCTGGCGCTGGAAACACCCGGCGCGGTGCTCAACAAGCCGACCGCCAACTTCAATACGTTTTCAGTGCGCGGCGTGGCCACAAACGGCTATGGCGCCAACCTGCAGAACACAGTGGCGGTCTATATCGACGAGCTTCCGATCTCGGCCAACGGCAATTCGACCCAGCTCGACTCAACGCTCTTCGACGTGGAGCGCGTTGAATTCCTGCGCGGCCCGCAAGGCACCCTGTTCGGATCCGGCTCACTTGCCGGCGCCGTTCGCATCCTGACCCGCAGTCCCGATCTCGACGAGTTCGACGCCGAACTTCTGGTCGACTTCGGCCTGACCGAGGGCGATTCCTTCCGCCAGCGCTATAACGGCATGGTCAACATCCCGCTGGTCGAGGACCGGCTTGCGCTGCGGGTCGTCGGCTTCTACCGCAACGAGGAAGGCTGGGTCGAAAACATCGGCACAGGTGAGGATAATGCGAACACGCTGGAGTCCTATGGTGGCCGCGCGATCCTGCAATGGGAGCCGACGCCCGACACGTCGGTCCGCTTCATGTATCTGCATGAAACGAGCGAGCCGGAAGATTCCCAGCTGATCAACCCGACGCTCGGTACGGACCGGGACCAGCGCCGCACGCGCCGTCCCGACATCTTCGCCGGCTATCTCGACTCCTACAATGTCACGCTGGATCACGACTTCGGCTTCGCCAACTTCACCAGTTCGACGACTTTCTCGAACTACGACCAGTCCTTCATCATCGATCTGGACGCGACCTTCGGCGGCGCCATCCCGTTCGCGCTCGACGCGCTCGCCTATGATGAGGCCTTCGTCCAGGAAATGCGGCTGGTGTCACAGACGGACAGTCGCTGGGACTGGGTCGTTGGCGCCTTCTATTACTACAAGCGTCGCGATGTGGACTATAACTACCGCTCCGACGAGGCTTTCCTCGCGGCTCGCGGCATGACCGGGCTGCCTGACGAATACTACTCGCGCAGCTCCAGCCACTTCGTGTCGAACGAGCTGGCCGCCTTCGGGGAGCTGACCTACCGCTTCAGCGACAACTTCTGGCTCACCGGCGGACTGCGCTACGGATCGCTGGATGTGCAGGGATTTGCCGAAGAGGGCGGTTATACCAGTAACTACCTGGTCAACGCGATCTACGGCATTCCCGGACCGCTCACCATCACGCCGAACGTTGCCGCTGTCGGCGATGAGGGGGTCGAGGAGGGACCGTCCTTCAAGTTCAGCGCGTCCTACAAGCCCGTTGAAAACATCACGCTTTACGCAACCTACGCGACAGGCTTCCGGACGCCGGTAGTGAATGCGCGCGGTGGCCTGGCCAGCACGGTCGACCCGAATGACATCGTCATCCCGTATGGCGCCGTTTCGGACGAGCTCGAGAACTTCGAGGTCGGCCTGAAGGGCAACTGGTTCAACAATCGCCTTTCGGCCAATATCGCGGCCTACCTGATCGACTGGAGCAATATCCAGGTCCAGGCGAACCGCGTGTCGGACCAGGTGCAGTTCGCGACCAATATCGGCGGCGCGACCAGTCAGGGTATCGAGTTCGAGGTCAATGCCATGCCCACTGACGGGCTGAACATCGGCATCAATGGCTCGTTCAACAGCGCCGAGGTCGACGAGCTCACGGCCACGCAGGCCGCGATTTCCGGTGCGGTTCTGGGCGCGCCCATGGCCTTCCCGGAATTCCAGGGATCCATCTATGTGAACTACGCTTGGAGCGCCGGGCCGAACACGCTGGCCTTTGCCAATATCAATGCACGGCACGTCGACGGTTTCGTGAACCAGTTCCCGAACGTGCCCGGTCAGCCGGGCGTCCAGTCGCCGACCTACGCTCCGACGGAAGACTATCAGACCGTCAATGCGTCTCTGGGGGCCCACTTCGGGGAGAACTTCACGGCAACGGTCTATGTCGAGAACGCGTTCGACAACGACTCCCTGATCTACTCCCACCCCGAAGCCTTTGCCGACGCACGCTTCAGCACGCTGCGTCCGCGGACGATCGGGGTCCGGTTGAACTACCGGCACTAGCTTGGGGGACGCTGGCGGTTCCTTCCACGGCCAGCGTTTGCGTACCGGTTCCGTCGTGGCTGCGATGGAACCGGTACGTGCAGCCATCCGGGCACCCGCCGGGATATGCAAGGGCTGACCTGGCGGCTTGGTTCGTCCGGCCGCGACCCTATATCCTGCCGGAGTGGCCGGGTGCGCGAGACGCGTGCGCTGTCTCGCCGGTTCGGAAAATGACTGGGAAAGCGACGTGTCAACGACAAGCCGGGCTGAAAAATCTCCTCGCCGCAGCCGTGCCGAGCGGCGCGCCGACTCGATCCGGCAAATCCTCGATTCCGCGGAACAACTGTTCGCCGCACGCGGCTTCCACGGCGTATCGCTGAAGGACATCGCGGCGCATGCCGGGGTCCACCACACGCTTGTTCACTACTATTTCGACGACAAGAACGCGTTGGTCGATGCCGTGTTCGCCCGCCGGGCGCCGGTGTCCAGCAAGCGGCGCGCAGAGGCGCTGGATGCCTACGAGAAAGCGTCCGGGGGCAAGCCCACCGTCGAGGGCGCGCTGCACGCCTTTCTCGATTCCGACTTCGAGCTCTATCTCGAGCATCAGGAGGAATGGAAGCACGCGCTCGCCCTCGGGGCGCAGGTGGCCAACACGCCCGAATGGGGGGCCGACATCATGGAAAAGCATTTCGACCCCGTGGTGCGCCGGCTCGTCGATCTGCTCAAGCGCGCGCTGCCCGGCTGCAGCGAGACCGACCTGTTCTGGGGCTATCACTTCGTGACTGGCGCCTTCATGCTCACCCTCGCTCGTACAGGCCGTATCGATGCACTGTCCGGCGGCGTGTGCAGGTCGGATGATCTCCTGGCAGCCAAACAGCGAATGGCGGAATTCATGGCCGCCGGCTTCCACGCAATCGCGGCGCAGGGCGATGAAGGGGCGCACACCAAAAGCGGGTAGGCGAAGGCGTGTCACCACCCACGCGTCCGCTCACAATCACTTCAATCTCGAACCCAACTTCCACCGCCGAGCGACTTCAAGCAACATTGGTCCATCGCCTTGGCCGGGTGGCGTCAGCCTGCCGCCCGAAGTCGAACTTCCCGCGGCCTCGCGAGACCCGTCCGCGTTTGTCTGACAGTACCGCCATTTCGCTCAGATCGAAGCGGACAGGTCTCGAAAGTTGGCCGCTCTATCGCAGATGATCGGGCGAGTATGCGGACTTGCGCTGCCGGGCCCGCGCTTTTGCCCACTGAGTCCAGGAACTGCGGTGGAGGGCGGATTGATCCGGACAAGCCTGTCTTGCGCACGCCCGGATGATCTCGTCCCCATGATCAGTCACAATGAGTTGTACAAGCTCCAGCCCGCCGGGTCCGCTAGCTGCAGGTTTTTCTTGAAGCTCTAGTTGCTAGAGCTGTTAGCGTTGTTGTGCCCGTGATCGGAAGAGCCGGTCTGTCGTTATTTCGCCTTGCCGGAGATGTCGGTGCTGAGTGCGATACGCACATTGCTGGCCGTTCTGACCATCCTGTCCTTCTCGGGAGAGGTGGTGGAGGCGGCTGTGCCGCAGCACGATCATCATCTCGGCCATGAAGATGTCGCCGGCGGTGGCTCGGGTGGCAGCGACCACCGTCACGCCCAGCACCCCGTGCACGCGTGCGGTGTTTGCCATCATGCTATTCCCGCCAATACCGGCACGCCGGCAGCGAGTGCATCCATAGCACGGCCGGCCTATCGCCTGTCTCATGAGCGCGGCGCCGGCCGGGCGCTTGCCCCACAACTCCAGCCTCCGATTGCCTGAGAAGAACGTTCCAAACCTTCGTTCTCTCAAGACAATCGGGATATCTGGATGTATTCAGACAAAGCTCCCCGGCCGGGATGGCCGGGTCGAGGGCTTGCAGGCATGGCCTGCAGCGCACTCCTCGCGTCCGTTGCGCCGGCACAGCCGGCCTTGCAGGACAATCCGCTTGAACTCTCCACGGCCTTGCAACGCGCTGTGCAAGCCAATCCGCGCATCGGGTCGGCCCGGGCCGATGTGTCCGCCCGGCTTGGCGACGCCCGTCAAGCGGGCCTGTGGGACAATCCTTCCCTGGAAGCCGAAATCGAGGGTTTCGGTGGCGATCGCGGCGATATCGGCGATGGCGATCTCACCGTCGCGGTGCGCCAGACCATCCCGCTGGGCGGCGACCGGCGCCGCGCCCGCGATGCGGCCGAGGCCTGGGCCCGTGTCGAATCAGCGAGGTTGAATGCCGAGATTGCCGCCCTTCTGGGCGAGGCTGCCACGGCCTTCGTGGATGCTCGTGCGGCCCAGGAAACCGCGCGCGTCAGGGCGGAGCTGCAGGACCTCGCGGAAACCGCAGCGTCGGCCATACGCCGGCGCGTCGAGGCGGGGCGGTCCTCGCCCATCGATCTCGACCGGGCCGACATCCTGACCGCCACGGCCAGCATGAACGCCATATCGGCCTCGACGGATGCCCGGCATGCAAGCCGAGCGCTGGCCGCAGTGTGGGGCGGCGCGCCGCAAGGCGAGGTCTCGCCGCCATCCGTACTTGCCAACAATCCGGACCAGTCCGCGCTGACGCCGGACGCCATGATGCGGAGCAATCCGGATCTGGCAGTGGCGCAGCAGACCTCGCGGGCGCGAAGCGAAGAGATCGCCAGGGAAAGGGCCGCCGCTATCCCGGATCTCACTGTTGGGGCCGGGATAAGGCGCTATGGCCGTGATGACGAGACGGCCTATCTCGCCACGGTCGAAATTCCGATCCCGGTCATTGATCGCAATCAGGGACGCATCGCTGCAGCTGCTGCGCGCGAGACCGGCGCCAGGCTGGACGAGGAGGTGCTACGCCGGCAATTGCTGGCACGCCACACGGCGGCCTGCCGCCGGTGGAGCGATGCGCTGCAGCGGCACACCGCGCTGAGCGAACGGGTACTCCCCGCCGCGGAGAGTGCTTTCTCCCGCGCCCGCCTCGCCTATCGCGAGGGCGCCCTGCAGCTTCTCGATCTGCTGGACGTCCAGCGCACCTATTTCGACACACGTATCCAGGCAATCGAGGCCCGGGCGGAACTTGCCCGCGCGGTCATCGAACTCGACGTGCTCCTTGGCGCCCCGCGCTTGAGACAACTCGCCGGCATCGCCGGTGCGGAGGCCAACCCATGACATCGACAATGACCCGGACATTGCTCGCCGGCACGGCGGCGCTGGCGCTGCTGTCCGCCTGCTCGGACCCGCCCGCGCAAGCCCCCGCCCACGAAGACCCCGCGGGCACCAATACACACGAGATGGGGGGCGGAACCAGCCAGTCAGAGGCCGATCACGCCGATGGCTTCGAAGAAGTCGACATGGCCTACGATGAAATCGACGCACTGGGCATAACGATCGGCCAGGTCGATACCGGTCCGGTAGACGGCGAGGTGGAACTGCCGGCCGAGGTGCGGTTCGATCAGACGCGGCTGGCACATGTCTCGCCGCGCGTATCGGGCATCGTCCATGCCGTCCATGTCACCGAAGGTGACACGGTCGAAGCCGGTCAGCTCCTTGCCGTGCTTGACAGTCGCGACCTGGCGGACGCCAAGGCCGGCTACCTGTCCGCCCTGGCCCGCCTCGACCTCGACCAATCGCGTTTCGAACGCGAGAGGCGGCTGTGGGACCAGCAGATCTCGGCCGAGCAGGACTTCCTGGACGCCCGCCAGGCGCTGGAGGAGTCCCGCATCGAGGTGCGCAGCACCCGCCAGCAATTGGAGGCGCTGGGCGTCGACGAGGTCGCGCGGGCGACCCTTGTTTCGGGAACACTTCAGCCTCTCACTCGCTACGCGCTCGCAGCGCCGATTTCCGGAACTGTGATCGAGCGACATGCCGTGCTGGGCGAGGTGATCGAGGAAGGCGTCCAGCCGCCGGCCTTCATCATCGCCGATACCTCCACACTCTGGGTGGATGCCGCGATATACGGGGCCGATCTCGGCCGGCTCCAGGCCGGCAGTCCTGTCCGCATAGACCCGGGCGACGGCGGTGCCGAAATCGTCAGCGAGATCGCCTTTATCAGTCCGCAACTCGGCGAAAGCACGCGGACCGGCCGGGCGCGGATCGTTCTGGACAATGCAGACGGGCGGCTGCGCCCTGGCATGTTCGTGTCGGTCCATGCGCAGACCGACGGTGCAAGCGCGATGGCGCGCGTCCCCGTCACCGCCCTGCAGACCGTCGATGGCGACGATGTCGTCTTTGTGCGCACCGCGGAGGGCTTCCAGGTCCGGCGGGTCCGGATCGGGCAACGATCGGACCGGTTTGCGGAAATCCGGACCGGTGTCGAACCGGGCGAGGCGATCGCCATCGCCGGCGCCTTCACCCTGAAGTCGGAACTGCAAAAGGGGGAGTTCGAAGATGGACACGCCCACTGAAAACACGACCCCGGACAGCAAGGGGGCGGTCACCCGCCTTCTGCACCGCATCACCGGTGGACGCCTTCTGGCGGTGCTCGGCTTCATTGCTGTCATCATTGGCGGCGGAATCACGTTCAGATCCATGCCGGTCGATGCCTTCCCGGACGTGACGCCGGCTCTGGTGCAGGTCTTTACCGAAACCGAGGGGCTCGCACCGGAAGAGGTCGAGCGCTATGTCACCTTCCCGGTCGAAACGGCGATGAACGGTTTGCCCAGGCTGACCGAGGTCCGCTCGACCTCGAATTTCGGCCTGTCTGTCGTGAACATCTATTTCGAGGACGGGACCGACATCTACTGGGCGCGCCAGCTTGTCGGCGAGCGCCTCCGGCTCGCGCGTGAAGACATTCCGGACGGTTTCGGCGAACCGGCGATGGGGCCGATCACCACGGGACTCGGACAGATCCTGTTCTACTTTCTGGACAGCACCGAAACCGCCATGGACGGCGTCGCCCTGCGCACGCTCCAGGACTGGCAGGTCAAGTTCGATCTGCAAACGGTCCGGGGCGTTACGGAAGTGCTGTCCCTCGGCGGTTTCGAGCAGCAATACCAGATCAATGTCCGGCCCGAGGCGCTGTTGCGCTTCGATCTCGCCGTGGCCGACGTTGTGGCGGCTGTCGAGGCGAACAACGCCAATGCCGGTGCCCAGTTCCTGGTCGAGAATTCCGAGCAGTACACGGTGCGGGCAGTCGGCCTGGCCGCGGGCGCCCACGATCTCGGCGACATCGTCGTCAAGGTGGTCGACGGCGTGCCGGTGCGCGTCCGCGACGTTGCCGGCATCGAGACCGGCGGAGCTCCGCGCCAGGGCCTGGCGACCATGGACGGACGTGGCGAAATCGTTGCCGGCCTGGTTCTCAAGCTGATCGGGGCGAATACCAACGCCGTTATAGGCCGGGTGCACGACCGACTCGACCGGATCAATGAGGCGCTGCCGGATGGGGTCCGGGCGGTACCCTATTACGACCAGTCCGAGCTGGTCGGCGCAGCCGTGTCGACCATGACGACGGCACTCTGGCAGGGGGCGTTGCTGGTCGCGATCGTGCTGTTCGCATTCCTGCGCGGCTGGCGCCCGAGCCTGATCGTGGTGGCGTCAATTCCCTTCTCGGTCGGCTTTGCCCTGATCGCGATGCGTCTGTTCGACGTTTCCGCCAACCTGATGTCTCTGGGCGGTATCGCGATAGCCATCGGCATGATGGTCGACGGGGCCGTGGTCATGATCGAGAATGCCAACCGGTGCCTGGCGGAGGCCGGGACCGGCGGAAACCGGCGCGGCACCGTGGCCCGAGCCTGTGCCGAGGTGCTTCAGCCCCTGGTCTTCGCGATCCTGATCGTCGTGGTCGTCTTTCTGCCGATCCTCACTCTCGATGGCGTAGAGGGGAAGACCTTCCGGCCACTCGCCTTTGCTGTCGTCTTCGCGATGGCAGGATCGCTGGTCTTTGCCGTCTTTTTGGCGCCGGCGGCAGCGTTTCTCGGTCTGCGGCCAAAACCCGCGAGTGGCGATCGCAACAGTATCTACATGCGCTGGTTCGGTCCGGCGGTCGGCTTCTTCGTGGCGCGGCGGTGGGCGGCCGTTCTGCTCGCCGGCGCCATGCTGGCTGCGGGGGCGTTGATCTTCCCGCGGCTGGGCTCGGAGTTCACGCCGCGCATGAATGAGGGCGATCTTCTGGTCCGCCTCACCATGGCTCCCTCGATCAGCCTGCCGGAAGCCCGCGAGACGGTCACCCGGTTCGAGCAGGCGTTGCTGGAGGACTTCCCCGAGGTCGAGCGCGTGGTAACACGGGTCGGGCGCGGCGAGGTCGGCGCCCACGCCGACCCGGTCAACAGCGCCGAAGCCTTCGTGGCTCTGCGGCCGCGATCGGAATGGACGACGACACAGAGCCAGGACGCATTGCTGGCCCGCATCAGTGCGCGTTTCGAGGACTTTCCCGGCGCTCGCTTCAACGTCACCCAGCCGATTGCGGCAGCGACCGACGAACTCCTCACCGGCACCAAGGCCGATCTCGCCATCAAGCTGTTCGGTGAGGATATGGCCGTGCTTGAGCGCGAGGCGGCCCGGATCGCCCGCGTGATCCGGGGGGTCGAGGGCTCGGCCGACGTGCAGACCGATCAGGTAACAGGAGCACCGCAATTGCGCATCACGGTCGATCGCGACGCGATCAGCCGCTTCGGCCTCAATGTCGAAGACGTTCTGTCGGTCGTGCGCAGTGCGGTGGGCGGTGAAACCGCGGGGCAGGTTTTCGAGGGCGTCCGGCGGTTCGATATCGTCGTACGCTATCCCGAGGCTGATCGCGCCAACGCCGAACGCATCGGCCGTATCGTCCTCAACGGGCCCGGCGGCGAACTCATCCCGCTGCACCAGGTCGCGGATGTGGAACGGATCGAGGGACCGCGCCAGGTCACCCGCGAGAACGGGCGGCGCTTCATCACCATCCAGACCAATGTGCGCGGCCGCGACATCGGGTCCTTCGTCGCTGAAGGGCAAGATGCTGTTGCCACCGAGGTCGATCTGCCGTCCAGCTACTATGTGGAGTGGGGCGGCCAGTTCGAACTGCAGCAACAGGCCAATGCCCGCTTTGCCGTTGTCATTCCGGTGACGTTGGGCATTGTGTTTCTGCTCCTGTTGTTCAGCTTCGGCCGCCTGAAAAGCGCGCTGCTGATCGTGGCCAACATTCCGCTGGCCCTGGTCGGCGGTGTCGCGGCGCTCTGGCTGACCGGGCAGAACTTGTCTGTCCCGGCCTCCGTCGGCTTCATCGCCCTGTTCGGTATCGCCCTGGGCAACGGGATGGTGCTGGTGTCCTTCCTCGACCGCTTTGCCCGGACCCGCCTGGACGTCGACGTTTTCAGTATCGAGGCGGCCGTGATGCGGGCTCAGCCGGTGCTGATGACAGCGACCACGACCGGGCTCGGGCTGATGCCGCTGCTCTTTGCGAGCGGGATCGGATCGGAAGTGCAGCGTCCCCTGGCGGCTGTCGTTATTGGCGGGCTGGTGACATCCACCGTGTTGACGCTGCTCGTCTTGCCGGCCGTCTACAAGTGGTTTGCACTGCGACCGGCCGATCCCGGATGGGCACAAGATGCTCAATCGGCAGACAACGCCTGACGGCAAGGCTCCGGGCCGCGTCCTCGGCCCGGAGCCATTTCCCTGATGATGAAGCAGGGTCTGCCACCGGAACCACGCCCACGTACCCGATTGTGCGCTCTGGTTGGCCCTTTTCGCTTGGCAAGCGGGGCGGGAGAGGGCTTAGTGACCGGAAAACGGTCAAAAAGACGGCAAGAAACAATGGATTGGTCACGCCTAAGCGCATCGTTCGATGCGGTTCTCGATGCGGCTCCCGAGCATCGGGACGCGATCGTCGACAAAGTGTCCGGCAAGGATCCGGAGCTCGGGCAGCAGTTGCGCGAGATGCTCGCTGGCCTGGAGCCGGGTGAAGCGTTTCCAGACCCGTATGGCAAGCGCGGTATTCGCGCAGAAACCACCACACCTGATGCAGACAGTCTCCGGCTCAAGATCGGTTCGAGGGTGGGGGCCTGGGCTGTCACCGGTCATATCGGCCAGGGCGGAATGGGTGATGTCTATGCCGTCGAGCGCATCGATGGCGGGTTCGAGCAGGACGCGGCGCTCAAGATACTCGGTCCGCTGGACGAGGACGGCGTTGCCCTTTTTCACCATGAACGCCAGACCGTGGCGCGTCTGGAACATCCGGGCATTGCCCGCCTGCTCGATGGCGGCGTGGACGCGGACGGACGGCCCTGGATGGTCGTCGAGCGGGTCGACGGGCTCCCGCTGGACGGCTGGTGCCGGGAGCGGGACTGTTCGGCGGAAGACCGCGTCCGGCTGGTGCTCGAGGTCTGCGATTGTCTCGATTATGCCCATTCCCGCCTGCTGGTTCACCGCGACATCAAGCCGTCCAATATACTGGTCGACGAGAATGGCCGGACACGCCTGATCGACTTCGGTATTTCCGCGGGTGCCGGTGATGCCGGCGAGGCGCGGGCGTCGTTGCGCTATGCCGCGCCGGAAGTTCTCCTGGGCGATGCGGCGGGCACATCCGGCGATGTTTATGCCATGGCGGCAACCCTCCATGAGCTGCTGGCCGGCCATCCGCCCGCCGACACCGGTGCATCGGCCCTGTCCGTCATGGCCTGGGTCAGCCAAGGCGCGCCGGTGACGCGGCTTTGCGACGAAAGCGGAACAGTCGTCATGCCGGGCGCGCTGCGGGCGGATCTCGACGCGATCCTGATGCGGGCGCTCGCCGCCCGTCCGGAAGACCGGTATCGCAGCGTGCAGGCTTTCGCGGATGATTTACGGCGGGCGCTGGCGAGAGAACCGGTTTCGACCCGTGCAGCCTCGGCCGTCTATCGTTTTCACCGCTTTTTCGAACGGCATGCGGTTGCCTCATTGTCGGTTGCCGGGCTGATCGTCGTCCTGGCTGCTGGTCTGGGCATATCCGCCTGGCAGCAGGCCCAGATCCGGGCCGAACGCGACAGCGTCGTCCGCGAACAGACCCGGCTGGCAGCGGTCCAGGACTATCTCTTCTTCATGCTGCGCGACGCGGCCGAGCGGGAGGGAGAGGTCGGGATCCGCGATGTGCTGGACAGTGCAGCGACCCGGGTCACTGAACGGCTTGCCGAGGACCCGGAAACGGGCGGGCGAGTGCTGCACGCCTTGTCCGAGCTCTATTTCCACGTGAATGATTACGAGGCGGCCGAACCGCTGCTCCGCCGGCTGGTCGCAATGGATGTCCTGTCGCCGGAATTGCGGGCCACCGCGGCCTATGATCTGGCCCAGGTCAGCCAGCGCCGCGGCGAACCTGATCTCGCGCGCACCCAGCTGGATGCGGCGCAGGCCTTCTGGGCAACCAACCCGGTGCGCTACAGGCGCGAGCAGGTCGACAGCCGTCTCGTGGAGGCCCGTCTGCTGCGGGATGAGGGGCAGATCGAGGATGCGATCGCCCTGTTGCGGCAGGTCCTGCCGGAGCAGATTGCGCTCAACGGTGCCGACTTCCGCGAGACCGGCGTATTCCACAATGATCTGGGGGTCATGCTGCTGATGGCCGGACAGCTGGAACCGGCGGCACAGGAGCTGGCGCGGGCGCGGGATATCTGGCGGATCAATGATCTCGACACCGGGCCGGACGCGCTGAATACGCTGAACAATCTGGCCGCGGCAGAGTTTCTTCTGGGCCGACCCGACCGGGCGGCCCCGGTCTTCCGTGAAGCCACAGAATTGCGCGAGGCGCTCTATGGTCCGTCAGCGGCTCTGGCGGCTGCGCTCGGGAATTATGGAAAGTCGCTGATCGCGACCGGTGACTATGCCTTGGCAGCAGGCGTGCTGGGCCGGTCCCGCCAGATGGCGCTTGAATTCGCGGGGTCGGGCAGTCTCCACTTCGCCGCCTCGAGCGCAGGTCTGCTGGAGGCGCTGATTGCCGACGGCCGGTCCGGTGAAGCCTGGACGGTCATGCTCGACGATGACGAACGGCTGGCATCGGCCACAGAACCCGGCTCCCCGGCTCAGGGCGCTTTTGATGTGGGCGCCGCCCGGGTGTTTGCCGACAGTGGCGATCTGGCGGCTGCGGCCGAGCGGCTGGACCGCGCCGAAGCCGCCTTCGCAACGCTCGGCCCGGCCGGTGGGCGCTATATCGCGACGATCAACACCCTGCGAGTGCAGTATGGTCTGGCAGATCCGGACCTGTCAGTTCCCGGTGAAGCCAGGCGCGGGCCTTGAGCCAGTCCCTCTGGGCGGTCTTGCGCGAGACGCCCAGGATGGTGCCCGTCTGGTCTTCGGTGTAGCCGCCGAAAAAGCGCAGCTCGACAACGCGTCCGAGGCGCTCATCCATGGTCTTGAGCCGGGTCAGTGCGTCGTTGAGCTCGACGAGCTGTTCGTCGCTCTCCCAGAACGGATCGAGATCCTCCAGCAACGGGTCGATCTGCCCGGCGCCGCGCTTGGCTGCGAGGCGGCTGCGGGCATGGTCGACCAGGACATGCCGCATCGCGACGGCCGCCGCTGACAGGAAGTGATTGTCGTCGATGAAGATGTCCTGCCGCCGCAATTTCAGCCACGCCTCGTTCAGCAGGGCCGTTGTGCGCAGGGTCTCGCCGGCGCCGACGCGGCGGCGATGGCTGCGGGCAATGCGCCGCAGCTCGTCCCACATGGCCGGAACGAGGATTTCGAGCTCGGAAGGCGATCGCGCGGACGCCCCCGCGTCGCGCTCCGCAGTAATTGCCGTCATAAGACTGCCTCGGTGAAAACCGTCCCTCGCCGACAGTGTTTTCATTTTTGCGTCCGGTTTCAAGGTGAAAGCGCCGGACCGGGTGATGTCCCATTCCGCCGATGCATTCCGTTTCCCTGTGTGACGCCGGATGCATGGAGGAGACGGGATGGTGCGGCAGGTATCGAAAACGGCCGGAGAGGGCGGACCTCGCCGCCTGGCCGGATCTGGCTCCGGATTGCTTGTTGCGGCGCTCCTGATTGCGGCCCAGGCCCAGGCGCAACCGGCGCTGGATGCCCGCCCGCAAGTCCAGGACGCTGATGAGGTTGCCGCCGTGTTCGGGGTCGAGGTAGATGGCCTGCCGGAAGGATCTGTGTGGCAGCGGCTGCGCGGACGGGATGGGCGCACGGATTCCCTGCAGATGGAAATCCCGGTCTCGATTTCGGTGATCTGGAGCGAACCGGCAGCCTACAGCGTGACTTGCCCCGCCATGCTGACCATCTCGCGCACCGGCCTCCAGCCGGGGCCGGATGGCTTGCCGGCGGGGATACAGGTCGTGATGGCCGGGAGCGGCGGACTGGGCGGCGGCTTCATCTTTCCGGTTGTCGATGGCGAGGCCGTGAATGGACGCTTGCTCAGCGAAGCTGAGATGGAGCGCTATGATCTGACGGCCGGACCGCCTGCGGGTGTGGCGGCGAGCCCCGTTGCCCTGCCCGCGCCGGCGTGCCGCTCGCTGATGGAGATCGGGTCGAACATTTCCGGGGCAGACGTTCTCGGCCGGCCCGAGGTACAAGCCGACCTCGCAGAACTGGAACCGGAGGAGCGTCAGCGCGCGACGGACGCCTTGATGGGCCTGCAGACTATTCTGGGCCCGGGTTTCGAGGCGGGGACCGGTTACGGGAGTATCGAAGAGCTGCAGCAGGCGGCCTGTTTTGCGCAAGCCGTGCCGGTGGTTCAGATTGTCGACCCGAGCCCCGCGAATTTTCACCTCATCTTTTCCGGAACGGTTGAAGGCCCTGACGAGGCGTTGTGTCCGTTGGTCTCGGCACGCGGCCAGATCCATGCCGGCGCACCGATCGATGACGGCGTTCTGCAAGTGGTGTCCTACGGCCCCGAGCCGGTCATCCTGCGCGGACCCGATCAGAATACCGTTGAGTGCACCAACAACGATCCCGCCGCTCCGGTCGTGGATATCCGCTTTTCTCAGCCGGTTTCGCGGCGGAGCCTTGCCGGCAATGTCCGCCTCATGGCGCTGCGCGGAACGGGGTGGGAGGATACCGGCCAGACCTTCACCACGGACGGCCAGGGTCTGGTCCATCTGGAGCCCGGTACGGCACTGTTCCCGCTGACGCGCTACCGGGTCGAGGTCACCGGCGGCGCCAATGGCGTGCTCGGCCTGGATCCGGGGCAGGTGCTGGACGGCGGGTTCAGTTTCGAATTCCAGACCGCCCCGGCCAGCGATAGCGGCACCTTCCAGTCCCTCTATGGCGATGCTGTGGACTTCCACGCCTACCAGGGATCGCGCGACGCGCCGGTCCTGCCCGGCCGGCCCGTTGTCCTGCGGTCCCGCTTTGAATGGCCGCCAGAACGCGACCGGCACGACAGTGCAGCCATGCCGGACCGGATGTGTGTCCGTCTCGATGCTGCCGAGGTTGGCAATGCGCGGGGAACGCCGGCGCGGTTCGACAGGACCGAGTTTCCGTTCCCGCGCATCGACACGGTGTCGGCGGAGATGCGGCGTCTCGGCATTGATCGCGCCCTGACGACCGGCTGGACACCCGGGCGGGGAGAGCCGCGCGACGCGCAGCTGGAGATGACAGTCGGTCTGGTGAATTTCACATCCGCCGATGCCGGCCGCGAGTCACCGCAGCTGACATACACGCCCGAGCGCACGCTGCAGGTCCTGCCCAATCCGGTCACCATTCCGGTGCGCCTGTTCACACTCGCCTTCGATGATGCCGCGGACCTGGACGACGCCGTCCTGGCCGGTGAGGACGCCTGGGTGAATATCTCCAACCAGTCGCTGGGCAATCGCGACCGGCTCAATTCCGGCGCCGTGCGTCTGGCGGATTATATTGCGACCGACTGGGCGCTCGTCGAAAGCGCCGGTCAACGCTATCTGCCGCTCAACCGCATGACCCTGTCACGCAGCGGCCGGTTCGAGATGCGGGGCGTCGGTGTGCGCCAGGTCGTCACGAATGACGAGGGTGAGGAAGAGGTGCGGAGAATCCGCGGCGGTGCCGACAATGGTGCTGCCGATCTGGCCATTCTTACCGTCCAGATCGAAGAGTTCTACCGCCGGGTCATTCTGCCGGCCTGTGTGGGGCCGCAGATCTGCCTGGGAAGCCTGCCCATCCCGTATGGCGGCGCGCGTGCCTTCTACGATGCGGACAGCCGGCACCGCGGTTTTCTGATCGGGCTCGACTCCTTGCCCTACCGGCACAGGATACCGGCCGTGATAGCACATGAGATCGGCCACACCTTCGGCCTGGCCCATGTCCCCAATGATTATAACCGGCGCGGCGAGCAGAACCGGATTGTCGAAGAGGTTGCCAATATCCGGCGGCGCGGCCCGCTGCGCTGGCCGGGCATCGACCAGGTCATGATCTGGCCTGACGGGCATGTCGGCTATCGCCATTCCGAAGACGGCAATTCCGAGCACCGCGACTTGTGGCCCCTGATGTACAACACGGCGCTCGATCCCCTGGAGGGCGGAATCCAGATGGATCAATACCTCCAGGTAATGGCCGCCATGCGCAATCCGCGCAGTACGAATTCCGGGTACTACGGGCCGCAGCAGGGTCTGTCCCGCTCCTCCAGCGAAAGCGTGGAGGCCGTGCTGGTGGAGATGCATCGTGTCCGCTGGCGCGAAACTGTCGGAGATACCGGTCAGGCCCTGCCGACATATCGTTATGTTTCCGAAGGCGAAACGCCGGGTCTCCTGGTCGGCTTCGGCATCTCGGGGAGTGGCGAAAGTCTGCGCATCCCCTACCGGCCGATGCTCTCGGCCATGATGGCCGATGTCGGTGACCCTGAGACGCTTCCAGCCGGTGGCGGTCCGGGTCTGCGTGCCGACGTGCTGGACGAGGCCGGACAGGTCCTCGCAAGCCGCACGCTCGACGGTCTTCCGGACGCTGGCGACGCGCCGGTATGGCTGGATGTTTTTCTTGCCCTCGACCTTGATGTCGCGCCGGCCGTGCGTGAGGTCCGGCTGGTCAATCCTCATACCGCAGACCGGCTTGCCGGCATTCCGGTTGCGGCTGTGGAGCCCCTTGGCTCGCTGGAAGCCGGCATCGCAGCCGGTGTGGCGGCCGTCCGCTGGGCGCCCGATGGGTCGGACGGCGACATCCGCCTGTTCTGGCAGCCGGACGGCGGCGAGGCGGTCATGATCGGGTTCGGGCGGGATCGCGGCGGGATTGCGATCCCGGTGGCGGATCTCGCCGGTGACGGGGTTTCCGGTCCGGGCCGGATGATTGTCGAACGTACGAATGGCGTGATCGCCTATCGTGCCTCCGCGGCGCTCGATCTGCCCGAAGCGGCGCAGCCCGAGCCAGCCGCAATTCCGGTGCCCGGACCTGTTTGGCAAATCGCTGAAGCAGATGCCGGCCCGATCAATCCGGACCTGCACCGTCAGGCCGCTCGCGAACAGCAACCCGTCCCCGTGCTCGTTCGCCGGGAAAGTCCCGGCGAAGAGATATCGGGCCCGGCGGTTGAACCGGGCTACACGCTTGAAACCGGCGGTGACGAGCCCGTTCTGGTCCGCACGCCGGTGGAGCAGGGCTGCGCCCTTAGCGCTGCGGATCTCGACATCTTTGTGGATTTCCAGACCGCCGCCATCCCCGAAGAGATGCGTGGACCGGTCGCGGCAGAGATACGGGCGGATCTGGAAGCGTCCCTCACCAATCCTGCCTATGACCGGCGGGGCCTGTGCGATGCCGTGCGGACGATCCGCGAAGGCAACTGACAGGCGGGTATGACAAGGAGCAGCGAATTTTTTTGCCCGGCGATGTCCCATTCTCCCCGGCGCTTCCGTTTCCCTTCATGAACGGAGGAATTTGCCATGAGACTGATCCGGATTTCGACCCTGGCCCTGACGGCCGCCCTGCTGCCTCTGGCTGCCTGCGGCCAGTCCGAAGAAGAGCGCCGCCGCGAAGAGGCGGTCGACGCCCTCGCGGACGCGCTGGGCAGCCGTGAAGCGGCAGAACGTATCGCCGCGGCCGGCGAAGACGTTGCGCGTGGCACGGCCAGCCAGGACGAGGCCGTCGCCCAGACTTTGGAAGCGGTGATGAATGCAGCTGGCTATGCCGGCGGTTCTGCAGGCGGCCGCGAGGCCCGGCCCTCCGATCTTCAGGCCGGGGGGCGGACGCAGGAGGGGCAGGCACGCCTGCAGGCCGGATTCGAGCCCGACCCGCATATGGTCTCGGCGCATGCCGGCGGTGCGACTGAGGTGGCGACGCAGGCGGGTCTGGGCGATTGTCGCGGTTTCGCCGGCCGGCTGCCCAACTATGCGCTGGATTACAGCGGTGATGATGCGGCCAATCTTGTCGTGAACTTCGTGTCGTCCGGCGATGCGACGCTGACGGTGCGGGCGCCGGACGGCCGCTGGTACTGCGATGACGACAGTGGCGGCAATCTCAATCCGCGCCTTGTTTTCAATGGTGCGCCTGGCGGGCGCTACGACATCTGGGTCGGCAATCTGGATGCGGGCGAGACGCTGGAAGGAACGTTGTCCTTCTCAGGCTTCGATCCTGTCAGCTCGATGATCGGCGGTGATCCGGCAAGCGCCGCCCGGCGCATGATCGCAGCGGCCGTCACCGGCGGGGCTATGACGGCGGAGGGCGTTGCTGCCGGCACGGGGCTGGAAAGCGTCGGAAACATGTTGAACCCGGATGCTGCAGCGCTCGGCGGGCGCCACGATTTTCGCGGCGAAGCGCGCGGTTTACGCATGCCGGTAACCTATGGCGGACCGGTCAGTCTCATCGCCCACACCAACTTCCAGTGTGTCGGCACCTATACGACCGAGCCGTCGGTCGAGATCGATTATAGCGGCCGCAACGGCGATCTTTTTGTCTCCGCGCAGGCGCCGCAGGACTCCACGCTGGCCATCCGGGCTCCGGACGGGCGCTGGTACTGCAATGACGATGCATGGTCGCTGAACCCGGGCATCCGCTTCGCTGATGCGGAGCCGGGCCTCTATCAGGTCTGGATGGGCAGCTACGCCACCGCATTCCTGGCCGAAGGCGATGTCTTCGCGTCTGCCAGCGGCTTCGGCCCGCAACGCTGACCGGCTGGTTCAGAAGGAGAAGATCATGTGGGAGTTCAGTCTTTCTCGCGCCTTCGGCCTGATGGGCAAGACCCTGCCCTTCCTGCTGTTCCGCCTCGCGGTCTATGCCGGTATCGCTGTGGCGACGGTTCTGGTGACCGGCGTGTCGGCCGGTGCGGGATGGGGTATTGGCGCCATGGGTGGCGCCGAAAGCCGTGCCACCGGCGCGCTCTGGGGCGGGCTTATCGGTCTGGGTGTGACGGGCGGCGCGCTCTATCTGGCACGTGAATACGTACTCTATCTCGTTAAGGCAGCGCACATCGCCGTGTTGGTCGAGCTGCTGGACGGCGGCGAAGTGCCTGGCGGCAAGGGCCAGATCGAGCATGGTGCGGCGGCGGTGAAGTCACGCTTTGCCCAGTCCAGCGTGCTGTTCGGTCTCGATCAGCTGATCAAGGGCGTGATTGCCGCGGTCACGGGCCTGATGGACGGGATCGCGTCTTTCCTGCCCATTCCGGGCCTGAACAACATTGTCGGCCTGATCCGGGCCTTCCTGAAAGTCGCGGTCGGTTTCGTCGACGAGATCATTCTCGCCTATGCAATCCGGACCCGTTCCGACAATCCCTGGGCGTCGGCACGCGATGCGCTGGTCTACTACGGACAAAACTACAAGGTGATGCTGAAGAATGCCGCCTGGCTGGCGGTCTTCGTCTACGGCCTCTCCTTTCTCGTCTTCCTGGTCATGCTCGCGCCGGCAGCAGCCATCGTCTGGCTGATCCCGGGGGCATGGTCGGCCGGCGGTATCGTTTTCGCCCTGATCTTTGCCTGGGCGGTGAAGGCGGCCCTGATCGAGCCACTCGCCGTGACCTGCATGATGCAGGTCTTCTTCAAGACCATCGAGGGGCAGGCCATGGATCCGGCCTGGGAAAACCGTCTCGACGGGCTTTCTGGAAAGTTCGGAAAAATCAAGGACAAGGCCTCGCAATGGGCCGGCAAAGCCGCCGGTGCGGCCACGGGCGGAGCGTCCGCCACGCAGCAGGAGACACGCGCATGAGACTGCCCAGCACACTTCGCATCTTGCTTCTCGCCAGCCTGTCGGCGGCAGCGATCGCCACTCCGGCAGCGGCCCAGTACAATCCGGGCCAGGATACTGTGGTGGTGACCCGCGCGGCCGATGGCAGCGGGGCGGACATCAATGTCCGTGGCAGTCTGACGCCGTCTGACGCCGCAGTCCTGTTCGGCATCGCCCCGCCGCCTTCACCGGACGCGATCCTCATCCTGGACAGTGGCCAGAGCCCGCGCTGGAGCACCGAGCCGCTGGCCGATATCGACCGCGAACTGGGCGGTGACGGAACGGTGGAGATCGCGCTGTTTCCGGAGGACGAACGCACCGCTGCGCCCGAAACGCGGCCTGCGCCGGATCGCGCTCCGGCCCCGTCATCTTCGCCGTCAGGATCGATGCAGCCGCGAAGCGGCATGTGGCAGGCTGCACCCGGCGCTGTCGAAGCCGTCGATTGCCCGTCGATGATTGCCAGCAATCTGGGCTCGCTCTCTTCCGCCGGCCGGATCGATACAGCGCCGCGCCGGATCGAGTTTGACCAGCCCTTCAACCCGGCCTCTCTGCCGGGGCTGAGCGACCAGCTCAATTTCGACTGGTTGCAGGCGGATCCGAACACCTGGGTCGGCTCGGCCGATCTGCCCGGAGCGCAGGGCATGACGCCGCACATGCAGCTGACTGTCCGTGTCGTCTCGCCGGCCGAGCTTCTGACCGTCGGTGTCGTCCGTCTCAATTTCCCGCCGCAACTCGTCAGCACGCTGGGAGGCGGGGAGGATTGCCGCACGGTGATCGAGACCCGCATGTCCCGCATTTCCGACTGACCGGCGTCCAAGGAGAAGCCTCATGACCGTTTCCGCTCTGACCCGCCGCCTGCTGGCGGGCGTGGCCACTCTCTCCACGCTTGCGCTGGCCGGTCTTCCGGCGGCACAGGCCCAGTCCGGCGACACCGTTCTGGTCGTCGATGCGTCAAACTCCATGTGGGGGCAGATCGACGGAACGGCGAAGATCGAGATCGCCCGCTCGGCACTTTCGGACTATGTGCGCGGGATCGCGCCGGATACGCGTCTGGGCCTGTTCGCCTATGGTCACAGGCAGGCTGGACGGTGTGACGATATCGAGCAGGTACGGCCGCTGGGACGGCTGGACGCCGATGCCGTGATAGCCGACGTCAACGGGCTGGTGCCGCGTGGCAAGACCCCCCTCACGGCGGCTGTCCGGCAGGCCGCCGGCGCGCTGGGGCCCGATGGCGGGACCATCATTCTGCTGACCGACGGTGTGGAGACGTGTGGCGGCGATCCGTGCGCCATGGCGGCGGAGCTCGCCGCGTCGGGCGTGCAGCTGACGACGCATGTCGTCGGCTTCGATATTCGCACACCGGGCGAGCGGGCCAGCCTGGCGTGTATCGCCCGGCAGACCGGCGGCACCTATCTGGATGCCTCCGACGGTGCCGAACTGGCCGCCGCCTTCCGGACGGCAGCGTCGGCCGAGCCGGTGGCCGCGGCGTCGCCGCGCCGCATCGCGCTGATGGCGCGGCGAGGCGAAGGCGGTCCGGTGATTGCCGATGCCCGCTTCTTCCTGATCGATCAGGCCAGTGGTGCCGTTGTGGCAGACGGCGTGACCGGACCGGTCGATCTGGTGCCTGGCCGCTATCGTGCCGTCGCGCTGACAGATGCCGGGCATGGCGCGGTCGAGGCAGATGTCACTGCCCGCGAGCCCGACGGAATTACCGTGGTCGTTGCCACCGAACTGCCCGACGCACAGGTCGCGCTCGAGGGCGCGGCGCAGGCTGGCCAGGTCGCGCGCTTCAGCTGGCAGGGACCTGACGCAGAGGATGACTATCTGCGTCTGGCCGAACCGGATGGCGACCCGCTTGAAAACACCTATTCGGCCTGGACCCGTGATGGCGAGCCGGCGCAGATCCGGATGCCGGGCGAGCCCGGGCGCTACAGCGTCCAGTATGTCCATTCCGGCCTGAACCAGGTCATAGGCTCGGCGGTCTTTACCGTCGAGCCGGCACTGGCGAGCCTCGATGCGCCCGCGACCGTGGGGGCTGGAGGCGTGCTTGCCGTGCAATGGACCGGTCCGGGCGAGGCGGATGACTGGATTGGCCTGGTGCCGGTCGGCGGGCAGGCCGGCGACGTTCTGGGGCAGGCCTATGCGCATACTGCCTCGACGCAGGACGGCGTGCTGGAGGTTCCGGCGCCAGGCACGAGCGGGGACTTTGAACTCGTCTATGTGCTGGGTCATGACCAGACCGTGCTCGCGCGCCGTCCCGTCACGGTCGAGTCGGCGGATGCCCTGATCGTGGCGCCGTCCGAGGCCTTTGCCGGCTGGTCGATCGATGTCACGATTTCCGGTGACAGCGAAGACAGCGACTGGGTCGGGGTGGTCCCGGACGGCGCGCCTGCATCGGAATATCTGTCCAGCGCGTGGGATCATGTGCGCGGCGCCTCGCAGATGACCCTGCGGGTTCCGGCGGTGCCCGGTGCGTATGAGGTGCGCTATGTCCGCGACGCCGCCGACGGATCGACCGTGCTGGCCAGCTCACCGGTGACGGCAGCGGCCGGCCCGGTCGCGATCGAGGCGCCTGCTTCGGTGGCTGCCGGTGCGAGTTTCACGGTCACCGCCAGCGGTCCCCGGCTTGATGGTGACTATGTCGACTTTGCCCAGGATGGAACAAGCGATGGCGATTATTCGCTGGGCTGGGGCAGCGTCGATCCGCAGGGCCGCGTCGAACTCGAAGCCCCCGATACACCCGGCACATATCGTTTGCGCTACGTCGTCTCGATCGATGGGGCCCATGTGTTGGCAGAAACCTCCATCATCGTGAACTAGAAAGGCCGGACCGCTACTTCGCAGCTTCGTCAGGCAGTGTGTAGCCGGGTTTTCAAGCTCCAGGCGGCTTTGGTCGAAGGGCGTTGTCAGAGGGGGAGGTGCTCGAGGCGCTTGTCTCCAAACGCCGAGTTCGCAAGGCAGCTCTACGGTTCTCCGCAGGGCGATGAAGGGATATGGCCATACAGGAGTGATCGTGACCGATAAGCTGATAGGCTGCAGGTCAGCGCTTCGCGAACTCGGGAACGTCGGCCGGCAGGAGACTAGGAGTTGGCTGAACAAACGAGCTGAAAACTCGCACCAACCCTTGCGGCGACGCGAGAGGGCGATGGCGGAATTCAGGCGAGCAAAAAGCCGACAAAAAATTCGCCGCTGTCCAGTCTCCCGTCCACAATCGCTTCAACCTCGAACGTCATTTTTGCCGCCGCGAAGATCTCAAGGAAAACCGCCCCACCGCGCTGGTCGAATGGTGCCAACTCGCAGCTTGAAAACAGGCTCAAACCCGGACTTTCGAGACTGGTCCGCTTTTGTCTTCCACCACCGCCATTTCGCCCAGACCGGAGCGGGCTAGTCTCGAGAGCTGGCAGCCCTATTGCGCTTGGTTCGCGGTATGTGGGGATTGGCTGTCCGGATCCCGGGTTTGAAATTCGTCCTCGCCACCAGGCGCGATCGGCAAGTCAGTCCGCGCTCCGATTGCATGGGAAACCGCGCGCTACTGCCGGGGTGCAGGAACAGGCTTGCCGGTCATAAGGTTCTCTTGTGAGATGAGGTCGATCTTGGATGGACCGGACGCGCCGTGGCCAAACACTCCCAATCACTTGCTCCGCTCTTCCGGATCGACAAGCGAAGCCAGATGTCGATGCAGGAGCAGATCCGGCGCCGGGTGATCGAAGCGATCTATGCGGAGGTGTTTCCGCCCGGAAAGCGGTTGCCCTCGTCCCGCAAGCTGGCGAGCGAACTGGGTGTGTCGCGCAATACAGTGTTCCTAGCCTATCAGCAGCTGATCGCGGAAGGGCATATCGAAGCGCGCGAGCGATCCGGATTGTATGTGCCGGAGGCCGCCCAGGCCCGTCGCCTGGTCGCCCCGTCACAATCGAACAAGACGCGGACGCCGGCCCTTTCCGGCGCGCTCGCGCGACGCTTGCCGCAGCGGACGGGCGGTTCTCCCGGGTTTCAGTGCCCGCCTGACTGGCAGAAATTCCGCTACCCCTTCATTGAAGGCCGGTATGATCGCTCACTGTTTCCGATCGCCGAATGGCGCGAAGCCAGCCGGCTGGCCCTGGCGGCTTCGGAGGTGGATCAGTGGTCCCTGGACAATGGCGAGGTCGATGATCCCGCGCTTGTCGAAGAAATCCGCACCAAATTGCTGCCGAGACGCGGAATTACGGCGCGACCGGACGAATTGCTGATCACGGTCGGCGAACAGCAGGCGCTGTTCCTGGCCATCCAGCTGCTGGTCAACAAGGCAAGCCGTGTCGCCGTTGAGGAGCCGGGGCTTCCCGAGCTGCGCGCCTTGCTGGCCATGCGGGAAGCGGAGTTGGTCCATCAACCCGTGGATGACAAGGGAATTCTCGTCGATTCGAGGCTCGAAGACTGCGAACTTGTCTGCGTATCCGCGAGCCGTCAGCGTCCGACCGGCGTCACCCTGTCGGCGGAGCGTCGCCGGGCCCTGCTGGACATGGCCGAAGCCCGGGACTTTCTGATCCTTGAAGACGACTTTGAGTGCGAGATGAATTATCTGGGTAGCGCCGTTCCAGCGCTGCGCAGTCTCGACGGCGGGGAGCGGGTGGTCTACGTCGCGTCTCTCTCCAAGGTGCTCGCGCCCGGCGTTCGGCTTGGCTATATGGTGGCAGCGCCCGAGATCATCGCCGAGGCTCGCCGGCTGCGTGACCTCACCACGCGACGGCCCTCCCCCAACAATCAGCGCGCGGCCGCCTTCTTCCTGTCGCTCGGACACTATGATGCCATGATGCGGCGCCTGACCCGGGTTTGCGCTGAGCGGCTGATTGCCTTGCGGGATGCGCTGAACCACTACCGACCCTTGTCCATAGCCGTCGCACCAGTGGAAGGAGGCACCTCCTACTGGGTCCGCGGCCCCGAAGGCATGGATGCACAGGCGGTGATCCGTGCAGCGGAAACCCGCGGCATTCTGATCGAGCCAGCCGACCACTGGTTTGCCGAGGCTCCCAAGGCACAAACCATGTTCCGGCTGGGCGTCACATCGCTGGCCGCGCCGGCGATCCGCAAGGGTATTGCGGAATTGTCGATGGCGATGCGGGCTCTGGCCGAAGCGGGTTCTGACGATCATCCATCCTTCCATGTGCTTGCGGGCTCGGAGCTGCACGACCGTCTCGCCGGTGCGACCCTGCTCTACAAGACGGTCTATGGTGATCCCTGCACGATCGAGTTGCACGCGGACGGCCGGATGACCGGCCAGGCCGGCTATGCCGGAGAAGATCGCGATGCAGGCCGTTGGTGGGTGGACGGAGACCAATGGGTCCGCCAGTGGCGAAACTGGGCCTTCGGGGAAGTGCTCGGATTCTCCGTCGCGATCGAGGGCGATCTGCTGCTCTGGCTCGACCAGGCAGGGCATGTCGTCGATCAGGCCGTGCTGGCGTCAGCGCCCTTAACGGTCTGACCTGGCCTCATCAGAGCGAGTTCCGCGCCCGATCTGGCCCTATACCCCGCGACCAACTGGTTCTAACCGCGGCCTGGCCTGACTGTCATGCTCCCGTCACTGAATGGACAGGGCCTGCTTCCGGGAGGCCGCGGGAGGAAACGGATTCATGGCATCACTCGGCGTCGCCGCTCTGCAACTGGCCGCTGGTTCGACAGGCAATCTGGAACTGGTGGAGCGTGAAGTGCGGGCCGTGGCCAAGCGGTTCCCCTGGCTCGATCTGGTTGTCATCGGAGAGCTCGCGATACATGGGGCCAGCCTGGATCTCGCCGAGCCTGCGGGCGGCGAGACCGAACAACGTTTGGCCGCGCTCGCAGTGGAGACAGGCCTCTGGCTGGTGCCGGGCTCCCTTTATGAACGCCGGGACGACGCAATCTTCAATACAACCCCGGTCTTCAATCCGTCCGGCAAGGTCGTGGCCCGCTACGACAAGATGTTTCCGTTTCTGCCGTATGAGGCGGGGGTTGAGCCGGGCCGCGACTATGTCGTGTTCGACATTCCCGGTGCGGGGCGGGTCGGCATCGCCATCTGCTATGACATGTGGTTCCCGGAAATGATCCGGACGCTGGCCGGCATGGGGGCCGAAGTCATCCTCCTGCCGACCATGACCAACACGATCGATCGCGATGTCGAGCTATCGATCGCGCGGGCCAACGCCGCGATCAACCAGTGCTACTTCGTCGACGTGAACTTGGCGGGCGATCTCGGTGTGGGCCGGTCGGCCGTCTACGGCCCGGGTGGCGATGTGATCTGCGAAACCGGCGCCGGCCGCGAAGTTATCGCCCTTGACCTTGATCTCGACCAGGTCAGCCGCCTGCGCGATCGGGGCTGGCAGGGGCTGGGCCAGGTACTCAAGAGCTTCCGCGACAGCGATGTGCGTTTCCCGTTGCATGAAACCGCAGGCGCCCGGCGCCAGGTCATGCAAGCGATGGGTCCGCTCGAAATGCCGGAAAAAGAACGCAAAGAGCCAACCGAAGACGCTGCGGGCGAGGGAGCGGATCGCAAGCCTCGGCTGACGATCATCGATTAGTGACGGGCGGCCGGACAGGGCCGCGGAGACAAAAGGGGACCGGCTCTGGCCGGAAGAGCATCATGGGCAAGACAGATATGAAGATCTCGACACAAGGCGGGCTGATGGCCCTGCTGATGGGCGGCACCGCGCTCGCCACTACCGGGCTGGGCGGTGTCGCTCTGGCTCAGGAGGGCGCCACCGTGCGCGACGTGATCACGGTGACGGCGACGCGCCGTGAGGAAACCGTGTCGGACGTTCCGTACAATATTTCCGCCGTCGGCGGCGAGGCGATCGAAGCCGGCAAAATCCTGGACGAGGCGGAATTGCTCCGCTCGATCCCGGGGGTGACTGTGGTGGACCGTGGAGCCCGCAATTCCGGCACGATGAACGCAGCCCGCATCCGGGGACTCGCCGTGGATGGCAATGCGCTGGGCGATTATGCCGTCTCGTCGGTTGCCTCGGTCTCGACCTATGTCAATGACACACCGATCTTCGCCAACTTTGCGCTGCGCGACCTTGAGCGTGTGGAAGTGCTGCGCGGTCCGCAGGGCACGCTCTACGGGTCCGGTGCCCTGGGCGGCACGATCCGCTACATCACGCGTGACCCGGAACTGGGTGAGTTCGGCGGCTCGGTTACCGGCTCGCTGTCCCATGTCAACGGGTCAGAAGATTTCGGTATCGCGGCCGATGCGGTGCTGAACCTTCCGCTGGGCGAGCGCGCGGCGCTGCGCCTTGTCGGCAGTTTCGGCGATTATCCGGGCATCACCGACTATGTGAATCTCTATGAACTCGACGCCAATGGGGTGCCGGTCGCACCCAATGGCGTGCTGGACCCGGCCGCGTCCTATCGTATCGAGGAAGACGCAGACACGTTCGATACCTGGATGGGCCGTGCAACGCTGCTGCTGGAGCCGACCGACAATGCGTCGATCCGCATCGTGCATGCCCGTCAGTCGGATGACGTCGGTGGCCGCCGGCAGCAAACCGTTGGTTTTGACGGCTTTGGCAATGCGTATGACGAGTATGAGAACGGCTCGATCCAGCTGGAGCCGTCCAGCCGCGACATCAACATGACCTCGCTGGAGGCCGAAGTGGATCTGGGTTTTGCGACCCTGACCTCCTCGACGTCCCATTACGACCATTCTGGTGACAGCATCAGCGAGAACACCGGCTTCTATGCCCAGGCCGGCTGGCTGGGTTTCTACTATAATTATCCGCGTCCGATGGCCCAGGCCGTGCGTTCCTATGCCGACGAGGCGGTGATCCAGGAAGTGCGCCTGGTGTCGGATGATGGCGGCAATTTCGACTATGTCGTGGGTGCCTTCTATCGCAGCCAGCAACGCGAAATGACCCAGCAGAGCTATCTGGTCGGCTTCAAGAACTGGTGGGATACCCTGCTTCCGGGAGCGGCCGGTGCAGTCAGCGGCGATCAGGACTGGGACTATCGTCAGACCGAGCACTTCACCGAAACAGCCCTGTTCGGCGAACTGACCTGGCATGCGTCCGGAGACGTCGATATCACCTTCGGCGGCCGCTATTTCGACAATGAGTCCGAGAACGACACCTATATGGCGCTGCCCTTGTGGGCCGGCCTCTTCCCGGACGTGAACGCCAATTTCGAAACCTCGGAAGACGACATCCTGTTCAAGCTGAATGGCGCCTGGCGTTTCTCCGAGGAAGACATGCTCTACGCCACCATTTCGGAGGGCTATCGCCGGGGGGGCGCCAATGCCGTGCCGCTGTCCGGCTATTATGCCGAGGATCCGGCCTGGCAGATGTACGGGTCTGACTCGGTGATCAACTACGAGATCGGCATCAAGGGTGACCGTGGCAATTTCATCTATGATGTCAGCCTGTTCTACGTTGACTGGTCGGATCCGCAATTCAATACCTCGACGACCAACTGGGGCTTCTTCGCGGTCCAGAACGGTGATGCCGCCCGAACCTATGGTCTTGAAGCGTCTCTCGAGGGCTTTGTCGGCGACGCCTGGCACTACGCGCTCGGTTATGCCTACATCGATGCACAGCTCAGTGCCGACTTCCACGCGCCTGATCGTCCGGCACCGGCCCTGCCGATCGCCCTGGACGGTGCCATGCTGCCAGGTACGCCGGAGCACCAGCTCAACTGGTCGCTGGATTATACCCGCGACCTGGGAGGCTGGGTCTCCTTCACCCGGCTGGACGGTTACTACCAGTCCGAAACCCGTAATGCGGTGTCGACCTCGCCGACCTTCAATGTGCCGCTGGACGGGTTCTCGATCTGGAACCTGACCACCACGCTGTCGCGCGATAACCTCGACCTGTCGCTGTGGGTGAAGAACATCACCAATGAGGAAGGGGTCACCGGCGTGTTTACCGAAGCCTATATGGGCACGGCTCCGGGCGAGGGATACTTCGGCAACGGCAACAAGGAGATGATTGCCTTGCCGCGGACTTTGGGCGCGACGCTGCGCTATTCCTTCTGATCGGATAGGATCGGGGCGGTCCGGCCGGGCTGCCCCGATTGCTCATCATGGATACCGCCATTTCTCCTGCCGACCCGAAAACCCGGCTAGCCCGGATTGACCAGGCCCTTCGAACCCGCCGGGTGGATACCGGCTTGCCCGAAGCGCGTGCGCTGACATCCGAGTTTCCCGACTATATTGATGGCTGGCTGGCGCTTGCCCGCTGCTTCCAGATGGCCGGCGATCATGCCGGGATGCGCGAGGCGCTGGGGGCGGCCCTGAAGCTTGATCCGGCCTCTCCCCTGGCGCGGTTGATGGATGCCGAGGCCCTCGTTCACCTCGGGCGTGTGAAAGAAGCGGCGTCGGCCTTCCGGGACATGCGAGCCGATGCAGACAATGACGCCAACTGGCTTGCCAGGATCGGGGAGGGTCTGGGTCAGTGCGGTCTTCCGGATGCGGCGCTGGACTGTTTTGACCAGGCGCTGTCGCTGACGCCCGGGGCCGCGGAGCTGCACTATGCGCGCGCCACGCATCTCATCGCCGTGGGCCGGCTTGGCGAGGCGGAACAGGCCTTCGATACGGCTATCCGGCGCGCACCGCATGATTATGATGCGTATTACAATCGCTCGACCGTGCGAAAGCAGACGCCCGCCCGCAATCATGTCGATGAATTGCGCCGAATGCTCCGGGTGCCGCACCGTACCGCGCTGGCGCCGGTGCAGCTGAATTTCGCCCTCGCCAAGGAGCTGGAGGATCTCGGCCGTGATGCCGAGAGTTTCGAAGCCCTGAAGGCCGGGGCGGACGCCCGGCGCGCCATGATGCGCTATGATGTCCGCGGCGATGTCGCAACGATGGACGCGATTGCAAAACGGTTCGACAAGGCTTGGCTCGACGCCGCGGGCGCGGGTGTTGAAGCCGACGGGCCGGTTTTCATCCTGGGTCTGCCACGCAGCGGCAGCACGCTGACCGACCGTATCCTGAGTGCACACAGCGAAATCGAGAGCCTGGGTGAACTCAATGACTTTCCGCTCGCCCTGACCGGGCTGTGCCGGCAGGCTGGCGGAAAGGCGCAGCTGATCGACGCCGCGGCAGCGCTGGATCCGGCGGCACTGGGAACGGCCTATCTTGAGCGTCTTGCCGGAAGGCGGGGCAATGCCCGCCTCTTCATCGACAAGGCGCCGGCGAACTTTCTCTACATCGGGCTGATCGCGGCGGCCCTGCCCGGCGCCCGCATCATCCATGTCCATCGCGACCCGATGGACAATGCCTATTCGCTCTACAAGGCGCTGTTCCGGATGGGCTATCCCTATTCCTACGACTTTGCTGATCTGGCCGCCTACATGCAGGCCAAGGACCGGTTGATGACGCATTGGCATGCCGTTCTGCCCGGTCGCGTCCATGATGTGCGCTACGAAGACATCATCGCCGATCAGGACGGCGAGACGCGGCGGCTGCTCGACGCGGTCGGTGTGCCGTTTGAACCGGCCTGCCTCGACTTTCATCGCAATGCCAGCCCGTCGGCCACGCACAGCGCAGCGCAGGTGCGTCAGCCGCTCTACAGCAGCTCGGTCGGGCTGTGGCAGCGTTATGCCGAGCAGCTTGCGCCGCTGGCCCGCCAATTGGGTGTCTCATGAGACCGGTGTTGCTCGCTGCTGCGGCTCTGGTTTTTCTCGGCGGCACGGCCGCGTGGGCGCAAGGGACCTTCGAAGACGACTTCGAGTCCGGACTGGGAGAGCGCTGGCGCGGCGACCCGGGACGCGGCGATATCCGTCTTACCGAATATGCCGGCAACCACTCCCTGCGGCTGCAGCGCAATGCCTGGGCTGCGACAGTGGTCGCTTTGCCCGAGAACGCGGTTCAGGTCCGCGTGGCCGTCAGTTTTGCCGCGGATGATCTGGAGGGCACGGACGCCTGCCGGCTGGAAACCTCGATCGACGGCGAGACGTGGCGCCCGGCGGGGGAGATCGGCGACGGGCTGGATGATGCGGTCAGCCTGCATCGCGTGGGGGCAGATGTGCCGGACGCTGCCGGGCGTCCGTGGATTGCCGTTCGCCTGCGTATTGATGGCAATGCCAGCAATGATACCTGCTGGGCTGATGGCCTGCGGGTGGGCTGGTCCAGGTCTGCTGCAGAGCTGGACCAGGAGATCCCGGAAGGCTCCGGGCCCTTGTCCGCCCCTCTGGCGGCACAGGCCTTTGCCATGCCGGCCGGTGCGGTGGTGCCGGAGGCGGTGATGTCCTTTCAGATCCGGCTGGACGGGCGGGAGACCCCCGACGGTTTCCGGGTTGTCCACGACGAGTTCGACTACGCAGGTGAACCCGGCATAGCGGCCATTCCGCCTTTGCAAGTGGATTGGGTCGGCCGGGACGGGCGGGCCGGGCCGTTGCAGCGGGGACCGCAGCCCGGGGACAGTCAGCACTGGGAATGGGTTGTCCAGCCTGGGCGCGTGTGGCTGGAAGCGGGCGGTTTGCAGGTCCGTTTCCCTGTGGCCCTGCAGGAACGCAACGCCAATTGTCTACACACCGGCTGGCTGGCCATCGGGGCCGATGCGTCCGGAGAGGGCGCGCAAGGCGTGTTGCAGATAGGGGCGGAGACGTGTGCCTACTACCAGTTCGATCTCTGGAGCCGGCTGAGTGTTTCGGTCGAGCCGATTGAATTGCCGGCCGCTCTGCCGCGCGAGGATCAGTCCTACGAGCGACGGCACATCGTGGCGCTCGCCGACGATTTCGAAGGTGCCGATCCGGCCGGTTTCGGTTCGCCGCTCGAGGTGTCGCCGGAGGCGATGAGTGTGTTCGGCGTGTTGATCGATGACGTCGTCTATGCGGGCGGCTGCCAGACGCGCTTCGGCCCGGATCCCTTCTGTGCGGGCCTCGCCCTGCCATCCTATTCATTGGCCAAATCTGTCGTCGCCGGCCTGGCGCTGATGCGCCTGGAACATCTCTATCCCGGCGCGCGCGCGTCGCTGGTTTCCGACTATGTCGATGCGTGTGACGCGGAGCGCTGGGCCGGTGTCACTTTCGAGCACGCCCTGGATATGGCCACCGGGCTCTATACGTCGGCAGAATTCGATGCGGACGAAGGCGCGCCGGAGCTTTGGGAATTCATGTCCCGCTCGACCCACGCCGAACGCATCGATCTGGCCTGCAACCAGCACCCGCGCCAATCCGAGCCCGGCGCGCGCTGGGTCTACCACACGACCGATACCTATGTTCTGGGCACAGCGATGCAGGCCTTCTGGCGGGCGCAGACCGGCCGCGCCGATGCGGACTTCTATGATGATCTCCTGGTCCCGCTCTGGCGGGAACTGAACCTGTCGCCGTTGATGAACACGACCCGGCGTTCCTATGACGGGGGCCGCCAACCGGTCAGCGGCTGGGGGCTGACCCTCACGCTGGACGACATGATGCGACTGGGCCGCTTCCTGCAGGAGGGCGGTCAGGTCGCAGGAGACGCATGGGCCGATCCGGCCATGCTGGCCGCGGCGCTGCAGCGTGATCCGGCCGACCGGGGCCTGGCCGCCGGAAGTGGCGTTCAACGCTATCAGAACGGATTCTGGGCCTGGAATGCCGGTCCGGCGCTGGGCTGTGCGTCGGACGTGTGGATCCCGGCGCTGTCCGGCTATGGCGGCATAACCCTCGCGCTGATCCCCAATGGCCATGTCTATGCCTATGTCAGCGACGGCCGCGAGTTCGCCTGGCGGCGCGCAGCCGTCGCATCCCATGCCATCCAACCCTATTGCGAGGACGCAAGATGACCGCTCACAGCCAGACGCCGCGCATGCCCTTCCCGCATTTGACGGCCGCGCCCGACGGGCTGATTGCGGCGGTCATGCTGGCCTTCCTGGCAACGGCGGGCCTGTTTTACGTCAACATCATGGCCGCCATCGTCGACGGTCTCGTCAGTGGTCTTGGCCTGTCTGACGAGCAGGCCGGTCAAATCGGGTCGGCGAATATCTACGGTGCGGCCATCGGGGCTCTGGCGGCCGTATTCCTGGTGAAGCGCTGGCCGTGGCGGCGTATGGCCTGGATATGTCTTGTCATCCTGATTGCCGTGGACATAGCCTCGATCTGGATTGCCAGTTTCGAGGTGTTGTTGCCGGTGCGCCTTGCCCATGGGGTTGTCGGGGGCGTGCTCACCGGTACGGCCTTCGCCGTTATCGCCCGCACCGCCAATCCGGACCGGACCTTCGGCATGCTGCTTTTCGTCCAGTTCGGCCTGGGCGGGCTGGCCGTGATGGTCCTGCCGCCGCTGGCACCGGTCTTTGGAACGCAGGCCTTGTTCATCGCCCTGGCCCTGTTCAGCGCCGCAACGCTCGTGATGCTGCCCTTTCTGGCTGAATACCCGCCGCGCGAGACTGACAAACAGGCGAACAGCCGCATCGACTGGCCGCCGCTCGCGCTGACCTATGTGGCGATCTTTCTGTTCCAGGCGGCCAATATGGGCTTGCTCGCCTATATCATCCGCCTGGGCATCGACTACGGCCTGGACCGGTCCTACGTGTCGACCGCCCTGGGTCTGGCGACCTGGGTTGCGTTGGCAGGTCCCCTCCTGGTGATGGTGTGCGGTCTGCGCTTTGGCCGGTTCTGGTTGCTGGGGGCGTCCATGCTCCTGACCTTTGCGGGCACGGCGCTGTTCCATTTCAGCGGTCATCCGGCCGCCTACATGATCGCCAATTGCGGTACCGGCATTACCTGGGGTTTCGTCATCGCCTACCTGTTCGGCATGACGGCCGAGTTCGATGCCGCAGGGCGGGCCTCAGCCTTCGCCGGCTTCATCTCGAAAATGGGACTGGCGTCCGGTCCGATGATCGCGGGCGCCATTCTGGGTGGCGGGGCGGGCTTCGGCATGCTGGTCAATATCGCCATCCTTGGCCTGTTCCTCAGCCTGGTCTTCATGCTCTGGCCGGCGCGGCGTCTCGATGAGGCGCGAGGACAGGCCCGCGGGCAGGACCTGGAAACTGGTTCGACGGATCGCGCCTAACTGGCCCTATTGCACGGGTGAGAAAACCGGCAATCTGGCCCCATAACAGTGACAGGGGATGGTTCCATGCTGGATGTGGGTCCGGACTGGCCGACGCAGGCCTTCATCGATGGCAAATGGTGTGATGCGGCTACGGCACGCCGGTTCGATGTGCACGATCCGGCCACCGGACGCGTGATCGCGTCCGTCGCCGATTGCGGCGAAGCAGAAACGCAGGCCGCGATCCATGCCGCCGCCGCGGCGCTTGCAGCCTGGTCCGCGCTTCCGGCGGACCAGCGGGCGGCGCGCCTGCGGCACTGGCGCGACCTGATGGTGGAACAGGCGGACGAGCTCGCGCAGGTGCTGTCCCTTGAGAATGGCAAACCGCTGGCCGAGGCGCGCGGCGAAATACTCTACGGCGCCTCCTATCTGGACTGGTTCGCCGAGGAGGCCCGCCGGGTCTATGGCGAGATCATTCCCGCTCCTTCCGAAAGCAAGCGCATCCTGGTGACCCGCAAGCCGGTTGGTGTGTGTGCGGCGATCACGCCGTGGAATTTTCCCAATGCCATGCTGATGCGCAAGGCCGCGGCCGCACTGGCGGCTGGCTGCACGCTGGTCGCAAAACCGGCGGCGGAAACACCGCTGTCGGCGCTATTGGCCGCCCGGCTGAGCGTGCAAGCCGGCATCCCGGCTGGCGTTTTCAATGTTGTCACCGGCACCGATGCGGCGGCGATCGGCGGCGTGCTGACGGCCAGCGCAACGGTTCGCAAACTCTCTTTCACGGGGTCGACCGCGGTGGGCCGCAAGCTCATTGCCCAATGCGCGCCGACGGTAAAACGCCTGTCGATGGAGCTGGGCGGAAATGCGCCCTTCATTGTGTTCGATGATGCCGATCTGGACGCTGCAATCGAAGGGCTGATGGCATCCAAGTTCCGCAATGCCGGTCAGACCTGCGTCTGTGCAAACCGGGTCTTCGTCCACAATGCCATCCGGCCGGCTTTGGCCGAACGCCTGGCGGAGCGGGTGGGGGCGCTCAAGGTCGGACGTGGTGACGAGGCGGGTGTGGAGATCGGTCCGCTGATCAGCGAGGCGGCCTTTGCCAAGACCGAACGCCTGGTCGCGGATGTATTGGCCAAGGGCGGGCGGCTGGTGACAGGCGGAGCCAAGCATGCCGCCGGGGAGCTCTTCTATGCGCCGACCGTGGTGGATGGCGTGACGCCGGACATGTCCGTGATGCAGGAGGAGATCTTCGGCCCGGTGGCGCCGCTGATCGGCTTTGATGACGAGGCTGACGTCATCGCCATGGCCAATGACACCGAATATGGCCTGGCCGCTTATCTGTATACCCGCGATCTGGGCCGGGCCTGGCGGGTCAGCGACGCGCTCGACTACGGCATGGTCGGTGTCAATGAGGGCATCCTGTCGTCGGCCGCCGCGCCGTTCGGCGGCGTCAAGCAATCCGGTTTTGGCCGCGAGGGATCGCGCCATGGCCTCGATGACTATCTGGATATGAAATACACCTTGATGGGAGGCCTGTCGGCTTAATCCGGCGGCACACACGCATGAACAACGAAACGCTCTGGAAACGCCGTGAGGCCGCCATTCCGCGTGGTCTTGGCATGATGCACCCGGTCTTCGCGACACGCGCCAGCAATGCCGAAATCTGGGATGCGGACGGCCGCCGCTATATCGATTTTGCGGCCGGCATTGCGGTGACCAATACCGGGCATAATCACCCGGCAATCAAGGCCGCCGTGGCTGCCCAGCTGGACAATTTCTCCCATGTCTGCGCCCAGGTGACGCCGTATGAGCCCTATGTGGCGCTGGCCGAAAAGCTCAATGCGCTGGCCCCCGGCGAGACGCCGAAAAAGACCATCTTCCTGACCACGGGCGCCGAGGCGGTCGAGAACGCGATCAAGATCGCGCGTGCGGCAACGGGGCGGCCGGGCGTGATCGCCTTCTCCGGCGGTTTTCACGGCCGCACGATGATGGGCATGGCGCTGACCGGAAAGGTCGTGCCTTACAAGACAGGTTTCGGTCCCTTCCCGTCAGACATCTACCATGTGCCTTTCCCGGCTCCTTATCTGGGCATTTCCGAAGCCGCCTCGCTGGATGCGATCGCGCGCCTCTTCAAGTCCGACATCGAAGCTTCGCGGGTCGCGGCAATCATCATCGAGCCCGTACAGGGCGAGGGCGGTTTCTATGCCGCGTCTCCGGCCTTCATGCAGGCCCTGCGCAGCCTCTGCGACACGCACGGCATCCTCCTGATCGCCGATGAAATCCAGACCGGTTTCGCGCGCACCGGGGCGATGTTCGCCGTGGAGCACGCCGGCATCGAGCCGGATCTCATGACGGTCGCCAAGGCGATGGCCGGCGGCTTTCCGATTTCCGGCGTCATCGGCAAGGCGGCGATCATGGATGCCGCCGGCCCGGGGGGGCTGGGCGGTACCTATGGCGGTTCGCCGCTCGGGTGCGCAGCCGGCCTGGCCGTGCTGGAGACAATCGAACGCGAAAGCCTGTGTCAGCGGGCGATCGAGATCGGCGACCGGATTGTGCGCCATTGCGAGGCCCTGCGTCAGTCCGACCGGGGTATCGGCGAAGTCCGGACGCTGGGTGCCATGACGGCGGTGGAGCTTGTCGTGGACGGTGATGCGGATGCGCCGGACGTCGCGAGAACCGCTGCGCTGGTGGCCGAAGCCCGAAAGCGTGGCCTGCTCCTGTTGTCCTGCGGTGTGCGGGGAAATGTCATCCGCTTCCTGGCACCGCTGACGATCCCCATGGAGCAACTTGACGAGGGTCTGGATGTGTTCTCTGCGGCCCTGAAGGCCACGGCAGGCTGATCGCTTCGTGCGGCCGGGTTTCGAGCGTTCAACCCAATCGGTCGCCGCAGAGTCTGTGCGCATGCGGCGACCGGGGGCTCTGCGAGACAGGCGCCGGGCCTTTCCCATGGCCGCGACGCAGGTCGCGGCACGAAGACTAGCCTTGAAGTAGCGGGTGAGGCGGTGCGGTTCAGGTGGAGCCGCTTTGGACCGCTCTTGGCGAGGTCGATCCGCAAACACCCGGACCTCAGAGACTGATCGGCGCCAGTCTGACAGCACGCGCGGGCCTGCAACCTGCGCCTTTGCCTTCCACGTCAGTACAGGCGTGGTAGACCGGTCGGTGAGTGACTGTCGGGCCGGGAAATAATGTCGGCGAAATCTAATACTTATGCGCTGGGCGTGCTGACTGCGATGTTTGCGGTCAATCAGCTCGACCGTAATATCCTGGCGGTCACGCTTGACCAGATCGGCGCCGAGTTTGCGCTGACGGACACGCAGCTCGGCCTGTTGTCCGGGGCGCTGTTCGCCATTGTCTATGCGTTGTTCGGATTTCCGGTCGCAGGGCTGGCCGCGCGCGGCAATCGCCGCAACATCATATCGACCGCGACCGCCGTGTGGAGCACGCTGACCATCGCGATGGGCTTTGTGCAGAATTTCGCGCAACTCGCGCTCGCCCGGCTCGGTGTCGGTATCGGCGAGGCGGGGGCCGTGGCGCCGGCCCATTCGATGATCTCGGATTTCTATCCGCCCGAAAGGCGGACCTCGGCGATGGCCACGTTTGCGGCCGGGGCCAATATCGGCGTGCTGCTGGCCTTCCTCGTCGGCGGGATTGCGGGGCAGGCTCTGGGCTGGCGGTGGGCCTTTGTCATCGCCGGCCTGCCGGGGCTTGTGCTTGCGCTGCTCCTGCGCTTCACGGTGGCCGAACCGCACCGCGCAAGCGCAGTCATACCGGCCCGTCCGGGATCTCTCTTCCTTCGAACATGGCGAACCATCCGCAACGATACGGGGCTGTTCCACACCCTGTGCGGGCTGGCCGTCACCGGCATCGTCACCTTCGGCGCGCTCGCCTGGACCGCCACCTTCATCATCCGCGCGCACGGGCTCAGCCAGGCACAGACCGGCATATTCCTCGCGCTCGTTGTCGGCATACTCGGCGGGTTGGGTACATGGGCCGGCGGGGCGATTGCCGACCGGCTGGGGGCAAAAAACCCGCGCTGGCGCCTCGGTGTCGTCATCGCGGCAATCCTGGTCGCCAAGCCCTTTGCGATCGGTTTCCTGCTGTTCCCGTCGGCCGTGCCGGCGCTCGCCTGCCTCGTGATTTCGGGCAGCATGGCCACCGTGTTCTGGGGGCCGACCTACGCTTTCCTTCATTCACGCGTCGAGCCGCACATGCGCCCCATGGCGACGGCGATCTATCTGTGCGCCTTCAATATCGTGGGTGTCGGTGTCGGGCCGACCGCGATCGGGCTCGCCAGTGACACGCTGTTTGCCGGCCAGGGGGTGCGGTCGCTGGGCTATGCCATCCTGCTCGTCCAGGTCGGCGGTGTCTGGGGTGCCTGGCACTACTGGCGGGCGATGCGGACTATCGGTCCGGCGCCTGCGCCGAAGCCGCAGCCTGCCTGAGCGCGACGGCTATCTCGCTCCGCAGCCATCTATGGCCGGGGTCATTCGTGCGGCTGGTCTTCCAGGTCATGTAGATCCGTTCATCGGGGTAGGCGAAGGGCAGGTCGTAGAGCGCCAGCGGATAGTTGCGCGCAATCACCCGCGCAAAGGCGGTCGGCAGGACGGCCACGAGGTCCGTTGTCATCAGGATGTGCGGGAAGGACCAGAACTTGGTGACCGAATACGCCACATGCCGCTGGATATCGAGCCGGCGCAGCGCTTCTTCCAGCCGCGAGAGCGCGCGCATACGCGGCACCAGCGCGATATGGCCGAGTTTCTGGAAATGGTCGAGGGTGAAGGCCCCGTCGATGGCCGGATGGTCGTTGCGCGCGACCATCGACAGGTGAACCGGTGCCAGGGCTTCGCATTGCGTGTCCCGGCTCTCCGTCAGAAAGCCGGAAATCACCAGGTCGAGCGATCCGTCGTTCAGCCCGTCGCTCATCGGCGTGTTCACGATGGCCAGGTTCTCGATCGATATGGATTTGTGGTCCTGTATCCGGCGGATCACGTGCGGCATGATGATGGGCTCCATCGCATCGAGCACCACCAGGCGGAAATGGCGGTTCGATCTTGCCGGGTCGAAACTGTCGCCCGGGGCCACCCCGCTTTCGATCATCTGCAGCGCTTCGCGCACCGGCCCGATCATCTGCATGGCCCGCGGGGTCGGGTGCACGCCGCGGCCCGCGCGCACGAAGAGCGGATCGTCCAGACTGTCGCGCAGGCGCCGCAAGGCGTTGGAGATTGTCGGCTGGCTCATGCCCAGCCGCCGGGCGGCCTGGGAGATATTGCCGGCCGAATAGACCGCTTCGAAAACAACCAGCAGGTTGAGGTCCAGGTTTTTGAGCTCCGACATCGGGCCGCTCTCGCTTTGTTATTCTTGATGGGAATGTAGTCCATTCTAATTATTTGGCTATCGGGTAGTTTCAGAATTTGTAAAGGATTGCGCGCGGCGGCGAAAACCTTGCCGGCGCGTGGGATCGAGGCGGTTCGGTACCGGGACGACCGAAGCGGAAGCGTGGACAAGTAAGTCTATGAAAAATCGGGTTTGTGTGAAGCCGGACGGTGCGAAGCCGTTGTCCGGGGCGGTGGATTTTTGTGCCCGCGCGAAGCGCGCAGGCTCGGCTGTTGCGCGCGTACTGGCACTGGCTGCTGCGGGACTGGGCGCAATGGCGGGGGCCGCGCAGGCCCAGGGCTGGAGCAACCCGTCCGTCAGCCTGTCCCTGCCGTCAGACGGCAGCTGCATCGCCGGTCCGTATACCAACAACACCGTGACGCAGATCGAGGCCGAGTGGACAGCCTTCAACAATGATTCCAGCGCCGGCCGAGCGATTCAGCTTGTCGTATGGCGCGAGTTGGATGGCAACATCCGGTCGGCGGGCGGCGTTGCGACGAACGCGCCGACCGGGCAGTTGCCGTTGCAGCAAGATACATTTTCCGTAGACAAAGACTACGATCTGGTGAGCGGCACTGATGCATACATCGCGCTCTATGATTACTGGGCCTCGGGTAGTATCTGGTCTAACACTACCGCTCCTTTTAATGCGGCGGACTTGTCCCCCCCTGCGCAGGGGGCGTCCGGCTATGCGATGATCGACATGACGACCGATCCCGATTGCGTTGCGACGCCGGAGATCGGCGTGACGGGCAATGGCACGGACATCGCTGATGGCGACGGCTCGCCGGGCTCCGTCGATCACACCGATTTCGGCGCGGTTGCGGTTAGCTCGGGGACGGTGTCGCGCACCTTCACCATCACCAATTCGGGCTCCGGCACGCTGACGCTGGGCAGCAATGCGGCCAGCCTTTCAGGCAGTCACGCTGCAGACTTCTCGATCACCTCGCAGCCCGCAACCAGCGTTGCGTCCGGCGGCGGTACGACGACCGTCACAGTCCGGTTCGACCCGTCGGTCGTGGGCACGCGCAACGCGACCCTGACGATCACCAATAATGACGCCGACGAGTCGCCCTACAATTTCGCGATCCGGGGTACGGGGACCGGTGCGCCCGAGATTGCCGTGACCGGCAATGGCGTGAATATCGTAGATGGCGACGGTTCGCCGACAGCGGGTGACCACACCGATTTCGGATCGGCCGATATCAGCAGCGGTACGGTTTCGCGCACTTTCACCATCACCAATTCGGGCAGTACCACGCTGACCCTCGGCAGCAATGCGGCCAGCCTTTCGGGGGCCCATGCCGCAGACTTCTCGATCACTTCGCAGCCGGCGACCAGCGTCGCTGCCAGCGGCGGCACGACCACCGTCACGGTCCAGTTCGACCCGTCGGTCGTGGGTTCGCGCATCGCGGGTCTGTCGATCGCCAACGATGACAGCGACGAGTCGCCCTTCAATTTCACGATACTGGGTATGGGCACCGGCGCGCCCGAGATTGCCGTGACCGGCAATGGCACGAATATCGCCGATGGCGACAGTTCGCCGGCCGCTGGGGATCACACCGATTTCGGATCGGCCAATCCCAGTGGCGGCACGGTCAGCCGCACCTTTACCATCATCAATTCGGGCACCGATACGCTTGTGCTCGGCTCCGGCGCGGTCAGTGTCTCCGGCGCGAATGCGACGGACTTCCCGGTTACCGCGCAGCCGGCAACCAGCGTTGCGGCTGGTGGCGGCACCACAACCTTCACCGTTCAGTTCGACCCTTCGATCACGGGCGCACACTTCGCGACCCTGTCGATCGCCAATAATGATGCTGACGAGTCGCCTTTCGATTTTGCCATTCAGGGGCTTGGCGAGGATGTGACGGCGCCCTCGGGCTATGCGGTGGTCTTCAACCAGCCTTCGGTCAATGCGGCGAACGAGACGGCGGTGTCCTTCGACTTTGGGGGTGCCGAGGTGGGTGCGGATTACGACTACACGATCACCTCCAACAATGGCGGCACGCCGGTCAGCGGCTCGGGCACGATCGTCACGGCGACGGACACGATTTCCGGGATTGATGTGTCCGGCCTCAATGACGGCACACTGACCCTGTCGGTGACGCTGACGGATGGCAGCGGCAATACCGGTTCGGCTGCGACCGACACCGTGAACAAGGACGCGACGGCCCCGTCCGGTTATTCGGTGTCCCTCGGCCAGGACCCCGTGACGGCGGCGAACGAGACGGCGGTGTCCTTCACTTTTGCGGGCGGGGAAGCCTCGGCGGACTACGCCTACACGATCAGTTCGAGCAATGGCGGCACGAATGTCACGGGCAGCGGGACGCTCAGCGGAGCGACGGATGCGATCTCCGGGATCGATGTGTCCGGCCTGAATGACGGCACGCTGACCCTGTCGGTGACGTTGACCGACCCGGCGGGCAATACCGGTACGGCGGCCACCGACACGGCGGAGAAGGATGCCGGTGCACCGTCGGGCTATTCGGTTTCTTTCGACCAGGCTGCGGTCAATGCCGGCAATGCCGATGCTGTTTCCTTCACCTTCGCTGGTGCCGAGGTGGGTACGGATTACGACTACACGATCACCTCGTCGCATGGCGGCGGCTCGGTCACCGGGTCCGGCACGATTGCGACGGCAACCGACCAGATCGGCGGGATTGACGTGTTCAGCCTCGTCGACGGGACGCTCACCCTGTCGGTGAGGCTGACGGATGGCAGCGGCAATACCGGCGTGGCTGCGACGGACACTGTCTCCAAGGACGTGGTGGTGCCGTCGGGTTATTCGGTCTCCCTGGACCAGGACCCGGTAACGGCGGCGAATGCCAATGCTGTCTCCTTCACCTTTGCGGGTGCGGAGGTCGGCGTGGATTACGACTATGCGATCACCTCCTCGGGCGGGGGCGGCTCGGTGACGGGTTCCGGCACGATTGCGACCGCGACGGACCAGATTTCCGGGATTGATGT